>NZ_OEZH01000100.1 GCF_900243075.1 Clostridioides difficile
AAGAAACAAACCATAAAGCCAGATATTTTGATAACAATAGTATCTGAGCCTGATAAACTTTTATTTGAGAGTTTGATCCTGGCTCAGGATGAACGCTGGCGGCGTGCCTAACACATGCAAGTTGAGCGATTTACTTCGGTAAAGAGCGGCGGACGGGTGAGTAACGCGTGGGTAACCTACCCTGTACACACGGATAACATACCGAAAGGTATGCTAATACGGGATAACATATTTGAGAGGCATCTCTTAAATATCAAAGGTGAGCCAGTACAGGATGGACCCGCGTCTGATTAGCTAGTTGGTAAGGTAA
>NZ_OEZH01000044.1 GCF_900243075.1 Clostridioides difficile
GCATATATGGATTAAGAAAATACAAGAAAAAGATTAGAGAGGATGAAGAAGTTGAAAAGAGCATACAAAATAGAAATTAATCCTACTACTGAACAAAAATCTAAAATACATCAAACGATTGGTGTTAGTAGATTTATATATAACTTCTATATTGCTCACAATAAAGAAGTTTATGAGAGTAAAGGTGAATTTATAAGCGGTATGGATTTTTCTAAATGGTTAAATAATGAATATATTCCTAATAATCAAGATATGAAATGGATTAAAGATGTATCTTCTAAGGCTACAAAACAAGC
>NZ_OEZH01000050.1:0-28482 GCF_900243075.1 Clostridioides difficile
ATACAATTAAAAAACGGAATGAGTCCGATTGAATATCGAACTCATTCCGCGTAAAGATAGCCTTTTTTAAGTCTGTCTACTTGACAGGGACATATCCACTATTTTGAGACAGCCTCTTTTATTTTTTATATAATTATAAAGTATTTGTAAACTACTTAGATTATTTTTTAGCGCCTTTAGTCATATAAGCATACACTGGTAAGCCTATAGCTGTTATTATAAGACCTCCTAGAGATATCATAGTCGTTTTCATACCTGCAAAACATAATTGATTAACTACAACAAATATACCACTTGCTATAGCTATTATTGGAACAATTGGATATAATGGTACTTTATACTCTCTTGGTATATCTGGATGAGTCTTTCTAAGTTTCATTACTCCTATAAATGTTAATACATAGAATATCCAAGTGGCAAATACTGCTAAGTCAGTTAATAAATTAAATTGACCTGATAAAGCATATATAGATGCAATAACAGATACTAATGCTATAGCATTTGCTGGAACTTGGGCAGAATTTAATTTAGAAAATATACTATATTTTGGTAAAGTCTTATCTGTAGCTAAAGTATATGCCACCCTTGAACCAGTTAGTAAAAAACCATTTAATGCTCCAAACACTGAAATTAATATACCTACAGATATTATTTTTCCACCCATTGAGCCAAATATAACTTCAGCAACTGCTGATGCAGGAGAAGCATAATTTGCTAATTCACTAGCTGGTAATACCCAAAGATATGCTAAGTTTATTATAAAGTAAACAGCCATAACAACTGATAATCCACCTATTATAGCTTTTGGAAGGTCTTTTCCAGGGTTCTTCATTTCTCCAGCTAAAGTACCAACATTCATCCATCCATCAAATGCAAATAATATAGCAATTAAAACTTGACCTAATACACTACCTAGACTTAATCCCTCACCAACCATAGGTGTAAGTATTGGATTATCTCCACCACCTTTAATAAATCCAACAATCATTATTAAAATAAGTGGTATTAATTTACATATTGTAGAAACTGTCTGTATAACTCCTCCAGTTTTTGAACCTAGCATATTAAGTCCTGCAACTATTACTATAATTCCAATTGCTATTGGAAGTAACAATGATGGACTACCAATTAGTGCTGATGCTTGTTCTCCAAATATAACACCCAATGCTGCCATCATCCCAGGATAAAATAATACAATTTGCATCCAACCAGTTAAAAAACCTAATTTTTCTCCATAAATTTCTTTTATATATACCATCATTCCACCAGTTTTTGGTATCGCAACGGATACCTCTGCAGCTGTAAGACCAGCTGTTATAGTTATAATTCCAGCTATTAACCACGCCAATATACCAAGACCTGGAGCTCCTCCAGTTAATGTATAAACTGCTTGTGGTTTAAAAAATACACCCGCTCCTATAACGGAACCAACAACAGTTGATAATGCTGCTGACACGCCAAGAGTCTTTTTTAGTTCATTACTTCCCATTTTCTTCCTCCTACTTAGTCCTATTTAATTTTAATTTCATAGTTATATAAGCATATATTATGCCAATATTATAGAAAAGCAGTTTTATTATTTATTAAAATAAAATACCTCTATTCAACTTTTATAATCTTTTACTTTTAATTCCAGTTTAAAAAATTTATAAAAATTAAAAATCCAAATGTAATAATATTTTTTAAAAGTAAATGTATTTTTTATATTGTATAAGATACATTGTATATTTATAACATTAAAAATACATTATAACTATTAAGTTGAAATCATTTTAATTTTTTTGCAATAAAATTTCACTATTTTTCAAAAACATTTTAACTTATTTCTGTAATTTTCTATTTTTAATGTCTTTTATATAATAGTATGATTTTTGCTTATTTTATAGTCTATTTTATAATAATAAATAATTTGACAATTTATTATAACCCAATTTAAACCAGAAATCAAAATTAATATTTTATTTTTTTGTTTAAAAGTGAAATATTAGTTTTAAAAACTCTTTTTAGATGTTGAAATCTGAATATGTTTTTTTATAAAACCACTACTTTTATTCATATCTTTTAATATAAAAATTATTTTCATATTATTATTCTTAAATATAATTAGATAATTCTCTTTTTTCTAAAATAAATAATGTACTACAATTATTTTATTAACAAATTATATATATAGTTAATTTTAGCAAGTAATTTAAATATTATTCTATAAATCGAAAATATAAAATAAAAAAATATACCACTTTTTATTAAAAACGGTATATTTTCTTACTATTCATCAATCTATCTTATTCTATTTTCTTCTTTTAAGTAATTCTTTTTTTATTTCATCAATTTCAACACCTTTTTCTATCATTAAAACCAATGTATGATATACTAAATCGCTAATTTCATAAATAAGTTCACTTTTGTCTGTATTCTTTGATGCTATAATTACTTCACTACTTTCTTCACCGACTTTTTTAAGAATTTTATCTATTCCTTTTTCAAAGAGATAATTAGTATAAGAACCTTCAACTGGATTATTTTTTCTTTCATTTATCAAATCATATAATTCTTTCAGTATATTTTTTTGTACTTCAAACTCCATTTTAGCAGTATCATCAAACAAATCTCTATAAAAACAAGAATAATTTCCTGTGTGACAAGCTACACCAGTTTGTTCAACAAAAAGCAATATAGTATCTACATCACAATCATAAGACATCTTAACAACTTTTTGAGTATTACCAGAGGTCTCACCTTTAAACCAAAGTTCTTGTCTACTTCTACTAAAATAGCAAGCTACTTTATCTTTTAGGGTTCTCTTTATAGCATCCTTATTCATATATGCTAACATCAGTACATCTTTACTCACTACCTCTTGAACAACAACAGGAACTAATCCTTTATCATCAAATTTTACACTTTTTATAAATTCTTCTACTTCATCACTGTATACATTGTTACATTTATTATCCATTTTTCTAATCTCCTTTTAAGTATTTAATTTATAATCTTACTTCTACACCCATGTTTTTTAAATATCTCTTTAAATCATTTATTTTTATCTCACCAAAATGAAAAACAGATGCTGCTAAAATTCCATCTACATCAGACTTCTTAACCGCCTCATAAAAGTCTTCCATTTTTCCCGCACCCCCAGATGCTATGACAGGTACATTTACTAAAGAAGTTATCTTTGATAATAATTCTATATCATATCCATTTTTCATTCCATCTTCATCTATACTATTTACAACAATTTCTCCTGCTCCAAGTTCTACACCTTTAACAGCCCATTCAATTGCATCCAGATTAGTCTTTTCTCTGCCACCTTTTACATATACACTCCATGAACCCTCTTCATTTTTCTTTGCATCTATTGATAAAACAACACATTGTGCTCCAAATTTTAATGAGGCTTCCCTTATTAATTCAGGATTTTTGACTGCTGATGAATTTATAGAAACTTTATCAGCACCTTTTCTTAGAATATCAGTAAAGTCTTCTAATTTATTTACTCCTCCACCAACACAAAATGGTATATTTATATTTTCTGCAACTTTTGTAACAAATTCTAAGGATGTTTTTCTCTCTTCATTTGATGCGGTTATATCATAGAATACAAGTTCATCTGCACCACAATCGCTATAAAATTTTCCAAGTACTTCTGGACTGTCAACGTCTACTATATCTTTGAACTTTTTCCCTTTTACAACCCTTCCATTTCTTACATCTAGACAAGGTATTATTCTTCTAGTAAGCATAATTGTTGTGCCTCCTTAAAGTCTATCTTTTTATCATAAAGTGCCTTACCTATTATTGCACCATATAAGTTCATATCTTTTAGTCTTTTTACATCTTCTATAGAAGTTACTCCTCCAGAAGCAATAACATTTAATGACGTTTCCTTTGCTATTTTTTCATATATATCAAAATTTGGTCCTTGCAACATCCCATCTTTTGATATATCTGTATAAACAATAGTTTGTACCCCTATCTTTTCAAGTTGTTTACACAATGTTAAGGAGTCTACATTACTTACAACTTCCCAACCTCTAACTGCTACCTTTCCACCTTTAGCATCTATAGATACTACTATTTTATCTTTATATTCATTGACCAACTCTTCAACCAAATTTAAATTTTCAATAGCTATACTACCTAATATCACTCTAGTAACACCAGCTTTTATTAAGCTTTGGACTTTCTCCTTATCTCTAACTCCACCACCAACTTGAATAGGTATATCTATATTGTTTGCTATATTCTCAATTGTCTTTGTATTTACACCAAATTCACTTCTAGCTCCATTTAAATCTACTATATGTATGTATTTCGCTCCTTCATTTTTCCATTTATATGCTACTTCCAATGGATTATCATAATATATATTTACTTTATCAAAATCTCCTTGAGTAAGTCTTACACATTTATTATCTTTTATATCTATTGCTGGAAATATTATCATTTTATCATCTCCCCATATGCTCTTAATATATTTAACCCTACTTCTCCACTTTTTTCCGGATGAAATTGTATACCATATACATTATCTTTTCTAACAATAGCAGGAATTTTCTTTTCATACTCTGAAAATGCAATTAGTTCCTCATTTGATGAATTTGCATAATATGAGTGAACAAAGTATACATAGTCATCTTCATTTATATATTTAAGTATATCATCATTTTTCTTATTAAATTTTAGATTATTCCATCCCATATGTGGCACTTTTAAACTTATATCCAGTTTATCAATACTTCCTTTTATAAGCCCTAAACCTTCATATTCTCCATACTCATAACTTTTTTCATAAAGTAATTGCATTCCTAGACATATGCCTATAATAAATTTCCCTTTAGAAACATGTTCTTTTATTATTGGTATCAATCCCAGTTTATCTAAGGCATTTATAGAATCTCTAAAAGCTCCAACACCTGGAAGTATAAGTGAATCCGCCTGTTTTATTTCATTTATATCACTAGAAATTTTGGTTTCTATTCCAACTTTTCTGAAACCTCTAGATACAGAATCTATATTTCCAAGGCCATAATCTACTATTATATTCATTCTACAAAACCCCCTTTGAAGATGCTATCTCATTGGAAATTACTTCACTACCTTCTTTTAAAGCTCTTGCAAATGCTTTAAAAATACTTTCTATCTTATGATGGTCATTTTCTCCATATAAAAGATTAATATGTAGTGTTACTCTAGATTCATTTACAAAAGCTCTGAAAAATTCTTTAAAGCATTGAGTACTCATACTACCAATCATTTGAGTATCAAATTTAGCATTAAATACAAGATATGGTCTATTGCTTATATCTATTGCTACCATTGATAGAGATTCATCCATAGGTATATAGATATTAGAATATCTTCTTATTCCTTTTTTATCACCTAGAGCATTTTTAAATGCTTCACCTATAGCTATACCTATATCTTCCACACTATGGTGGTCATCTACATATGTATCCCCTTTACAAAGCACTTTTAAATCGAACTTGCCATGAAATGCCATTAAAGTAAGCATATGGTCTAAAAATCCTATTCCAGTATCTATTTCAGATTTACCAGAACCATCAACGTTTAGTTCTACTGAAATCTGTGTTTCAAGAGTATTTCTTTCTATCTTCCAAATTCTCATACCTATTTCTCCTTTTTCAAAATATCTCTTATAGCATCCATAAATATAGCATTTTCTTCTTTATCACCAATTGTAACTCTATAATAATTTTCTAACTTCCCACCAAATTCTCTTATTAAAACGCCTCTATCAATAAGTTTTTGTGATAAATTTTCGATTTCAGAATAAAATAATATAAAATTTGCTTGTGATTTATATGCCTTAATTCCTATGCCAATCATTTCTTTATATAAAACTTCTCTTTCCTCTTTTACTTCTTTTATATAGGCCTTTACTATATCTTTATTTCTAAGTGCTCTTGTAGCAACAAAATCTGACAATGAATTTAAATTATATGGAGGTCTTACCTTTTCAACAGAATCTATTAAACTATTATTAGATAGCATGTATCCTGTTCTTATTCCAGCCAATCCAAATGCCTTTGATAAAGTTCTAAGAACTATTAGATTCTCATATTTGAAAACATCACTCAACATGCTTTCTTCTCCAAAATCCATATACGCTTCATCCAAAACTACTAAACTATCAGTTGAATCTAAAAGCTTTATTATATCTTCTCTCTTCAGTATTGTTCCAGTTGGATTATTAGGATTGCATACAATTACTATTTTAGGATTATTTTCCTTTACTTTTTCAATTACATTATCTATATTTATAACTAAATTTTCATCACTTTCAACACCTATAAATTTAGAACCATTTATTTGACTATATATAGAATACATACTAAAACTCGGAGAAAAACTCAATATCACTTCATCCTTATCTACAAAAGTATGTATTATTAAATCAATTATTTCACTTGAGCCGTTTCCTACTAGAAGATTTTTCTTACTTACTCCAGAAATATTTATATAATCTATTATGGAATCTTTCAAATCACTATAAGAATCTTCTGGATATAAATTTAAATCTATATCACTATCTGAAATCTCTTTAATAAGATATTTAAACAACTTCTTACTTCCTTCGTTTGCATCAAGTTTTACTTTGCAGTTTACGTGATTTGGTTCATATCCCTTTAACTCTCTTATACTTTCTTTCTCTCTCAATTTAAACCCCTCCTTGTAAATCTTAGTTTATTTTAGCTATCAAGTTCTTCAAATAAACGAATTATATTTTGAATTTGTTCATATTTAAATCTATAACTAGCTCTATTTGATATGATTCTAGCACTTATATCACATATATCTTCTAATATTTCAAGACCATTTGCTTTAAGTGTATTTCCAGTCTCAACTATGTCTACAATTACGTCTGATAGTCCTACTATTGGAGCTAGTTCTACAGAACCATTTAATTTTATTATCTCAATTTTTTGACCCTTCTCTTTAAAATACTTTTTTGCTATATTTGGATACTTTGTTGCCACTTTTAGATATTCATCTTCTCTATATATGCTTTCTCCCTTTAATCCTGCTACAGCAAATTTACACTTACCAAAACCTAAATCATATATTTCATATACATCTGTTTCATTCTCTAAAATAGTATCTTTACCTGCTATGCCAAGGTCAGCCACGCCCTTTTCAACATATGTAACTACATCTGATGGTTTGACATGTATATATATTATTTTATTTTCTTCATCTTTAAAAATTAGTTTTCTTGTATCTGTGTCTATACTATCTCCCAAACCCATCTTTTTAAATTTTTTAAATGATTCTCCTTCAATTCTTCCTTTTGCCAGTGCTATAGTCAAATACCCCAAAATAATCGCTCCTTTTCAATCTTATTTATATACGTACTTCATTAATTCATCAACACTTAATGTAAATCCAATAGCTGGGATTTCTTTTCCATACTCCTTAGTTAAAGAATCGTATCTTCCACCACTAAGAATCTCTTTATAGGAGTTTGGATAGTATCCTCTAAACATGATACCTTCATAGTAATCAAGCATTGTAATCATTGATAAATCAAATCTAGCCTTATCTAAAAAATTACATTCCTCAATTAAATTATTCACTTGCTTTAATTCTTCAAGAGCTTGCTTCATCTTATTATTACAATAGAATTTTTTTGATTTCTCAATAACGTCGTATAAATTTCCTTGTAAACTTAAAATATTTGATAATAATTCTTTTACTTCATCCTTAATTTTTAGCTCTTCAATATATACTTTTAATTCATGAGTGTTCTTTGTATATAGTAAATTTTTAATTTGATTTTCACAATTCTTATTTAAATTTAATTCTTCTAACAAACCATGAATATACTTACTACTTCCAACCTCTAAGATAAAATTATTATTATATTTATCAAGTATCTTAAGAGCTAACTTTACTACTTCTCTATCTGCTTCTACAGAAGATTCTCCTAGATACTCGCAACCTATTTGTCTTATTTCTTTTATTCCAACTGTATTTTTATTTTTATATATCGACGAATTATAAAAAAGCTTAAGCTTTAAACCATCTTCCCATCTTGGCACAAGGCTTTTTATTATACTTGTAGTTATGTCAGCTCTAAGTACCATTACTTTTCCATTTACAACTTTTACCATAGATTCCTCTGGAATTTTATTATTTATAGTTGTAAATTCATCATATTCTTCAAATAATTGTGGTTCTATTTGAAAATATTCTTCGTCTAAAAAAAGTTTATCTATTTCCCTTTTTAATTTATATCTTTTTTTAGAATAAATGACTTCATCTTCAATCCTCAAAAACTTCATATTCTCACCCTTTTCATTAAAATTACTATTACATTTGCAAATTTAAAACAATAAAAAGCCATATAGGCTTTATACCTATATGGCTATAATTTTTATCTTAAAATTACTTCCCATCATAGATACAAGACCAATTACACTAAAAACAGGGCTTGTGTCTATGAATTAATTTCATATTACAATCCCTTTAATCTATGATGATGGTGATGATTTAATTTTGTATTTAATTTTACTATATTTAATCTCACCATGATAATTTCCTCCCAAATAATTTTTATTAATATTCTAAATTTACAGTTTTTTGTTACTATTAATAATAATATATTTTTCAAAAATTGGCAATAGTTATTTAGAAAATTGAATAAAATATTTTATATGTATATTTTGTTTATATAGTTAAAAATTTAATTTTCACCTAATTTGGAAATTTTATGTATAAAAAATGAAATTTCGGGAAAAATTGTAATAATTTAAAAAAACTTATTAAAATATAGTATAATAAGTATATCTTAATGTAAAGGGATGATTTTATGTATAAATATGATGACTATGTGAATTTAACAAATGATTTAGATTTACCTGTAGAAATTAGAAATAAATGTGTCAGAATTGTTAGTGTTTCAGAGAATTTAGAGGATATAATTATAGTACATAAATTCAAACTATATGTCGTAAATGAAAAGTACATTAAAGGAATTATGGAATAGACATTTTGAATGGACTATTTTTATCAAAATTTTATTATAAATAGAATTTAATATTTATAATAAGGAACTGTCTTATTATAGAAGATACAATCTATATAAGACAGTTCCATTTTATTCATTGTAGAATTTTAGTATCAATTAATCAAATCTTTTAAAACTATAAAACATACAATAAAACGGCTAAAAAGTGAAATAAAGAGCCTATCATAATAAAAATATGAAATATTTCATGGAATCCAAATTCAGGGCTTATATTAGGCTTTTTAATTATATAAATAATCGCACCTATAGAATAAGATACACCTTCCATAATTAATAGTCTAAGACAATCCTTAGGAATTGAATTGAATGCATTTATATCAAAAACAATTGCCCAACCCATAAGTAAGTATATACTTGTAGACAACCATCTAGGTGCATCCATCCAAAAGATTTTTATTATTATTCCAATAAAAGCAACTGTCCATATTGCTGTAACAAATATTATGCCCTCTTTTTTTTCCATAAAATTCAGACAGATTGGTGTATAAGAACCAGCAATCAATACATAAATCATTGCATGGTCTACTTTTCTAAAAAATAATTCTTGTTCTGGTGTTCCCTTTAAAAAATGATAATACGAGCTTGCACTATATAGAGCAATTAATGAAAGTCCAAATATCGATACAGATACTATCATCAAAAGAGAAGTTTCCTGTAATGATACAGATTGAAAAACTAAAATTATAGTTGCTAAAAGAGATAAACAAGCTCCTATAAAATGAGTTAAACTGCTTATTGGGTCTCTACCCCTTAAAAAAAATTGATACATTTTATCCTCCTACAATTATGTATTTTAAAAATCACATTTAACAATATAGTTTTCATTACTACATTATATATTTAATTATACCACTTTATATTCTTTTTACAAGCCTTAATATTGTTTTACTTTCTAATTTAGTGTATTATATATATTATGGAGGTAGCATATGATGAATAATGAACTCAATACTATAATACTAGAAACACTAAATAATGCAGATATAACTTCAAATGATATTCCCTCTATTGACTTATATATGGATCAAATTATTTCTCTAATTGACAACAAGCTTTCTGCCAATAAAAGATTTGAGAGTGACAAAATTCTTACTAAAACCATGATAAATAACTACAGCAAAGAGGGATTAATCAAACCTGTTAAGGGAAAAAAGTATACTAAAGAACAAATTTTACAAATGATAATCATTTATTCAATGAAAAATACACTTACAATACAAGAAATTAAAAGAATCTTACATGGTGTGTATGAAAAGGATGATTTCAATGAAGAAAACTTAGTCTCATGTTACGAAAATTTCATATTAATAAAAGAAAATCAAAGAAGGAATATACCAAGTTTTATAGAATCTAATTTTGAAAATGTAAGTATAAATCCGGAAAATAAAGATGATTTGTTAATAGCCTTACTAAGTCTGACTTCAATGGCTGACCAGTTAAAAAGTATTTCAGAAAAATTAGTAGACACATATTTTCCAGAGATTGCTAAAAAATAATTTTAATAAAGTAAGACTGAAAATAAATATTAAAATACAATGTTATTTAACTCAACTTTTATTGTATACAATATAATTTTCAGTCTAAATATCAATACTTTCTATTTTTAATTCTTTTAATAATTTCCATATTAAGGTTCTACAAATTTAATTTTATTCTATTTAAGTTTTGACAATGTGAACAATTTAAATTAACTTGGATTTGTTTGTACCCTATGAAAACGGCTTGTTTTAATGTACCAGTGCCATCATCTATCATAACTACATTGTCTTTTATCTCTACACAGAAATTATTTTCTTGATTACACCAATAACAATCATACTTTTCATTACTTTTTTCTTCTCGCATGATTCTCGCCTCCTTCAATATAAGTTTCTACATTAAAAGAGGTTTTTCCTTTATATTTTTAATAAAATATTATAACTAAAACTTCATATCATCTATTATGCCATCTATTTTTTCAGATGCCTTTTCTATTGCACCTTGTCTTTCCTCTTCACTAGTTCCAGTTCCATCTACCAATAATTCATCAAATTTTTTAATTCCTATAAATTTCATAATACTTTCCACATAATTTAATCCTTTATTCATAACTGGTTTTAACACCCATGGTATGTGTCCACCCGAAGATTGTATATACACCATACTTCTATCAATATCATTTAAAATCCCTTGTGGTTTGTCATTCCCTTCAAATGATATAGTTTTTCCATCTTGAATTATACAGTCTATATATTCTTTAAGTGGTGCTGGAAAAGATAAGCTCCACATAGGTGCTGCTATTACGTATACACTTGCACTCACAAATTGGTCACAAAGATTTCTAATCTTTGTAAGCTCTTTTCTATCCTTATCATCCAGATTCTTAGAATCTTCTTCATTAACTATACTATTTCTCTTTTCAAAGTATTGATATTCAAGTCTTGGTATATGTTCTTTATAAAGGTCTATCTCTTCGACCTCGAAATCCTTGTTTTTTTCCATAAATTTATTTATAAATTTTCTTGCTACAGTTTTACTTGAAGATAAGTCTTCAGGTTTTGAATTTACATTTATATATAATAATTTTTTCTTCATAAGCTCACTCCTAATATTATTTTTATATTATTATTTCACAAATATACCCATTCTATTCTTTTGTTGAATTATAAAATAAATACAAAGATACATCTTAAATAATCTTAAAAATAAAATATAATTCGTATTAACTATAGAAAATATTAAAAATATAATAAAAAATGTAAATATCCCAACTTAAATAATTCTTACAATATTTGTTACAATAAAGCATACTAAATTAAATAATACTTAAAATCTATAATTTTAATAAAAATGGTATAGTGTAAAACACTATACCATTTCAGTTATTTAAATATTTTTTAATATTTTTTCTTCCATTTTGCGCTTCTGCCTCTTGCAACAACTTCTATCTTATCTTGTTTTCTTAGATTATTAAAAACTCTATTTATAGTAGGCTCTGGAATGTCAGGACACAAATCTCTTATATCTTCTTTTGTAAAGTATCCAAGAGTAGAATTTATTATTTTTTCTATTCTACTAGTTTTTGTCTGTCTCTTCTTATCAGATATGTTTAAACTATCATCCAACTTCTCATATGCAGTCAATATTGTCTCTAAAAAATACTCAATCCATGCATTCATATCTGCTTTTTCATTTCCTATGGAAGCTTTTAAATAATTTAGATTACTATAATATTCATATGAACTATCATCAAATATTTTTCCTAAACTGATATATCTTCCAACTTCATATCCATTTTTATTTAGTAACAATAGGATAAGTACTCTCGCCATTTTTATATTACCTTCTTTGAATGGATGTATCAATATGAAATCTAAAACAAATGCAGAAATTAATATTAATATATCAATTTCATCTTCCTCTATCAATGTATTATAAGCTTCACATATTTCTTCTACAGCTTTTTCGACCTTATTGACACTTAAATCTATACTTGTAAATTCATTAGATTTTAAATTGTGTTCAATAAAATCATTATCTGACTTATAACTTCCTCCTCTAGTAGATGAAAATTTATATAAGTATCCATGAAGTTCAAGAATTGTTTGTGAACTTATTGGAATACTTTCATAAGCGCTGTTAATAGTTTTTACTACATCTCTGTATTCAACAATACTCAATTCCTCTCTACTTCTAGGTGTAACTTCATTACTTATTAATTTTTCTAAATTAAAATTACTACTATCTCTTTGATTTCCAATGTATGTAGATTCTGAACAATCTACTAAGGATTTTTTTTCTAAGCTTTCTAAAATTTCTTTTGGTTGCTTTTTGTAAAGCAGTTGTCTCCCCTTGTATTCATTTATCTTAGACAACATTTTAGCTACATTCATGTTTACATACATATTTTTTAATTTGCTTTTTTTTGTAAATTCCATAAAATCACTCCATAATTAGAATTTCTCTTATCCTTGACAGCGGTTTTATTTTATCATATAATCATAGTTTTTGCAATTTTTTGCTCAATTATCTGAAATTATATTTTCTATTCAGTTGTTATCTCATTTAATCTTTCATTTTCATTTAATCTTTCACTATCATTTAATTTCTTACTTTTAGGAGTATATCTTTTTAACTCTCTAAATACAACTATACCTGTAATTACTGTAGCTATAAAGTCAGATACTGGTTGAGCTGTCCATACACCCTGTAAACCTAAGAATGTAGGGAGAATTAATACTGCTGGTATCAATAAAATTACTTGTCTTAAAAGACTCAATAACATAGCCATTTTGGCTTTTCCTATAGATTGTATAAAGTTTGTTCCTGTAACTGATAATCCTACAATTGGCAACATAAGTAAGTATATTCTTAACCCATTAACAGATATATTCATAAGCTCAGGGTCTTTATTAAATATACCTATGATAGCTTCTGGGAAAAGCATAATTACTACCATACCCATACACAAAATTATAGTAGCTACTACTAATGAACCTAAATAGGCTTTTTTAACTCTATCATATTTTTCAGCTCCATAATTGAAACCTATAATAGGTTGCGCTCCTTGATTTATTCCAAAAATAGGCATTAAAAATACCATTGCGATAGAAGAAATAGTAGCCATAGCCCCTATAGCTAAATCTCCACCATGAGTTTTAAGTGCAATATTTGATATTACTTGGACTAAACTTGCTGCAAGCTGCATCGCAAATGGCGACATACCTATTGCAAACACTGCCTTTACTAACTTTTTTTCTAATTTTAAATTAGATTTACTGAATCTTAAGTTTGATTTCCCACTTATATAATATCCTATAGTTAAAACAGCTGTAAGAGCTTGAGAAGTTACTGTAGCAACAGCAGCTCCTTGTATTCCCATATTGAAACCAAATATTAATATCCAGTCTAAAACTATATTAGTTAAACATCCTACTATCATTATTCCTGCTGAAATTTTAGGACTACCATCAGCTCTTATTGAGTGGTTTAAAGAAAAGGAAAGAAGATTTACTATTGTACCTAATAATATAATATTTATATATGATTTTGCATATATTAAAGTATTTTCACTTGCTCCAAACAATGTAAGTATTTTATTTGCAAATAATATTCCAAGTATCATTATGATAATTCCTGTTACTACAGATAATGTCATTGCATTTCCTATAAGTTTTCTTGCCTCTTCTACTTTACCTTGCCCAAGCTTTATTGATATGGTAGTAGTAGTCCCTATCCCTATCAACATACCAAATGCAAGTATTATTGTCATTATTGGCATTGTAACACCAAGACCTGTTATTGCAAGTGGACCAACTCCTGGTATATTTCCAATAAAAATTCTATCTACTACATTATATAAACTATTTACCAGCATACCTATTATAGCTGGTATAGAATATTTCAGTAGTAATTTACTGATTCGTTCTGTTCCTAATAATTGTTGATTTTCCATCAAGTTTCCTCCTTCTTCTAATATTCAATTTTCCACATATTACAAGGGAGGTGCAAATGCCCTCCCTTAATATTAACTACTTTTTAAATATTAATTTTATATATCTATTATATACCACTTTAATCAAAAAACCAAACTTTTCTAGTATAAATTTTTTTTAACAGATAAAAATAAAGTGAATATATAGTTGATATCACTAGTAATATACCCAGACTTTCTAAGTTAAAACTATTATTTAATACCTTATTTAAAAATAATAAAGAAATTACGCTATTTATAATTGCTATAAGATATGGTATAAAAAATAATGTACCTATTTCTATACTAACAATCTTATTCATATTTTTAAAAGATAGACCTATTTTTGATAGTTTTTTATACTTAACATTATCTTCTAACTCATCTGTATATAATCTGAAGTATAAAAAACTAAAAACTCCCACAAATAGTATCACGCCTATAAAAATGCCCATAAATTGGAGAATTTTGCTTTGTTGTAACTCTACTAAATACATATCTGGTAACGTTAAAAAATATGACCTATTATATTCTCTATCTAAATTAAAATGCTTTTCTTTTAACTTTTCAGTTATATTTGCACTGCTTTGCCAGTTTTTATAATCGAATCCATGAAAATTCAATTTTGAAAATTCCCATTTTATGTCATCATATAAATCGTCATTTATAACTATAATTTTACTGAACATTCCTGTAGGAAAAATTATTTTATTTGTTGATTTTTTTATTTCTATATTTACATTTTTCACATTATAATTTTTTAATTGTTTTAAAGAATTTATATGCTCTTTCGAATTGCTACTAGGAATTATAACACCCTCATACTTTTCTAACTTTGAACTAATTTTATCTAGTCCCAATTCCTTTGATAATTTGTTATAATTCTTTACACTTAGTAAGACTTCCCTATTATATTTAAGAACAGGAAAACTTAACTCCTTATAATCATATCCTTTGATTGTATTTCTGATTTGTTGTAATTCTTCATATTCTTTTTCATTATTATGTTCTGAAAAATATGAGTAAACCATTGGAAAATTATTTTTAGAAGATTCTCCTTGAGAACTTACAAGTGTTGAGGTTGTTGTAAATGCTACTAAAGTAGCTGATAAAAGTATTGTTATTAAAAATAACAATCGTGTATTATCCTTTAGTTTATACATCAAGTTACTTATAAGTAACATATTTACTTTGTTTTTATAAAACTTTTCTTTATTTTTCAAATACTTTAATATCAAAATAGTAAATTGAGAAAAAAATAAAAATATTCCCAAAGTAATTAATAGTGTTGTTGTATATATACCTCCATTTATCTTCAACTCATTGCCAAATAGTATTATAACATATCCTAATATAAGACATACTACACCAGTTATTCCAAATAACTTTGAAGTCTTTATATCTTTTTTAGGCTTTCTTGTACCTACCAAAAGCTCTAAAATACTGTTTTTATTTAATAATTTTAAGCTCATTGGTCCTGTTATTAAAAATAAAATCATAAAAGATATAACAGTCATTAGTATTGCTTTTATTGGAAAATAAGGTTCCGTTAAGTTCATATAAAATAACTTACTTAAATACAATAAAAACAATTTTGAAATTGATAAGCCCAGTAATATACCTGATATTATTGCTAAAAAACCTATTATCAAATTTTCAATCAATATCAACCTTTTCAGTTGTCTGTTGCTCATTCCAATTATCATCAATACTCCAAAATCTTTTAATCTATATTTTAAGAAATTGCCTAAAGAATACAATATAAAAAGTAGACTAAATACTAGTATTATTAATTCTGAAGTCATAAGAGCCATAAATGCAGTAGAACCACTTTGAATTCCAGAGTTTGTTATAATTGGGTGGAACATAGATACTGCAAAGACAAAAAATATCATTATAGAAAAAACCGAACTTAAAAAATATGCTAAGTATGCTCTAAAATTTCTAACTATATTATTATAAGCAAATCTTCTAAAATTCACTATCTTACACCTCCTATTTGAGACAATACAGATAATATTTCAGAATAGAAAGAATTTTTGCTTTCAGATTTTTTTATTTCTGTATATATACAACCATCATTTATAAAAATAACTCTATCTGAATAACTTGCACTATATGCCTCATGAGTTACCATAAGTGTTGTTACATTTTGTTCTTTGTTTACCTTAGTAAATAACTTCAAAACATCATCAGTAGATTTTGAGTCAAGATTTCCAGTTGGTTCATCTGCAAGAAGTATGGAAGGTTTATTTATAATGGCTCTAGCAATAGCACATCTTTGTGCCTGCCCTCCTGAAATTTCATAAGTTCTTCTATCTAAAAGTTTATCAATTCCTAAAAATTTAGATATACTTCTAGTTTGTATATTCATCTCTTTAACACTTGCTCCATCTAGTGTAAGTGGCAACATAATATTTTCGCCAACAGTTAAAGTGTCAATCAAATTAAAATCATGAAATACAAAACCAAGTTGCTTCCTTCTAAATTCAGCAAGTTTTTCTCCTTCTAATTTACTTATATCATATCCATCTAATATAACTTTACCCTCGCTCTGTTTGTCAACTGTAGATATTATATTTAAAAGAGTAGATTTACCACTTCCAGATGGCCCCATAACAGACACAAACTCTCCTTTTTCTATATTTAGATTGACCTTATCTAATGCTTTAAATGGAACTTTTCCACAATATGTTTTTGATATATTTCTAATACTTAATATGTTCATTTTATATTCTCCATAATTTTTTTATTTTTATTACAATACTATAATATCGTGAACATACTGCTTTAACCATAAAGATACCCTAACAATTAGCTTACATATTTGTAAGTCAATTGTTAGGGTATTCTATAATCCAATAATTAATTGTCATCAGTTAAATTTAAAGTTTAAATTATTTTCAAATTCATCTAATACCATAGGTTTAGCAAATAAATATCCTTGAGCCTTATCACAACCTATTTCTTTTAAAAACTCTACTTGCTCATAAGTTTCTACTCCTTCACAGATTACTTTAATATTAATCGCCTTTGCCATCTCCACTATTTTAGAAATAATAATTTTTCCACGTTTTGTATCTGTTGTTTCAATTAAAAACACTCTATCTAATTTTAAAACATCAAAAGGAAGGTCTTTTAATAGATTTAAAGATGAATATCCTGAACCAAAGTCATCCATTGATATAAGAAATCCTATTTCTTTAATCTTCTTCATTATATTAATCAATATATTTAAGTTATCAAATACAATACTTTCTGTTAGTTCAAGTTCAATAAACTCAGGAGATATATCGTATTTATTTATCAAATCAGTTATATTTTCTATAAAATTATTCCTATATAAATGAACTCTAGACATATTCACAGAAATTGGTACAGGAGTATACCCTTTATTTATCCACTTATTTAAGGTCTTGCATACTTCTTCAAATACGAACATATCAATATTTACAATGAAACCATTCTTTTCAAATAAAGGTATAAAATCTATAGGTGAAATAAATCCCATTTCTGGACTATTCCATCTTATCAAGGCTTCTGCTCCTTCAATTTCATTTCCATCATTTAAACTATACTTAGGCTGATAGTACACTATAAATTCACCTTTTTCTAGAGCTTTATTCATATTATCTTCCAATCGTTTTTCCTTATACAATCGATTTCTTGTCTCTTCATTAAAAAATGAATATGAATGTTCATATTTGTCCTTTTTAGTTTTTGCTGCAATATTTGCTCTATCAATTAATAAGTCAATCTTTTGAATATCATCTTTTTTAGTAATCTTATATATTCCACTCGATATAACAATTTTATATTTAGACGAATTAATAGTGCTTAAATTGCAAATTTCATTATTTATTTTAGACAATCTATCTAAAAGTTCATCTTCAGTACTACAAGAAATCAATAATATAAAATGGTCATTATCCATCCTAGCACAAATTTCATATTTACTCATATTATTATTTAAAACATGTGCAATATGCATTAATATCTCATTTCCCTCAGCATAGCCAAACATCTCATTTATGTATTTAAACTTATTAACATCTAATTGTACTAAATAAAAATCATCCTTATAATAATTCTTTAAAATATACATAGAATCTTTTCTAAACTTTTCTTTGTTTTTTATTCCACTTAAAGAATCATAATATGCCAATTTTTTAAGTTGCTCTATTAACTTAGCATTACTTAATTTCCACAATATCATAAATATTACTATATAGAAATACAATTTGATTATAAAATTAATTATTAGACTTTTAAAGTGCTTAAATATATTACATTTTGATACTAAAGTCCAATTAGTTCCCTTAATGTTTGCATATCTTACATCATATAATCTCCAATTATACCAAGATAAAAAATTACTTTGCTGCTTTTCATCTATATTTTTTAAGATTTTATTTTTAGTAGTTCCTATAATGTTTCCTTCTAAAGTAAACATTTTTCTTTTATCATTTACATACTTTTTATTTGGATGAGAAATAATAGTATAATCTTTATCTATCATTAGAAATTTAATAGAATCATCAAAGTTACTTCTATTTATTATCTTATTTACATCTTGAAAGTAAAAAGAAGCAAAAATGGTTCCAATCACCTCATTATTTTTTATAATAGGCACATATATAATAAATACTTTATCACCTGTCACATTACTAATCTCAATATCTGATACTACTACTTGCTTTGTTTTAATTGCTTTCTCAAAACTAGGCTTATCTTTTATTGAGCCAACTTTTTCCCTATATGTACTTGAAGTGTTTCCTTTTTTATCTGTTATACCAATCATAAAAAGATTGTATTCTTTTTGATATGGTCTTAATAATTTTCCTTTTTCAATTAAAGATGTTTCACTAGTAGAAAATCTCTCCTCTTGACTAAGAGCTTTTAATAAAGATGTGTTTACTTTTAAATAGTCTTCAAGTTCTCTTTTTGATGCCACAGTCATATTTCTAGAAGTAACTTCTATAGAATTACTTGAATATATGATTGTGCTTGTAAGGTCAATCAATACTAACAGCATCAGTAAAATTAATATATGCTTAAAAACTAGACCATCAAATACTTTTTCTTTTCTTTTCATATTAAAATACCATTAATTGTACACCTTGTTTTTTTGTTATCTAATATTAGATTTGACAAATATGATTTTATTGGCAACATATTATTCCCTCCTTACAAAACCTTTATTGTATACTATTTTATCACAATTAGACAGAATTATGTTACCTAGCATCGAATATTAAAATAATAACCTTTACATTATTACATAATCTAAAAAAAACCAAGCCAGAAATTATGTTCTAGCTTGGTTTTTTTAATTTACAGATTAAGCATTAACTTTTGCTTTTAAGTATTCATCTATTGAAGCTGCTGCTGTTTTACCAGCACCCATTGCAGATATTACTGTTGCCGCTCCAGTAACAGCATCTCCACCTGCAAACACTCCTTCTTTAGAAGTCTGACCATTTTCGTCTGTTATTAGACATCTCTTCTTGTTTATATCAAGACTCTTTGTTGTAGAAGATATTAATGGATTTGGGCTTGTTCCAAGTGACATTATAACTGTGTCTACATCAAGTACAAATTCAGAACCTTCTATTTCTATAGGTCTTCTTCTTCCAGAATCATCGGGCTCTCCTAATTCCATTCTTATACAAACCATACCTTTAACATATCCATTTTCATCAACTAAAATCTCTTTAGGATTTGTTAATGTATTAAATATAATACCTTCTTCTTTTGCATGGTGAACTTCTTCAGCTCTTGCTGGAAGCTCTTTTTCACTTCTTCTATAAACTATATATGATTCTGAACCTAATCTTAGTGCAGTTCTAGCAGCATCCATAGCAACATTTCCGCCACCAACTACAGCAACTTTTTTACCAGAACTAATAGGTGTATCATAGTCATCTCTATAAGCTTTCATTAAGTTTACTCTAGTTAAAAACTCATTTGCAGAAAATACTCCATTTGCATTTTCTCCTGGTATATTCATAAACATTGGAAGACCAGCTCCTGAGCCTATGAATATAGCTTCAAATCCCTCATCTTCTATAAGTTCATCTACTGTAATTGTTTTACCAACAATTACATTAGTTTCTATTTTTACACCTAATTTTCTTATATTATCTATTTCAGGTTGAACAACAGCTTGTTTTGGAAGTCTAAATTCAGGTATTCCATAAGTTAAAACTCCTCCTGGCTCATGCATTGCTTCAAAAATTGTTACATCATAACCTTTTTTAGCTAAATCACCAGCACAAGCTAGACCTGCTGGACCACTTCCTATTACTGCTACCTTTTGATTTTTCTTAGGCTCTGTATCAGATAAATTTATATCATTTTCTTTTGACCAATCTGCTACAAATCTTTCTAGTTTACCTATTGATACAGCATCTGATTTTATTCCAAGTATACATACTCCTTCACATTGACTTTCTTGTGGGCATACTCTACCACAAACAGCTGGTAATGAACTGCTCTTAGCTATTACTTTAGCAGCACCTTCTATATCATCTTCTTTAATTTTTGTTATAAATCCTGGAATATCAATTCCTACTGGACATCCACCTACACATTTTGGTTTTTTACAAGCTAGACATCTATTAGCTTCTGCCATAGCCTCTTCTTTATTATATCCTAAACAAACTTCCTCAAAATTTGTTGCTCTCACAGCAGGTTCTTGCTCTCTGACTGGTACTTTTACTTTTTTAGCATCCATTATTTGTTACCTCCACATCCACAATTACTATGATGATGACTATCGCCTTCTTCAAGTTTTAGCATAGCTCTTCCCTCTTGAGTCTTATACATAGATTGTCTTCTCATTGCTTGGTCAAAATCAACTAAATGTCCATCAAATTCTGGACCATCTACACAGGCAAACTTAGTCTCATTTCCAACACTAACTCTACAACCACCACACATACCTGTTCCATCAATCATTATTGTATTTAAACTTACTATAGTAGGTATATTTAGCTCTTTAGTTAATTGGCACATAAATTTCATCATTATCATTGGTCCAATTACTATTGCTTGGTCGTATGTTTTTCCTTGATTATCAACTAAATCTTTTAATAGGTCTGTAACTCTTCCATTAAATCCATATGTTCCATCATCTGTTGATACGTATACATTTTTAGCTACTTTTTTCATATCATCTTCTAATATAATTAATTCTTTAGTTCTTGCACCAATTATTACATCTACATCTAATCCATGCTCTTTAAACCATTTAACTTGTGGATACACTGGAGCAGAACCAACTCCACCAGCTACAAATAATATTTTTTTATTTTTTAATTCTTCTATATCTTCATGTATAAATTCACTTGCTTGTCCTAGTGGACCTACAAAGTCCATTACAAAATCGTTTTCTTCAAACATTGCTAACTTTTTAGTTGAAGCACCAACTGTTTGGAATACAATAGTTACTGTCCCTTTTTCTCTATCATAGTCAGCTATTGTAAGAGGAATTCTTTCTCCCTTTTCGTCATTTTTAATTATTATAAATTGACCGGGTTGAGAAGATTTTGCAACTCTAGGTGCCTCTATTTCCATTAAATAAATACTATCTGTTAATTGTCTCTTACTAACTATTTTATTACTCATCTCGCTATTCTCCATTCTAACAAATATATTTTTCCCACTTTAAATTTAATTAAAAACATAAACACACAAAACTATAACTTTTTATAATATAATATTAGTTCTTCATTAATTGTTTTGTATTGGACATCCCCCCTGTAAAGTAATTATAACTGCCCAAATTACAAATGGTTGATATTAACAAATTTCTTTTAACTACCAATAAATGCTAAGTCCTATATCATATGTCTGATTTGTTATAGATTTAACCTAATACACACTTAAAGTATACTATATTATGCCAAATTTGTAACAAAAATTTTATAAATACATAATAAAATTTTTTTATTCAATTATTTATTTAATAAGTTAACTTAGGTTTTCATAATAACACTAATTTCTTTAAAAACTAAGCGTGTACAAGACTTTAATCTATTGCAATATCAGCTTTCATATTGTATAAAATATACTCTTATTTTATTATATATCTAAAATTTTCAATATTCATTAATTATTTGAATTTTTATATAAAATTTTTACAATTTCTAAAGATTTATTTACTTATGTAATAAATTATAATAATATTAGTTTATAAAGTTAATAATCAATATGAATTAAAATAAAAATAATATAAACATAGGAGGTACGTTCTTTGAAAAACATTATTTCTGCAAAAGAACTTATATCAAAACTAGAACAAAATGATAATCTAGTCATTATAGATTGTAGATTTGACCTTATTAATAGAACTTATGGCATTGATTCTTATAAAAAAGGGCACATAAAAGGCAGTTTCATCTTAGATATAGACAAGGATTTATCATCTCCTGCAAAAGAACATGGTGGCAAAAATCCTTTACAAGACCCTTTAATATTAAAAGAAAAATTAGAAAAAATGGGTGTTGATAACGACACTACGATTGTAACTTATGATGATGGAGATTTAAATGGAGCTTGTAGATTATTTTTCCAATTAAAACACTTAGGTCTTAATAATGTCTATGTACTAGATGGAGGAATAACATCTTTTGTGAAAGAAGGCGGAGAATTAGAAGAGAAAGTAAATATCCCAAATTGTACAGGTAAGGAAATTAAACCAAATATAAATGATGATTTGGTTGTACCAATGGAATATGTTAAATCTAAATTATACAAAAAAGATACTGTAATCATAGACTGTCGTGCCAATGAAAGATACCAAGGTTTAATTGAACCTGCTTACTCAAAAGCTGGTCATATACCAAGTGCAAAAAATTATTTTTGTAAGGATTTAATAAAAAATGATTTTGAAAATGGCTCACTTAAAGACATAAAATTTTTAAAAGATTTCTTTAAAGATTTAAATAATTATGATGAAGTAATTTTATCTTGTGGGTCAGGTATATCTGCTTGTGTCAACAGTCTTGCCCTTAGAGAACTTGATATACCTCATAAGATTTATATTGGTAGCTTTAGTGACTGGATTAGTTATGACGACAATGAAATTAAAACTGGTCAAGAATAAAATTAATAATATATAGAATTAATATATATTATTTTAATTTTTACAAAGGCGTTAGTCATTGCAGACTTTCGCCTTTAATTATTATTTCATACACTCTTTAAATTCATTGTATATATTTCTAGTTGATAAGATTAATAAACTGCAACATGTCCATCACATCTTGATTCTGTCGCACAAATATAACTTTCTTGTTCCGTTTTGAATATTATTTGACCTCGTCCCATATCGACAGTATCATGAATTACTTTTATTTCATGTCCTTTTTCAATTAATGAATCTATTACATGCTTTGGCATCTCTGGTTCAACTTCTATTTCCTTGCCTTTTAGCCACTGCCATCTTGGAGCATCTAGTGCCTCTTGTGGATTTAATCCAAAGTCTATCATATTTGTTAATACTTGAATATGTCCTTGTGGTTGCATAAAAGCTCCCATAACACCAAATGGCCCTATCGCTTTATCTTCTTTACCTAAAAATCCAGGTATTATAGTATGATAAGGTTTTTTAAATGGTTTTACTATGTTATGGTGTTCAGGGTCTAAATTAAAATTATTACCTCTACTATGTAAAGCAATTCCAGTATTTGGTATAACAATTCCAGAGCCAAAGTTTATATAATTACTCTGTATATATGAAACCATATTTCCATCCTTGTCTGCAGTACAAAGATATACTGTACCACCACAATATGGCTCTCCAGCACTTGGATACATAGCCTTTTTATTATCAATCAATAAACTTCTTTTTTTTGCATACTCTTGGTTTAGTAACTCCTGAATTTTTACCTTCATATGTTCTATATCAGTTACATAAGTTTTAGAATCTGCAAAAGCTAATTTTAAACTCTCTATAATTTTATGTATATCTTCTACATTTTCTATATTTCCTTCTATATCCAGCTCTTTTAATATATTAAGTGCCATTAAAACTGTTATTCCATGTCCATTTGGTGGTATTTCAAATATTTTATACCCTTTGTATTCTGTACTTATAGGCTCTACCCATGTTGGATAAAAACGCTCTAAATCACTCTTTCTTATAGCTCCATCAAACTTTCTAGAATATTCATCTATTTTATCAGCAAGTCTTCCTCTATAAAAACTTTCAGCTTGAGTATTTGCTATTTCTTCTAATGTATTTGCCTGTTCTTCACATATAAATATATCTCCAGCTTCTGGAGCTTTCCCATCTTTAGAAAATGTATCAAACCATGGTTTGAACTCTTCTCCAATAAACTCTTTTTCATATAGTTCATATGATTTTTTCCATACTTTAGCTACATTAGGAGATACTACATAACCATCTCTTGCATAGTTTATTGCTGGAGACAAACATTCCATTAAACTAAGTTTACCATATTTTTTATTTAGTTCTGACCAAGCTGCAGGTATTCCAGGTACAGTTACTGCTCCAAACCCATACTTTGGCATTTCTTTCATATTATTATAATTTTTTAATTCCATTTTTTCTGGAGCAAAACCACTAGAGTTTAAACCATACAAGCGTTTTTCTTCCTCTATCCAAACAAGAGCATATGCATCTCCTCCAATCCCATTGCTTGTAGGTTCTACTACTGCTAATGTTGCAGCTGTTGCAACTGCTGCATCAACAGCATTTCCACCTTTTTTTAGTATTTCAAGCCCAGATTGAGATGCTAGCGGTGTTGATGTTGCAACTGCTCCATTTTTAGCATACACGACATTTCTTATTGATGAATATTTATGTTGGTAAGCATTAAACTTCATAAATTTCAGCTCCTCGCCATTTTTTATTTGATATTTTGCTTAAATTTATTATATAACATCAAGTAATATAACTGATACAAAATATGTACTTTTCCAAAGGTTAATTTCATCATTATAGTACATCCTAATCTTGATTCTAATATTTTATATCTTACTTGACTTAAATAAGTTATCATTTATTCCATTATCATATTTTGAGCATATTTTAAGGTTAAAAAATAATATACAAAGTATCCTATATAGTAAATTACTAGAGTTATAATAATTGGAGTAAGTAATGACCTTGGTATAAACTTTTGTACAATTGACATAGCAAATAAATTATGAATTGTACCTACTACTAGTGGTAATAAAAATACAACCTTTAACTGTTTTGATATTATTTTCTCAATATCCCTGTTATTTGCTCCAAGTTTTGTTAGCATAATATATCGATTTTTATCATCATATATATTTGATAGTTGCTTAAACAATATTATACTACCTGTGCATAAAAGAAATACTACAGATAAAAACATCCCTATAAATAGCATAAGACCACTTAGTTTTATCAGGTTATTATAGCTTTCAGCACTTGATGTAAAGTTAAAAGGGTAAGTAAATTGCATATTTTCATTCACTGTATTTTTCAATTTTAAAGTTAAATCAAGTTCTTTTTTTTCATTTTCTATGTCAATTAATCTTATTAATCTGGAATTTCCTTTTGATTTTAATTGATTAAATACTCCGTCTTTTACTACAATTAAATCAAGTGTGGCTTGTGAATTTATTTCTGGTTCTAAGATGATTTTTTGTACTGTAAGCAAATTTGTATCATGCTCATTTTTATCTTTAAGATGTATGTTTATTTTTTTAATGTCAAAATCTTTAAAAAGTATTTTCTTATATGAATCAGAAACATAATACACATATTCCTTTGAAGTTAATTCTTCATAAGTATTATTCTGATACTGTCTTAATTTTTTAAAATCACTTTCCCTAATAAAATCTACATCGGTTCTATCTTCTTTGTAACTATTTCCATTTTTATAATTCATTTCAAGATTTACATCTCTGTCTATAAGTTCTATTGTCTTGTCAAAGATTATCTTATTATCTTTTTTATATTTATATAATAATTTGTCAATTTCATTATTTACATGAGGATTTTCTGCATTTATAGTATAACTGTATCTGTAATTTTCATTTATATTCCTATCTATATCGTAATAAAGTGATATGGTAAATCCTAGCATAGTTACACTTGTGGCTATTAATATTGCTATTGAAGCCAATACACTACTATTACTCTTTAATTTAAATCCAAGTTCAGAAAAGGCAATTAAATTTCTTCCCTTATAATAAAAACTTTTTTTCTTCTTAATAGTATCAATAATCATATACATCACTGATGAGAAGAATAAAAAAGTTCCAGGTATTATTGTAATTAATATAAAAACTGAAAGCATAATATTTTCAGCAATAAAATAACTAATTGACATTAAATAAGAGATAGTTATTAATAAAACTCCAAGTATACCTTTTAACTTTATAAATTTTTTAACTCTATACTTTTCTGGTGATTTATTAAATAACTCTACAATCCTCTTATTTCTGATAACTATGGTATTTCTTACTCCAATAACTACGAATATTATTAAAAATACAGCTAGTGTTTGAACTAAGGCCTTTATACTTAAATTCATCTTTACTACTATCATTTCGTTCATTAATTTTACAAGCATCATAGTCATGAGCTTTGAAAATAACAATCCTAAAAATATACCTATTAATATTGCAAGTGTACCCATCAAAAAAGTTTCATATAAAAATATTTTCCCTATTTGACTTTTCCTCATTCCAAGTAAACTATAGGTACCTACTTCTCGTCTACGTCTATTAAAGAAAAATGAGTTTGAATAATATATAAATAAAAAAACAAATACCACTATTACAATTGAACTTGTGTTAATACTCATCCTCGTTTTCTCCCCAAGTGAGTTTAAAGCTTCGTTATACTCTATAGATTTAAAGCTAAAAAATACAAATACACTAAATACAATTGAAATAAAGTACAGTAAATAATTAAAAAAACTATTTTTTACATTTTGCATGGCAATTCTAAATAAACTCATTTTTATTAACTCCTCCAATTAAGGAAACTGTATTTACTATTTTATTATAGAATTCTCTATTGCTTTCACCTTTTACAATTTCTGTAAATATTATTCCATCTTTTATAAAGAGTATCCTATTACAAAAACTTGCACTTATAGCATCATGAGTTACCATTAATATCGTTCTATTATTATCTTTATTTAACTTTAGTAGACAATTCAACAAATTTCTTGCAGATTTAGAATCTAATGCTCCTGTAGGTTCATCTGCAAGTATTAGTGATGGTTTTGTTGCTATTGCTCTACAGACAGCTCCTCTTTGTTTTTCTCCTCCTGAAACTTCGCTAGGATATTTATCTAATATTGATTCTATATTTAATTCTCTTGAAATTTCTTTTATTCTATTTTCTATTACTGATACTCTTTCATTCTTTAAAGAAAGAGGTAACATTATATTTTCTTTTATTGTAAGTGTATCCAAAAGATTAGAGTCTTGAAACACAAATCCAAGATTATCACGTCTAAAATCTGCCAATTCATTTTGCTTCATTTTGATAGTATTCTTTCCATTTATATAAATATCTCCTGATGAAGGTAAATCTATTGTGGAAATAATATTTAAAAGAGTTGATTTGCCAGCACCAGACGAACCCATAATACCAACAAATTCTCCTTTATAAATCTTGAAATTTATTCCTCTTAGAGCCTCATGCTTTGAACCTCTTATTCCATACTCCTTTTTTATATTTTCAACAGATAATATTTCTTCCATAGTCAATAATCACCTCTTAGCACAATTAGTTATTTATTAATTCTCACAAATATATTATATATATTAAAATAGCTTTTAAACATTTAATTACATTAATTTAAAGTTACATTTTCGTAAGTATTCATTATATTTCTTCATTTTTATTGTAATTATGTTTAAAATATAATTTATAAAGTAAAATTATAGTTATATTAATATAATTATTTTAAATAATAAGGTAGAAATATTTTAATTTATCAAGTAGAATATAGTT
>NZ_OEZH01000050.1:28611-47134 GCF_900243075.1 Clostridioides difficile
ATATAACTATTTTGAATTAGGAGGTAAGAATGTTTAAAATAATGGTAATTGAAGATGATGTTTCATTAAAGAATATCATAGCAGAATGTATTTCTAAATGGGGACATGATGTGCATCAAATAGAAAATCTTGAAAATATAATAGAAGAGTTTAGAAACTATAAGCCACAATTAGTTTTATTGGATATAAACCTTCCATTTTATGACGGTTTTCATTGGTGTAATGAAATAAGAAAAATTTCAAAAGTCCCTATAATCTTTATTTCTTCAAGAAATTCTAATATGGATGTAATAATGGGTGTGAATATAGGTGCAGATGATTATATACAAAAACCATTTTCTATAGATGTCTTAATAGCTAAAGTTAATGCCCTTTTAAGAAGAACTTATAATTTTGTTGAGAATAATTCAAATCAGATTGTTCACAATGGTGTTACTCTTGATTTATCAACTGCAACCATAAGCTATGAAGACAATACTATTGAACTAACAAAAAATGAAATTAAAATTCTTCATGAACTTATGAAATACAAAGGTCAGATAGTCAGTAGAAACAAACTCATGAAAAAATTATGGGATAGTGATTGGTTTGTAGATGATAATACATTAACTGTCAATATAAATAGAATTCGATCAAAATTAAATGAAATCGGTATAGAAGATTTTATAGAGACAAAAAGAGGATTGGGTTATATAATCAGTTAAAACAACTCTAAGTAGGTGAATTTATGAGCTTTAAAGATTTTCTTAAAGATAAACTTGGATTTTTAGTATACAATTTTACTTTCTTAATTTTTACAATAGCAGTTATTATATTTTCTCCCATAGATGTTTTTCTAATTGATACTATTTTGTATATATTAATTGTAAATGTTGTGTTTTTATTTTTATATCTACTCATTAGCTACATTAAGAAGAATAAATTTTTAGATAACATAAACAATGACACATTTAAAATTAATATGAATGATATAAAGTTAGTTAAATGTAAAAATGAAGAAAAAATATATCTGGACATCATTAAAAATTATCAATATCAGTGTAATAACATAATAAACAATAATATTAAGAAGTTTGAAGAGAATAAAGAGATTTTGAATATGTGGGTACATGATGTAAAAATACCTATAGCTATAATAAAACTCATTCTCGAACAAAATGAAAATTTAATTGATGAAAAAATTTCAGATGACATAGATAATGAAATATTTAAAATTGAAAACTCTGTTGAAAAAATTTTATATCTATCGAGGCTTGAGGACTTTCATAAGGATTTTTTGATTCAAGAGGTAAATATTGAAAAAATTATTAGAGATATTATAAAAAAATACTCAAAATATTTTATTTCAAAAAAAATTATTTTAAACTTAAATAATTTGAATTTTAAAATTTTATCAGACGAAAAATGGCTCTACTTCATATTCGAGCAATTATTGAGTAATTCCCTAAAATATTCTTCATTAGGAGATAAAATATCTATCTATTGCAAAACAACCAAAAATTATTTACAATTAAGAGTGGAAGATACTGGCTGTGGTATAAAAAAGGAAGATTTAAATCGAATATTTAATAAGGGATTTACAGGTAATAATGGAAGAAATAATTCTAAATCTACAGGACTTGGACTTTATTTAGTGAAAGAACTTTGTGACAAACTCGGTCATAAAATTGATGTAGATTCAGAGTACAATCAATATACAAAATTTACTATTACATTCAAATGTGATTTATAGTACCTTAGTATTGATAGTTTATTTCCATTAACTTATATTCAACAGACTTCTTATGGTAATTCTATATGTACATCCCAGTATATAATAAATAGTTTTTATAAAAAGGAGGAAGACATGTCTTTTCTAAAAAAATTTAAAAATAAAAAATTTAGAAATAGCAGCTTTAAAAGTAACAACTTTAGAAGTAACAGTTTTGGAAGTAGTGGCTTCAAAGCTAAAAATAAGGGTTTTAAAAACAATCCCTTTAAAAATAAAAGATTCAAAATATATGCAGGAATAGTAGTAATCATACTTTTAATTTTAGGAGTGCTTGCTTATGTTGATTCAAAAAACACTGAATTACAAGCTAAGGAAAACTTTATCGAAACATATACTATTCCTGAAAATGAGAAAATATTTATAAATGGTATGGTTGTTCCTAAGCAAACTAAGGATTTCAATATATCTGGAGATTATGAGCTAAGTAATGTTAATGTTACAAATGGTCAAAAAGTAAATCAAGGAGACCTTCTTTTTACTACTAAAAATCCAACTATAATAGCAGAAATAGATAGTCTAAAATCACAGCTTAGTCAATACAAAAAACAAAAAATAGCACTTTCTGATATAGCTGAAAATAGAGATGCTATTGCTTCTATAAATGCTCAAATAACTGCTTTAAACTCTCAGATAGCTTCTCTAGATAAAAAAGCATATGACAGTGTTACTGCTCCTTTTGATGGAACTGTATACTTGAATGACCAAACTGAAAATCCAGACCAACCAGTTTCATTTATGACTATTCAAGGTCTAGAATTTTATATGAAAGGACAAGCAAGTGAGCAAGATTTACCTAAAATGAAGGTTGACCAAATGGTTAATATATTAGTTTTCTCAACTGACCAAAAGCTTACTGGTAGAATAAGTTTTATATCTGACAAACCATCTACTCCAAATACTGAGATGGGAGCTCAGCAGAATACTCTGTCTTATTATGATATAAACATAGCATTTGATAATCAAGAAGGATTAGTAAATGGATTCCATCTTCAAGCATCACTTGAAGTAGCCAGTCCAAGCTTTAAAATACCAGCATCTTGTGTCCTTAAAGACAAAAAACACTCATACGTATTTAAAGATTTAGATGGTATATTGAAAAAGCAAATTGTAGATGTAGCAAGTCAAAATGATGATTTTGCTGTAGTTAGAGGAGGACTTGAACAAGGAGATATAGTAATAAAACACCCTACTAAAGAAATGAAAGAAGGAGACCCAGTTCAAGGCGATGGCGTAACTGCTGGTTCTAATAATGGAGATGCTACTCCAAATAAAAAAGTAAAAGAAGTTACTATGGATGTGAATTAATTTACATATGTTAATTAAATTAGAAAATATTCAAAAGTATTACAAAGTAGGGAAAGATGAATTACATGTTTTAAAATCTTTAAATTTAGAAATTGAATCTGGAGAATTTGTTATGATAATGGGTAAATCTGGTAGTGGTAAAACCACTTTACTTAATATCTTAGGTTTTCTAGATGTATTTGATGAAGGAAGATATATATTTGATGGAACAGATGTAACTAATTTGAGTGAAAATGAACGTTCTGTTTTTAGAAATATTAATATTGGATTTGTTTTCCAACAATTTAATTTAATAGAAACTTTAAATGTATATCAAAATGTAGAGTTACCTCTAATTTACAATAAAACGCTAAAAAAATCTGAAAGAGAAGAAATTGTTAAAGATAAGTTAAACTCTGTTGGGCTTTTGGACAAACTTAAACAGAAACCGCTTCAATTATCTGGTGGTCAGCAACAGCGTGTAGCAATTGCACGTTGCTTGTCAAATGACCCTCAAATAATCTTTGCAGATGAACCAACTGGAGCATTAGATAGTGAAACTAGCAGAGAAATTATGGAGCTTTTAACAAAGCTTAACAAACAAGGTAAGACTATAATAATGGTTACACATGATCAAGATTTAACTAAGTATGCAACTAAGGTTATACGACTTAAAGATGGTGTGTTTACTTCGGAGGTGTAATCATGAGTTTATTAAAAAATTCTTTGGCTAATTTAAAAGGTCACAAGCTTCGTGTCTTCGTAGCTTTACTCTGGATTATAATAGGAATAACTTCAGTAATACTTGTTAGTTCTATAGGTAATGGATTTCAAAAAGAAATTAAGAAATCTGTAAATAATGTAAACCCTAATAAAACTACTATTTCATTTGAATCAGCTGATAACACAGGTCTTACTGATGATATGAGTATATTTTTAAAACCGTTTAATGCAAAAGACTTAGAAGAATTATCATTTGTTGAAGGAGTAGAAAGAATCGCTCCTTCAAGAGATGGATTTAATCTTGATTCAACTTACTCTTCACAAGCATCTTTTGATAAAAAAATTGCGTATGTTGATGTTGGACCAGTAAAAAAAGATTCTAAAATAAATTTAATTTGTGGTAGAGATTTTTCTTTAGATGATGAAAAAAGAAAAGTAATTTTACTTACATTACAAAGTACAAGTGAAATTTTTGAAAATCCAGAAGATGCGTTAGGTCATGGTATCAACATAAATGGAACTATATTTGAAATAATAGGGGTATTAGATGATTCTCAGCAAAACCAAGCTGGAGGATTTTTTGGAGGATATCAAGATATGCAATTTACTACTTCCCTTATACCCAAAAAGGCTTTTGACAGTTTAATGAGTCAAAATTCTTATTCAAACGAAATTTATCAGTTAGACTTAGTGTCTTCTAAAGGTTATAATGTAAATGAAGTTGCAAACAATGTTATAGCTAAATTATATGAGATGCACCCTGGTATCAATGGTTCTTATACTACACCAGACCCAACTGAGCAAACAGCTTATCTTGAAAGCATTAATTCTAATGTAAACAAATATGTATCTATAATAACTGTAGTTGCAATGTTTGTTGGTGGTATTGGTGTAATGAATATAATGTATGTATCTGTTATGGAAAGACAAAGAGAAATTGGTATAAGACGTGCTATTGGTGCAAAACCTAGGTCTATATTATTTCAATTTTTAGTTGAAGCTGTTTTTATAACAGTATGTGGTGGAATTTTAGGAACTATAGTTGGATTTACTGCTACCAACTATGTTTCTAAATATATCGGATTTGAGGCCATTCCTAGCTTAAATAGCTTATTTTATGCAATTGTAGCTACTATATTAACTGGAGTTGTATTTGGTCTGATACCAGCCTTTAAAGCCTCTAAACTAGACCCTATAAAGGCAATTTATAAGTAGATGTTATATAAAGATTTGTGATTTTTAGATTTGCATATATAGAACATACTTAAATATATAACGCACTATTATATATGATTGATTAAGAGATTAATCTTTTTCAAATATAGTAGTGCGTTATTTAATTTCTAGTCTATTATCCCTCTTATAAAATCTGTTTTATTATCACAGTAAGAGTTAACATCATACCTATAAAGTTTTGCTAGTTTTTTCTTTAAATTAGAATACTCTTTAACTTTATCTGTATTTAGTCTTAAGATTTCCATACCCTGATTTTTCTAGTTTACCTATAGCCTCATTTAAATAACTATGGTTTTCAATTACTAATCGACATCCAATCTTGGCTTTGCTGAAAACCCTTCAATAGATGTACTACCAACATGTTCTATTTTTAAAATTGAACCTCCTAATATATTTTATAGTGTACACTTTAATTTTTCAAACTCATACTTCCAATTTGGATTATAGTCTAATATTTCAACAATTTTTGTAAAATATCCATATCCATCATCCTCATATCTTTGTATGTTTTTATCAATCCATTCTATAACTTCTTCATTTGAAAAAGCATGCTCCCATGCATACATTACCTCTACATCTTGTAGCATTTTGCTTATTTCCTTAAAATCATTATGATTCATTTTTCTAATATATAGTCTTTTACTCTCAATCATTGTATTCACTGCCTTTAAAAAATAACCATAGATTAAGCGTTATATACAATCTCTCCATTACATATTGTATAATTAACCTTTCCATATAAAGACTCCCCTTTAAATGGTGAATTATCAGCTTTAGAAACAAAGCTTTCAACTGTCCATTCTTCTTCAGGGTTGAATATAACAATATCTGCTACTGCCCCTTCTTCTATAAATCCAATATTCAAATTGTATAATTTTGCAGGGTTTGTAGACATTTTTTCTATTAACTGCATCATACTAAGATGATTTTTATGCACTAAATTTGTTATTCCAAGAGATAGAGAAGTCTCAAGCCCAATAATTCCACTTGGAGCTTTTATAAACTCTCTGTCTTTTTCTTCTTTACTATGAGGTGCATGGTCTGTTGCTATTATTTCAATAGTACCATCATTCAATCCTTCTATAATCTTATCTCTATCCCACTTACTTCTTAGAGGTGGATTCATTTTTGCATTTGTTCCAAACACTAATACATCTTCCTCTGTCAATGTAAAGTGATGCGGTGCAGCCTCTGCAACTACATTTGCACCCAGATATTTTGCAAATCTAACCATATCAACAGATACCCCAGAACTTATATGTTGTATATCAACCTTAGCACCAGTCTTTAGTGCCAACATACAGTCTCTAGCTACCATAACATCTTCTGCTACAGTTGATGCACCTTTTAAACCAAGTTCTGAAGCTATCTTTCCTGCATTTACACCTGGATTTCCAACTAAAGAAGGGTCTTCTTCATGAAAACTAAGTGGTACATCCAACTCTTTTGCCTTAATCATTGCTTCCATAATTAGATTACTATCCATTAAAGGTAATCCATCATCAGTAAATCCTGGTACACCAGCTTTTTTAAGAGTTTCCATATCAACTAGCTCTTTCCCTTCAAAGCCTTTAGTTATAGCTGCTGCTTGTAAAACATTTATACATGCATTCTTTGACTTTTCTCTAACATAGTTAAAAGTATCTTCATTATCTACAATTGGATTCGTATTTGCCATACATATAACTGTTGTAAATCCACCTCTAGCAGCAGCTTTAGCTCCACTCTCTATATCTTCTTTATATGTAAGTCCTGGGTCTCTAAAGTGTACATGAACATCTACTAAACCTGGTGCAACTACATTATCACTAGCATCTATTACTTTTTCATATTCATCACTTTCATCAAACTTACCTATTTTATAAATTTTATTTTCTTTTATTATTAAGTCAACATTCTCATCTCTTTGACTTTTAGGGTCTATTACTCTACCATTTTTAATTAAAATCATCTTGTTTCTCCTTTATACTTTTCATTTATCTAGACTCATATAATATTATACATTATTTTACATACTTAAATACAAAATTACGTTTGACATCAATAGCCTTTTTAGGACAAAGTTCATGGCAACAGTAACATCTTATACATTTACTTAGGTCTATAATCGCACCCCTATCTCCCATTTCTATAGTATTTGCAGGGCAAGCTTCCTTACATTTTCCACATTTTATACAATCTTGAAATCTAACCACAGGCTTTGGTGTTATAAGTTTTGAAATAGGTTCATTTAAAAATTTTGGTAGTTTTACAGAAAATAGTCTTAAATCTTTACTTACATTTGGAACCTTATAGTCTTTTATAATTAAATCATTTATGTCTTCACCTAAAATCTCAATATCTGAAAAATCTTCTTGTATATACCCTCTTTTAATAGCCCCTCTAATTGTAGCAACTCTATTTGGAAGTAAGTTTATAATTTTACATGCAACAACATCTATGGCATACGGATTTTGTGATGCTAATAAGACACCTATTTCTCGAGTAGTTCCAGCTGAAGGTCCATCACCTTCCATACCTACTATCCCATCCATAATTGTCAATGTTGGCTTTACATAATCACAAATATCTAAAAGTACATTTTCACAAAACAATTCTTCTGTAGGAAATCTATAATGTATTTCTGCTTTTTTCAAGCCAGCTATACATCCATATAAGTTTTTTGTACCACCAGTAAAAGTTGCCATTACATGTGTCTTTAATTTACAAAGATTTATTATGTAATCTGCATCTACTATTGGTTTAATAATATCCATATATTTTAGAACATATGCTTTTTCACTATGTATCTTAACATCTGAAACATCATAATTTAACTTGATACCCAACTCATTTGATACTGTTTCAATTCCAGATGCCTTATAAATACTCTTAAGAGAATTTTGACTATATGGACCACCAGGACTATCTGCTATTGTAATGTCACAATTTAACTCTAAAAGCTTTTCACATACAACTCTTACAACCATAGGATGTGTGGTTGTAGCTTCTTCAGGCTTTTTTTTCATCAATAAATTTGGTTTTATAAGTACTTTACTTCCTTTTTTAACAAACTTATCTATACCACCAATATCCTCTAAATTTTTTTCAATAGATAACTTTACCTCTTCATAATTGTAAGTTTTACAACTCCTAACAGATACTGACTTCATATTATCTCCATCCTTTTATCACAGCAGTTTATTTGTATAATTTAAAAAAGGAGAAACCAAAGTTTCTCCTTTTAATCTATTGTTTTAATTATTATTTTCCAAAATGTCTGTTTAATAATCCTAAGAATGCTTTTCCATGTCTAGCTTCGTCTTTACACATTTCATGAACTGTATCATGTATAGCATCTAATCCTAATTCTTTAGCTCTCTTAGCTAATTTTAATTTTCCATCAGTTGCACCATACTCAGCATCAACTCTAACTCTTAAGTTTTCTTTTGTATCTGCAACTACAACTTCTCCAAGAAGTTCTGCAAATTTAGCAGCATGCTCAGCTTCTTCAAAAGCTATTCTCTTATAAGCCTCTGCTACTTCTGGATAACCTTCTCTATCAGCTTGTCTACTCATTGCTAAATACATTCCTACTTCTGTACATTCACCAGTAAAGTTAGCTCTTAATCCTTCAATTATTTCTGCATCTACACCTTGAGCTACTCCTATTCTATGTTCATCAGCCCAAACCATTTCGCCTTTCATTTCTTCAAACTTGTCAGCTCCAACTTTACATACTGGACATTGTGCTGGTGCAGCATCTCCTTCATGTATATATCCACATACTGTACAAACAAATTTTTTCATAATTAATTTCCTCCCAATTTTATATAATTAATTTTTTATTTTTAAGTTTAATAACTTGCTACAAGAATATATATACCCCGGGCTTTGTAGTTTAAACACTAAAAATAAAATTTATTTCCTAATTAATTTTATCACTTTGAAACATCAGTATCAACCAAGTTTTGATGTCAAATTTCTACATAATATATAATTTATTCGATTAATTAGGAAATAATTGTCCTATTAAATACTTTCTAATGAAGACTCTTTTGAGTCTTTAAGTTTCACTTTTTTGCTCTTTAAAAAAGATAATTTAGTTTCTGCTGTTATGATTGCAACAAATATCAAGATGCTACCAATAACCAATTTTGCTGTAATAAGTTCCTTTAGAATTATTATAGAAAATATAGTACCAAATACAGCTTCTGTGGATAATATTATAGCTGTCCTAGTTCCATCAACTCTTTTTTGACATATAGTTTGAAACAAAAATCCAATTGTAGTACTAAATACAGCTAGGTACATAGTTCCCATATAACCAGATAATTCAGCTTCCATTTTTAATTGACCTGCAAATGTTTGAACTATTAAAGACATTAAAAACGCTACAGTAAATTGAACAGCTGTCAATGCCATTGGGTTGTTATCTTTTGCAAACTCACTTGTAAAGAATATATGAAATGCAAATCCTAATGAGCATATAAGTGTTAGTAAATCTCCAAAATTAATAGAGAAATCTGCTTCTAAAGAAAGTATTCCTATCCCTATAAGAGCTACTAAACTACTTATTATTCCTATCTTATCAAGTTTCCTTCTATAAATTATGAATCCTATGAATGGAACTATTACAACATTTGCTGCTGTTATAAATGCATTCTTGGATGGTGTAGTGTACATAAGTCCAATGGTTTGTACTGTGAAGGCTAGAAATAAAAATATTCCTAAAAGTCCTCCTGCTTTTAATAATTTTTTTCCCATATTGGCACGAATCTGTTTAAAAAACAGAAAATTCATAATTACAGCTGCCAAGAAAAATCTTAAAGTTATAATTTGTAGAGGTGTAAGCCCACCGTCTAATGCAAATTGGGTTGCTACAAAGCCACTTCCCCATATAATTGCTATAAATATTAGTCCTATTTCTCCAAAGTATTTTTTCAATAAAGCCCCCTCCTTTTTATTTTTTTGCAAAATTATAAACCCCCTAAACAGCAAGAGAGTTTTTCTATAAGCATTACTATAAATTAATATAGTAAATTTTTTCAGTATTTTAAATCTAAATTTATATCCGTTTTGAGCTCAAATTTGTATCCACTATTTAACAGTAATATATTAATCATTTTTTGTAAACACCTTTTTAATAAATTTTTATATTTTTTATATCTTTTTTACTTATACTAAATTTTTTTATAGATAATTTTAATATCTATGATACTTTAATACTATGCAAATAATGTCATATAAGTTACATTTTAGTTATCTTAGTTACAACTTTGTCGGTTTACTTTTTCTACGTTCTTCGATATAATTGTAATATATTTTTGATACAGTTCGACAAAAGGGGGAATGCTGTAATCATGGTAAAAAAAAGAAAAAAGAAAACTGTTACACTTACTATAATTGTTGTAATAGTTATTGGTATTTTTTCTATGGCATGGGCGGATATGTCTAGAAAAAAAGAAATTAAAGAAACTCAAGAAAGACTTAAAGCCGAAAGATTAGAAAAAGAAAGAATTGAAAAAGAAAAAAATGAACCTATTATTGGGGCAAAAAAAGAAGCCGCAAAAGAATATGGATATGATGCAAAATTAGTTTGGGACAAACTTAGCAAATATGACTATTCAAACAATGGAGAAAAGATAGTCTTTCTTACATTTGATGATGGACCATCTACTACTAATACTCCACAGGTTCTAGATATCTTGAAAAGACATGATGTTAGAGGAACTTTCTTCATTAAAGGTGATTCTCTTGAAAGAAAAGGAGCTAATGAAATTTTAAAAAGAACATTTGATGAAGGAAATGCAATAGCTCATCACTCTTATACTCATGACTATAAAAAACTATATCCCGGCAGAAGTTTAAATCTTGACACATTCGTAAATGAACTCAACAAAACTGATGAAGCTATGAGAAAAGTTTTAGGAAAGAATTTTTCCTCAAACGTAGTTAGATGCCCAGGTGGATATATGTCATGGAAAAATATGGAGCCTCTAGGAAACTACTTAAAAGAGAAAAACATGGCATCAATCGATTGGAATGCTCTAAATGCTGATGCAGAAGGTAAAAAGAAAAATGCTCAAGAGTTATTTGAACATGCAAAAAAATCTTCTGAAGGTAAAGAAATGGTCGTTCTTTTAATGCATGATACTTATGGCAAGCAAGAGACAGTAAATTCATTAGACCAAATTATAACATATTTTAAAGACAATGGTTATCAATTTAAAACTTTAATATAATAAAAAAGCAAGCTCATTGACTATACTTTTATACTCAATGAACTTGCTTTTATTTTATTTTACTAGCTCAATTTTCACAAATTTTTTCTTTCCTATTTGAACAACTAATTCACTTTCTTTTACAATAGTACTTAAGTCCTCTACTTTCTCACCATTTACCTTTATTCCACCTTGAGAAGCTAATCTTCTAACTTCACTCTTACTCTTAACAATTTCATTAGCAACTAATACTTCAATTAAATCAAATCCATCTTCATTAGCTTGAATTGTTTGTATATCTTCAGGTATTTGACCTTTTTGGAATACAGATTTAAATCTTTCTTCAGCTTCTTTAGCAGATTCTTCTCCATGATATAATGTTACTATTTCTCTTGCTAAGTTCATCTTTATATCTCTTGGGTTTACTGAACCCTCTTTTAACTGAGATTCTATTTTATTAACTTCATCAGGATGAACATCAGTTACTAAATTATAGTATTTAATTATAAGCTCATCAGGAATTTCCATAGATTTTTGGTACATTATTCCCGCTTCTTCATCTATTCCAATGTAGTTACCTAAACTCTTACTCATTTTTTCTTTTCCATCTAATCCTTCTATTAAAGGCATCATTATTACTATTTGAGACTCCATACCAAATTCTCTTTGTAATGATCTTCCCATTAGTAAGTTAAATCTTTGGTCAGTTCCTCCAAGTTCTATATCAGCTTCTAATGCTATAGAATCATATGCTTGCATTAATGGATAGAAGAATTCATGTACTGATATCGGCATTTGTCCTTCATATCTCTTTTTAAAATCTTCTCTTTCTAACATTCTTGCAACAGTAATAGTTGCAGCTAATTTTATTACATCTTCAAAATTTAATTTAGCTAACCACTCACTATTAAATCTTACGATAGTTTTTTCTTTATCTAAAACTTTGAAAATTTGTTCTTCATAAGTTTTTGCATTTGCAAGAACTTGCTCTGTTGTTAAAGCTTTTCTAGCCTTAGACTTTCCAGTTGGGTCTCCAATTTTTCCTGTAAAATCTCCAATTATTATCACTATTTGATGCCCTAAATCTTGTAATTGTTTCATCTTTCTAAGAACTACTGTATGCCCTAAATGTATATCTGGAGCACTTGGGTCTAGACCCAATTTTACTATCATAGGTTTTCCTTCTTTTTCTGATTTAATAAGCTTTTCTCTTAACTCTTTTTCATCTATTAAATCGTCTACACCCTTCATAATTATTCGCATTTGCTCGTCTATCGATTTCATTTTTCATTCCTCCTAAAATATTTATATAATCTATAATTTTATTTTTATAATAAAAAAAGCTTTCATCCTATTAAAAGGACGAAAGCATTGCTTACGTGTTACCACCTTAGTTCATCAATATCTCACGATACTAATCTCTTAGAGTACAATTTACATATACTCATGTACTATAACGTGTACTAATCCGATATCTCTTAATGGTTGTTATCTTTCAGAGATATTGCTCTGAGATGTATTCAAACTAAATCAATTTATTCCATCTCACCAAACTGGAACTCTCTGTTAAATAAAATCTAGTCCTACTTCTTCTCTTCATAGCATTTGTATATTCAGATTATTTCATCAATTACAAGAAATTTTTCTTAACTTACTCATAATATATTATTATTTTTATATTTTGTCAACCTTTTTTATTATTATACACATGTTTTTTTACATTATACTATTTTTTTATATTTTTTACCAAAACCTAAGGTTTATTTTTCAATTAAAATATTTATTTGTTTATTGACGATATTACTCTGACTCAATCTTATATTTATTTTCTTATTTAAAAATGCATTTATAATTATTAAACTGATAACAGTTACATTAAACATAAAAAACAATAATAAAATTATTATTAAAAAAGAAATTCTAGCATACAATAATTTTTTAAATTTTGCTATCATAAAATTTTGCAGTGACATACATGAATCTCTAATAATAAAATAGACACATATATAGGCAGTTGATATGAAGATTGTTTTTAAATAAACAAAATCAACCTTAATATTCAATAGCTTTACAACTTGAAAAATGACTAAATAAGAAACACATATGTAAAAAACTTTCTTTGAACAACACAGAAATTGATTTAAACTTCTAAAATTCTTAAATATTAAAAACTTTTTTAAGGAATTAGAGTCTAAAATATGCAATTTATTCCCCAAAATCAAACTTAATAAATATATGCAAAACACCATCCCAAAAGGAAATAATGCTATCATCAAATAATAAATAAAATTTGTATATCCATTAAAATAAATCAATTTACTATATCCTTGAAATTCTTTCATAAAACTATAACCTATTAGTGCTGAAGCATATATATCAATGAAAACCATTACAATAACTCCAAATATTGAGCCATATACTAAATCGTCCATAACCATTGTCGGTTTATTTATTAGATAACCACACATTATACCAAGCAATACACTTTGACTTGCCCAAATACCAATTCCTAGATTTCCAAGTACTAGAGAAATTATTAAAATTGAAGTAATTCCAGATAAAATAGTATACTTTAAATCACATTTCAAGCAGATTATACAAAAAAATACTGGTACTATAAAATCTAAATAAATAGCATATCCAAATCCAGTACCTACAGCTATAATTGTTACTACTATGAATAAAGATGACAATAAAGCTGCTTCAGTTAATTTTTTAGTAGTATTCAAAACACAGCCTCCATAAATTATAAATTTTCTAACTAAAGTTTTATTTTTAATATAGTATATCACTTTTCTAAAAGATTTTTAATAAATATAAATTTTAATGAAAGTATTTATGTTAGAAATGATATAATATATCTTAATATTCAATTTTATAAGATATTAGGGGGGTAATTACTATGTTTAAAATTAAACACTTTAATGATTTGAGTTTAGATGAATTTTATGAAATAGCAAAATCAAGATATGAGGTATTTGCTTGTGAGCAGAAGATATTTTCCTTAAACGATTATGATGATATAGATAAAAACTCTTATCACATATTTTTAAAAGATAATGGATTGATTTGTGCTTATGCTAGAATAATTCCTAAAGAATACAGCTCTTATAATGATGTTTCTATTGGTAGAGTTCTAGTTCTTTCTAGTCATAGGAAAAAGGGCTTAGCAAAACAAATGATGGATTGTGCTATAGATTTTATAAAAGTTAATTTACATGAAAATAATATAACTTTATCAGCACAAGCTTATATAAAGAACCTTTACTTATCTTGTGGTTTTAAGGAGATATCAGAAGTATATGATGAGGCAGGCATTGAGCATATCAAAATGAGATTATAGTGTTGACAAGCTAATATTGTTAATATATAATTTAAGTATAAATTATATATATTGAATTGATATTTAGGTATTTGAAAATACCTTACATAGAGTCAGGAGGCTTTTGCTTTCTGATTTTTTTATTATCAAAATTCAATAATTATATAGATTCAAAGTGTTAATTTTTATTCTATATTCTACTTTCCCCAAAAGTAAGAATTATACCCAACTTTGTGATAGGCATCTTGCCTATCTTTTTTTGTAAAAGTAACAAGGTAGTAATATAATGCATAGTTTAGAATAAGAAGATTAGCTCAGGCTAAATTTCATGCATGGAGGTGCTACTATGAAAAACCTTAACGATATTCAAGTGAAAAAATCTGTCAAAGTTGAAGATATATTGTCTAGTGGTAATTTAAGAGAAAGAATGTTAGCGCTTGGTCTTACTAGAGGAGCTGTTATAGATGTAGTTAGAAAAGGTCCAAAAAATAATTTAACCGTCTATAAAATCAGAGGCAGTAAGATAGCTCTACGACAAGAAGAAAGTAGCTTAATATTAGTTTCTGACATTTAAAATTTTCTAGCAGGAGGATATTAATATGGGGTTGACACATAACTCAACTAAAATGAGTTCTTTAAAAGACATGTTTGATATAGACAACAAAGAAGACCAGTTTGTAATTGCATTGGCTGGTAATCCAAATACAGGTAAAAGTACTGTATTTAATCATCTTACAGGGCTTAGACAGCATACTGGAAATTGGCCAGGAAAAACTGTAGCTACAGCTCGTGGTAATTTTAAATATAAAAATGCCGAATATGCATTAATAGATTTACCAGGAACATATTCTTTATTCGCCTTATCACAAGAAGAAATTGTGGCTCGTGATTTTATATGTTTTGGCAATCCTGATGCAGTAATAGTAGTATGTGATGCTACATGTCTTGAAAGAAATTTAAACTTAGTATTTCAAGTGATGGAACTTACAGATAAAGTTATTTTATGTATAAATTTAATAGATGAAGCTAGAAAAAAAGGAATTACTATTGATAAAGAGATTCTAGAGAATTCTCTTGGTATTCCAGTTATTTTAACTGCTGCAAGAAATGGTTCTGGTATGGATGAACTATTAGATACTTTAAATGATGTATCTTTTGATAAATATAAGTTAAATAATAAACCTGTTAAATACAGTGAAAATATAGAAGATATGGTAAAATCAATTCAACCAGAATTAGATAATATTATACCAGGTATAAATTCTAGATGGTTGGGTCTTAGACTTATTGATGGTGATGAAAGTATATTTGAATCTATGAGTAATTATGTAGATAAAGATTCAATAAATGCTATTAATGAAGTAAAGAAAAAGATTCCAAGTGATATAAATAAACAGAAAATAAGAGATGAATTTACTAAAATCAACTATGATTATGCTAAAAAACTGAGTGATAAGTGTTGTTCTAATGTTGCTAAAAAATCAACAGATAGAGAAGAAAAAGTAGATAAAATATTGACATCTAAAATATTTGGGCTTCCAATAATGCTCTTATTGTTAGGTACTATACTGTGGATTACTATAGAAGGTGCTAACTATCCATCCACTTTATTATCTAATTTATTACTCGGATTTGAGCCAAGTATTTCAAGTGTATTAAATAGTATTAACTGTCCATTGTGGTTAAGCGATATGTTGGTTTTAGGATTATACAGAACATTAGCATGGGTAATCTCTGTAATGCTACCTCCTATGGCAATATTCTTTCCTCTATTTACCTTGCTTGAGGATTTTGGATATTTGCCAAGAGTTGCATTTAACTTAGACCACCTATTTAAAAAAGCTTGTGCACATGGTAAACAATGCTTAACTATGTGTATGGGATTTGGATGTAATGCAGCTGGAGTTATTGGTTGTAGAATAATTGACTCTCCAAGGGAAAGACTTATAGCTATACTTACAAACAACTTTGTACCTTGTAATGGTCGTTTTCCTACTTTAATTGCTATATCTACAATATTTTTTAGTTCAGTTATAACTAGCTCTTTTATATCTAGTGTAGCAACTGCACTTTGTATAACTTTGCTGATAATTCTAGGTGTTATAATAACATTGTTAGTTTCTTATACTCTTTCTAAGACGTTATTAAAAGGAGTTCCTTCTACATTTACATTAGAACTTCCACCTTACAGAGTTCCTCAAATTGGAAGAACTTTATATACTTCTATAATAGATAGAACAATATTTGTTTTAGGAAGAGCTGTAATGGTAGCCATACCTGCTGGTGTCATAACTTGGATATTTGCAAATATCTATATAGGAGATTTAAGCATATTATCACATGTTGCAAACTTTTTGGATCCTTTAGCTAAATTAATAGGTCTTGATGGTTTCATATTGATGGCTTTTATTCTTGGATTCCCAGCAAATGAGATAGTTGTGCCTATACTTCTAATGGCTTACCTAGCAACTGGTTCTATGATAGAATTAGATAGTTTTAGTGCTTTAGGTCAAGTTCTTAGAGAACATGGATGGACTTATTTGACAGCTTTAAATGTTATGTTGTTCAGTTTACTGCACTGGCCTTGTGCAACAACACTTTTAACAATAAAAAAGGAAACTGGAAGTTTAAAATGGACTGCCTTAGGATTCTTAATGCCTACTATACTTGCTTTTGTTGTTTGTTTTTTAACAACTACAATTTATAATTTATTTATATAGTTAGTGTTAACTGGCATTAAACGTATCATATAAACACCATTTAAAGATTTATATACTTTATTGTAAAACACAATAAAACATAGAGGTATATTCAATGATAAGTATAATTACTTAACATTTGAATATATCTCTATTTTAATTCTTATCTAGATACTTGTATTGAAATCTCGGTCATATAATTATCTTCATTACTTTCACAGAAGAAGTCAAGTACACTCTCTTCATATGAATTTCCAATAATTTTATATTCGTTCTCATATATATATTTTTTTAATTTTTCATAAGATTTATATGAATCCTCATATTTTCCAGTATGATTTATACATGCATACATTCCCTCTGGTTTTATATATAACTTTTTATCCTTTATTTTTCTATCTATTTTCAAATAAAAACTTGATATGCTTAAATAGTCTCCATTTTTTATATTTTCATTACTTACTATTACTCCCAACTCATATCCTTGATACAAATTTTTTGATTTACAGTAATTAGTAAAATCTATTAACTCCATCATAAAATCTCCATTACTCATACTGCTTAAGTCACTTGACAACACTAAGTATTCCTCACATCTTTTAGATATATAAATTTCTTCACTATTCATCCTAGAAATTCCTTCGACCGTTATATTTATTCTATTTTGCATCTTAAAACTTATCTTTCTTAATTTTTTTATTTTTTCTCTTATCTTTTTTTCTTCTTCTCTAAGCATTTTCACACAAAGTTGAGGACTTCTATTTTGTATATATTCTTTTATTTCTTCTAAACTCATTCCTATTTCTCTTAGTGATTGTAATATGTCCAATGTATCATATTGATAGACTGAGTAATATCTATAATTATTTTTATCTTTATATTCAGGAGAAAAAATCCCTATTTTATCATAAAAAATTAATGTCTGTTTAGATATTCCACACAACTTGGCGAATTCTCCTGTAGTAAAATACTGTTTTTCCAAGGGTTATACACTCCTTATCTTTTTATAATCTATATAGTTACTATATACTTTAATATTTACTAAATCAAGTAATTATTATTTAACAAAATCAGTATATTTTTGATTCTAAAGATTAAATGTCAGTTAAATATTTTATCCACAGATTTTATATAAGTTTTCCACAACTTATCCCCAATATTATCCACAAGAAAAAAGGTAGCACTTATATTGAACAGCACCCTATTTAGTAGACACAGTAAACAAGATACTGTAAAATTCTACTAAGTGGGGTGATTTTTTTGATTAAAAAATGTAATGTAAGAA
>NZ_OEZH01000110.1:0-5523 GCF_900243075.1 Clostridioides difficile
ATCTAAATTAAATAGCAGCACACCTATAGAATATAAGCGTGCTGCTTAAAAATAACTATCTTATTAAAAACTGTCTACTAAGTAGGGTTCAGTTCACTTTTAGATTCTACCTATTTTTTATATAAAGAAACGTTTACATAATTGAAGTTGACAATTATTTACAATATAGTGTAGTATTATATTATCAAAATAAAATGAAGTGAAGTAGGGGATAAAGATGGTAACTATTAAAGATATTGCAAGGAATCTAGGTATCAGTTATTCAACCGTTTCTAGGTGCTTAAACAATAATCCTAATGTATCTGAAAAAACAAAAAAGAAAGTAGTAGAAGAGGCAAATAGGCTAGGGTTCCATTTTAATGTAAATGCAAGAAATTTAGCAAAAAAAGAAACCAACAGAATAGGGGTAATCTTTTCAAATAATTTTAATCACCAAGATACTAGAAAATTTTTTAGTGATATAATGGACAGTTCTATAAATTCTATTGAGACTAATAAATACGATTTTATAATACAACCTAATAATAATATTAGTGGGGATAGTAATGTATATAAAATGGTAAATGGACAAATGGTTGACGGATTAGTAATTGTCTCTCAATCAATAAAAAAAGAAGAGTATGACTTTTTAAAAGACAATAATTTTCCACATGTATTTATATATTTTAAACCATCTTTTATAGGAGAAGTAGACAATTTCTTTTGGGACGATAATGTATATGGAGGCTATATAGCTACTAAACATTTAATTGACCATGGTCATAAAGATATAATAACAGTAACCTCAGATGATAAGAGTTCAAAAATGCATGAAGATAGAACTAAGGGATATTTGAATGCTATGGAAGAGGCAAATTTAAAGACTGAAGTTATTAAATCTAAAATGGATTTTGAATCTCAAGTTGGATTTCTAGAAAAACATATTGATAAAATAAAAAAAGCTTCAGCTATATTTGTACAACAAGATGTACCAGCGATTTCTATAATACAAGAGTTAAAAACTACTTATGGTATAAATGTACCAGAAGATATTTCTATAATAGGGTATAATAATATTGAATTAATATCATATTTTAGGTCACATTTATCAACAATAGATGACCCAAGAGAACAAGTTATAAAAAATGGAGTAGATAGTCTGGTAAATATAATAAATAAAAAGAGTACAGAACATATTCCAAGAAAACTATATCCAAGATTAATAATACGAAATAGTGTTAAAAGAATAAAATAGCAAGTTTTTAGGTATAGAAACTGTATTAAAGATATTATAGTTTCTACAGAGTAATCTAGAAAATAATATAAATCAAAATAAAAAGGAGTAGGTGTATATCAGTACATTGTACTCCTTTATTTATTGAAAAAATCTTTATAAAATGAATAAATAATTTTATCCAATGGTTCAAAAATTATTATCTAAATAATATAAATCAATAAATCGTTTGCATTTTATATCATGAATCTACAAAATATTCTTTTGATTCATAACTAAAAGTATATAAAAATGATGAATAAATATATATTATACATTATTAATGATAGGTTATATAATAAAATCACTAACAATTATATTATAAGAAAATTATAAAAATTACAAGGAGGTATAGAAATGAAAGAAAAAGTAGGGATTAGAAACGCCATAATAGCATCTTTTATAATTACAATATTGGCAGAATTAATTGGTCCTATTTCATTTAAAGTTATGGGAATTAATGTAACTTTACTTAGTATACTATGGGCTATATTTATAGGGATGGCCGTTTCTCCTCATTTATTAGGGAGAGTTATACCAGCCTTAAAAAAGTTTATAGGGGATAATGAAATAAATGTGTCTCCATATTTGTTATCTTTAACACTATATCCATTAGGAATAATGTTTGGAATCAATGCAGGACCTAAAGTTGGTATATTACTTCAAGCAGGGCCAGCACTTTTACTACAAGAATTTGGTCATATGGGTACAATGTTGATAGCATTACCTGTGGGAGTAGCATTAGGTCTTGGAAGAAGTGCATTAGGTGGTACTTTTTCACTATGTCGTGACACAGCACTAGGAATTATTGGAGATAAGTACGGATTAAATTCACCAGAAGGTATAGGAACATTAGGAACTTATATAAGTGGTAGTATATTTGGAACATTATTATTCTCATTTTTAGCACCAGTTGGTGTGCTTTTAGGATTTCATCCATATGCTTTAGCAATGGCATCAGGAATGGGTAGTGGCTCAATGATGGGAGCTGCAACAGCATCATTAATGAATACGGTTCCACAGATGTCAGAGCAGATTTTAGCATATTCAGCAACTAGTGGTTTAATTACAGCTGTTACTGGAATATACATAGAATTATTTTTATCTTTACCAGTAGCTAATTATTATTATAGTAAAGTAGCTCCAGTTATTGAAAGATTTAGAGGAAGAAAAACAAAAACTAGTAATGATTTATAAAGGAGGATGTATATATGGAAAAAACGTTTAAGACTATTATGGAACAGATAAAAATAGTACTGTTTATATATATTATTATTTGTTTTGGACAAATGATAGCACTTAAGACTCAGGCTCAAGATTTATTAATTGGAAGTATATCTGGATTTTTGTTAGTTATAATTGCTATTATAATCAAGAATTTTGTTAAAAGACCTAATTTACCAGGTTTTGCATGGGCTACATTAGTTGCATTCGTCTTATCACTTCCAATATCTCCAGTGGGGGATATTATAGCAACTAATGTAGGAAAAATCAATTTTATGTCTACAGTAACACCATTATTAGCTTTTGCAGGAATCTCTGTAGGTAACCAATTAGATATATTAAAGACTTTGAGTTGGAAGTTAGTAGTCATATCATTTATAGTTATGACATCTACTTACTTTGGTTCTGCTTTTATATCTCAAACAGTTTTAAGATTAAATGGAATGCTTTAAGGAGGTAGTAAATATGAATGAATTAAAAGCAAAAATTAAAGAGGAAATAAAGTTATTATCTGAAGAGAAAAAGACATCATTTGAAAAAGTATCTGACTATTTATTTTCAAATCCAGAATTAGCATTTGAGGAGTATAAGTCACAAAAAGCATTATGTGATTTGTTAGAAGAAAATGGATTTAATGTAACTAAAGGTGTAGGAAGATTAGAGACATCTTTTGAAGCTGTTTATTCAAATGGTACTGATGGTAAAACAGTTGCTTTTCTAGCAGAGTATGATGCACTTCCAGGAATGGGACATGCATGTGGACACAATATTATAGGTACAAGCTCTGCTGGTGCAGGTATCATATTAAAAGAAATAATGAAAAAACATAATATAGAAGGAACTGTAAAAGTTTTTGGAACACCTGCAGAAGAAAGAGTAGGTGGGAAAATAACTATGATTAAAGAGGGAGTATTTAATGGTGTAGATGCTGCATTAATTTTACATCCAAGTGATGCTTCAATGCCTGATGACATATCGTTTGCTCAAGTTAATTTAAAATTTGATTTTAGTGGTAAGGCATCACACGCTGCTGCCTATCCTTGGGAAGGAAAAAGTGCATTAAGTGGAGTAATAGCATTGTTTAATAGTGTAAATAGCATGAGATTACATCTTAAAGATTATGCAAGAGTACACGGGATTATAACTAATGGAGGTAGCATACATAATATAATTCCTGAAAAATCTACAGCAATATTTAATGTAAGAGCCTTAAGTATAGAGTACTTAAATGAAATTTGTGACATGCTTAAAAATTGTGCCAAAGGAGCTGCAATTTCTACTGGAACTAGTGTAGAAATAGTTCAGTTAGATGAAATATATAAAGAAATTAAGAATGATTCAGAATTAGTGAATATAGTTAGAGAAAATTTTGAAGTTTTAGGTGAGGATTATATTGAAAGAGATTTAAGCCAAGGTATTGGTTCAACTGATACTGGAAATTTAACTCATGAGATACCTGCAATACAAGCATATATAAAATTAAAAGAAAATACTGCGACTCATACAGATGAATTTGCTGTTGCAGCTGGTGGTGAAGAAGGTAGAGTAGCACTTATAAAAGCAATTAAGGTGCTAGCAATGTGTGGAGTAGATGTTTTGTATAGTAAATAATATATAATTTTAAAATGTATTAAGAAAGGAAATTAGATTAGACATGATATTAAAACAAGTAATAGAGGTTTATGACATTTTAGATAAAGCAACTGCTAATGGAGAAGAAGTAAAAACTTATTTACAAGGTTATGGGGAGGTAGATGTAACTGTAAAAGAATTGTCCTCAAGTAAGGGTTCAACAGATTTAGTCAAGCTTACAATTCCTGGCAAGAATGGAAAATCAAAAGGTGGAGATGCTCCTACTCTTGGTATTTTAGGTAGACTAGGAGGTATTGGAGCAAGACCAGAAGTTATAGGTTTTGTCTCAGATGGTGATGGAGCATTGGTAGCAATTGCAGTTGCTGCTAAACTTTTAGATATGCAACAAAAAGGGGATATATTAGATGGGGATGTTGTAATTTCAACTCATATTTGTCCAGATGCTCCAACTAAAGAACACTATCCTACTCCTTTTATGGATTCTCCAATTGATATGATGACTATGAATGAAAATGAAGTTGATAGTAGATGTGATGCAATACTTTCTATAGATACTACTAAAGGAAATAGAGTAATCAACAATAGAGGATTTGCAATATCGCCAACTGTTAAAGAAGGCTACATATTAAGAACTAGTGACAACCTTTTGGATATTATGCAGACTGTAACTGGAAAATCTCCATTTGTATTCCCTTTATCAATTCAAGATATAACACCATATGGAAATAATCTGTATCACTTAAATAGTATTTTACAGCCAGCAGTTGCTATAGATGCACCAGTAGTAGGAGTAGCAATTACAACAGAGATGCCTGTCGCTGGATGTGCTACAGGTGCAACTAATTTTAGTGATTTAGATTCAGCTGGTAGATTTGCAATTGAAGTTGCCAAGCTATTTGGTAGGAATAAGTGTAACTTCTATGATAAAGAAGAGTGGGAAGAGCTTATTAAAAGATATGGAAAATTAAATAGATTTCAGACATTTGGTATACAGTAGTTAGAAAAATATTAAGTTTATATAATTTTGTGATACAACTATCTATAATATATAAACAACTAGGAATAAAATATTTAGTTAAAAACTTTAAAAATAAAATATTTATTTGTTTATATAAGAAAGGAGGATTCTGTTTATCAGGATTCTCTTTTTTACGAAAACAAATAATATGCTGTAATTACAAAAAAAGAAGTGTCTCATAAATGATTTTTAAAAATCACTTTGAGACAACTTCTTATATTTTTATTTAAATTTCGATTTTTGTTAAGCTAAGGTGTTGGAGTTTCACCACCATCAGGAGGGGTAGAGCCACCACCGTTGTTATTACCACCATTATCAGGAGGGGTAGAGCCACCACCGTTGTTATTGCCACCATTATCAGGAGGGGTAGAGCCACCACCATTGTTGTTGCCACCATTATCAGGAGTATTAGTAGAGCCACCACCATTATTGTTGT
>NZ_OEZH01000110.1:5620-41939 GCF_900243075.1 Clostridioides difficile
TACCACCATTGTCAGGAGGAGTGGAACCACCACCATTATTACCTGAATTATTGTTGTTATTATTATTTTCTTCTGGTTGATTATTATCTGGTTTTTTTGTATCTTCAGATGATGGTTGAGCACTTACTCTAGTAGGAGCAGTACCTTCAATAAATGCTGCTTTAGAGCCAGAAGATTGCTTTCCTCCATCTTCCAAATTAATTTTTGTAAAATATACATTTTTAGGAACTTCAAATTCAGTAACCGTTAAATTAGCATGTATTTTTTCCATAATTTTTTCCCATAGTTTTGCAGTACTAGTACTTCCACGTGGTACTTCTCTACGTTTTATAGTATTACCAGAATCATCTTTTCTACCAGCGTCATCTCCAATATAAGTTGCACCAACATAATAAGGAGTGTAACCAACAAACCAAGCATCATATGCACTATTTGTAGTACCTGTTTTACCTGCTACAGGCATTCCATTTGGAAGTGCTGCGACACCACCAGTACCTTCAGTAATTACACTTTCTAACATATCTGTAACAACATAAGCTACTTCAGGGTCTACAACTTTATGTTCTTCAGGAGCGTTTTTAACTAATAATTGACCATCAAAAGTAGTTATAGTAGTAAAGATAGAAGGTTCTACATAAACACCTTGATTTGCCAATGTACCGTAAGCAGCAGCCATTTGAAGTGGAGTAATACCATTCGCCATACCACCTAGTGTCAATGATGGGAATTTTCTATCACTTGCTTCAGATGAACCTGAGTGATTATTTTTTAAAGTTGTTATACCAAAGTTCTTTAAGTAATCCATCATTATATCTACACATTCATCATAAGAATCTCCAAGCATTTCAGCAGTCTTGACAGCTATTGTGTTTGAAGATTTAGCAAGTGCTCTACGTAAACTCATAGAACCATGACCAGCAGTAGTAGTTCTTGGATTCCATTTATTATTTTCTTCAAACTTATACCCTCCTCTAGAATCACTTAGAGCAGTTGATTGTGTAATTTTTAAAGTATCAATAGCTGGTGTATATATTGCCAGAGGTTTTATAGAAGAACCCGGCTGATGAGGGTTAGTAGCACGATTTAAAGTTTTTCTACCGCTTATATTTCTTCCTCCAGCTAATGCTCTTATTTCGCCATTTTTATAATCTAAGATTACCATTGCAGCTTGTGGTTGACTAACTCCATCAGAGCCGACCATATGTCCTGGGAAATTGCTGTTTCTATCAAATTCTTCTTCTAAAGCATCTTGCATTTTAGGGTCTATAGTTGTATTTACAATTAGACCACCATTATAGAATAAGTTTTGAGCTTCATCATTTGTATGTCCTTGTTCCATTAAAGCATTTATAACTTCACTTTCAATAAGGTCCTCTACAGATGAAGAAACTTTATCTGATGATTTAGGTAGTTTTATTTCTATTTTAGTTTTGATTGCTTCATCATATTCACTTTGTTTTATATATTTCAATTCTAACATTTTCTTTAAAACAATTTCTTGTCTTTTCTTAGCTTCAGGGTTACTTACAGCCTTTCTAACAACTAATGTACCTGCTTTTAGTTGTCTATAAGTATCATTAGATATAAGTTCCCAAGACTTTATTTTTTCAATCATGTCAAAGTCTACTTGAGTAGGGTCATCTAACTTATCATCAGTTGTGTTAACAAAAAATAATAATTTGTTTTCTAAATCACTTTTAGTTTCGCTTCCATCTAATTTAGAAGTTTTATATGCTGAAAATCTTGATGGATTTTTAGTTGAACCAGCAAGAAGTGCTGACTCAGCTAGAGTAAGGTCAGCTGCAGACTTATCAAAATAACCACGTGCACCAGCCTCGGCACCTGCTAGACCTCTACCAACGAAGAAGTTATTTAAATAAGTTTCTAGTATTTTATCTTTACTTACTGTTTTACTCATCTCATGTGCATAGTAAATATCCTTTATTTTACGAGGTATAGTTTGTTGTTCAGTTGTTAACAACATTTTGGATACCTGCATAGGAATAGTACTACCACCTTGTTTAGTACCTGTGAGAGTCTTTAATACTGACCTAAATAAACCTTTAATGTCGACACCTTTATGTTCATAAAAACGTTCATCTTCTATTGCAATTACAGCATGTTGAAGATAAGGGGAAATCTTATCTAATGGAACAGGAGTCTTTTTATTTACACTTGGAGCTGTAGATAATGTTTTTCCATTAGCGTATTTAATTGTAGTTGTTTGGTTTGTCTGCTTATCCAGCACAGCTTCTGTAACTGGAGTGACATCTCTTAGTGATGCAAATACTAGACCAGCAGTACCTGCTGTACCAACAACTAGTAAAACTAAAAATACTATCCCAAATACTCTTAGTTTTCTAAATTTATCGCTTTTTTTAGATTTTTTCTTATTTTTTGTTGAACGAGTCTTGTTAGCTGAAGCTCTATTAATTGGTTTATTTGTATTACCAGAGGAGCTAACTTTTTTTCTTCTGATTTTATTTCCATTTTTATCATTATCGTTATTCATAAGATTTTAACCTCCTTACTTAATGCAATATTATAACACAAATAGGAGTAGTTTTGTAATTAATAGAAAAAATGAATTTGCTATAATATTCTGTACATTGTAGATATGTATAAACATAATGTATTAAAAAGTCTATATTTTTATTTTATTTATTTTTGACAAATACTATAAAAATTATGCCAAAGCTACATATAAATAAATAGGAGGGGATAATTTTGAATAGAATAGTAGATAGAAAAACGAAAAATGAATTTAGAAAAATTATAGCTATTTTTTTGGTAATTCTTTTCTTGTCTGTATTTATAGGCAGTTTTATATATATAGATAAAACTTTAAGACCAACAATAACAGTTTTAGCAGAAACTAAAGCTCTTGAGCTAGCAAATAGGTCCATAAATAAAGCTGTTGCTGAGATGGTAGAAGGAAAAATAAATTATGAAGATTTAATGGATATACAGCTTGATAATAATGGTAAAATAACTATGATACAAGCAAATACTATAATGATGAATGAGATTGCATCTGCAATAGCTTTAGAAATACAAGATGAATTAAAAAAGGATAAGACAGCAAGTTCTTACATACCTATAGGAACAGCGTTAGGAAGTCCTATATTAGCTAAATACGGTCCTAAACTTGAAGTATCTATTGAACCTATAGGAACAGTATCAGTAAACTTTAAAACAGAATTTGAGTCGTCAGGTATAAATCAAACAAGACATAGAATATATCTAGAAGCTCAAACACAAGTTAAAGTAGTAATACCACTGATAACTTCAACAAAACAGATTAAAGCTCAAATACCTATTTGTGAAACTATAATAGTAGGTGATGTTCCAGAAAGTTATGTAAATATACCAGAAAAAAATCTAGGAAATGTTTTACCTAACACTGGAAAGAATACTAATAAGTAATATAAAGTTGTATATTTTTAAATAAATTCAAAATAGCAGTTTATAAATAAAAATTTTGGAAATAATATTAATATAAATTTGAATAAAAAATTATATTTTATACTATGTAAAATATCTAATATATTTGGTCTGTAGGCTAAATAAGAGTACCTTTAGACCAAATATATTATTAATCATTTATTAACATCCTAAAAGTGATTTGTTTATATTATTTACAACATCCATTTAATAAATACACCATAACCTACAGCTGGGTCATTTTCAATAGCATGAGATACTGCTCCGATTATTTTATTATCCTGAACTATTGGAGTACCACTCATACCTTGTACAATACCACCAGTCTGAGTTAAAAGTTTTTTATCTGTAATTTTAATTTTAAAACTTTTACTTTCTGGATGTTTTTGATTTTCTATATCTATAATTTCAATATTATACTTTTTACATTCATTAAAGTTGTCTTGTAGAATTATTTGAGCTTTTCCTAATTTAACTTCATCTAAAGATGCTACTTTATATTTTTTTAAATTAGAAATATCAAAGTTATTAATTTGACCTCTTATTCCAAAATCAGTATTTTCTGTAAAACTACCAATAATATTTTCTCGTTTTGCATTTATACATCCCACACTACCTTTATAAGACTTTTCTATATTAAGATGTTTAGTTGTAGAAATTGAACCTGTTTTAATAGGTATCTTTCTCGAACTACCAACACTTATTGGATGACCTACTGCACCAAATTCTGATGTATCTGGATTAATATATGTCAAAGTAGCAAATCCAGAAAGTAAGTTGTTAAAGCTAATTTTTTCTAATATGTGTTTAGTAGTTTTCATTGTTATAAGTTGACCACCTCTATTTAATAAAATAGATACTGGTTTTTCTTCTGGTAAAGCATTTAAAGTATTGGCAAAGTCACTATATCCATCAACTTCAGCATTATTTACTTTGACTATAGCATCACCTAATCTAAACGGAGATGCTTCTCCAGGATTTCTAACAATAATGTTTTTTAGTTCTGCGTCAATTTGAAGTACATTTCCGATTGGTATTAAATATTCAGGTTCATTTTTTTGTAAATTTTGTGCATAAATTAAATTATTTGAGAAAAAATATAATAAAAATAAAAAGGTTAAAACAATTGTAAATTTAGACTTAGCTAAGTTAATTCTTTTATTTAAAGCTTTATCTTTAAAATGAAAATTTTTAAGTTGCATAAAACACCTCTTTCTTATTAAATTATTTTAATAATAGAATTGAAGTTTTCTTGCTGCTTCTATATTATGTTGTGCAAGAATTAGTTTTTGATGCTTGGAAAACTGACTCAATAACACCTTAGTTTTCATAAAAATAAATAAAATAAAGAGTGTATATGATAAAATAGATACATATTCATATAAATAAAAATAAATAATGGCTGTCTATCATTAGAAAGGAGCAAAAAATGAAAAAATATAGATTGTTAGTTACTTGTATAATTGCCATGGGAATCATAATTATAGGAACATCAAATCCAGTTAGTAATTTTTACAAGACTACAAATTTGATTAGTTCAGGAAATATTACAAATGAAAAATCAGATAAAGATTCAAACAAAAATACTAAAGATAAAGATGAAAACAAATCTAATTCGAAAAGCAATAAAGGTAAGTCATCAGAAGAAAAATCATCAGATAATAAAAATGAAACTCAAAAAAATAAAAAACTTTTAATTTGTATAGACCCAGGGCATCAAGGAAAGGGAGATAGCAATTTAGAACCAGTAGCTCCAGGTTCTTCCTCTAAAAAAGCGAGAGTATCTTCAGGAACAGAGGGTATTGCTACAAAAAAACCAGAATACGTTTTAAACTTGGAAGCATCTCTTGTTTTAAAAAGTATATTAGAAGCTAAAGGTTATAATGTAATAATGACTAGAGAGACTCATGATATAAATATAAGTAATTCAGAAAGAGCGATACTTGCTAATGATAAAAATGCAGATATGGTTGTAAGAATACATGCAGATAGTTTAAATAATTCTTCAAAGACTGGTGCATCCATATTAATTCCTGAAAAAGATGGAAAATATACAGCTCCTATATATGAAGAGAGTAATAAATGTGCTGAATTTATTAAACAGAATATGGAACAAGCTGGAATACAAATTAATGGAATCGTTCAAAGAGGCGACTTGACTGGATTTAACTGGTCAAAAGTACCAGCTGTGTTAGTAGAAATGGGATTTATGAGTAACTACAATGAAGACCAAATGATGTCAAATCCAGAGTATCAAAGAAAAATGATGCAATGTGTAGCAGATGGATTAGATGAGTATTTTAAATAGAGTATAAATAGAGAAAAAGTTAGGTTGGTATTATTTTCCTAATTTTTATCTCTATTTTTTATTGTACATAAGATAAAGATAAAGATTATTTTAGATTAAATTGTCGTAAATATAACTAAAAATATTGGGAATACTTGATTTAAGTTTAAAAAGAATATATTATAGTATAGAATGTGTAAAATTTTTTTGAGAGGTGTTAAAATGCTAGTAGTAGAAAACGTGAGTCATGGATTTGGTGCGAGAACAATATTAGAAAATGTATCTTTTAGACTTAGAAAAGGTGAACATATTGCACTAGTTGGCGCTAATGGAGAAGGAAAATCGAGTTTTTTAAATATAATAACAAAAAAGCTTATGCCTGATGCTGGAAATATAAAATGGTCTTCAAGAGCTACGGTAGGTTACTTAGACCAGCATACAGTATTAAGCAAGGGGAAAACTATAAGAGAAGTGCTTAGAGAAGCTTTTAAGCATATGTTTGACCTAGAGCAAGAAATGATTGCTATGTACGACAAAATGGGAGAAGCTAATGATGATGAGATGAGTAAGCTTCTTGAAGAAACAGCAGAAATACAAACTATACTTGAAAATAGCGGTTTTTATATGATAGATGCAAAGATACAAGAAGTTGCAAATGGTCTTGGTCTTGGAGAAATTGGTCTTGATAAAGATGTAACTGACTTAAGTGGAGGGCAAAGAACAAAAGTACTTCTTACTAAACTTTTACTTGAAAATCCAACTATTCTTATATTAGACGAGCCTACAAACTATTTAGATGAAGAACATATAACGTGGCTTACTAAGTATCTTCAAGAGTATGAGAATAGCTTTGTCTTGGTTTCTCATGATATTGAATTTATAAACAATACTTGTAATGTAATATATCATATGGAAAATGGAGAGCTAAATAGATATAAAGGAAATTATGATGAATTTGTAAGACTTAATGATATAAAGAAACGTCAAGAAGAACAAGCCTATGATAAGCAAGTTGAAGAAAGAAAAAGACTAGAGGATTTTGTAGCTAGAAATAAAGCTAGAGTAGCAACTAGAGGAATGGCTAACAGTAGACAAAAGCAACTTGATAAGATGGAAATATTAGAAAGACCAAAAGAAAAAATAAAGCCTACTTTTGCTTTTAAAGATGCTAGAGCAGCAAGTAAAATAATTTTTGAAACAGAAGATTTAATTTTAGGATATGATGAGGCACTTACAAAGCCACTCAATTTCCACTTAGAAAGAGGAAAGAAGATTGCATTAAAAGGAATGAATGGTATTGGAAAATCTACTCTATTAAAAACTTTACTTGGAATAATAAAACCATTTGAAGGAAGTGTTAAATTAGGTGACTATTTGGAAGTTGGATATTTTGAACAAGAGAGTTCAAGAGAAAATAGTAATACACCTATGGACGAGATTTGGAGTGAATTTCCAGGGCTTTCAAACTTTGAGGTTAGACAAGCTCTTGCAAAATGTGGACTTACAAATGAGCATATAACTAGTCAAATGAGAGTATTAAGTGGTGGAGAAGCTGCTAAAGTTAGACTTTGCAAAGTAATGCTAAAAAATATAAATTTCTTAGTATTAGATGAGCCTACAAATCACTTAGATGTTGAGGCAAAAGATGAATTGAAGAAGGCAATAAAAGAATTTAAGGGAACAGTTCTTTTGGTATGCCATGAGCCAGAATTTTATTCAGAAATTGTTGATGATGTATGGAATATAGAAGATTTTACAACTAAAATCGTATAGTGATTTAATTTATTACTGGGGGGATTTCATGAAAAAGTTTCTAAATATACTTTTTTCAGTTTGTATTAGCATTGTTATAATAGTAGGTGCTATTAATTTTACTGTTGGATTTAAACAACTTTATTATTTTGACATTGATTATTTAAATATATCAGAGTTATCTGGTTTATCTAAAGATGATATAAAATTGAACTACGATTATCTAATTGATTATAATTTAAATAAAAATGTGTCTGAGTTTAAGTTACCAACATTAAAATCTTCTCCAGAAGGTAAGATACATTTTGAAGAAGTTAGAAATATATTTCAAAATATCAATAAATTAGCTAAATTATTAATGGTAGTTTCTTTAGTAGGAATTATATTGAGTGTAAAAAATAAAAATAGAAAAATATTGAAAACTACATCAATAACACTTATAATTATGCCATTAATATTAGCAGTTCCAATTTTATTGAATTTTGAAAAGTCATTTATTATTTTTCATAAACTATTATTTAGAAACGATTATTGGATATTTAATCCTGATTTAGACCCAGTTATAAATATGTTGCCAGAGGAATTCTTTTTTCATGCTGGAATGATGATTTTAATATTAATTTTGTTAGTAAGTATATTACTGTTTGTAATGTATAAATTATGTAAATCATTCAAAATAAAATAAGATAATAAAAACTAATTAGATTAAAAGTTATACAATAAAAATAGCTGTGCAATAATATTTAGACTAAAAGCAGTCAATAAATATTTATGCATAGCTATTTCTAATAGAAATTACTTTTTACTAGCGATTTTAACTAAATCTTGAAATTTCCCCATAATGTAATTATAATTATCTTTTTTATGAGGTAGCATGCAACTACTGCAATCCTTGATACCTTTATCTGTATACTTGAAGTTTCCACCACAGTTTTCTCCTAAAGCATACAAAGGACAATAGCAAAATAAACAGTTAAACTCTTCTGGCTTATTTGTTTTATGACAAGGGAAAAATTCACAATCTTTGTGATTAAAAAACTTATAATTTTCGCCCATATTTTCCTCCTAATTAAATAAAATTTAAATCTTTTATACTATATAAGATTTTGGTGATAATATAATTATACTAAATAATTTTATGAATAGTCGATAATATAGTATTATTAATCATAGTATTAATGGTATAATTAGTCAACGGAAAAATAATGTAAAAAGAATGTAAGTGTATTTTGTAATTAGAATATGCTTTATAACAAAAAATGAGGTGATTAAGTGAAAGAAATTCAAGAAAAAGCACTTCTTGTAGGTCTGAATTTGACTACAATAGTGAAAAAAAGTGATGATATAGACACTAGTGAATCCATGGAAGAATTAAAAGAATTAACAAAAGCTGCTGGTGCAGAGGTTGTGGGTAGCTTAATTCAAAATAAACATTCTGTAGATGCAGCTTATTATATAGGAAAAGGTAAGGTAGAAGAAATAAGAGCATATAGTGACTCATTAGATGCCACTTTAGTAATTTTTAATGATGAATTATCTGGTGCTCAAATTAGAAATATAGAGAATGTTGTTGGAAGAAAAGTAATAGACAGAACTACATTGATTTTAGATATATTTGCTCAAAGGGCACTTAGTAAAGAAGGTAAATTGCAAGTTGAATTAGCACAATTAAAATACAGATTACCACGACTTTATGGAATGGGTGGTGAGATGAGTAGAACCGGTGCAGGGATTGGTACTAGGGGTCCTGGTGAACAAAAACTAGAGATAGACAAAAGACATATACTTAATAAAGCAGCAGACATAAGACGTGAACTTAAAGAAGTAAAAAAGAATAGAGAAACACAGAGAGTTAAGCGTTTAAAATCAAATATACCAATTGTAGCACTTGTTGGGTATACAAATGCAGGAAAATCTACCCTACTAAACGAATTAATAAAGACACACAAGGATTATGAACAAGAAAAAGAAGTTTTTGTAAAAGATATGCTTTTTGCAACTTTAGATGTAACTCTAAGAAAGGCTCTTTTGCCAAATAAAAAAGAATTTTTAGTAGTAGATACTGTTGGATTTGTAAGTAAACTTCCCCACGATTTAGTAGAAGCATTTAAAGCGACATTGGAAGAAGTACAGTATGCAGATTTAATCTTACATGTAATTGATGCCACAAATACTAGCTATGAATTGCAAAAAAGTACGACTGAAGGTGTATTAAAAGAACTTGGTGTAAACGATAAAAAACATATACTTGTATATAATAAAGTGGATAAGCTAGAACTGGATATATATCCTAAAAGTCAAGAAGATATTGTGTATATTTCTGCAAAACAAGGCATAAATATGGATAAGCTATTAAATATGATAGAAATTGCTTTAATGGAAAATACTTATTCAGTAAGCTTGATGTTACCTTATGAGAGAGGTGATATATTTAGTAGAATAAAAGATAAATATAATGTTGAGAATTTTGAGTATGGGGAAAATGGTATAACACTAGATGTAAACTTAGATGAAGAAGATTTTAATATCTATAGAGAGTACATACTAGAAAAATAGGTTGAATATGGATATAAATTGGGAAAACATAGATAATCTTGAAGATTATTTTATAACCTATCTTCTTTATAAAGAATCTAAAACGGTATCTCAAATTAGTAAAATTAGAAATATCTCAAATACTGAAGCAAGTGAACAACTTATACAAGCAAAATTAAAAATAAAGGAAATGCAAAAAGCTGATTTTGAGGCATCTAAGGATATTTTAGATAAATTTTTAGAATTAGATAAAATTAAGAGACTTGATTTTATGGATAGCTTAGATGACGAAAAAATGGTATACTTTAAGAGAAAGGTTTTCAAAAGAATCCTTGTGGAAAAAAATGCTGAAGATTTAATTGTTTTAATTTGGGCGACAGGTGAGCTAAAAGATGATAGATTCTTAAAGTTGCTTCATCAGCTCACAAACCACAGACACTCAGATATTAGAAGAATAACTTATTCAGCAATTAGAAAGATTGAATCACCAAGTAGTAGAGAAATCTTGCAAAAAGGTCTCTACGATAAAAATGCACAAACTAGACAGTATTGTGCAAAAGCTCTTTCAAAATTGGGAGATGAAAATAGCCTAAAGATTTTACAGCAGTTAAAAGACAAGAATAAGAGTTTTGAAAAAGAGTATGTGCTTAGAGCTTATGACGAAGCCATTAAAGCATTGGAAAATGCAAAAAATTTGAAAAAGTAATTTTTTATTAAAGTAATTTGTTTACTTAATGATGTATTTCTAGAGTTTAACAAGGTAATAAATAAATTAATGGGAGGGGTTTCAAATGATAGTAAGACGTTGTGCAGGTGGAGTAGTGTTTTATGCTAATAAAGTACTTATTGTAAAAAATGATAGAGGTGAATGGACACTTCCAAAAGGAAAGATACTTGGAGGAGGACTTCCATATGAGAGTGCTGTTCAAAGAGTTAAAGTAGAAACTGGCATAGATGCTAAAATGATAGATGTGGCTGGCGATACTATGTATGAATTTTTCTCAAGAAGTAGACAACAAGAAGTTTGTAATGCAATAATGTGGTATGTTATGGAAGCTTGTAACACTGACTGTGTACTTGCTCCTGAATTCCAAGAAGGTGGATTTTACAAAGTAAAGGATGCTTTAGAAATGTTGTCACATCATAAAGAGCAAGCTTTAGTAGAAGTATCTTATAAAAAGTTTAAGGAATTAAAGAAATTAGTTTCAGAGGGCGATGATGTTCCAGCAAATTAATTGTGAATTTAGAGAATTCTGAGGAAGGGATAGCCCCTTCCTTTTTTAATTAAAGCAGTTTTAAACGTAAATTATGTAGTCTGTTTAAATTATGATTTATCAATTTAGAACTTTAGCAATTTATATTTAAAATCAGTAAGTTATATTTAAAATAAAAATTAAAAAGTATACAATTTTAGTATATAATTGTCTTATGATATTGATTAAAGAACTGTTAAAAGTCTATATATTTTTTTATAGAATAATTTTATAAATAAATATATATTTGATGTGTATATTAGCAAATGATTAAAATTGGAGGAATTATAATGAGCAATTACAGGACTTTACATGAATTTGGAACAGATGAAATAACGATTGAAAAATCTGTTTTTATTGGATATGCTAAGCCTATAAAGAGTGAGGAGGAAGCATTAGAATTTATAAATGAAATAAAGAAAAAACATAAAGATGCAACTCATAATGTATGGGCTTATACAGTAGGACAAAATATGAATATACAAAGATATAGTGATGATGGAGAGCCACAAGGAACGGCAGGTATACCTACACTAGAGGTTATAAAAAAAGAAGATTTGAGAGATGTAGCAGTTGTTGTTACTAGGTATTTTGGAGGAACAAAATTAGGTGCAGGTGGTTTAGTTAGAGCTTATACAAAAGGTGCTAAACTTGGACTTGAAGCAGGTAAGATAATTTATAAGGTAATGTATCAAGAAGTTAAGGTTAAGATAGACTATACTCAACTTGGAAAAGTACAAAATGAGTTAATGAATTTGGGGTATTTTATAAAAGATACTGTATATGAAGATAATGTTGAGATAATAGTATATTCAAAGTTAGAGGATGTAGAAAAATTGTCAGAAAAAATGATTGATATAACAAGTGGAACAGGAAAAATAGTTTTGGGAGAAGAATTTTATTTGTCTGAACAAAATGGAGAAATTTTACTGTAATCTAAAAAGTATTAGAATAGTTAATACTCTTAAATAACTAATTAGTATTTTTAAATGAAAAGCCATTAAATTGCTTTAATCTAAATCAATTTAATGGCTTTTTATCAGATTTTGCACAGAATCCTTTTTTTACTTCAAATAAACCAACTAAAAGTAAAAATACCCCAAATATTTTTTTTAATATATCTGAAGACAGATAATTAGCTAATAGTGAACCAAATACAGCTCCTAAAACTCCAAACACAGCTATAGGTATGACCAATTTAAAAACTACATTTTTATTTTTTATATGTATAGCCAGCGCTATAAGTGTCATAGGTATAGATGAAAGTAGATTTACACTTTGTGCTATTTTAGTATCTATACCAGCAAGTAAAACGAGTGCAGGTATAAGAATCGTTCCTCCACCCATTCCCATTCCTCCAATAATTCCTGCAAAAAATCCAATTAGAGCAAATAACATTAAAACACCATCCTTAATGCTGCAATTATCATGATTATTCCAAAAGAAATTCTAAGAAACTTTCCAGTAACTTTATTTAGTAATTTAGCTCCTATAATACCACCAAGAATACTTCCAACTGCAACCTTAATTGTCAAATTAATGTCGTAAGTACCTTTAGATACATATAAAACAGAACTTGTTGTCGTTAAGAAAATTATTATAGAAAGAGCAGTTGCATGAGATTTATGTTCTTCTACCTTAACGATATCATTTAATATTGGAACTAAAAGAGTACCTCCTCCAGAACCAAACACTCCATTTATAAATCCTGTAAAAACTCCAATTATCGTATTTTTTAAGTTAAAATCAAAATATTTTTTCTTTAAATCATCAGTTTTTTTCATAAAAATCACCTTCTGAAATAGTTTTACCAAAACAGGCAAATTATATTTATATAAAATAAGATTAAATATAATCTTTCATCTTTGTTTAATTTTGAATAAAAAAAAACATATTAAAACAACATATTAATATATGTTATAATATATTAAAACAAAGTAGCAAATTTGAGAGGAGATAACAATGTCAAATATAAAAATACAAATAGACAAAACTGTAGAATGGCTTATAAATAAGGTTAATGAGGCAAATGCAAAAGGATTAATTGTTGGTGTATCTGGAGGAATTGATTCAGCAGTAGTTGCTAATTTAATTAAAAAGGCATTTCCAGAAAACTCTATGGGAGTTATAATGAGCATAAAAAGTAATCCTCAAGATAGAGAAGATGCACTTAAGGTTATAGAGGGATGTGATATAGAATACCTTGATTTAGACCTTATAGAACCACAAAGTGCTATATTAGACATGGTAGTAGGAAATTTAAAAGATAAACATTTATATAGAGAAGAATATTTAAAAATGACAGATGCAAATTTAAGAGCAAGAGTAAGAATGAGTACTATTTATACAATTGCTAACAATCTAGGATATCTAGTTGTTGGTACAGACAATGCTGCAGAAATACACACAGGATATTTTACTAAATTTGGTGATGGTGGAGTTGATATTTTACCAATTGCAAATTTGACTAAAGGAGAAGTGTATGAATGGGCAAAAGAACTTGGTGTTCATGAAGATTTAATAAATAAAGCTCCTTCAGCAGGTCTTTGGGAAGGACAAACAGATGAAAATGAAATGGGGACTACTTACAATATGATAGATGCTGTGTTAGAAGGTAGATTGGATGAAGTTCCTCAAAGAGACCAAGAGATAATAGAAAGGCTTCATAGATTAAGTGAACACAAAAGAAAAACGCCTGCACAACCTCCTAAGTTCTAATTTACTATTTATAAGATTTGTGATAAAATTTACAAGTGATGAAAATTAGAATAATTAATTGTACGTATTAAGGAGTGGAAATATGGGACGTATAGGTAATATAATTAATAGAAAAGGTAAACAAGATGCTCAAAGAGCAAAGATATTTACTAAACATGCTAGAGCAATAGCAGTTGCAGCTAAAGATGGTGGAGCAGACCCAGAGTACAATGCAGCGTTAAAAACAGCTATAGAAAAAGCTAAGGCAGACAATATGCCAAATGATAATATAGATAGAGCTATCGCTAAAGGTGCTGGAGCAGGTGCTGGAGAAGACTATGAAACTATAGTTTATGAAGGCTATGGACCTGGTGGAGTTGCGGTTATAGTAGAAACTTTAACAGATAACAAAAACAGAACTGCTGGTAATGTAAGATATTACTTTGATAAAAACGGAGGAAACTTAGGAACTAGTGGATGTGTGTCTTTTATGTTTGATAAAAAAGGACAAATATTGGTTGGTTTGGGAGATGGAGTTTCAGAAGAAGAATTGATGGATGTTGCATTAGAAGCAGGAGCTGAAGATTTTATAACAGAAGAAGATGGTTATGAAATAATAACTACACCAGAAGATTTTTCTAGTGTTCGTGATGAGTTGAAAGCTAAAGGATATGAGTTTATATCAGCTGATGTGAAGATGATACCTCAAACTACGACTGTATTAACTGAAGAATCTCATTTAAAAATGATGAACAAATTGGTTGATATGCTTGAAGAAGATGATGATGTTCAAGATATATATCATAACTGGGAAATAGAAGAATAGATATTATAACATATTGAAATTTGTAAGTATTACATCAATTTTAATATGTAATAAATTTTATAAAATAAGTAATTATTGAAATGAATATATACACCTCTGAACTATGTTTTCAAATAATATGTAAACATAAGTCAGAGGTGTTTTTGTATTTATAAATTAAGAAATTTAAAGTAAATTTTGAGCAAGACTTGATTGTCTATAAATGTAAATTCAGTTAAGTTGATGACAACAAATAAAACAGAGATATATATGTACTGAACTAAAGTATTAACAATTTAAATTAATAGAAAATAAACTACCTATATGTTGAATAAAGACTCATCTATTATGGTGAAAGTAAATTTATAGAGATGTCACTTAAATTATTTTAATGGAAATATCAAAAATGAGACTATATTCTCAAAAATGAGACTGCATTTTTTAAGTATTTTCTCCAAATTGAGACAAAAATATTGTTTTATGGGTTTTATTGAAGAAAAATTCTTTAGTGAATTACAATTTAATCGATTTTAAAGTTAAAGATTATTAAAAATTCAGTGAAATTTATATATATTTTGTTTATTTTACCAAAAAAAATAATTTTTTAATAAAAATAAAGAAATTAAATGTGAGTTGGCGTAGAACTTGCTACTATATATTAACAAGAAATGTAGAAAAAATAACAATGTATAATGGGGGGGAATATGATGGAATCTGTAATGGAAAATTTGAACAATCTTAAGGTGGAAGTTAAGGATAAAGTCTGTGTTATTACTATAAATAGACCTAAAGCTTTAAATGCTCTTAATAATGACACTCTTAGAGAACTATCTCAAGCTATTGATGCAGTATCAGAAAATGAGGCAATATTAGGAGTTATTATTACTGGAGAAGGTAAAGTTTTTGTAGCTGGAGCTGACATACGTCAGATGCAAAACTATAAAAGTGAAGAAGGCAGAAAATATGCGGGTTATGCCCAAGGAATTTTTGATAAAATTGAAGCTCTTGAGAAAATAGTAATAGCAGCAGTTAATGGATATGCATTAGGTGGTGGATGTGAACTTGCTATGAGTTGTGACATTAGAATTGCATCAGAAAAGGCTATATTTGGACAACCTGAAGTTAATTTAGGAGTTATTCCATGTTTTGGTGGAACTCAAAGATTATCAAGACTTGTTGGAACTGGAATAGCCAAAGAATTAATTTTTACGGGAAGGCAAGTAAATGCAGAAGAAGCTAAATCTATTGGTCTTGTTAATAAAGTGGTTCCAAGTGATTTACTTTTAGAAGAGTCGATGAAGATGATGAACGAAATAGTTGAAAAAGCACCAATAGCAATAAGATATGCAAAAGTTGTTATTAACAAGGGGATAGATATGGATTTAAAAAATGCACTTGAACTAGAGAAAGATATTGCAGGTTTAACTTTTGCTACAAGAGATAAGCAAGAAGGAATGAATGCATTTATAGAAAAGAGAAAACCTATTTTTGAAAATAAGTAGCTATTATAACAATCGGAACAAATGTGGAATTTATTGAAAATCTAAATTTCGTGAAAAAATACATATAGTTTAATTTTAAAAGGAGTTAATTTATGAATACGGGAGTAATTATAAGTTTAATAGGGATTATCATAGCCCTATCCCTTCTAGTTGTAATGGTTATGAAGGGAGTAAATATTTTTATAATAGCAATTGTATGTTCATTATTAGTTGCTATAACAGGAAATTTAAATGTGTATGATGCACTTAAGGTGGATTATATGACAGGATTTGTTGGATTTCTTCAGGCGAATTTCTTTATTTTCCTAACAGGTACCTTGATGGGAAAAATAATGGAGATTACTGGTGGAGCAAAATCTATTGCTAAGATGATTGTAAGATGGATTGGGAAGGATAAAGCATTACTTTCTATTCCAATAGCTTGTGGAATATTAGCCTATGGTGGAGTAAGTGTTTTCGTTGTAAGTTTTGCAGTGTTTCCAATAGCTTTAGAAATTTTTAAAGAAGCTGATTTGCCACGACGATTTATACCAGCAGCTTTGACTTTTGGATGTTCAACTTTTGCTATGGTTGCACCAGGGGCACCCCAGATTCATAATATTGTTCCAGCTTCAACATTAGGGACAGATATTATGGCTGGAGCAGTAAATGGGTTTATATCATGTGCAGTAATGTTTATAGTTGGAAGCACCATGTTATACAAAATGGTTTCAAAAGAAAAGGCCAATGGTGGGCATTTTATAGCACATGAATCAGACATATTTGATGAAGTAGCATCAACTAATTCTAATAGAGAAAATGGTCCTAATGGTCTAATTGCATTAATTCCATTAATAGTATCAATCTTAATAATTAATGTAAAAATTAATGGACGAGCGATAGTACCAATTGAGGTAGGAGTATTTGTTGGAGCTTTATTAGTGTATTTATTGTTAAATAAATATCAAGATAATAGCAAAATAGTTGGACATGTTGGTGATGCATGTAAAACTACAGTAGTAGCAATATGTAATACTTGTGCTGTAGTTGCATTTGGTTCAGTTGTAAAATCAGCAGTTGGTTTTGACTTCATAGTTAATGCAATGACTAATATTCCTGGGCCTCCTATTGCAGGTGCAGCAGTTGGGACTACAGTTATTGCAGGTATCTGTGGGTCAGCTTCAGGTGGACTTGGAATTGCAGCTCCACTTCTTGGACCAGTATTTTTAGCTAAAGGTGTATCTGCTGCAGCATTAACTAGAACTATGGCAATTTCATCAGCAGCATTAGATTCACTTCCACACAACGGATATATCGTTACTGTAACAAATGGTCTATGTAATGAATCACATAAGGATGCCTATATGCCAATATTCTGGGTAACTGTTTTAACTCCGATTATTGGAACTGTAGTAGCAGTTCTACTGTTTACGATGTTCCCAGGATTACCATAAATACCATATTTAAAATACCAAGTTGACTATATAAGGAGGAATTGAAAGTGTTAAATAAACCATTAGAAGGAGTTAAAGTTATTGACTTAACATATTTTGTAGCAGGTCCAGGAACTTCTAAAATATTAGCTGATTGGGGTGCTGATGTTATTAAGGTAGAGCCAAGCTTTGGAGACCCAGGAAGAAAGACGGGGGCAACAATGACAATGCCAATAGATGATTATAATAATCCTTTCTACAGCACATATAATTCAAATAAAAGAGGTTTGTCTATAAATCTTAAGAGTGAAGCTGGAATTGAGATTATGGATAAACTTTTAAGTGAAGCAAACGTATTTGTTTCAAGTTACAGAACAGGAGCGTTAAAAAGACTAGGTCTTGACTATGAATCATTAAGCAAAAAGCATCCACATCTTATCTGGGGACAAATAAATGGTTTTGGCGATTTTGGACCTGCTAAGGATAATGCAGGCTTTGATACAGTTGCCTTTTGGGCAAGAAGTGGAGCTATGCTTGATATAGCAGAGAAGGATACAAGCCCAATAAACCCACCTATAGCCTTTGGAGATGCAACAACTTCTTGTAGTTTATCTGGAGGTATATGTGCAGCTTTATACCAACAAGCTAAGACTGGAAAAGGACAAAAAGTAATGGCATCCTTATTTGGACAAGCAATATGGAATGCATCGTCTTTATTAGCATCTACACAGTTTAGTGATGAGTATCCAAAAACTAGAAAAAATGCTATTTCTCCAGTAATAAATTCTTATCGTTGTAAGGATGGAAAGTGGATATTCTTAAGCATCCTAGAGCATGAAAGATATTTTGAGGCACTTTGCAGATTATTTGGAAGAGAAGATTTAATAAAAGAAGAGAAATTTGCATCTTCAGTAGAAAGCAAGAAGAATGCTACAGAACTTATTAATATTTTGGATGGTGAATTTGCAAAATTTACTCAAAATGAGATGGTTGAAAAGCTTACTACTGCAGATATAGCCCATGAAAGAATTCAACATGTTAATGATGTAGTAACTGATGAACAGGCTATTGCTAATAACTATATATATGAACATACAAGTAAAAATGGAAATAAGACAATGCTTGCATCCACTCCAGTTAAGTTTGGAAATATTGAAGTTAACATGACTTGTGATGCTCCACTTATAGGAGAACATTCAGATGAGATATTGAGAGAACTTGGATACAGTGATTCTGATATAGAAGCTCTAATTGAGTCTGGAATTGTAACAATGAATAAAGAAGCATGTGAAATATGTTAATAAACATGTGAAGTGTGTTAATAAATAGGAGGGAATTTTATGGATTTTAGATTAACAGAAGCACAATTAATGCTTCAAAGAGTAGCAAAAGAATTTGCAGAGAATGAAATAGCACCAATAGCTGCTGAAACAGATAGAACAGGTATTTTTCCAAGAGAGCTTTTTAGCAAAATGGCTAAAATAGGCTTTAATGGTATTGGAACACCTGTAGAGTATAGTGGTTCTGGTGGAGCAGATATAGAAAAGGTAATTGTTGTTACTGAGATTGCTAAAAAATGTGCAGCATCTGCAGCAATATTATCAATACACACAATATATGCTCAAGCTATTTTGAAATTTGGCACTGAGGAACAAAAGAAAAAATACCTTCCAATGATGGCTGAAGGTGGGTGTGTAGGTGCTTTTGCTTTAACTGAGCCTAATGCTGGTTCAGATGCTGCAAGAGCTGCAACAACTGCAATTATTGATGAAGAAACTGGTGAATATGTTTTAAATGGGACTAAGTGTTTTATTTCTGGTGGAGGTCAAGCAGAATCATTAATAATATTTGCACTGACAGACCCATCAAAGGGAATAAAGGGAATGTCTGCTATCATTGTCGACAAAGGGACTCCAGGTTTTTCAATAGGAAAAATTGAAGAAAAAATGGGTATCCATGGTTCAGAAACTGCAGAGTTAATATTTGATAATTGTAGAGTTCCAAAGTCTAACTTATTAGGAAAAGAAGGCAAAGGATTTAACATAGCTATGACTTGTCTAGATGGAGCAAGAATTGGAGTTGGAGCTCAAGCTGTAGGAATTGCTGAAGGGGCTTTAGAAGAAAGTATCAAATATTCTAAAGAAAGAGTTCAGTTTGGTAAGCCAATTTCAGCTTTGCAAGGTATTCAATGGTACATAGCAGATATGGCAACTATGGTGGAATCAGCAAAGTTGTTAGTATATTATGCTGCAGACTTGAAAACTAGAGGAGAAAAACACACTAAAGAAGCTGCCATGGCAAAATATAATGCGTCACGTACTGCAAGAGAGGTTACAAATCTAGCTCTTCAAATCCATGGAGGATATGGATATATGAAGGATTATCCATTAGAGAGAATGTACAGAGACGCCAAGATAACAGAAATTTATGAAGGTACTTCAGAAATACACAAAGTTGTTATTTCAAGAGCAGTACTAGGATAGGAGGAAGAGAATGAATATAGTTGTTTGCTTAAAGCAAGTTCCAGACACTAATGAAGTTAAAATAAATAAAGAGACAGGTACCCTAATAAGAGATGGTGTACCAAGTATAATCAATCCAGATGATAGAAATGCCTTAGAAGAAGCTTTAAAAATGAAAGATGAACTAGGAGCAGTGATTAAGGTTATAAGCATGGGGCCTCCTCAAGCTAAAAGTGCTTTAAAAGAAGCTTTGGCAATGGGTGCTGACGAAGCATATTTGATTTCAGATAGAGCTTTTGGTGGTTCAGATACTTGGGCTACATCTACAATTATTGCTGCTGCTATAGAGAAGGTTGGAAAGTATGATGTAATATTCTGTGGAAGACAAGCTATAGATGGAGATACAGCTCAAGTTGGACCAGAGGTTGCAGAATTTTTAGGGATACCACAAGTTACCTATGCAAAAGAAGTAAAGGTTCAAGGTGACAAATTACTAGTAACTCGTTATACAGAGACAGGGGATTATTTAATAGAAGCAAAGATGCCCGTTTTACTAACTGCTATAAAAGAGTTAAACAATCCAAGGTATCCAAGTGTCAAAGGAATCTTAGAAGCTTATAATAATGGAGATGCAAAGATTACTGTGTTAACACTTGCAGACCTAGATGTTGATACAACTCAAATTGGATTAAAGGGTTCACCTACAAATGTTTACAAGTCTTTTGTACCAGTTAAAGACAAGCATAATGAAATAATTGAAGGTATAAATAAAAAAGAAAAAGCTGAGAAACTAATAGAAATACTATTCGATTTGAAACTAGTATAGGAGTGTTAAGATGATGAGAGCAAAAGTTAATCAAGGTATAAATTTAAATGATTATAATGGTGTTTGGGTAATAGGGGAGCAAAGGGAAGGCAAGATTAATCCTGTTACTATAGAACTTATTGGTGAGGGAAGAAAGCTTGCTGACCAATTAGGAAAAGAGCTTGCAGTTGTAATAGCTGGATATGAAGTAGAGAAAGAAGTAAAGGAATTACTTCACTATAGTGTTGATAAAGTATATTATATCAACGACCCTCTTCTTAAAGATTTCACTACTGATGGATATGCAATTTCAATTGCAAGTTTAATTGAAAGAAAAAAGCCAGAGGTTGTACTAGTTGGAGCTACTTCTATAGGAAGAGATATAGCACCTAGAATTGCAGGTAAAGTTGGAACAGGTCTAACTGCTGACTGTACAAAACTTGAAATAGATTCAACAGATAATAAGTTATTACAAACAAGACCAGCATTTGGTGGAAATTTAATGGCTACTATTGTTTGTCCAAAAAATAGACCACAGATGTCAACAGTTCGCCCAGGGGTTATGGCAAAAGCTGTAAGAACTGAATCAGAGACTGGAATTTTAGAGGTTGTTACTCCAGAACTTACTGAAAAAATGATTAGAACTAGATTAGTAGAAATACTTCCACAAGAAAAGAAATCCGTAAATCTAACTGATGCTAGAATAATAGTATCAGGAGGAAGAGGATTAAAAAAGGCAGAAGGATTTGAGCTTATAAAAGAATTGGCTGATAAATTGGGGGCAGAGATTGGTGCTTCAAGAGCAGCAGTAGATTCAGGGTGGATAGAACATTCTCATCAAGTGGGACAAACAGGAACTACTGTTAGACCAGAGTTATACATTGCGTGTGGGATATCTGGAGCAATACAGCATTTAGCAGGTATGAGTGATTCTAAATATATAGTTGCTATAAATAAAGATGCAAAAGCCCCTATTTTCAGTATATGTGACTATGGAATTGTAGGAGATTTATATGAAATTCTACCTGAAATGATAGAGTCATTAAATAGGTAACTTCTAGAAAACATTGAATATGTAGAATGATAAGTCTTATAATATTGTATTGTAGGACTTATTATTTTTACTGAAGGTTATAGTGGGGGGATGAAACAATGAAAGAGCAGTGGTATAAGGATATATTTGCAAGAGTATTATCCATGACTGATGATGGTTTTATTGTTGTAAATACAAGTGGAGTAATAATAGATATTAACGATAAATATTGTGACTTCTTAGGAAAAGAAAGAAAAGATATAATAGGACACAATATACAAAGTATTATACCAAATACAAAAATGCTAGACGTTATGAGAGATAAGTACTGTGAAGAAGGAGCTATACATCATTATTCAGGTGGAAATACAAAAGAAAAAAGTGTGATAGTAAGTAGGTCTTATGTGGAAAATGACAGTGGAGAAGTAGTTGCAGGAGTAGCTCAAGTTAAATTTAGATTGCAATCCTTTGATGTAGCAAAAAAGTTAATGTCAGAATATATGGAGCTCCAATATTATAAAGAACAGTTTAAGGATAATTGTGGTTTTGACAAGCTCATAGGTGAAAATAGAGATTTCATAGAACTTAAGAAAACAGGTGTGAAAGCTTCTAAAACAAACTTCCCAGTACTTTTAACAGGTGAAACAGGCACAGGTAAAGAAGTCTTTGCTAGAGCAATTCACAATAATAGCAGTAGGTCAGACAAACCTATGGTTAGTATAAACTGTGCTGCAATACCAGAAGAACTATTAGAATCAGAGCTATTTGGGTATGACGAAGGAGCTTTTACAGGAGCAAAAAAAGGTGGCAAAAAAGGTAAGTTTTTAGTTGCTAATAATGGTACAATCTTTTTAGATGAAATAGGTGACATGCCCTTGACTATGCAAGCAAAACTATTAAGAGTTCTTCAGGAAAGTGAGATAGAACCTGTTGGAGGTCTTAAAACTATAGAGATAGATGTAAGAGTAATCTCTGCTACAAGAAAGAATTTAAGCAAAATGGTTGAAGAGGGATTATTTAGAGAAGACTTATATTATAGACTAAATGTAATAAATATTCATATGATGGAATTGAAGGACAGACAAGATGATATTTTATTACTAGCAAATTATATATTAAACAAATTAAATGTTGAATATAAGGAATTGAAGGTTTTAAGTGACAAGGTTAAAAATTGTTTTATTAATTACACTTGGCCAGGAAATATAAGAGAACTACAAAATGTAATAAAAAGCGCCTATGCTGTAAGTGATGATATGGTCATTATGATGTGTGACCTTCCATCTAAGATGGATAATATCAGCAGAGTAGCTCAATGTAATGTGGATAGTAACTGCTCAATTCATGAAATGGTTGAGAATTATGAGAAGAGTTTAATTATTGATGTGCTAAGGAAGTACAATTGGAAATGTTCTAAGGCAGCAGAGGTTATGGGAATACACAAAAGTCTTTTATATAAGAAAATAAAAAAGTATGAAATTGAATTAAACAATTAAGATTAATGCACAAAAAATTACCATTATCCAAGGTGAGCTGTACAAACTTTTTTATGCAGTTAAAACGTGTAAAAGTAGTTATGAAGTACTAGTGTCAATCATTAGTACTTTTTTATTACATTTATAATTACTATCTATATTTCAGTCTCTTTTGATGTCTAAAATTATTATACTTAATTTTGGATATAACAAAACCCTCTTAGCTTTGGACAGTTTTACATATTTTAACTGTCCTCTAAGAGGGAGATAGTTCAGTTTAAATTTAGAGTGAATTTTTATCTAGCATTTATAAAAAACATTTTGAATAGCTCTTTTGTTATTTAATCATAATTTTCTACTTCTTTATCAAGTTCTTTTCCACAAGAATCACATTTATATATAGCATTATATCCGTAATCATATTCATCAACTATTTTCTTTTGTCTAAATACACCGCCACACTCGCATAAGAAGCCGATTTTTATAAGTGTAACAATAAATTGTGATTTTATAAATTTTATATCATTGCATTTGTCATTAGTGTAAAATGTGTAAATATAAGAGTTATCACATTCATCTCTTAATTCAAATTTTTCAATATATGTGTTGTTTTTTAATTCTTCAAATTCTTCTTTAGTCAAGTATGATTTTTGTTGTAATTCATGTAAGCGTTTAATTTGGTCCATTATTTATATCCTCCCAATAGTTTTAGTATTTTAAGCTTAGATAAGGATTCTAAGTTTTATTAAATTTATCTCAAGGAATTATTTAAATCATAATTAGTTTTATTAATTACAAGACATGTAAATTACACAAAAATAAAACCAATTATAAAAATAATATCCTATGAAAACCTAAATTACTAACCCCTTACTAACCCGAAAACTAAAAAAGAAAAAAGAAAAATATATCCAAATATAAGTGATATATAAATAAAGATGTTTCATATAAATTTAACTTTAAATATTCTGACAATAATATATAAAAATATATTATAGTTAAAATATAACACATATTTTGAGTATTGTATACTGTAATTAGAGTAATTAATTTATTTTTTAACATACAAATGATTCTGTAAAAAAAAACAAGACTCAAAAATTTTTATATTCTTTGATAGAATAAAATTGAGAGTAAATTTATTGAATTTTATAAAATTTATAAGGGGTGAGTTTAAGATATGCAAGAGGATAAAAATGATATATTTGAATCAATAGATAATGAGAATTTTGATAATAAGACTGAAGATGAATATTTAGAAATAGTAAGAAAAAATGGATTGAATTTAATATACATAAAGAATCAAACAGAAGAGATATGTCTAGAAGCTGTTAGACAAAATTGTAATGCAATAAAATGTGTTCAGAATCAAACAGAAAAAATATGTATAGAAGCAGTTAAACAAGATTGGAGAATGTTAGAATTTGTGGAAGAGCCAACGGAAGAAATCTATATGTTGGCTATCAACCAAGATGGAACAGCATTAAAATACATAGAAAATCAGACAGAGGAGTTATGCTTAAGAGCCGTTGAAAAAAATGGAGCGGCTTTGGAATATGTAAAAGAACAAACAGAAGAAATATGTATAGAAGCAGTTAGAAATAGCGAATTTGGACTGGCAAGGGTGAAAAATCAAACAGAAAAAATATGCATGGAAGCAGTTAAACATTGTAGCTATAATCTAAAATGGGTAGAAAATCAAACAGAGGAAATATGTATGGAAGCAGTGAGACAGAATGGGCTTGATTTGAAATTTGTAAAAAATCAAACGGAAACAATCTGTTTAAGGGCAGTAAGACAAAATGGAATGGCACTAGAATTTGTGAAGGAACAAACTGTTGGTATATGCTTAAAAGCAGTAAGACAATATGGAATGGCACTAAAATTTGTAAAAGAACAAACAGAAGAAATTTGTACAGAAGCTATAAAACAAGATAAAAGGGCACTTAGCTTTGTAAAAGGAGATAAGGAAAAATACAAGACTTTATGTGATAATAACGAGCCATTTGCAAAACGATATGTTAGAAATGTAATAGAAAAAGAAAACAGAGCATTAATTAAAAAGGGAGAAGAAAATGCAAAAATAAAGATTGCAGGAAAACTTTATGATAGAGGAATGTCTTTTGAAGATATATCAGATATAGTTGAAATTGAAATAAGCAAGTTGAAAGTAAGTTTAGGTATTTTTTAAAGTAATAAATTTAGGTATTTTTTAAGATAAATGTTAATAAAAAAATAATCGACTAGCCTTTGTAGTATAGCAAAATTAGTGCTATAATTTGACATATAATGAATTATTTTTATTAAATAAGGGGGAATTAAAGTTGAAGATTACAATATTATATCAAACAAGAAGTGGAAATACAGAAAGAGTAGCTAAGCTTATAGAAGATGGAGCTAAAAGAGTGGATGGAATAGATGTTAAACTTATGAGATTTGATAATATTGATTCAGAGTATTTAAGTGAAAGTAAAGCAGTAATATTTGGAACACCAACTTATTTAGCAAATACAACTTGGGAAGTAAAAAAATGGTTTGATGAAGATTCAAAAAAAATAAACTTAGCTGGAAAATTAGGGGCTGTTTTTGCTACATGTGATTATATATGTGGAGGTCCAGATGTTGCAATACTTACTATAGTAGGTCACTTGATGGTTAAAGGAATGCTTGTGTACTCTGGAGGTGGGTCTTTAGGAAAGCCATTTATACATTTGGGACATGTACATTCAGTTGAAGGTTCAGAAGTACAAGACGAGAAGGCTATAATATTTGGTGAAAGAATTGCTACTAAAGCAAAAGAACTATTTGCTTAATTTCTATATGCACAACAATGATTAGAATAAATTTAGGGTTTTAATGGAGATTTGAAGTAAAAGTTATAAGTTAAAAATTTTTCCATAAAATTACTCAAGAAGAATAATATAATTATAAATTAAATGGCAATAGTGAGGGAAATTTATGGTATGGCATATAGAATATGAGATTTTTTCTGCAATTATAGTTATTTTTTTAATGGTATACTTTTTTAGAAGTAAATTTATACCTACTTTACAAAACAAAATATATTGTGCACTTTTAATATTCTCATTTTTATTTATAATTTCAAATATTTTAGGTTCATTTTGTCTTAATAATATAGATAAAATTCCAACTTTTATTACTTTTTTATTGAATCAAGTATACTTATTGTTATTGCCAATACCAGCAGCATTTATATCATTTTATGTTATGGCTATTATTTATCAAGATATAAGGTATATGAAAAAAAAATTATTATTTTTATCTATACCACTCATAGTTTGTATAATCTTATCTATTACAAATCCTTTTACACATATTCTATTTGGATTGTCAAAAGAAACAGGTTATATACGAGGTTATGGATATGTTGCAACTTTTTCATCTTTTTTCTTTTATGCAATATATTCAGCATTTTTATCTTTTAAATATAGAAAAGCAATGCACGAATCAAAAATATGGGCTATTAGAGGTTTTCTTATAGTTTCAATTGTGGCAATTATCTTACAGGCAATTTTTTTACAGTATCTTCTTACAGGAGCTGCATGTGCATGTAGTTTACTTTTGACATATCTTTCTATGCAGAATCGAGGTCTTATTATTGATGACCTTACTGGTGTACTCAATAGACAGTCTTTTATTCAAGAGTTGGATTTGAATATCAATACTGAACAGTCAGGATTTATTGTTACAATTGCACTTGATGACTTTAAGTTTATGAATGAAACTTTTGGAACTAAAAATGGAGATATTGCATTAAAAGAAGTTGGAAAATATTTGATTAATATTCATGATGTAAATCATGTATATAGAATAGGAGGAGATATATTTTCTATTGTTGTCAATAGTCAATTAGGTATAGAACCAGAGGATATTATTAAAAAGATAGAAGAAAGATTCAAAAAAACTTGGTTGGTGGAAGAGATAAGTTTTAATTTGGCAACTAGCATAGCTGTTGTTTATTATCCAGAAAATGCTGAAACAACAGAAGATATTATTGTTTCTATAGACTTCTCTATACATGAAGCAAAACGTTCTGAGTCAAGGCGTGTTATTTATGCAGATGCATCTATAAGTGAAAAGATAAAAAAGAAACACGTGATTAAAAATTGTTTGAAAGAAGCATTAGAACATGATGGATTTGAAGTGTATTATCAACCTATATTTTCTAATAGCATAGGTAGGTTTACTTCAGCTGAGGCACTACTTAGGTTGAAACATAAAGACTTAGGTTTTATACCTCCTGATGAATTTATTACAGTTGCAGAACAAACTGGGTTGATTAACGCAATTGGACTAGTAGTCTTTGAGAAGGTATGTAAATTTATAGCTAGTGATGATTTTGAAGGTTTAAAATTAGATAATATAGCTGTGAACCTTTCTGTAGTACAATGTATGCAAAAAAACTTAGCAGATGATTTGCTTTATCTGATGGATAAATACAAAGTATCACCAACTAAATTTAAACTTGAAATTACAGAGACTGTAGCCTTGGGCTCTTTTAATATAATTAAAGAAACAATGGAAAGATTAATTGATTTAGGTGTTAAGTTTGCACTTGATGATTTTGGAATTGCTTATTCTGGAGTTACTAATATGCTTTCTTTACCATTCTCAGCAGTTAAGTTAGATAAGAGTTTGATTTGGTCTATAGATGAAGACAGTAGACATAGACTTACAGTTGAAACGATTATAGCGCTTATAAATAAATTGAATATGAAGGCTGTAGCAGAGGGAGTTGAAACCATTAAGTGTGCTGAAGATTTAATAGCTATGAAGTGTGAATATCTTCAAGGATATTATTTTTCTAGACCAGTTCCAGAAGAAGTTTTGAAAAAATTGTTGAAGGAAAATGCTTTTACAGAATAGTGCGGAAAGCCCACACTTTTAGGCGTGGGAGTTTCAGAATTTTGTTCATTGACACTGCCAGCTATTGACACTGCCAGTGATATATTATAAAATTAACACAACAATAAATATTAAATTTATTATACATATTATTAATATTAATTCCTGAAGTAAAGATTTATTATATATTTTTATAACTTAGAATATATATTTTACTTAAATATTCTAAAGTGAGAAAGGAAGATGTGACATGAATAAAAAGAAAATATTAGTGCCAATTGATGGGACAGAAAGAAGTATGCATTCTTTGGAATTTATACAAGGAATATTCAAAAAAGATGAAGTCGAAGTAGAAATAATGAATGTAAAAGAACTAGTATTTATTGATGGCATATCCCTAGCTGAAGAGATAAAGAATTCTGAGAACTTAGGAAGAAGAATCCTGGATAAAGCAGCAGAGATAATGGGAGAGTATGATGTTAAAGTCCACTTTACTTTTGGGTATCCAGGAGATGAGATAATTAGAAAAGCAAAAGAAGATAATGTAGATATTATAGTTATGACAAAGTCTACTAAAAAGGGTCTTACAAGAATGATAGGCTCAGTAACAGCAAGTGTAGTTAAACAAGCAAAATGTATAGTGATGATTGTACCGGAGTAGAATTAGAGAGGTATTTGAAATATGAATAAAAAGATAGTGGCAGTTTGTGAAAGTGAAAGAAGTTTAAATTCTCTCAAAGAAGCTGCAAATGATTTAGGATTTGATTTAGTTTATGAAATTCAAGATAATGATAATATAAAAAATGAACTTTCTATTTATGACATAGAAGATGCATCTATAGTATTATTTGTTACAAGCGATTCTATAGAAAGCATAGAGAAGATTGATAGATTTGTAGATAGAGAATTTTATGAAGTCGATCCAAAGTATATAATAGAAGATGCAAAATCTATAGTAAGTGAAATTTTAATAGACTTAAATTAATCGTGGGTGTCGCACTAAGAATAGAGCGACGCCTTTTTACATATTTTACACAAGAAATAAAGAGACTGTCTTAAAATAGAGAAAAGATTCTTTTTCATTGTTGAAATGATGAAGATATATTTGATTTCATACAAAAAGAGTGCCTCATGAACAAAAGTTCACTTTGAGACACTCCATTTTTATATGCTAGTTTTATTTAAGGTAAAATAGAAGTTTAATCATGTTGAAATAACTGAATTACATCTTCTAAATGATTGTACATTGATGTATAACCTAAGTCAGAGTCTTTACTATCGAATGCCATCATTATCTCATTATGGTGGCTAATCATATCTTTGAGAGAATTTCTATATTTAAAACCGAAGTATTGGTTAGAAGAAACTGTTTTAGGTATTAGCTCATAATACTTTATAAAAATTGGGTTATGAGAAGCTAAAATTATTTCTTTGTGAAATTGCAAGTCAGCATCATAACATTCTTCTATTAAACCCTGAGAAACCTTATCCAGTTCCTCGATTGACTTTAGGTAAGTATGTTTTATTTTTTGAAGTTCTTTGGATGTAGCGTTTAAAATTGCTAATCTAGTAGCTTCACTTTCGATAAGTTGCCTTGCCCTTAAAGATTCAACATAAAATTCTTGTATGTTATGGTTTTTATAGACTTCATTATCATTAAACAGGTCGACTTTTTTAAATCCTTCAACTATAGGGCTTGAGTGAGGTACAGCTCTAAGTATTCCTTCCTTACAGAGTATATTTATGGCATTTCTTACAGGTATTCTACTTATGTTGAACAGGTCAGCAATCTTTCTCTCACTTGGTAATTTACTATTAATTTTAAAAGTTCCATTTAGAATGTTCAATTTAATATAATCAATAATTTTCTCAGTGGCATTTAAGCTTTTCATAAAAACTCCTAAACATATAATTTTTTTATGATTGTATTATATCATAGTTAAGAGTTAAGTCTACTTTTTTATAATATGTATAAGACAAGATAGAAGCTACTATAGATATAATAGCCAAGACAAAGTATCCATACTGTATTGAAGTATAATCTGATATTTTACCAACTATCATTGGAAATACAGACATTCCTATAGCATAGATTGCTTGAAAAAAGCCCATTGCTGTAGATTTCTGATGTTTTGGGACGTTTTTCATGGACTCGCTAGTGAGGTAAGAAAGAAGTATTCCTGTAGATATACCTGGTAGCAATTGTAGCACAAATATTATATTAACACTTCTTATTGTTGGAACTAAAAAGCAGTAAGCCGAAATTAAAATAAACACCAAAGGAATCCAAAATTTTGGTCCGTATTTAGTACAAAACTTAGTAGAAGCAAAGCCAGAAGAGGCAACAGCACATAACATATAAAATATAGAAGATAAGCCTATAAGGGTAGAGCTAGAACCTAAGTTTTTAAGAATTTGAGTAGTAAATGACATTGTTGTGGACATTTGAATACCTTGTTGAATCAATGCCATGAAAGAAAAAAATATAAGTCTTTTATCCTTACAGATAGATAAATAGTTTTTAACTGATGTTTTTTCATGTATTTTTTTTGAATTATGATTTTTTATATTTAAAGCCAGAATTGTTCCAATGACTGAAGACAATACACTCATGATACATAAGGCTGTCATTCCTAATTTTTCATAAAATAAAGTACTCATAACAAATCCAATCAACATTCCTAGATTGTTTACCAATATTATCGTACTTGTAGCTTTTTGTTGATGTTCTGTAGAAAAAAAGTTGGTGTAGTGAACCATGTAAGAAATCCAAGTTGATGATGATATTCCAGACAAAATATTAGCTATAAGAAAACCATTGCCTTCAGGAGAAAAGACTCTTATAAGAGATGCTAAACCAGCAAAGAAAATTCCAGATAGTATAAATATTTTATGTTTATTTATGGAGTCGGCAAATACTCCAACAGGAAGCCTTAGTAAACACTGTGAGATTCCATATGCACCTATTATTATACCAATCATGTTTGTAGATACATTGCATGCACTTAAATATGGACTTTGGAAAGGTATATATACATATTGTGAAAACCAGAAAAACACAACAATAGCAAGTAAAAGTAATTTTTGATTAGATATTTTTTTCATGTTATCCTCCAGATGGTATATTTATAATGCAAATAATATACCATTTAGATTTTTTTATCAAGTACTTTCTGTATTAAAAAAAATTTAAATATATAATTATTATTTACTAAAAAATTATAATTTATAGTTGAATTAAGAAAACGCTTATGATACTATAAAATTAACAAATTTGAATATATAACAGTAGACGTGTTACTGGTAATGCAGGCAAGATCGAATCAATTTTTATAGATTATCTATAGAGTACTATGGGTATAATCTATTTATTTGGTTCGATTTTTTTGTTTAAATGGCCATAAAACAAAAAGCCGATAATTGAAAATGGAGGATTTTTTATGGATTATAAAAATATAGCTCAAGAAATTCTACTAAATGTAGGAGGAAAAGAGAATATAAATGAAGTGACTCATTGTATGACAAGACTTAGATTTAAAGTCAAAAGTGCTTCTAAAGTGAATAAGGATAAGTTATCTAAAACTGAAGGAGTAATAACTGTTGTTGAGAGTATGGGTCAAATACAAGTTGTAATTGGCAATAAAGTAAAAAAAGTATATGATGAGGTTATAAAAATTGTACCTCAATCAAATGATGCAGGTAAGAAAAATGAAAATGAAGAAAAACAAGGTATAATGAATTCTATATTATCAGCAGTAGCTGGTATATTTACACCTACAATACCTGCTATAGCAGGAGTTGGTATGATTAAAGGTATTTTATCAGTTCTTGCTATGTATTATATGAATAAAAATGGAGTAGATATAAAAGAAACTCAAAGCTATATTATTTTAAATGCCATGGCTGATTCTATATTCTATTTTATGCCTATTATACTAGGATATACTGCGGCGAAAGTATTTAATGCAAATAAAATAATATCTATGGTATTAGGGGCTACACTTTGTTATCCAACTTTTACTGCTTTGATGGCAGGTGAAGAGGCTGTTAGATTTTTAGGGTTGGCAGTAACAAAAGCTATGTATACATCATCTGTTATTCCAATAATTATTGCCATATGGGCTCTTTCATATGTTGAAAAAGTATTAGAAAAGTATATACCTGAAGTAATTAAAATAATAATGGTTCCAACTTTATCATTGGTTATAATGTTACCTGCAACATTATTTTTATTTGGACCAATTGGAATCTATATAGGAAATGTCATAAACTTTTCTTATAAGTATATTTATGAACTAAGCCCAGCATTGTGTGGAGCATTTGTAGGTGGGTTATGGTGTGTGTTGGTTATATTTGGTGCACATAGAGCATTGTTACCAATAGGTATAAGTGATGTTGCCCAAACAGGAAGACAAAATTTATTGGCATTTGCAGGAGCTGCAAACTTTTCACAAGCAGGAGCTGCACTAGGAGTGTTCTTTAAAACTAAAAATCAAGGATTAAAAACAATTTCTATGTCTGCAACTATAACAGCTTTATTTGGTATAACTGAACCTGCAATATATGGTGCCAATCTTAGATTAAAAAAACCTATGGTATGTGCTGTAATATGTGGTGCAGTTGGAGGTGCCATAATGGGAATGGGTGGAGCTTATGGTAACGCATTTGCAAACCAAGGTGTTTTAACTATACCTGTATATGCTGAAGCAGGTGCATTAGGTTTCTTAAGTTATCTAGGTGGTTGTGCTATAGCGTTTTTTGGTTCAGCTATTTCAACTTATCTAGTTGGGTTTGAAGATTTAGAAGAATCTTCTAATAAAGAAAATTCATCTATAAAAGTAGAAACGAAAGATGGTGTTATTGATATAACTTCGCCTGTAGAAGGAGAATGTATAGAATTATCAGAAGTAAAGGATGATGTATTTGCATCAAAAGCTATGGGAGAAGGCATAGCTGTATTACCTACAAAAGGTGTAATAACAGCTCCTACTGATTGTGAAGTAGTTTCTTTATTTCCAACATTACATGCAATAGGATTAAAATTAGATAATGGAGCAGAAATGTTAATACATGTTGGAATTAACACAGTAGAGTTAAATGGTAAATACTTTACAAAACATGTTAATCAAGGGGATTTAGTGAAGAAAGGTGATAAACTTATATCTTTTGATATAGATAAAATAAAAAAAGCTGGTTACGATGTAACTACACCAGTTATAGTAAACAATACCTTTGATTTTGGACAAGTAGTTTCTTGTAAATCTAGTTATGTTTCAACAAATGATAATATAATTTCATTAGTATTAGCTAGTAATTAAGCTAATTTGACTAGAGATAATTAAGTTAATAATTAAATATATCTAAAAGTAAGTTTATTGAAATGAATCAACAAAGAAAATAATCAATATAAAAAGGAGAAATATTTATGAATACAGGATTTCCAAAAGACTTTTTATGGGGAGCATCATCTTCTGCATTTCAAGTGGAAGGGGCTTGGGATGAAGATAATAAAGGAAAAACCGTAGCTGACTACAATTCTTTTAAAAAGTCTCATTTACAAGCGGATACTAAAGTGGCATCAGACTTTTACCATAATTATGAAGAAGATATTGAATTAATGAAAGAATTAGGGATGAAAACCTATCGTTTTTCAATTTCATGGGCAAGAATAATTCCAGATGGTGAAGGAGAAATAAATCAAAAAGGTATAGATTTTTATAATAAGATAATAGATAAACTAATAGAGTGCGATATTGAGCCATTCGTAACTTTATATCACTTTGACCTTCCATTTACACTAGTAGAGAAATATAATGGTTGGGAAAGTCGAGCGACTGTTTATGCTTTTGAAAGATTTGCTAAAATATGCTTTAAGCATTTTGGAGATAGAGTAAAGTATTGGCAACCTCATAATGAACAGAATTTAATTGTAAGAGTAGAAGAGAGAATTAATATATATGATGAAACAGATTCATGGAAGATAGATAAAATGCGTGCTCAGATGGATTATAATCTTTGTTTGGCACATGCATTAGCAGTCAATGCATGCCATGAGATGATAGAAGGAAGTAAAATTGGAGCAGCAGTATCATCATCTGTAACATATCCTCTTACTTCTAAACCAGAAGATGTATATGCAGCTAGAATGAATGATAATTTTAAAGTGTACTATATGCTTGATATGCATCATTATGGAGAATATCCAGGGTATTACATGAACTATCTTGAAAAAAGAAATATAGTTCCTCATATGGAAGAGGGGGATAAAGAGATACTTAAAAAGTCTAAAATGGATTTTATAGCTGTAAACTACTATAGAACAAATTGTGCAGAAGCTTTACCTGAGGACTTACAACATCCATTTGGGTTAAGAGAAGGAACTGTTGATTTTAGTATGTATGGATTATTTAAAATGTCAATGAATCCTAATCTAGATGCTTCAGAGTATGGAGCAGCAATAGACCCATCAGGTCTTAGAGTTGCCTTAAATGAATATTGGCAAAGATATCACTTACCTGTTATAATAACAGAAAATGGGCTTGGAGCTAAAGATACATTAGAAGAGGGAAAAATTCATGATGACTATCGTATAGATTATTTAAGAAGTCATATAAATGCATGTAAACTAGCTATTGAAGATGGTGTAGAGATGATTGGATATTGTCCATGGTCATTTACAGACCTTTTAAGTTCTTCTCAAGGTTTTAATAAACGTTATGGACTTGTTTATATAAATAGAACTGACCATGAAGTTTTAGATTTAAAAAGAATTAAGAAAGATAGTTTTTACTGGTACAAAGAAGTTATAGAAAACAATAAAATAGTAAAATAAACATAAATATATATTGAGGGTTTTAGTATGTACATTACAAAGGTATTAAATAATTCGTTGCTACTTGCAAAGGATGATAATGATGAAGAAATAATATTGATGGGGAAAGGGATTGGTCATAATTATAAGGCTGGTTCTGAGTTAAATAAAAAAGATATAGAAAAAACTTTTGTTCTTCATGGTGAAAATATAAAAAAGAGTATTATACAACTAGCATCAGAAATAGATGCAGAATACTTTGGTATAGCTCAAATGATAATTGCATATGGAATAGAAAAATATAACTTAAAACTTATGAACCATATATATTTAGCCTTAACTGACCACATCGCCTTTGCAGTGAGACGCTTTAAAGAAGGTATAATGATTGAAAACCACTATTTGTTTGAAATCAAGGAGTTTAATCCAAAAGAATATGATATAGGAAAATATGCAATTACTGTTTTTAAGGAGGTTCTTGGTTTAGACCTACCAGAAGAAGAGATTGGTAATATAGCGGGCCATTTTATAAATGCACAACAAGATAATCCTTATAGTGATAGAAATAAGAGAAGTGCTAAAATTGTAAATGCTATTTTGCAAATAGTTCATTATCACTTTTCTATTGTATATAATAAAGAATCATTTTATTATAGGAGATTTGTAATGCATCTAAAGGCCTTTTCACAAAGATTTCTAGCTAACGAATCATCAAAAGAAAAGATAGATTTTATATATGAGCAAGTTCAAAAAAATTGTAAGGAAGAATATGAATGTGTGAAAAAGGTAAGGGCTTATATATATAAGGAATACTCTAGAGAATTACCAAGACAAGAAGAGTTATATTTGATTAAAAAATAGCTACGAACACTCGTGACTTTAGTTATGAGTTAGTAGCTAAAATAGTCAGTATATAGGGAAACTTATATGTAGAGATAGGATAGAACCTATCCAATACTACTTGAATTGCTAAAAACCCCTAAAGCTAACCAAACTAAAACATAAGGATGAAATAAACCTAAGTGTGAAAGTTACGAAAGTAGAAAAAATTGGTTAGATGGTATAAGGTTAAACCCTAAGTGCTTTAAAATGGGCAATCAGCAGGTAAGCTCCGAATAGGAGAAACTTCAACGACTATTCCTCTTGAGGGAAGTACACTACAAGTTATCGGTAGTGGAAG
>NZ_OEZH01000008.1:0-28614 GCF_900243075.1 Clostridioides difficile
GGTAATTCATTTTTTATTTCACGATTATCATAGTAAAAGTTAATATTTTTTATAGTTTGATTTGTCTCTGTCAATGTAATGATACTCATATTAGAAATGCCTTTAGTTATAAAGTTTGTTGCTCCTATGAATGGTTTTTTATTGTCTTCACTTTCACTTAATTCTGGAACATCTCCTCCATAATAAGAATTTCCTTGAAGTGTTATTTGTTGGCTAATCTTAATACCTTTTTCAAATAAATAGTCACCATTTGGAAAATATATAACAGAATCTTTTAGTGATTCGTCAGAAACAATATCTTGTATCATATCACTTACATCTTTTTTTCCAGTAATGTCTATTTTACTGTTTAGCTCCAGCACATTAACCCAGTCTGGAGTTTTAGTTTCAATTGCCATGATTAATTCCTCCTTTTAAAATTTAAATTATTTGTATATACAGGAAGAAGTGTATTTTTACTATAATCATAATAAATCTATATTTGTTTATGACATTTGAGATAATCTTTATCATTAGAATACTTTATTTTTTGCTAATTAATAGAGCTGTTCTTTTTAGTCTTATTACTACTAAAAATTTATCTGTGAAATCATATAAAATATACTAAATAGATTCAATATTATATGCCAAATAAGCTGATAGATTTTATCTTCTCATAGTCACACATTTCCTGTAACTCCTATACTAGCATTAAAATTCATCTTATCAGTAGTTGATTTGTTTATAAATTGTTTGTATTTTGTCCATATTTTATTTGTATTTAGTTTATAAATAACTTATAATTTACTTATTTTATAAAATTGTTAGTTAGTTTATTAAAAGTTAGTTCTTATATCTATGATATGATAATAAAATCTATCAATTATATACAACAAAAAAGCTGTAGGTAAATTTGTTTTACACAAATCTACTTACAGCCTCAAAAAAGGAAATGATTCAAATCTTCACTTTGAAACATCCCCTTTTGTAAATTTCTTTAAAGCTTATCTCTTATTTGTATTTTCAACTAATAATTGTATTTTCAACTAATCTTTCTTCATAGCATTTTAAATCATTTTGCTTTAGATAATTAAATTCAGACTCTACATAAATGCCACAGCCTACAAACTCAATTGTCAAATTAGGTATATTTTCTTTTAGTATACTAGTCTGCTCATAAATAATTCTTTCCAATAAATCAACTTGTAATATAGAAAAATGCTTCATAATCTCTCCATCACTATCTATATCTTTCTTGATTTCATACCAACTCTTTGCCAAAACACCTTTCAAATCAATATACCCTAGACTCTTCAATATATCTATACTCTCGCTCCATGCGTATCTACTAGATTTATCAAAGTATGATTCTAGTTTCTTCTTCTGCTCATTTGTAAGTGAATCATAAGAAAGCTTCTTATTAAAATGTGTCTTCAAAGAAATCTTAGCCATAGAATATGGACTTCTACCAGAGTTTAGACCAGCATTTTTGAACTTTTCTATTCCTTTATCTTCTACCGAAGACCATATTGAATTTATTGAATCTGAATCATTATACTTAACATCAAGACCATGTGTAATATCAATATAATTTTGTGGAAATACATATTGATAATAGATGTCTTTTCTATCATCATATAGAGAGAAGTATCCACTATCATATAAATGAATATGCACCTTTACATTTAGACTATCATCTAAAATATTTCGTCTAAGGTTAGGAATATTTGCATACATAGTTACATATTTTATAGCATCAAAGTTTTGATTTAGTGGAACTTCAAAACTAATTTCATCTCCTGTTAAGAGCTTTTTCACTTCTTCTTCACTACAATCATATAAAGAATATGTATTTTCAAATCCCACACGTGATTTTTTATCTAAACTTCCTGCCAATGGTACTTTCAAAATATGATTATCTGTTTTTTGCCATTGATAAGCATCTTGGTCAAGAAACTCTTTAATCTGTCTATTTTGCTCTTTAGCCTGATTTACAACCTCATTTTCATCTTCTGTAATCCCTACATGACATCTATTTAAGATATTTACTATATTGCTTCCAAATGGGAACGTCCATAATTGGAAAGCTGCTGCCTCTACCTGACACAAATATCTAACCTGATTTAATTCAATTTGATGAATAAGTTTTTTCTGATATTCATTCATTTGACTGCCACTACCTGACATTTGATAAATTAATTCTCCCATTGCAAGATTGTCTTTTTTCTTATCAATTTTATCAGTAATAATAATCTGAGCTTCCATCATATCCTGTACTTTTTTGAAGATTCCAGAAATCTCCTCTGAATTTTCCATTTTTAAGCTTCCAAACTTTGTGCTTAATTCAGTTAAAACTTCCTTCATTTTTAATTTACTTATCTCATTTTGGAAAATATCTTGGTTTTTAACTGTATTATCAAAGTTTTCTACAAATGGTATAACAGATTCTTTCAAAGTTTTATCTTTAAACTCTACCATTTGAGTATTTAATTCATCTAATTTCTTAATATTATTTTCTTTATCCTTAATTGCCTCTTTAACTACCTCTATTTTGCTTTCAAAGTTAGATTTTACATTAAGACAATTATTAACACCACTAATTGCAGTATTTACAAGAGAACAAGCAGAGCTACCAATACTCAATGCGTTTTTAATTTTAGACATCTTTTGTTGTCTTTCAATAGCTTGCTTACTCTTCTCTAGTGCAGCCAACTTATCTTTTTGTTGTTTATTATTGTAATTTGCTTCCAACATACCTATTTCTTTTTTCTGGATTTTTGTGTAAATTTCCTTATACTCGCTTTCACTTAACCCCTCTTTTGCTCTTTGAATATCATTAGCTTTGTCTGCATAGTTATCATCATCTATAGACTTAACTATAATCTCCTTAATTTGGTCAAATTTATCTCTTCTTCCTTCATCAATACCCGCCAAGTTATAAGTCATTTTATCTAAGGCATTCTTTCTATCTTCACTTAGTTGTTCTCCAAGTACAAAACTCATACCATCAGAATCTAATTTAAAATCTGAAAACTCAACCATCCTGTTGGTCCATTGGTATTCCTCTTCTTTAGCTGAAAGATTTTCCTTCAGAGATTTTGCACTGTCAAATGCTCCTAGACAAGCTTGACCAACACCACTAAATGCTGTCAGTAAACTCAACGCGCTTTGTATTCCCGAAAGAATTAACTGTGTTGTCATTTGTTCCTCAAGTTTTTTCTGTTTCTCTTTTAGTTTCTCTATATCTTCTTTTTCATCTTCTTTTATCTTTATAATTTCTTGAATCAATAGATTCATTTTTGCACTAACAGAAAGCATTTTACTCTCAAGTTCATTTTTTAAAATCTCTATTTGTTGATTTCCAGATTCAATTTGAGTTAGGATACTTTCTTTATACGTGTTGAAATATCCTTCTTTTAACTCATCTCTCTTACCTTGTTCCAATTCTCTTAAGGTCTTATCCAGATAATCTGTCAAAGCACGAATATCTGTAACACGATTTCCTCCAATTTCACTTTCTTCTACCATCTGCACATAAAATGCTATCTTTTGTTCAAGTGCAAATAAAATCATACTCCATTCGCTAAAATTCTGTTTTTCTTCTATAAAAGCTTCTATTTTATCAGACTGCATCAATTTATTTATAAGGTATTCATAGATTTCCTTTGCCTCTTTATAAAATTCTTTCTTTATATTCATATCGTCCAAAGAAAGTACTGCTTTATTTTTCTTATCAAAACTATAGTACTTCTGAAGTATTTCTCTATTTAACTGCATCTCCACTTTCTCAACTGCATGAAAAATTTCATAAATGTGTGAAAGTTCTAAAATATCAGCTTCTAAAATTCCTACTGCACACAATAGTCTAAGATTCCTATAACCTTTACTTCCAGAAAAACCGAATCTCTCAAAAAAGTCATAGAAGAATGTATCTATTGATAAAGAATACTCCTGCTTTAACAATTCTTTTTCTTTTAACGCATCTCCAAAATGCCCTTCTTTGCCCTCTGCTCCAACTGAACCTGAATCTTCACGTTTGCTAATTGTCCAGTCCTTATGTTCTTCATAAAGAGCATTTAATTTCTCTCCATCATCTGCTACTTCGTTTTTGTTTGAAGCGTGACTTAATACATATCTATCAAAATAATAGTAGTTTCTATCACTATCATCTATTGGAATGGAGGCAGCTATATATCTTATTGTTTCTTCATATATACCTCTAATTCCACCAAGACCTCCAGAGCCTCCTTTTCCTCCAGCTCCTCCTTTTCCTGCTAGACCATTACTTCCATCTTTTTTACTTACAGAACCTTTTAATACAGTTGCTTTTCCAAGGAGATAAATCTGTCCGGATTTACTTCCAAGACCTGCATTTCCACCATTACCTCCTGTACCTCCAGTTCCACCTTGTTTTCCTTTTTCTGCTTTTACCACATAGTATTTTGTATCATTATCCTTAGCAAATTCTTTTGACTCTTTTTTAGAACCTATTTTAGCATTTTCCCCAGCTTCTCCAGTCAGTCCTGTATCTCCTATTTTTCCATTTTGTCCATTTCCACCTTGTCCACCATCTACATAAAGTTTAAGTTCTCCTTTTTTTTCTATCTCTTTAAAAGATAATAAAATATCACCTGAAGTTCCTGCATTATTACCATTTCTTCCATTCATTCCGTCGTAAATAGAATCTTCTCCAATCAATTTTTCTGCATTCTTACCAGATACATTGATTGAATAAGAACCTTCTGGTATACATAATTTTTCTGCCAACAATACAATATTCTTACCTGAAAAGACTTCTTTCTCCATACTACAGTCAATTTTCAGCTCACAATCTCCATACATATATATAGATGACAAAGCATTAAGTTGATAACCAGATATTATTTTAGTCAAATCTGATAAGTTCACTTTAGGTATAGGAATATATATAGAAAGTACCTTTTCTTTCTCATATGATTTTATATACGTACAACTTTGAATCTTTTCTATCCTATATTCTACATCTTCAAGTTTTTTGGCTTCTTCTTCCTTATGTTCTTCTTCTACTATCCAATATTTAATATCTCTTAATGTATCTTCTAAAGTATTTTTTAGTAATGATTTTAACAACTCACTTAGACCAACAATATGAGTCTCACTACAATAACTATTTAACTCTAAAAGAAGGCGTGTTTCTTCTAATACATTTACTTTTTGTACTCCATCACCATATGAAAGTTCTTGTACAAACTCCATAAGCTCTTTCATACTATTAGTTTTGCTACATAAATCCGTATACATCTTGTCAAGTTGTACTTTTTTATCTTTTAGACTATTTATAGAAGATAAAATAGAAATAGAATCTTCTATACCTTTTTTTACACTTTCTATATAAGGAACTAAAAGTTTTTCTAGCTCTTTATAGGTTACATCAACAGCTTTTTGTATTTCTATTTTACAAGAAGCAGTAAGCATCAATCCCATATTTATTTTTTCAAAAGTTTCAGGGAGATTTTTCATTTCATCCAATAACTTTTCTGGATGTTTATCTAGTGGATTACATAATTTGATAGATACACCATCTGCTAACACTACATTTAATAAGTATACTAATTCCTTATAACCATCATAATTTTTCTCTTGGCTATCTAGGTCTTCTTTTGCTTTCTTCAATATATTTCTTATTTTTTCTTCTGTTACATTACCGACGAGTGTCTTAGGTATTTTATTGATAAGAAAGAAGAAATTTTCTTTATACTTTTCATAATCACCAAGCATATCTTTCAAATTTTTGCCCGTTTCCATTAATAATGTATGTCTAGAATCCAGTAGAGATTGATAGTCTAAAATAACTACCATTCCTTTCACCTTTGAAGATGTAGAAATAGTTTCCCTTACAAGCATTGCACCTGCAATCATATACTCTGCTCCACGATTATCAAAAAATCCTGGGCAATCGCATAATGAAAAGTTTCTATTTGCAATATCTACAACTTCTGGGCATAAAGTCTTAGAATATACACCATTTCCAATTTCAACAGCTGAATCTTTTGCAGTGATATATACTTGTCCAGTTTCTGCATCTGTTTTTTCTTCCATTACACAGCCTTTTAAATAATTGATACAAGTACTCTTTCCAACACCTGAAGCACCCAAAAATAACAAAATTGATTTTTCCTTTAAATTATATTTTCTAAGCTCATCCCTTCCCTCTTCCAAAAGGTTTACGATTCCACTATAAAGTTTATTTGCCATACATCCATCCCTTTCTATATTTCAGAACAATAGCTTTGATATTTTTCTTTAATAAGATTCTCTTCTACCTTTGAAACAGCTGTTGATAACTTAGTATTTGGAGCATTAAATCCTCCATTATCTCCTCTGTCTCCATATTCAGCGTATTCTCTTGATGGTCCTGTTTTACCTTCATTCCAATTTCCACCACTAAATTCTATATGATATTTAACTATACTATCTAACTTATAGTCCCAACTTGTAAAATATCCTGTATAGTACACAGTCTTATCTATGCCACTTGGAGAAAATGAAAGTGTATTATATCCATGATAACCACCACTTCCTCCATATCCACCTGAACCTGGTGTACCATTTGGACCTGCTTCTCCGTCTCTCACTGTTATATCACAATGATTAATTATTCTATTTTTTTGTTCCTCTGAATCTGAAATAAAGTAAATATTACCTTTCTTACCAGCATTTCCACCTCTTCCAGCATTTCCACCAGCTCCACCTTTGTCACCTTTTTTACCACTTGTGCCTTTTGCAAAATATCCTTTAAACATCTGTCCGTGGAAATTACTTGTATATCCTGCATCAGCTCCATTACTTCCAGAAGCTCCAGTTTCACCATTTTTCCCATCTATTCCTTTAGAACCATTTCCTCCATTTGCAATTAGTGTTAAACGATAATTTCTAATTCCTTCCTTAATATACAAGTAGATATTACCTGAATCTCTACCATCTTCACCATTTTTCCCATACATAGAATTATCTACAAGTTCTCCACTCTTTCCACTTACATTAATTTTTACATTACTACCTACATCGAGGTTATTGCAAGCAAGAATAATATTCTTCTCTGATGCAAAGTCCATTCCAAGGTTATCATCCATATAAATAGTATCTTTAGCAAAGAACATAAATGTAGAAACATCGTCATCTACTTTTCTGTTTTTGAAATATTCCAATACACTGCTAATTACTAAGTTTGGAATCAATGCTTTTATTTCAATACCTTTCTTATCATTAATATTAATTGTTTTTACTATAAATGGATTTAAAATATATTTACTAATAAATTCTCTAATTATTTCGTTTCCTTCTTCTCCATACGCATTTAATCTTGTTATACTGTCTCCTAATTCTTCATTCTGTGTAACTGTAACATTCGCCAAAATTGATTCAAAATCATTTATACTATATATATAGTCTTTTTTATTTGCCACTTCCATTAATTTTTCTCTATTTGGTAATGTAAACACTTGTTTTTGTACTTCATAAGAAACTAAAACTTTTTCTAAATTCTTTCTTATTATAATGAAGTTTTGTTCCATTATCTTTTTACTTGCTTTTTCTATAATATATTCCATATGTACAGAAGGTAATAAAATTTCCCCAGTTCCATGTTCTGTATATTTACTTAAGGCATCAATTATATCTAAATTTCCCTTTATCGTATTTTGTAATTTCATACAATTATCTTGTAAGAATAAGCCACTTTCTTTAGCTAATACGTTAATAAATCTGTCTATAGTAAGACTTGTTGTACTTTCCAACCAGCTTTTAAATACTCTCACAACCTTATCATATTTTGATATTTCTTGAATCAATGTTATTTTTCCGATAACATTGACAAAGTCTTCTGTATATTCCTTAACATAATCTTCCAAACTAGATACGATATTATTTTGAATTTCTTTTATCAATGTATCTAAAACTAATCTTGCATCTGCACTAATTGGATATTGGAATGCTGATGTCTTATCTTTAACTTCATCTAATTCTAGTACTTTTTTTAATAAACCTTCCCTCTCATCTGATGCAAGTGGCTTACAAAGATGAATATTTTTTCCATTATCTTTTAGTAATTCTTCAAATAACCAAGCTTTTTCTTCTATATTACTATCTAAATTTTCACACAGTTGTTCATATTTTCTTTTGATAACATTATATATTTGTTTTTCTGTTCTTCCTAAGAAACTTTTTGAAATGAAAAAAGTTATACTACCCTTAAAATTTTCTTTATGAAGACACATATTTAACTGTTGAAACAAATCTAGTACTTTTGTAAGTCTAGAATCCAATATATCTGCTTCTGGTATTAATACAACTACTGCACATATAGATGCAGAATTTTTAAATACTTCACCTAATGAAACTGCTGCACTAATATCATGGGCTACCCCTCTATTATCGCTAAATCCTGCAGTATCACATAATTTTGCATCCATTCCTTCTACTGGTTTTCTCATATCTACAATGTTTGGATACAAAGTTTGAGAAACAGCTCCTGAACCAATCTCTGCTACAGGGTCTAAACATTCAATGTAGGATATACCAGTGTCTTCATCCTCCACTTCCTTCATTACACATCCTGCAAGATAGTTAATTGCAGTGCTTTTCCCACAACCTGTCCCACCAAGAATTAGAATTAAGTTTTGATTTTCCGCCTTATTTATTGCTACTTTTCCTTCGTTTAATAAGAGCGTTATTTCTTCTAAAAGTTGATTGTTATTTTCTGGCATTTATTTTCCCCCTTGGTTATATGTTTTTATTTAAATAAAGTTTAATCACTTAAGTGAATTGTAAAGTTCTTAGACTATATTTAAATTTGTTTTTGTTTTTTATTTTTAATAATTTTACATCTTCATTCGATAATTGCTTCTTCCTTATTTACTAAAATAACTGTGTTGTAAGGTATAATTTTTATCAACACAGTTATTTTATTTAATGTACTTATTTTATTGTATTTTCTGTAACACATTTGTCTTATTATATTATCTGTCCACTATTGTTCTATAGTTATACATATATATACTTTTTATCACAATTATCTTTCTACAATTAATTCAAAGATTACACCATTATTGGCTTGAATTTTTCACCCTTACTTGCTTAAACATTACACCATTATTGGCTTGAATTTTTCACCTTTATTTGCTTAAACATTACACCACTATTGGCTTAAACATTATACCACCATGATTGTATTTTCTATCTTCAACTACAATAAAAACAGGTTCTAAACCTTTAGTGGATGTTATTTTTAATTCTAGAAAAATATTTAATCTCATCTTCCAGCTCCTATTAATATTACTTAATTATATTAATACTTGTAATTGTTGCATCATGTTCATCACAAGGAAGAGGTTTAAAAACAACTATCTCTGCTAAATAATCATGTGGAGGATTTGTAACTGAAGTAGCATTACAAATAAATTTAAAATTTGTTCCTGCTACAACTTGAGTAGCAACAATAAGTGGTTCATAATCAACCCCTTTTAACATTCCTACAGCTTCATTAAATACTTTTAAATCTTCTTCTTCGACAGCCCTAAATTTTGACCATCCACCAACAAAAAGACTCATATAAAAAACCTCCTTTATGTATATATTTATTTATTTATCCATATAGTAGTACTAATTTTCTTAATATTCAATATATTTCGTGTAACTGGTCAATAAAAATGCATAACTGGATAAATAATCACTAAAAACAATATTTTAAAACAATTTTCTATAATATATTTCAAAAAATTAGTAATTCTATTAGAATAAAACATTCAAAAAATTCATTAAAATAAGTATATCAATTTATATATTTTAAACTTATACTCAACCATTAATTAAAAATAGTTTAATTATCTATTACTTATTATTATGATTATAAAAACCTTATTTAATAATGAAATATTTCTATTACAAAATTTAGTTAAAATTTATTAAGTAAAAATATTTGTGAAACAACCTAAATTTTACAGATAATAAGATTATTCTACAATACGATATACACTTTGTTCTTAAAATTTGATAAATAGAATAATGGATATTTTCACTTATTATACTTAGAAAATATCCATTACTTAACTTAATTTATCTAAAATCACATAAAAACGTTATTATTTTTTATATTGCTCTTAATTATACTCAAATATCACTCTTTAACACAAATATAACATTTTTCAACCTTTGTAAAGAATTCTTAAAAATATTTGAAAAAGCTTCTGCAAAATTTTCAACATCACCTTTTTTTAAATACACAAGTATCTCCAAACATACATCAAAACGTGTTTTCAAAATTTCATTATACTCTTTACGAAAGAATCTCTCTAAATAAATTCCAAATATCATATATTGTTTTAAATGCAAAAATGTTTCTTGCAATACGTAAATTTGTGTATAATCTACTATCTTACAAAGCAAAACAAAGTCGGGATAAACCTTACACTCTTCAAAATTATTTTGTAAATATCTTAAGTGAGCCTCTATATCCTTAACATCTATGGAATCTATCTTCTCCTTTAATAAAAGGATTACATCCTCAAGAGTAATCGTAACAAATTCTATAGCATCTAAAAGCAAATTCAATCTTTTAGACCCTTCTTCTGTATTTATATAATAATCATCATACTCAGAAAAAAGGGTTATATACGTTCCCTTGCCATTAATCGTTTTAGCAATTCCCCATTCATTTAGTTTACTATACGCATTTCTAACTGTTGGAAGAGATACACTATATTTATTAATTACCGAAGTAATTGACGGCAGACAATCTCCTATTTCAATATTTCCTTCAAAAATCTGACAAATTATATCTGAAACAATTAAATCATATAAATAACTATTTTCTAATGATACAGAATTAAAATTATTTGCCTCTCTACCTTCTGGAACATAATTTTTTATCATCTTAAGTGTAGATTCTCTGCAGTTTTCATACATACAGGTTAATGACTCCTTGAATTTAATGAAATCCCCATTCAGTGCATATGAATAAATTTTTCTTATTTGTTCTATATACTTATTACTAAAAAAATCTACATAACAGTCATCCAAGTTATCGACACTATAAACCATTTCTGAAATCATAGCATCATACTGAATAATATCACAAAAATATTTAATAAGAGAATTATTTGTTTTGCTTATTAGCTTCTCTATATATTTTATCCTTTGTTTTCTAAAGACAAAATAGTCAGAACTATCCTCTATTATACAATCAGTAATCTCATGTAATTCTTGAAAATCTTTAGTTGTAAATCTTTTGATATTGTACACAGCAATAGAAGGAAATATCAAGCTAAAAATCTGATACATCTCTGATACTTGCAAAATCCTCTCATATGATAATTCAGATTCTATTGATTGTTTAATGTTGTTGATTAAAACTGGTCTACACCCAGCTTTTGTTTCTATAAATCCCTTTTCTGACAACATTTTTATTACTTTTTTTATAGTATTTCTTGATACCATATACTCTTTGGACATATTTTGGATGGAATCAAGTCTATCTCCAACAGTAATCTTACCAGTGTAAATTTGTTGAATTATATGTTCAAAAATAATTAGATATTGTGGTTTTTTCTTCATATTTTTCCTCTTTGATAAATTAGATTTATTGACTTTCATAAACTAGATTTATTTTTATTTAACAAGTTAAAGTAGTTGCTTATTTTTTCTTCATAATCTATAATTAATATAAACCATTTATATATATGGTCTAAGTTTTATAATACCATAATACAGTAAAATAGCATATTATATATGACTATAATAAATTAACATGTTGTTGTAGTAAATTAATTAGAATAATTTTAAGTGCTTTAAAACTTCAATGAATATATATTTTTTTAGATATTATTTATGTTTGCTAATAGAATAACTTTACTTAATTTTACACACTAAATCATATGATACTTAAAATATATAATTATGATACTTGCTATATATAAATATAAAGTATAGGGATACTCTTTAAACTCTATCTAGCACAAAATATATACAATAAAAAAGGAGGTATCCATATAAGCTCTTTATATGTACCTAAAGAAAAGATGTAAAATCGAGTATATAAAATTTACTCCATTTTAAGTAAATACAATATAATTTTAAAAGAGGATATACTATGAAATACCATATTTTTTTAATCATAACTATTATATTAATAATTGAACTCTGCAATATCTACATATACAAGGTAGCATCTTTTGGAAACAAGAGTATAGCTGTACATAAGAACTATAAATACATATTTATAGTAAAACCATTAACTTTTTTGACAATAATGTTTACAGAATTACCATTACCACTATTTTATATATTGTTTTACATAGTAAGTCACAAATTGCTTTTAATGAACAAAAAAAAATCTAATAGCAATCGTTTTATTCCTAATATAGCAGTAATAAGTTTTTGTATTTTACACCTTATTACTCTAAGTATAATATCTCTTGTTGAAAATACAAGTCTAGATACTATGTTTATAAATATGACCTATAAGTTAACTAGTATTTTAATTGCTTCTATTTTAGATTTTATCTTATGGTACTCTATAGATAAAATAAAAGAGCACATTTATATAATAACTAAAAATCAAATAGAATTCAGTCTATTTTTAAAGTTTATTTGGTTCACTTTAGGCTATATATTATTTGATAGTATACAGGTTACATTTTCACCACCAAGTTCTCTAACTTCCTATTTTATAATTGGAAGTAGCTTATTATTAACCTTACAACTGATTATATTCATCAATCATATATATTCCATCGAAAAAAACATTTATTTAGAAAAAGAACATAATAGACTAGAAATGATAAAGAAAGAACAGTTATTAAAAGTCAATTTATTAAAGAAAAAAGCTAACATTGACGAATTAACATCAGCATATACTCGAAAATTTGCTTTTGAAAAAATACAGTCTTATATTGATAATAGCCTATTATTTTCATTAGTATATATTGATTTGGACAAATTAAAGACAATAAATGATACATATGGACATTTAGCTGGAGATAACTATATTATTAACTTCTCAAGTATAGTTATTGAAAATTTAAGAACAGACGATATATTTGCTAGAATAGGAGGAGATGAGTTTATAGTTATTATGCCTAAATCTAATGAAAACACAACAAAAGAATTTATGGAGAAAATACGTAAAATTATGGATAATAAGATATCTTTTAGCTATGGTATTGTGGAAGTTCCTAGCGAAAATAAAATGACTATAGAGGAAATCATTAATATTGCAGATGTTAGAATGTACACTGATAAACAAAATAATCATAGAAAGAACAGTAACTAAAATGGATATATATATAAGCTTACTTATAATTTTACTATGTTTTTCATCTTATTATCTTTATCATTATAATTTTTTTAAATATCTAGACATTGTGATTAGTAAATCTAAAAATAAATATAAAGTATACGTTATATATTCTCTATTTAATTATTTAATCTTTATTATTTGTACTTATTTAAGATTACATCTAATTACAAATTGGACAATTTTTATGTTGGTTTTATTCATACAAATTAAAATAACTTATAAACTCCCCATCATAAAAAACCTTTTTTATTCACTAAACTGCTCTATCATTGGTTTAGCAATAAACATATTTTTTAGGTCTTTAATGTCAATAGTATTAGACATGCCAGCATATTTATTTGATAGTAATTCTATTACAAATATTTACAGAATGTTTTCTATATCATTTAGTTTTATAGTTACAGGGCTATATTTCTGTTATAAAAATCATAAAAATAATCAGATTAGCTTTGAAACAGTTTTAGAAGACAAAAAAAATCTGATTTTTTTATTGAGCCTTATGTTTGTAATGTACTTGTATCTATGTTTGAGTCTATCAATATATTATACTGTTGAAAATGTCTTGATTTCAAAATTATATGGAATCAAGTCTGCCATAATAGTTTTGGTAGGTAACTATATTGCAGAAAGATATAGCTTTAGAATTACTCAAATAAAAAGTTACGATAGTAAAAACCAAATAGAATATGTAGAAAGCTTAAAAACAGAATATGAAATTAATAAATTGAATGATATTGTATATACAGATTTACTGACAGGCTTCTACAATAGACCTTTTGTAAACCAAAAATTATCAGAATGGACATCAAATCAGTATAAATTTACTCTGTGTTTTGCTGATTTAAACAGCTTAAAACTTGTAAATGATAAATTTGGACATCAATTTGGTGATAAATACATATCCACTACTGCACAAATAGTAAAAAAACTTATAAATATAGAAAATTCCTTACTATTTAGGTATGGTGGAGATGAATTTGTATTCCTTTTACAGAATACAAGTTGTATAGAAGCAGAAAAAATAATGATTAATATCAATTATGAATTATCAAAATTAAGTAATACTTACGAGTATCCTTATGCTCTTTCCATAAGCTATGGGTTAGTTGAGTGGGATGGAATATCTGATATTGAAACTTTAATATCAGAGGCAGATTCTTTGATGTATGAAAATAAGCTTAAAAATAAATCTACTTTAAACTAGGTAATTTAGATATTCTATAAAATATATGTTATAAGGGAGTCCTAGGAATGTCAAAATGTACAGATTTTTAAAATATTGAATATAGTTTATTAATGAATGCACTAGATGTAAGCGTTAGTAAACACCTATTAGATGAACACTTTACTGTTGTTTGGGCTAATGACCGCTATTATGAAATGTTCGGTTATACAAAAGAAGAATACGAAACTCTATTTCATAATCAATGTGACCTTTTTTACAAGGATAATCCAGAAGATTGGAATGAACTTGTAGATATTGTAGTAAAAACGTTTTCTACTGGAGCAAAAAAATATGATTCTGTTTGTCGTATGAAACATCGCAGTGGAAAAAAACTTTGGATAAAGTTATTTGGATTTTTAACAGGAGAAATAGTTGATGGATACCCTATTTCATATTCTGTTATGGTTGATATTACAGAACAAATGATGATTAAAATAGAACAAACTGTAACATACAATAATTTCCCAGGGCTTATTGCTAAGTTTAAGGTTACTGACTTTGGATTCCAACTTATTGATGCTAACAAGAAATACTTTGACATTTTTAAAGATAAGGTAGATTTTTTACTAGAAGATATGAATTTAGGAAATTATCTTAGTACTGTGTATAAGCATCATAGTGATTTTAAAGATGGAAGATACATTTGTTTTTCTATCTCTCCACAAACTATCAATGGAGATATTATTCACATGCAAGTTGTAGCTGAATGTATAGATTGGGAAGATGATAAGCCTATATACCTTTTAATATATTCAGATGTCACGAAATTAGTAAAACAAAACGAGATTATTGAAAAAAATAATAAGGAATTAGAGAAATTGGCTTTTATTGATTCAGTTACTGGTGGTATGAATCGTACAAAGTTTAACATGATAGCAAAAGAAGTTATTAGTCAATCACCATCTGGTACATACACCCTTATATGGCTCAACATGCAAAAATTTAAAGTAATAAATGATTTAGCAGGAAATATCTCTGGAGATAAACTTTTAAAATATATCTACAATTGTATAAGTGAACACTTACATGAAGGTGAATTTGTTACCAGAATCTTTGCTGATAATTTCATTCTTCTTTTAAAAGATAGACGAGAAGATATAACTTCTAGACTAAACTCAATAGTTGCATATATTAATAGATTCAATGATGATGCTAATTATAAATACATGCTTTATTTTATTGCTGGTGCATATGTAATTTATGACACTTCTTTAGATATAACAAACATCCAAGATAGTGCAAATGTAGCTTGTAAATCAATTAAAAACATAGAAAATCATGGTCTATGTATTTGCAATTTTTACAGTAAAGTAGATAAGGAAAAACTTATCTTAGAGCAAAGTATAGAAAATAGAATGTATGAAGCACTTGAAAAGAGAGAGTTTCAAGTTTATTTGCAACCAAAGTTGGAATTATCCAGCCAAGTCATATGTGGAGCAGAAGCTTTAGTGAGATGGATTCATCCTGTCGAAGGAATAATTCCTCCTAACGAATTCATTCCATTATTTGAGAAAAATGGATTTATTGTACAGTTAGATTTATATGTTTTTGAAGAAGTTTGCAAGACTTTAAGAAAATGGATTGATGATGGATTAAATACTATAAATATTTCAGTAAATATGTCTCGTTGTCATTTTTCATCCAAGAATTTCATCAACGCATATAAGGAAATAGCTAAAAAATATTATATTCCTTCTCACCTTATAGAAATTGAGATTACAGAAACAACTGTATTTGAAGATGTCGAAGTATTTAGTGAAATAATAAATGAAATCCATAAAAATGGCTTTAAATGCTCTATTGATGATTTTGGAAGTGGCTATTCTTCAATCAATATGCTTAAGGATATTTATGTCGACACATTAAAATTAGATAGAGCATTTTTTCAATCAGAACGCTTAGATTCTCAACGTGAAAGAGATATAATTGTATCTATAATCGAACTAGCTAAAAAGTTAAAAATGACCACTGTAGCTGAGGGAATAGAGACCAGTTTTCAAAAAGATTTCTTGCAAGAAATAAACTGTGACATGTTACAAGGATACGTGTTCTCTAGACCTTTACCAATAAAAGATTTTGAAAAACTTATGTTTCAAAACTCCTCCAATTAACAATATAAAATTGCTTATTATAAGTGATATTATTGTATCAACAAATAAAGGAATTGTCTCAAAATTGATTTTTTCTAATCAAATTTTTATTTTGAGACATTCTCATTTTTTTGCATAAGAAAATACCCACCAAGCTATGGTTTCTCTTACTGCTGTTCGGTGGGTATTAGTAGTATTATGAAATCTAAAAACTTTAAGTATTACTACTTCCGCTAACGCAATCACAAAGGTTGAAAGCTTCAAAGCGAAAATAGGCTTTTTACTCATCAAACGTCACCGTACCTGCCAACCCGTCCACCGTTATCATTTGTCCGCTCTTAATAGTTCGTGTGGCAATGTGTGTAGCCATAACGGCTGGGATGCCATATTCACGTGCGACAATGCTTGAATGGCTAAGAGGACCACCAATGTCCGTTACAATCGCACTTGCAGATGAAAATAATGGTGTCCATGCTGGAGTTGTGGTAACTGCAACCAAAACACTTCCAGGTTGAAAGCTTTCAAAATCTGCTGGACTATTCAGTACACAAGCTGGAGCCGTCACAACACCAGTACTGGTACCAATGCCCGTCAACACAATTTTCCCATCTTTCTGCTTCTGTAGTGCTTGTGATATAGTTTTTTTGTTTTTCTCTGGCAACTTGGATGGTGACACATAACCCATGTATTTTTTAAGTTCAGCTTTTCGAACAGGTATTAACCCGTTCATATCAGATAGAGACTTATTTTTATCCAACTGCTCTATAAGTGCCTCCAATTCCGATTTTGTGAGCCAATAAATATCATCTAAATGTGAAATAGCTCCTCCTCGTATGAATCGTTCTGAGATTTCCTGAAACATACAGCGAATCAGAGGATGTCCCATTCCCATCAAATAAATAGCATTTTCACGCATAGGAGAGGTTTCCTGCGCCCAATGGAGCAACTTAAAAAATAGTTTTTTACGCAATCCACCTATGTGTTGTAAAATCTCTTCTTCTGCATGTTTTCTACGCTTTTCAAACGTGGTCTGGCGTAAAAAAGGACTTTCCCCTTTTCCTTCCACAAATGTTTTTACGGATTCAAAAGTTGGTGTAAGTGTTTCCTGCGGTGTGGAATACGCAAAATCAAACTCATAAGCGGTACGACCAAACTCTTTAAAGTACTTATTGATTCGATTTTTCCATTCTATCCATACTTCCTGTGAAACTCCAACAGGCACAACTGAAGACATGAAATCTTCTGCTATCTTTATTGCAGGACTGTTTTGCAGATAAAGGTTGATGCTGTTATTTTGCTTTACCCATTCTGAAAGACCCCACAACTCCTTTTCCGATTGCAGAGCAATCGTATCAAACCCAAGCAGGAAAACGGAAGTATCCGTTATACCAGCACGTCGAACTGCTCCTTGAAATAATTTTGTAAATAATGTTTCACTGATAGAAGCAGCAGGCAACGTAAGCTGAATCCTTGTGAAATAAATACATGCGGCATAAAATATTGTCTGAATACCCTCCATAATTTGATGGGCGTTCATCGTATGCAGGGGCTTTTCTTCCCATTGTTTAATAGCATCCTCATATCCTTTTCGTGCCGTTTCCCAGCGTGCAACGCTGTTCATAAGTGTCCTACGTAAAGAGCGTGGGGAAAGGGATTTGATAGCAATCAAAAGTGGCTTTGATTTAGCAGAAAGATAAACATATCCATTAATAACCGTGTATGCCCCGTTTTTTGGCAGTAGTTTTTTCGCACTTTTACCAAACATATCTATCCATAAAAGCTCCGATGCACGGTTTACGATTTCAAGACCAAGCGTGGCGAACAAAGGTGTAACAGGATTTGGTAAGTGTTCTGCCAAACTTCCCTTTGTGTATACAACATCCTGTTCTGGCAATACCCATTCCGGTGGCAGAACAGTAATTGGACGAGCCTGAACAATGTACAATTTATCTTTTTCCAGTGCCCACTCTACATCCATAGGCATTTGATAATACTTCTCAATTTTCTTTCCAAGCTGTATCAGTTGCATTACCTGATTACGAGTAAGAGCATATTTTTTTCTCAACCTTTCAGGAACCATGGTTTCTTCTGTTCCTTCTGAAGTACGAACCGTCATAATCTCTTTATTTGCCACTTCATACGATATAATTCGTTCGGAGTCCTTATCCACTACGATTGTATCGGGTGTAACTAAGCTAGAAACCACCGCTTCACCAAGCCCCCATGCAGCGTTAATAATCATTTCGCTACGTCTACCATTGATTGGGTTTAACGTAAACATAATACCAGATGAATCGGAAAATGCAAGCTTTTGTACTACAACAGCAAGTGCGACAATCTCGTGCTTTATACTATTCTTCACACGATAAGCAATAGCACGAGCTGTCCATAAGGAAGCCCAGCATCTCTTTACAGCGTCAATAACTTTATCTTCACCTTGTATGTTAAGATAAGTTTCCTGCTGACCTGCAAAAGAAGCGTCAGGTAAATCTTCAGCAGTTGCAGATGAACGGACAGCCACCGATATGTTCCCTAATCCGGCATAAGCCGTTTTAATTGCGTCCGACACTTCCTGTGGCATTTCTCCATTATGGAAAAGCACCCCTATTTTCTTAGATACATCTTCAAGTTGGCTGGTATTATTGGAATCAATACCATCTAGCAGTTTATTAATTCGAGACTGAATATGGTTCGTCTCAACAAAAATCTGGTATGAAGCAGTCGTAACATGAAAACCGTCTGGCACAGGGATGCCTGCTGTCAATAGTTTTGATAAAGACATTCCTTTTCCACCAACAATTTCAATGGTTGCTTGTTTATGTTCCAGTGGCAAGACATAATAAATCATAATCATTCACCTCCATCATTCATAATCCCGTGCAGAAATATATTCATTGTTTCATCCAACATTTTTTCCGAACTATCTGATGGTCGGGACGTGTAGCTGATTGATAACATGGAGTTAATTAACAAACGTGTCACAAGAGCGGTATCCGTTTTGCGAAAGATACCTGTGGTCACACCATTATCAATTACCGATTTTATAATATCTTGATATGCATAACGAGCATCTTTAAGTCTCTTTCGATACTCTTCTTCTAAATAATCAGATTCTGTATTTAACCACATCAGTACAGTTCTATACTGCTCTGGAAATCTAAGATGATTAAGCATGATTTTTCTAAGGCACTGTTGTGGCGAAGGTTCACCATCAATAATCCTATGAACTTGTTGGATAGTTTTTTCTATTTCTTTCTCAACTGCGTATACAACAATCTCGTCTTTCGTTTTGAAAAAATCGTATAGACTTGACTTTCCCATGTTGGCTAAAACTGCAATTTCTCTCATTGATGTTTTTTTGAATCCATTTTCAGCCATGAGACTCAAAGCAACAGCAACTATTTTTTCTCGGCGTTCTGCTTGTTGTTCGGGTGTAAGCACAATTCCTTTTGGCATAGGGCGATACCTCCTTTTAGCGACCACTGGTCGTTTCTTTTTTATTTATCATACAGCAACCATCGGTCACTTGTCAAGGTTAATTTTTTTCATTGTATATGGTACTCGAGATAAAAATGTTCATTTTAGAAATTGCTCTATTTAAGTAGAAATAGGCTTCATCATTAGAAAACAAGACTATAAATTTAAGATATTTATCATGTTCAAATTTCATCAATCTCAAAGTTTAAGATATTTATTAAAAAATAATTACTAAGAAATAGCATATAAAAATTCAAAAAGGAGTTGAACTTAAAATTCAATTACAAAAAATCAAATTTAAGACAACTCCTTTATTTTTTATTTCTATTATTCTTTATCTCTACTATTCTTTATCTCTATTTATTACAACTCTCTAACATTTACCACTACTGCCTTAGGTCTAGTCATAGCCTCAATTGAATACTTAACACCTTGAGTTCCCATACCAGATGCCTTTACACCTAAAAATGGGAAGTGGTCTGGACCTCTTTCAGTCTTATTATTTATTTGAACAGTACCAACCTCAAGCTTATCAGCTATATAAAACGCCCTATCAATATTATTTGTAAACACAGATGATTGAAGCCCATACTCTGATTGGTTAGCAATTTCAATTGCTTGATTCATATCTTTAACTCTTATAATTGGAAGTACTGGACCAAATGGTTCTTCCCAAGCAATCTTCATATCAACATTTACATTATCTAACAATGTTGGATAGAATAAATTATTTTTTCTAACATTACCTGTTATTAACTTTGCTCCTTTATGTAATGCGTCATCAACTAACCCTTGAACAAAATCGGTTGCTTTATTATCTATAAGAGGTGTGATAACTACTTCATCCATTGGATTTCCAACTGTCAACTTCTCTACTAATGGCTTTATTTTTTCCACTAATTTGTCAGCTACACTCTCTTGTACTAGAATTCTCTTTACTGCTGTACATCTTTGCCCTGAATATGAATATGCTCCAGATACTATATTTTTAGCTGCAAAATCTAAGTCTGCATCTTCTAATACTATAGCTGCATCTTTTCCACCAAGTTCCAATAATAATGGCACCATTCCAGATATTTTAGATATATGCTGACCAACTTCAGTACTACCAGTAAAGTTAATAAAATTAATTCCTTTATGTGTTACAACATAATCCCCTATCTCACTACCCCTACCTGTAATAGTATTAAGTACTCCATCTGGTATCCCAGCTTTTCTCATAATTTCTACTACATGAAGTGCACTAATAGCCCCTTGTGTAGCAGGTTTTAATACAACTGCATTTCCACCAATAAGTGCTGGTGCAATCTTTGACATTGATAAATTTACAGGATAATTAAAAGGAGATATAGCTAAAACAGTACCTAATGGAACTCTCGATACATATGATATCTTATTTCTTGTTCCACCAGGAAAGTTATCGCCACTAATAGCTTCACCTTCCATATTTTTTCCTACATCTGCTGTATATCTTAAAAAATCTGCTGTTCTCTCAACCTCTGCCCTTGCAGATTTTTTATCTTTGGCTATTTCAAGTACCAGTATATTAGCTATTTCATCCATATTTTCTAACAGTAAATCAGCAGCCTTATGAAATATATTAGCTCTCTTGTATACAGGCATTTCAGCCCATACCTTTATACTCTCTTTTGTGTTTTTTATAGCCTCATCTACTTCATGTTTTGTCATAGATTGTACTTTACCAACAAGAGAATTATCTATTGGTGAGTAAATTTCTATTGGTTTTCTTGAATTAGATTCTACCCATTTTCCATTTATTAAATTTTTATATACATTTTCTTTTGTTCTAAGTTCATTAAACATATTTTTATTCCTCTCTCTGATATAACTTTGTGTATTTAAATTATAGCCATTTATTCGTTATGTAAACATTTCTTTTTTTTATAAACGTTTACCTAGAAAATTTTTTTAAAGTTAACGTTTTTTCTACATTCTTCTATTTTAATAACATACTCGCTTGAAACTTATATGTAAATCAAACTTCTATACAAGTCTCATAACGTAAATAACTTGACAAATTTATAAATTGATAATATCATATACTTATGACTTAAAACACTTTTTAAGTCATAGATAATGCAAACAGAGAGGATTGATAAATATGGCTAAAAGCTTTACAGAAATAGAAAAAGATAACATAAGAAAAAGGCTAATTTCAGAATGTGAAATCAACTGGTCTAAATATGGATACAAAAAAACTAATATTGATGAGCTTTGTTTAAAATCAGGAATTGCAAAAGGTTCTTTCTATACATTTTTTGATTCAAAAGAAAAGTTATTTTTTGAAGTATTAAATGGAATTCAAAACAGGCTTATATCATCAGTAGACGAAATTTTAAGTAACATGCCTCAAAAAGAAGGTTTTGCAAAAGCTTTAAAAATGTTATATAGAACATATGACAAAAACCCATTTTTATATTCACCAAATAATTCTGATTACATCACCTTAATAAATAAATTACCTAAGGATATGTTTTCACAACTTGAATATAACAATGTACAAAGTTTCTACAACTTAATTGAAAGATATAATCTCAAGTTGAAGATAGAAAAAGAAAAAGCCTTTGGTGTTTGTAATGCTCTACTATCAAGTCTATTAGTAAAAGAAGATATCAAATATAACTATATTGAAGTATTTGATTTTATGGTAGATAATCTTGTAGAGCACATACTTGAGTAATAATACTTGAGTTGATACATGCTTGAGTAATAATCTAAAATAAAATTTCTAAATATTTCTCTATACCTAGGAGTGTTAATATGATTGAATTAATACAAAAACTAAATAATATCATTTACAAAATAAATGACAAATTAAATATACACACAAAACTCGTAGACCCTAGCAGTGAGCTTATGCCACTTTACTCCATTTTTTCCATAATAATTTCTATATTTTTAATAATATTAGGAATTAAAATAAGGAAAAAGTTTCTTATAATAATAGCTGTTATAGCAATTATTGTAAATATTTTAATAATCTTAGATAGGTAGGTAAATACATGATAAAATCACTAAATACTTTTAATAAAAACTTCAACTTGATGGTATTAGGTCAAATAATATCATTATTTGGTGCATCAATACTCAAATTTGCTTTGTCTTTATACATACTTGATATAACTGGTAAAGCAGAAATATTTGCTACTATACTAGCAGTATCTTCAATCCCAATCGTAGTATTTTCGCCAATTGGTGGAGCTATTGCAGATATATTCAACAGAAGAAATTTAATGGTTATTTTTGATTTTTCAAGTAGCCTTACAGTACTAGTCTTAGCAGTATTCTTATTTAATAATAGCAGTTCAATATTACTTATAGGAATTATTATGACCATACTATCAGTCATAAGTACAATGTATCAACCAACAGTTCAGTCAAGTACACCTATTTTAGTTGATAATGAACATTTAATGAGTGCAAATGGTATTGTAGCTGGTGTTGCATCTCTTACAAACATCGCAGGACCTGTATTGGGAGGTGTTTTGTATGGTATATTTGGGATTAATACAATTGTAGCTATTAGTTGTATAAGTTTCTTTATATCTGCAATTATGGAGATATTTATACAAATTCCTTTTATTAAACAAGAGCAAACTAGCAATATTATAAAAACTATATTTACTGATATAAAAGCTGGTATTATTCATATGTGCAAAGAAAATAGGTTTATATTAAAAATACTTTTTTTAGCCATAGCAATAAATTTATTTTTAAGCTCTATGCTAATCGTAGGCATCCCCTATATAGTAAAAATAACTATGGGAGCTAGTAACTTCTTATATGGTCTAGCAGAAGGGGCAATCTCTTTTAGTTCACTAATAGCTGCTGTGAGCATAGGTGTTTTCTCAAAATACCTAAAAATCACTAATTTGCATATTTCCTTTATAATATGTGCACTTATGTTTATACCAATGGCATTTTCAGTCTATCCATTTATATTAAATACAGGATTTCCAGTTCCGTTTTTAATCTTTATTGTTTCCTCTATGCTAATATTTTTTACAACAACTCTTATCTCAATATATGTTATAACAATCACACAATTAAAAACTCCAAATGAACTATTAGGAAAAGTAATGTCAATTCTTTTTGCAGGAACAGCAATTGCAATGCCACTTGGTCAGGTTATGTATGGTAAACTTTTTGATTTATTATCAGATAGAGTGTACATTATTATACTAGGAGTTGGATTTATTACGTTACTTATAGCATTTGTATCAAAGATAACATTAAGGAACGAAAAGCTTTAAATACAAAGAATTCAGATATAAAAATTTAATTTTCACTAATTTCTGAATTCAAATACAAAATTGTGTATCAGTGTGTTGACGTTTTGGAAATTGATTGATATAATCAATAAAAAATAAACTTTATAAAAATTCAAAATATTCAGCTAGAGGAGTGATAAAAATGAGTTACATGCCAACTTTAGAACAAGCATGGGAAATATTAAAAAAATACAATAAGGAAGAATTTCATATAAGACATGCTCAAATTGTCTCTGGTGTTATGAGATACTATGCAAAGGAGTATGACCCTGAAAGAGTAGAATTTTGGGAAATCGTTGGACTTTTACATGACTTAGATTTTGAAATGTATCCTGATGAACATTGCGTTAAACAAAGAGAACTAATGACAGAGCTTGATTTAGATAAATCAATAATAGATTCTACTGTAAGTCATGGATATGGATTAACTGGTTCAGATGTTAAGCCAGAACAATTCATGGAGAAAGTATTGTTTGCTGTAGATGAACTTACTGGTTTAATTGGTGCAGCTGCAATAATGCGTCCTTCAAAAAGTGTTTCTGATTTAGAATTAAAATCTGTTAAAAAGAAATTTAAAGATAAGTCATTTGCTGCTGGCTGTTCTCGAGATGTTATAAGAAGCGGTGCAGAGATGCTTGGCTGGGAACTTGATAAACTTATCCAAACAACTATAGAAGCTATGAGAAGCTTAATTCCAGAAATGGCAATATAGCCCCTCATACATATACCATAGAAGTTACATCTTTGAAGAGTATTTCTCCTTTTGATGCAACTTCTTTTTATATTTTGCACAATAAAAATCTTAAAATTTTAAACTCATTACTTAATACTTCAAACACACTACTTAATACTTCAAACTCATTATATGTAAAATCTGTAATAAGTACAACAAATAATATATAATTTATAATAAGTATAAACCCTCTGACTTTAAATATTTCTCATAAATAGTAAATAATTTCAATCTGAACATGTCATTATAGGATTTCATTACATACATTAAATTTATATACATTAAATTACATGATTGACTGCTTTCTTCACATTTCTGAGTGGTATAGCAATTTTAACTATAAACTTTTTATTATCATATTCAATTACAACATTGCCACCATACTTATTTACAGCGTTTTTTATACTTTTTATTCCAAGCCCATGAAGAGAACCTTTTTTATCTGTAATAATATCTCCATTTTTATTAGTAATGACTTTATTGACCTTAGTATTTTCCACTCTTATTAGATAAAAATTTTGCATAACATCACCTTTAATACAAATTGCTCTATTACCATTATCAATTTTATTACATGCTTCAATTGCATTATCTAAAATATTTGAAAATATATGACATACATCAACTAATTCAATAGCTTCACAACAACTAAAATTTATTCCTATTTTTAGTTCTATATTATTTTTATCACAGATTTCTTTCTTTTCACTTAATATGGTGTCTAATATAAAATTACCAGTATTAAATAATAACTCATTACTCTGGACTTCCACTTGCAAATTATTTAAATACGAAGTAACATCAATTCCTTTTTTAACCATGGCATTTATACACAATATATGATTTTTCATATCATGATTTAATAATCTAGTTTTTAAATATTTCTTTTCTATGTCTTCATAATACTCATTTTCACATTTCAAAATATTTTTAATCATATTATTTTCTACAACTAAAGTATTATATTGCTGTAATTTCTTAGCAATTAAAATTAAGATGATACTTGATATAAGTAATACAACAGAAATCATAATGAACTGACAATTATGAATTAATCTTCCTGATTCTGAATTAAATATGTATTTAAAAATGACAAAAAAAGATGCTATATTAGCGACTATGGGGATAATTATATAAAATAATGACTTTTTATTTATTTCTATATTCCATTTTATCTTTAATGCTCTATACAAAAACAAAGTTAAAATCAAAAGTATCTTTCCCAATACAATAGACTCAATCCTGTATATATCTCCTGTCACCATCTTGCTCATGTTATCTATAGAATTAAACCAAATTGTTAAAGATATACTTAAGGCATCTGTAGCAATTAGTAACATCCAGTAGATTAGAGATATTAATACAGACTTCATAATCCTCACATCATATGAGATTTTGTAAAATACAATAGTAATTATCACAGATATAATTACTCTTATATTTGGAGGTACATCAAAAAAATAAACTATATTAGCAAAAACAACAATACCTACTATATAGAGGTTTATTTTTCTATTAGAAATCTTTTTCTCACTTGTATAATCTAGCATTTTCTTACAAAGAAACCATTCTATCATAAAGGGTATCACAATGAAAATATTCCAAAATAAGCTTGACTTTATCATAATACTTTCTCCTAATGTATTAATAAATTATTTTTTTATATTTTACGTATAATTTAATTATATACGACTCTACATATGTAGTAAATAGATTGTCAAAATTATTCCAAATAAGTCCATATTTCTTTTCTTTTTTAATTATATCACTAAATTTACTAAATTGAGCTAAACTTTATATCGCTTTTTTCATTAATGACTATATAAATTTATCTATAAGTAAATATAAAATATATTATTCATAAAACTCTTATATTATTTTCATATAAAATCCTATAAAAATTACAATAAAATCTTTTTTCATACGATATATCTTGATAGGCGAAGTATGTCAAAGTTACAATAGATTATTAAGAAAAGTTACTAAATCAAAGTCTATTTTTCCTTCAGATGGTTCTCTGCACAAATCATTATACTTAACAACTATAGATATTTCTGAAAAATGTACTCAGAAAATTAGAAATTGGACTCAAATTTTAGCTCATTTAAGTATTTATTTTTAAGAAAGAAATTTAACTATAAATTAAGAAAGAAATATTTCAAAAAATCAAGAAATTTTCTTAAATAGGTAATAATTTTTATAAAAATAGAAAAATATTAAAATAAGACTATGATTTTTACAACCATAGCCTTATCAATAAATACCTAATTATCACTTAAAAAATAAATTTTTATTTAAAGAACACACATAAATATTTCCATACTCATAGCCTTATCAATAAATACCTAATTATCACTTAAAAAATAAATTTTTATTTAAAGAACACACATAAATATTTCCATACTCATAGCCTTATCAATAAATACTTAATTATCACTTAAAAAATAAATTTTTATTCAAAGAATACACATAAATATTTCCAGATTCAGTGAACTTACGTAAGTTCACCTTTTATTTATACATCAATTATTTTCATAAACTTCTTTTATCTCATCTTCGCTTAAGTCAAAATCATTAAATTTGTTTAATATATCATCTAATTTAAAACCATTTTTTTTCAACATTATAATTATTTTATAATCTTTTTCTTTTGCAACTCTAATTGCAGTCTCTCTTGCAACTCTTGTTTCTGTTTCTCTTTCAATCTCTTCTTTAAAATTTCTACTTTTATTCATAATGTAAGCACCTCTTTTCAGATTTAATAAATATTCTTCATTGCTACCTAATTCTTTTAATCTATCAAGTGCTCTTTTAATAATAGAATCATTCTTAGCTACAATCCTTACATCCAAACTAGAAGGATTACTAATAAGTTTTCCCCATAGTATAATTCTATTTACTATATAATTAGATTTATGAATTTTTGGAAGCTCTATAAAATATAATGCAGTTTTACTAGAATAAATATCTGGATGTCCATCCATCGTTAATCTCATACAATTTACATAATCTTCTATGTGATTATATTTTACATGATTTAGTATATGTATTCCAAGAGTTTTTCCAATTTCTTTATATTCTTTACCTTCTTCTAACTTTCTACCATGTACACGACTAAGATAATATTCAGCTCTTTCCAAATAATCACTCTCAAGAGCTCTTTGCATCTCAATATTTATATGATTATTATCTTCATCTTCAGCTAAAATATCAAGTCTAGGTCTTTTCTCTCCAATGTAATTAATTGTTGGGTCAGTTTCAACTCTAATTATTCTTTTTATTTTAGTAAACGGTTTGATATTTCTATTAGCATATGGAGCATCTTTGAGAATATCATTTATAAAATTTACAAGTAAATCGTAATCATTATCTAAAGTGAACAATGATTTAAATACCTCATCATACTCAGGCTTAGCATATCCATCTTCAGTCACAACTTCACCAACATTTTCACTAGTCAAAATCTCTGTTGGAATTAACTCCTT
>NZ_OEZH01000008.1:28624-45335 GCF_900243075.1 Clostridioides difficile
TAACTCGTCATTAGAAAAATCATTTCCACTAAGTATGTCATTTAATTTTTTGGTCCATTCTCTGTCCTTTTCTTCAATTATAGTTCTCTTATACTCTTTTGATGTTTTAATAATGTTAGATTTTTCTTCTAATTTTCCTATCATTTCAACACCTCTTTTGTATTTATCATTTCTTGACATTAAACTGATTCACTATTTATTAATAAATCTACCACACAAAAAACTAGAGGTACATTATCATAAAAATATGATTAACTGTACCTCTAATTATACTCATCTTTTCATAAATTTAATCACTATATAAACATATTGATTAAATTTATCTTATCTATTAATATCTTATATATTAGTTTTGAATAATACTTTCTCTTGATTCAATCTCTTTTGAAATACTAGCTATAAATTCATCTAATTTAATGCTACCTATTTCACCTTTATCTCTTGATCTAACAGAAACATTATTATCAGCTACTTCTTTTTCACCTACTATTAACATGTATGGAACTTTTTCAAGCTGAGCTTCTCTTATCTTAAATCCAATTTTTTCAGCTCTATCATCTAATTCAACTCTTATACCCTTATCAAATAACTCTTTCTTAACTTCATTTGCATAATCCATAAATTTATCAGATATAGGAAGTATCTTAACTTGAGTTGGAGATAACCAAACTGGGAATTTACCAGCATAATGTTCTATTAATATACCTATAAATCTTTCTATACTACCAAAAGCAACTCTATGAATCATAACTGGTCTATGTTTTTCACCATCTTGTCCAATATAAGTGTTATCAAATTGTCTTGGAAGTTGCATATCTAATTGGATAGTACCACATTGCCAAGTTCTTCCTAAACAGTCTTTTAGGTGGAAGTCTATCTTAGGTCCATAGAATGCCCCATCACCTTCATTTATAGTATATGGTAGACCTAACTCTTCTAAAGCTTCTCTTAATCCATTTTCTGCTGCTTCCCACTCTTCTTCGCTTCCCATAGAATTCTCTGGTCTTGTAGATAACTCTAGGTTATATTCAAATCCAAAAGTTTTGTAGATACCATCTATTAGGTTAGCTACTCCTTTTATTTCGTCCTTAATTTGCTCTGGTAACATGAATATATGTGAATCGTCTTGAGTAAATGCTCTAACTCTCATTAATCCTTGTAATGCACCAGATAACTCATGTCTATGAACTCTACCAAGCTCTGCAACTCTCATTGGGAAATCTCTATATGAATGTAATTGAGAATTATAATAAATTAATCCACCAGGACAGTTCATAGGTTTTATAGCATAATCTTCATCATCTATTTTAACTGTATACATATTTTCTTTGTAATGATACCAGTGACCTGAAGTCTCCCATAATTTTCTATTTAATATAATTGGAGATTCTATTTCAATATATCCAGCTTTTCTGTGTATTTCTCTCCAGAATTTTAATAATTCATTTTTAAGTTCCATACCCTTTGGTAAGAACATAGGAAATCCTGGACCTTCTTCAGGTATCATAAATAATCCTAATTCTTTACCTAATTTTCTGTGGTCTCTCTTTTTAGCTTCTTCTAATAAATGTAAATGCTCTTCTAAGTCTTTGTTTTTCTCAAAAGAAGTTCCATATATTCTTTGAAGCATCTTATTATTTTCGTCACCACGCCAATATGCACCTGCTACACTTTGTAATTTAACAGCTTTTACTTTTTTAGTAGATGGTAAATGTGGTCCTCTACATAAATCAGTAAAATCACCTTGCTTGTAGAAAGATATTATTTCACTTTCAGGTAAATCAGATATAAGTTCTACCTTATAGTCTTCTCCTTGTTCTTTCATAAGCTCTAAAGCTTCATTTCTAGGAAGTTCAAATCTTTCTATTTTTAAATCTTCTTTAGCTATTTTTTTCATTTCAGCTTCTATTTTTTCTAAATCTTCTGGAACTAATCTATGGTCTAAATCTATATCATAGTAGAATCCATTTTCTATACTTGGTCCTATAGCAAGTTTTGCTTCTGGGTAAAGTCTTTTTATAGCTTGAGCTAATATATGTGCTGATGTATGTCTAAAAACTTCCTTACCTTCTTTATCTTCAAACTTAAATAAATTTAAGTCGCAATCAGTATCTATAATGTGGTCCAGACCTACAACCTCTCCGTTCACAGACGCTGCTACCACATTTCTAGCTAATCCCTCACTAATGGATTTGGCTACATCCATAACAGAAACAGCATTTTCAAATTCTTTTATTGAGCCATCTTTTAAAGCAACTTTAATCATTGTTTTTTCCTCCTTATTGAAATAATTTTTAGATTTTTTGTAATAAAAAATCGTCCCAAGTATATTTGGGACGATATTAATTCGCGGTTCCACCCAAGTTGGTGTATACAAGTGTATACAACCCTCTTGATGACTATAAGGTCGTCACCCGAGCACTTTCACATATAGTATATATATAAATTATAAATACAAATACTGCTAATAAACTCAGCTCCAAGGTAGTTTTCAAATAGACCTGTTACATGGGCTCTCAGCCATAGACCCAAATTCTCTGAGAATGGTTTCTAATCTACTCTTCCTCTTCAACACTATGATTTTTAATATATTTTCATTATAACAGATAGTTATACATCAATCAACATTAATGTAATATAATAATTACCCATTATTTTTCACCCTAATCAGCTATAAACCAATATTCCTATATTTTTATATTACTAGACAAATACTAAAACTAATTTTTATTAAAACTAACTTCTAATTTTTGTACACTTTTTAGGTTTTGTATACTTAAATACAATCAATACTTAATATAGTTAATAATTAACATAGTCAATACTTAACATAGTTAATAATTAATACAGCTCATATTTAAATTCAGTCAATAAGTACCATATACTTAAATAAATTCTAATTGTCATATATTTAAATAAATATAGTAACCACTCCTTGAACTATACCTATTAAAAACCCTAATACAAGACCTAAAAACTCTATATGTTTTAATTCTTTTTTAGCTATTCTTATTATTATCTCTTCCAATTCGTATAAATCTAGTTCATTAATCTTATCTTCGACCATTTTTTGTATATCTATACGTTCATTTGCTTTATTTATTATATTTTTACTCAATTCATCTATACTTTGCTTAACTTCAGACTCAATTATCTCTCCTAGATAATCTTGTATCATGCTTTTTATACCACTCGGTATAAATGAAACTTTCTCATGTATTATAATTTTTATCCTTGCTTTTATGTATCTTACAACTTCTTCCTTATCTTCGTCAGTAATGATATTTGCAAGTATTTCGTCCATAGAAAGAAATTCTTCTTGAATTATTTCTCCTACATTCGCTGCTATTTCTGCTCTTCTCTTTGGTATAAGACCTACTATTTCTATATTTAAAATAGGTATTTTAATAGGCTCTATTGGTCTAAATATTAGTCTTATAGCAACTACATTTGTAACATAACCTATAAATCCACCAATAACAGCTAATATCAGTATCCTAATTAAATTATCCATTATAAAATTACTCCTTATCAATTGTATATTTGTCAGCTAGATTACATTAATCAAGTAAATATTTTTTATAGTTAATAGCTCCAGCTATATTATAGCTTTATATACAATTATAAGTCTTTTGTGTCGATTTAAAAAGAATTTTTTTAGTTTTATATCTTTAGATTCTAGTTTTCCATAATTATACTAACTTTATTTTCAAAAATTGCCTCTACAGTATCTATAATTTCCTTTGAGCAATTATTATTTAATAAATCCAATATTTCTATTTTTTTAGGACATAGAGTTAATAAGGTACTTATCAAAAAGTCCTCATAGTTTAAATTTTCTCTTATTACCATATTTATGATTTCTTCATCATCTATGCTATCTATTTTATTTCCATTTTTATCGTATAAAATAAATGTGTTATCTTCCATTATATGAACTTTAAGCAAATCTATCTTTTCTTCTTGAGTATCTATAAAGTATTTTAAAACTCTTATAAACTCATCTTGGTCTTTCTTTATTAAATACTCCTCAACTGCAATATCACCTATAGCAGAAATATATTTCATAAATTCTCTCATTCTAAATCTAATAAAACCTTCTACATTTATAAAATCATTTTCTTCTATATAATTTCTCACCCTCGTAAATACTGTTTCTCTCATAAAAATCTCTTTTTTAGCAAATATGTTCAGTGAATATATGTATATATTATTTTTATCTTCAGGATATGTACGCCCATAGCATTTTAGAATGTATTCTTTTAAAAGTTTTTCTTTCATTATACTTATTATCATACTAGTTATTTCTGTTGATATCTCATCAATATTTAAAGCTCTTTGTTCAGCTTTAGTACCACTAAGTATTTTTTTATTTAATACTTCTTGCTTTGCAGAATCTATTACTACTTCTACAATGTCATTCGTATATATTAATCTATCGTTTACATTATTATTCCTCAAAAATTTCATAGAAGAAATATTATCCTTCTCAACCAAAGTTATCGCTCCTTTCTTGTCATGAGAGGAACTATAGAACCTATATCGAGTAAATTTTCACTGCTAAGTGTAACTATCTCCTTGTTTTTACTTTCTACAAAACTTTTTATACGTTCATAGTCAGGATGTTTTTTAACATCTCCACAAAAAGCTAGCTTATCCTTAGAAATTAACCCTGTACATCCACCTATAAATCCATAATTCATCTCAAATAAATTTATATGACCTTTTTCTATTAATAAACACTCTATTTCTGTATTCTTCATACTTTTCCAAATACCTTTATCTGATGTTATTATAGATGTTCTATCTACTATACAGATTGAGCATTTAGAATAGCCCTGCTCTATATTTATCTTTTTAAGTTTATTATTTTCAATATAATCTAATATTACTTTGTCAGTGTACTTAAAATTGTGTATAGCATAGTCACCAACTATAGCAATATTGTAAGGTATATCATAAGGGTATCTATTTAATAAATTAGCTTCTCCCTTAATTATATTAAATTTATATCTACTTAATAACTCTTTGTATTGATTATATACATTCGGCGCAATAATTATATCTCCTTTTCCTAAATTACAAATACATATATCTGGGTGATATTTTATACTTTCATATAATTCTTTACATTCTATTGTTTTTATTATCTCTATATTTCTTAATTTTAATTCATTTTCCATTAGATAACTAATTCTTTTGTCCACCAAAGCTAGACACAAATCGTCATCTAGTATAAATGGCTCTCTTGTAAATTCCATTTTTTACTCCTTTTTCTTTTTTTTGATAAATTTTTTATGTGAATATAAATAAAGTGTGTAGCAGAATTTTTCTGCTCACACACTTATTATTATACTTTTATATAGTTAATATTGACTTAATTAGTATAGTTTTGTATAGTTAGTCCAAATTCAATAAATACAACTTTTTATAGTTGGTCTAAACTTAATCAGTATATTTTGTATAGTTACTCTGAATTTAATTAATATACCTTTTATAATCTTCTACATCAATAATTAATATGTATCTTTCACCTTGTTATACTCTTTTTTTATGTATTCTAAAACATCTGGTGGTATGTTTCTACTACTTTTTGGAGTCAACCCAATTTCTCCATCTTTTATTTTAAATTCCATTACCTTCTTTCCCTTAAAACCATCCTTTATAACATTCTTTATCAATTCGTAGACAGGTTGTTCTACATCTTTTACAATTGAACTCATTACATTATTTGGTGCCATATCATATTGGTCTTTATTAATAGCTATAACTTTGCCACCATTTTCTCTTGCTACTTGAATAGCTCTTTTACTATCATCTTCTGTTGCTGAAAATACAACATCTCTATCAGAATCTCTCATTTCCTTTGCAATAGTTCTAGCTGATTCAGGATTTTCAAATACATTTGAATACTTAACCAGTAACTCAGCATTTTTATTTGAAGTCTTAAGACCTTTTCTAAATCCAGATTCATATTTATCTCTACTAGAACCCTCAATTCCTCCTATAAAACCTACTTTACCAGTATCAGTCATTTTACCTGCAATAAGTCCTGCCAAATATCCAGTAGCATTATCTTGAAATGATACCGAAATTACATTAGCTGGTTGAACTTTATAAGCATAATCAACTATTGCAAATTGCTGTTTTGGATATTTAGTAGCAGCTTCTTTGATTGGTTCTGCAAATCTAACTCCAACTGCTATTATCAAATCTGGTTCACACTTATATAGCTTTTCTATACTTTCTTTAAAATTCTTAGAAGTCTTTGGCTTTTCAAGTTTTATTCTAATATCAAAATCTTCATCAGCTCTTTTTAAAGCTGATAGTACATCATTATTATATGATTCATTATTTAAGTTTTCAGTATCTAATAATACTCCAACAGTTTTTCTTACATATGAATCATAATCTTCTAACTCTTCTTCTTCATTTTTATTTTTACTATTTGATTTATCTTTCTCTGATGAAGTTGGTAAACTTTTAGACTTGCTCTGTTTCGATTTAGCACTATTTATATTAGAATTATCTCTATTTACTTTATCAAACCCAAAATCAAAATTACATATAGCTAATATAAAAATTGTAAATACTATAACAAAGCAAGCCATCAATATACTTTTTATTTTCACACAATCCACTCCCTGACTTTGATAGGTCTGACCTACCTCTACATATGACTTTCTCTATATGTCTATTATGACAGCCAATTTACCTCATGACTAAAGTTATGAGTATTCTTAGCTATCATAATAGATTATTTATTATTCTTATTAACATATTCTAACACATCTGGAGGAATATTTTGAGAGCTATTTGGGGCAAGTCCAGTACTTCCAGACTCAACTGTGTTTTCTATAACTTTTCCACCTTTATAATTTCCTTTTACAAAACTTTGTATCAAATTATAAGTAGGATTCTCAAAATCTTTTACAATAGAGCTTATAACATTTTCTGGAGCTAACTCATGCTGGTCTTTATTTGTTGCTATAACTTTTTTATTTTTTGCCCTCACTGCATCTATTACAGCTTTTGAATCGTCTTCAGTAGTAGAAAAAATAATATCCACTCCATTATCCATCATCTTTTTAGCTATAGATTCAACTGATTTACCATCCTTAAAAACATCTACATACTCAACTGAAATATCCTTTATACTACTATTAGAAAATTTAACACCCTCTTTAAAACCTGTTTCAAATTTATCCCTACTAGAGCCATTTATTCCACCTATGAAACCAACTTTATTACTTTCAGTCATCTTTCCAGCGATTAGTCCAGCTAGGTATCCAGATTTATTGTCTTCATAAGAAATTGAAGTTATATTAGAAGGTTGCTTGTCATACTCATAATCTACAATTGCAAATTGTTGCTTTGGATATTTCTTTGCTATCTTCTCCAATGGTTTTGCAAATCTAGCCCCTACAGCTATAATTAAATCGTAATTATCATTACATAAGATATCTATACTATTATCAAAAGTGGATGAATCATCTGACTCCACTTTGTTTATATCTATATTAAATTTCTTTTGAGCATTGTTTAATGCTAATAAAGCTGAATTGTTCATATCTTCATTATTTGTTCCTTCAATATCTAGTATCATAGATACAGATTTTTTTGAATTATTTTCATTGTTTATATTATTTTTATTATTTTTGTTAGAACTAGGATTATTACTTGAACTATTGTCACATCCAACCAACATTCCAGCTGTCATTGCTACAGTTAATATCAATATCAACATTCTTTTGAAACGCATTAAATTTCACTCCTCATACATTTATGATATTTTTACATCCTATTTACTTTTACATCCTATTTACTTTTACATCCTATTTACTTTTACATCCTATTTACTTTTACATCCTATTTACTTTTACATCCTATTTATAAATTTTTTATATACAATTTTCAAGCATATTTTGAAATTTTTTTAATAAATCTTACTATAAAAAAGTGTGCAATAGATTCTTATCTATTTACACACTTCCCTAAAAACTAAACCTAATATATCAACACTTAATTTTATCAAAAATAAATCCAATTTAGCATATCAATATTTAATATATTATACTAATTTAATAAAAAATAAATAATTCCTATCCAAAAATATATTATTTATTTTTTAGACATATGATACCAGTAACACCAGGACCAGCATGTGCACCTATACACACACCAATTTGGAAAAATCTAATTTCTTTAGGTCTTAATTCATCTTCCATAACCTTAGATAATTGTTCTTTTTCCTTAAAATCATCACTATATCCTATATACACAATTTGGTCTGATAAATCATCCCCACAATTTGATTTTATCAATTCCATCATCTTAGAAATTACATTCTTTTTTCCTCTTACTTGAGATATTTGCGAAACTAGTCCATCTTTTATTTCAAGAATCGGTTTTATATTTAATATACTTCCTATTGCTGCCTTAGTAGATGATATTCTTCCTCCCTTTTGTAAATATTCTAGTGTATCTACTGAAAATATAACAAAAGCTTTCTCTTTTAACTCATCTAAAACAGTCAATATTTCATCAATAGACTTTCCTTCACTTGCAAGTTCTCCTGCTTTTATAACAAGAAAACCAGTTCCCATACAAAGTAAGTTAGAATCGTATGTATATATTTTACCTTCTACATCATTTTTTGCCATTACAGCACTTTGATATGTCCCTGTAGCTGTGGCAGAACCTGCTATATAAAGTATTTCTCTACCTTCATTTGTATATTTCTCAAAAATTTCCTTAAATTGGGCATAAGTAGCTTGAGAAGTTTTTGGATATACATTTTCTTCTCTAAGCCTTTTATAAAATTCATCTCCAGATATATCAATTCTATCCTTGTAGTCTTTTCCCTCCAATATAACTGTTAATGAAACAATATCTATATCATATTTATCTAGCAAATCTTTTGGCACGTCCGATAAACTGTCACAGATTATCTTTAGATTTTTCATTAAGTATGCTCCTTTCTCATTTAGGCTTGTTAAACTACCTCATATTAGGGTATCCTATTTGTCTTAAAGCCTCGTATACTACAATAGCAACTGAATTTGATAAATTTAATGACCTAGCTTTTTCAACATCCAACATAGGTACTCTAATACAAGTATCCATATTTGCTTTCAACAAAGGCTCTGGCAATCCCTTTGTTTCTTTACCAAATACTATAAAACAATTTTCTTCATATTTCACATCCGAATGTGACTGTTTAGCCTTTGTTGTAGAAAAAAAGTATTTACTGTCTGGATACTTTTCTTGTAATTCTTCAAAGCTATCGTAATATTGTATATCAGCTATATCCCAATAGTCAAGCCCACATCTTTTTAGATGTTTGTCATCCAATGAAAAACCTAGTGGCTTTACTAAATGTAAAGTTGAACCTGTTGCTGCACATGTTCTTATTATATTTCCTGTATTTTGAGGTATTTCTGGTTCTACTAATACTATATTCAATGACATTTTAATCCTCCCTAAGTATCGCTCTTATTTATTAAATTTTATTTTATAAACAGAATAACAATAATATTATACTATTTATATAATGTTAATAATAATTTTTATCTAAATATATAATAGTTTTTTATCTAACATTTTCACAAGTATTATTATATCAGAAAATTCCTCTTACACAAATTACTTTCTAAAAGTTATTTCGTTTCATTAAGTTCTTTATAATAATTACAATCTTCTTTTATTGGGCAGTTTTTACATTCTGGATTCCTAGCTTTACACATTCTTCTTCCATGAAAAATTAATACATGATGTGAATGTGACCATCTTTCTTTTGGTATAGCTTCCATAAGTGCAAATTCTGTTTTTTGAGGATTTGGCTCATCCACTATTCCGATTCTATTACTAACTCTAAATACATGAGTATCTACTGCTATTGCTGGATGATTAAAGGCATTACTAAGTACAACTCCCGCCGTCTTTCTTCCAACACCAGGTAGTTTTATAAGCTTTTCTAAGCTATCAGGTACTTCACCATCATATAATTCACATAGCTGTTCAGATGTATCCTTTATTTTTTGAGATTTACTTTTGTAAAGACCACAACTCTTTATCTCCTTACTAATTTCCTCAATACTCAAATCAGCAAAATCTCTTGCTGTATTATACTTTTTAAACAATTCTGAAGTAACTTTATTTACTCTTACATCAGTACATTGTGCTGATAAAATAGTTGCTATTAAAAGCTCAAAGGCTGTCCCATAATTTAACTCACATTTAGCATCTGGGTACAATTTTTCTAACTCATCTAAAATCTTATTTACATCTTTTTCATTTGCTGACTCATTATTAATTTTAGACTTATTTTTAGTTTCTTTACTTGATTGTTGTGTAGCCTTACTAGAGCTAATCTTCTTTGTTTTTTTCTCCTTTTCACCTTTTTTAGTACTTTTTTTACTTACTTTGATACTTTTTTTATCTTCTTCAATATCCCTAAAATTCTCTATATCTTTCTTATCCATTCCTTTTTTATTTATCTCTTCTTCCATAGTTACATCTTTTTCATTTATCTCTTTTAGATTTACATTTTTCATAATTATCCCCCTTTAAAATACGAATTTATAAAACGCTATTTATACATAGTTTAATCATATCAACAAAAAATAAACATCAATATATAAAGCATACAAAATAAAAATTTAATATATATATATTTCACAAAAAAAGCAAAAACCTATTAAAGTTCTTGCTTTTTATTATACATAAATACCCAGTAAATTCTATGATAAACTTATTCTTTTGACAAAGTTTGTATCTTACTGAATGATATTAATTTTTCTTTTACTAATTTCTTTATTTCTTCAAATTTAACATCTGTCAATATCTCTATAGCTTCTTCCACTCTTTCAACTGTATATATCTTAAATTTTCCATCTCGCACTGCATCATTAACTTCATCTGATAAAACGAGATTTCTTTGATTTTTCTTAGGAATTATGACACCTTGCTCACCATTTAACCCTTTAGTTTTACATATAGAATAAAAGCCTTCTATCTTTTCACTTATACCACCAACTACTTGTATATCGCCCTTTTGATTTATAGAACCTGTAACAGCAATATTTTGTTTAATTGGTACTCCACCAAGAGAGGATAATAATACATATAATTCTGCAGAAGACGCACTATCTCCATCTATCCCACCATAATTTTGTTCAAAACAAACATATGCATTTAATGACAATAGTAAATCCTGTGCAAAGTTCTCTGAAAGATAGCCCCCTAATATAAGCACTCCTTTGTTATGTATAGAGCCACTCATATTTACTTCTCTTTCTATATTCACTATGCCTTTACTTCCTGGGCTAGTGGTTGCTGTAATCCTTGAAACTCTACCAAAAGAGTATTCTCCTGTACTTAAGACTGACAGACCATTTATTACTCCAACCTTTCTTCCCTCTGTTTCTATTAAAGTAAAGCCATTTTTAATTGATTCATCCATATGTGTTTCTACTCTATTAATTCTTTTTCTCTTTTCATTTATTGCTTTTTTAACATCGCACTGTTCTGTATACTCTGAATCCCTAAACTCCGCATAAGCACTTCCTTCTATTACAACTTCCATTATTTTATTAAACTTAGTTGATAGTTTTTCTAAATCACCTGATAATCTAGTACTGAATTTAACAACCTCTTCAACTGCTGATTTAGTAAAATGTCTTAAATTATTCTTATTACATTGAGATGCTATAAATCTGGCTATTCCCTCTTCATTGTTTTCATTCTTATCCATTTCGCTATCAAAATCTACAAATACTTTAAAATATTTTTCAAAATCTTCATCGTATCTATACAAAATATCATATATATAATGGCTTCCAATCAATACTAATTTAACATCTAGTGGCATATTTTCTGGTTTAATTGCTGTCTGTGTTTCAAGTATTACTTTTTTTGTCTGCAAAGTCTTTTTAAGAATTTCCCAAGACATTGTATATTTTAGTAGTTGGTCTGCGTAAATTACTAAATAACCACCATTAGCCCTATGAAATGCTCCTGATAATAACTTCGTGAAATCAGTCTTTATATTTCCATTTGCATAATCATATTCTGCTTTTCCAAATAGATTTGCTGGACTTGGATTTATCTCTACTACAACAGGTGCTGATTCTTTATTTTTTGAACTTCCATTGTCTACAAATAGGTTAATTTTGTATTTAATAAAATGTTCTTTATCATACTTATCTTTTAATTCATCTTCATCTAAATAGAATAAGTACATATATTCTATTATGTCTTTCTTTATATTTTCCAGATAAACTTGAATTTTATCATAATTTTCATATTTTTCACGCAGTGTCTTAATATGAGGTTCTACTACAAGCTTAGCTATCTCTTCTTCAAGCTCTAACACTGCTTTTTCAGCTATTTCTTCTAAGTTTCTAATTTTATATACGACCTGTATTGCCATATTTTCTAGTTCTCTTTTAGCTTTGTAAAACTCTTCATCAGATGCGTCGCTTTCATCTTCCTCTTCTTTCAAAGGAATAAAAACTATTCCCATTTTGCTTTGTTTTAATTTAAATCCTTTTTCTTCTCCATATTTCTTGATTTGTTTTAAAAGCATATCTTTTTCTATCTCATATTCGTCCAAAAGTTTATTTTTTTCTATTTCAAAACTTTCACTTTCAAACGCATTTTTAAAATCTTCTAAAAGGCTTTCAATTAATTTCTCCATATCTTTCTTAAGTTCTTTTCCAAACCCCTTTTCTAACTCAACTATAATAGGTTCTCTAGGGTTTTCAAAATTATATATATAGCACCAGTCTTTATGCGTATTTTTTTGGGATGCATATTCATTCAAAACCTTTAAAGCATAGGTACTTTTACCAGTTCCAGATTCACCAGCTATATATATGTTGTATGCTGGATTATTTATTTTTAAACCTAACTCCATAGCTCCTACAGCTCTTTCTTGACCCAGTATACAATCTAGTGGATTTATTTCAGATGTATTATTATATTTCAATATTCCCCCACCTCCCCATATTTAACTTTAATGATATAATATGACTTTTACACAACAAGTGTTAAAGTAAATACACATTAAAGTATATGAAACAGACTCTTATTATTAGTCATTATACTTATCTAAAATTATTTCCATATTTCTCTTTATTATATTTTTCCCCCTCCAACTAAAAGCTCTATCCCCATATCTTCTTTTAAATTCTTTATTTGAAATATTTTGTACCTCATCATAATCCAAATAATCTATTATATTTTCTTTAAATTCCAAAATGTGAGTTGTTGGTATTTCAACATTATGCGGACACACTTCTTGACAAATATCGCACCCAAATATCTTTTTGCTATTTTTTAAAACATCTTTTTCTTCCTTTGACAAATCTCCTTTTTTTTGAGTTATATATGATAAACATTTCTTAGGATTCATATCATAATTTCCCAATATAGCATTTCCCGGACAATATTTTACACACTTACCACATTTAAAACAACTTTTTTCTAGTGGTTTATCTTCTTCAAACTTATAATTATTTACTATATACCCTATAAATACATAAGAACCATATTCATCAGTTATAATATTGTTATTTATTCCAAAATATCCTATTCCTGATAAATAAGCTAAATACCTGTCAACTAATGGTCCATTATCAGCAAATATCTTATATTCAAAATCTATTACTTTTTCAGAAATATAATCACAAATTTGTTGTAAAAAGTCCTTTACTACAATATGATAATCCCTACCGTGACAATATCTTGATAAATTTGAATTTTCATTCTTTTCTTGTCTATTTATATGATATGGAAATGCACACACTATTATAGAATTAGCATCTTCCATTATATTTCTTGGGTTAATTCTATTTTCAATGATTGGCTCTTCCATACCAGTCAAATAATCTTTTTGATGTCTATCTTCAAGTATCTTTTTCAGATTATCATACTTATCTACACCAGCTATCCCTACACATTTTAATCCTATCAAATTACAAAATTCTTTTAATTCCTTATTATTCATAAAATTATTCCTTTTTAATCTATTTAATCTTTCTAAGCTTTTTAACTTATTTAATCTAGGCTCTAAAACTTCAAATATTATTAATTATATTTTGACATTCTCCCTATAAATAAAATAAGAAGATTTTTTATTATATTTAATACTCCATTAACATTATTGTTTATTAAGAAAATTAAACAATAATAATTCAAGCAAATTTATCCAATTCCATTTACATCAATGTTTATTATTAAGTCTTTACTCGACTTATACAGTCCTATTTTTATTCTCTCCACTAAGTTTACATTTATTAGTGTTATGAAGGTCTAGTGTAGGTATATATAGCATATAGCAGATTTTAAAATTCGTAGATAAAACACTTGTCTTATATTACCATACCTAAAGTAGAAAATTTTACAAAGTAACTTTGTAAAAACACTTTAAACAAGAATTTGATTTTAAATCATATACAGATTATAATAAATAATGTATAAGGATGGTGAACAATTTGATTAAAATAACAATTCCAGGTAGACCTATTAGTAAATCTAATTTTAAGCTTCACAATATAAATGGTCAAGCATGGATGCCTTCAAAGGGAAAATATTCTAAGTATCTTGCATACGAAAACATGATTGCAGGTTTTATAAACCAACAGTATCAAGGAGAAACTGTCGAAGAAAATCTAATAACAGTCTTAAAATTATTCTTCCCAAACAAGAGAATGGGGGATTTACATAATTATCCAAAGAGTATTTGTGATGGCATTGAAAAAAGTGGAATAATAAAAAATGATAAACAGCTTAAACCAGTACTTTTATTTGATTTTATAGATAAGGATAACCCTAGGGTTGAAATTGAACTTTATCCAGTATCTAAATATGATATATCCTATAATATTTTTGAGAAATAAAGATTTTATGTATTATTTGACATTATATTGATGCTCTAGTACTTGAAAATATGCTAAAACAACAATAATAACTGTGTTATATCTATACTCACACAAATATTAAATTTATATAATACTTGTAACTATGTAAATTTAGTATTTGTATATAAGACCACATCCAATAAAAAGAAATCGGAGTAAATCTACTACACCGATTTCAATAAATAAAATCTATCCTAGCTTTTCGACAACAGTCTTCAGCATTTCTCTTATAGGAAGTTCATATGGACATCGACTCTCACAAAGCCCACAGTCAATACACTCAGTAGGTTTAACATCCATAACCTCATACTTTTCTTTAGCCCACTCTTTTAATCCATATCTAGTATAATAGCCTTCACATAAAAAGCTCAATGGTATATTTATTCCAACAGCACAAGGCATGCAGTATTCACATCTTCTACAGAATTTTTTACCTAAAGAATTTCTTATTTCTTCAATTTCCTTATTATCTTTTTCATCTAGTACAAGATTTTCAAGTACAGAGACATTTTGTCTAACCTGTTCAACACTCTCCATACCTGGTATAACTACATCTATATAATCTTTAGATAGTATATACTTAATAGCCAATTTAGCATTATCTAAAGCTCCTCCAGCTAGAGGTTTCATTACTATTATTCCAATTCCTTTTTCATGAGCTTTTTTAAATACTTCATCTGCTTGTTCTTCAACTATATTATAAGGAAATTGTATAGTGTCAAATTTTCCATCTTCTATAGCTTTTTCTATAGTCTTTAGATTGTGACTAGTTATACCAATGTGCTTTATCTTACCTTGCTCTTTTGCCTCTAAAAGGGCACTATACGCCATTTTATCCTTAAAAAGATTATCATATTCCTCTTCTTTAACATTATGGAATTGATATAAATCTATAAAATCAGTTTTAAAATTGTTTAGACTTATCTCAACATCTCTCTTCATTGAATCATAATCTCTAGACATACTTTTAGTAGCTAAGAAAAATTTATCTCTTTTTCCTTCAATAGCAATTCCAATTGCTTCCTCACTTATTGTGTACCCTCTTGCACTGTCAATAAAGTTTATTCCTTGTTTTTCTAACTCATTTATAACTAAGTTAGTATCATCTTGAGTAATCCTTTGTATAGGAATTCCCCCAAAACCAACTCTCTTTATTTTCATATTAGTATTGCCTAAATTTCTCATATCTTTCCCCACCTAACTTTTAATTAATTTTTATATAATATAAATATGTTACCTTTAATTATACAACAAATTATGAGAATCTTTGCAATATATTTACATACTATTCATAATATAATTATATTTTATATCAGTCTATTCATAATATAATCATACTTTATATCCAGTTCATTTGTATACAATTTATATTGTTCCTAACCATTTAATTTAAATTAGTATATTTCATTATTGTATTTCCACCCTAATTACGTTGAGGGTGGAGTATTTCACCTATCTTTAATAAAGTTTTATTTACTAGATAGTATTTCTTTTATCATCTTAATCTCTCTCTTGTGACCTTCATCATCAAAAGGAGTTTCTAAGAAGAATGGTAAGTGTTTTAGACTAGGATGTTCCATAAAATCAATCAATGATTTTAATCCTATTTTCCCTTCCCCTATAGGAGCATGTCTGTCTTTTTTATCTCCAAATGGCATCATACTATCATTTAGATGAACAGTTTTCAATCTGTCTATACCTATGACCTTCTGAACCTCCCATGACTAAAGTCACAGGGTTCCTGCTTCATAGAATTTTGCATACTAAAATATGTCTTACTAATTCTC
>NZ_OEZH01000029.1 GCF_900243075.1 Clostridioides difficile
TCTAATAGATATGAAACATCTCTATTGATAGCAAAAGAAATAGATAAAAATCACGATGTAGAGAAAGTGTACATAACAAATGCTAATGGTGGAGAAGTAGATGCACTTACTATAGCAGCAAAAGCAGGTCAAGATAAGCAACCAATTATATTAACTGATAAAGATAGTATTACAAATAATACATATAAGTGGCTAGAGAGTGAGGATTTACAAAGTGCTTATTTTATAGGTGGTCCTCAAATGTTGTCAACAAATGTTATAAATAAGGTAAATGGCATAACTAAGGATAGTGTTACTAATAATAGAGTATACGG
>NZ_OEZH01000120.1:0-82925 GCF_900243075.1 Clostridioides difficile
GGTAATTCATTTTTTATTTCACGATTATCATAGTAAAAGTTAATATTTTTTATAGTTTGATTTGTCTCTGTCAATGTAATGATACTCATATTAGAAATACCTTTAGTTATAAAGTTTGTTGCTCCTATGAATGGTTTTTTATTATCTTCACTTTCACTTAATTCTGGAACATCTCCTCCATAATAAGAATTTCCTTGAAGTGTTATTTGTTGGCTAATCTTAATACCTTTTTCAAATAAATAGTCACCGTTTGGAAAATATATAACAGAATCTTTTAGTGATTCATCAGAAACAATCTCTTGTATCATATCACTTACATCAGATTTTCCAGTAATGTCTATTTTGCTATTTAGTTCCAGCACATTAACCCAGTCTGGAGTTTTAGTTTCAATTGCCATGATTAATTCCTCCTTTTAAAATTTAAATTATTTGTATATACAGGAAGAAGTGTATTTTTACTATAATCATAATAAATCTATATTTGTTTATGACATTTGAGATAATCTTTATCATTAGAATACTTTATTTTTTGCTAATTAATAGAGCTGTTCTTTTTAGTCTTATTACTACTAAAAAATTAATCTGTGAAATCATATAAAATATACTAAATAGATTCAATATTGTATGCCAAATAAGCTGATAGATTTTATCTTCTCATAGTCACACATTTCCTGTAACTCCTATACTAGCATTAAAATTCATCTCATCAGTAGTTGATTTGTTTATAAATTGTTTGTGTTTTGTCCATATTTTATTTATATTTAGTTTATAAATCATTTATAATTTACTTATTTTATAAAATTATTAGTTAGTTTATTAAAAGTTAGTACTTCTATTTATGATATGATAATAAAATATGAGTACTAATGTTATGGATAGAAAATCTTTAGAAATATTATTAAAATTAGATAATAGTATTAAAATTAGCAACAGACTTGATATAATTGACAATAAGCTTGATGTGACTGATTACAGACTTGATACAACTTAAAATAATATTATATAAATTGACTTGGATGAAAAACTAATTTTCAAATCTAGCAATTATATACAACAAAAAACTGTAAGTAAATTTGTTTTACACAAATCTACTTACAGCCTCTAAATGATAGAATACTTTTAGTCTACTATTTATTTTATCTAGATTATTCTGGAGTCACTCCATCAATAAAATTTAGAGAATCTAACGCTCCTAAAAATACCTCTTATCTACACTGACTTACCCATTTCATATGCCTGTTTCATTGCCTCACTTCCCTTAATATCACCTACATGCCAAGCCCCTACACCATATACTATACCCTTTTCCTTAGAACCATTTAGACATGATGTGAATCCTCTAAATCCTTCTAATGTTCTTTCCATGTCAGCCACATTTTCATCTGCTGCTGCAACAATAAAATAGAAATCTTTATCACAAATTTCAGTATATCTAGAACAAGTTCTATCAATCATAGTTTTCATTTGTGCATTCATAGTATAAAAATAAACTGGAGTAGCTAAAACAATAACATCTGCCTTAATCATTTTTTCAAGAATTTCGACCATATCATCTTTCTGTGGGCAACTTGCTCCTTTTTCATAACAAGTACCACATCCAGTACAATAGTTAACATCTTTATCTTTTAAAAATATCTTCTCTACTTGATTTTTAGATTCTAACGCTCCTTGCATAAATTGGTCACACAATAAATCAGAATTCCCACCTTTTCTAGGGCTAGCTGATACTATCAATACATTTTTACTCATAAGATATTTCCTCCATTTTTTTATTTCCGTTGTTCTTTAATACTTTTTCTTTCTCAATAATACTTTCTTCATATCTATCAATCTTAAAATTTAATCGTTCTAAAGTTTTTTGCATTTCTTCCATTCTTTTTGCTAGTTGGTTTCTCTGCTCTATTAAAAGTTCTTTTCTAGCTTGAATAGTGCTGTCTCCTTGTTGAAACATAGCTACATACTCAATCAATGTCTCAATAGAAAGACCTGCACTTCTCATACATTTTATGAAATTAACCCACTCGCAATCTTTTTCTGTAAAAGACCTAATTCCACTTTTATTTCTATTTACAGGTGGTATCAAACCAATTCGTTCATAATATCGTAAAGTATCCGCTGAAAGTTCGTATTTTTTACTAACTTCTGAAATTGTCATCATATATTCCTCTCTCTTGATATTGTATAGATTGAATTATTTCTCAAATATTTCTGCTACATTCTTCAAAGCATCTATAATTTTGATGTGTTGTGGACAACTTTCCTCACATTGTTTACATCCAATACAATCTGAAGCTTTACCATAAGTTTTAGTATAGTTATTATAGTAAACCATCTGTGTTGAAAATCCAGTATTAAGAGCTTGTTTTTCTGCATTGTACAATGCAAAATAGTTTGGAATAGCGATATTTTTTGGACAGCCTTCTACACAATACTGACATGCAGTACAAGGAACTGCAATTGATTCATTGATAATTTCTACTGCTTCATCTATAATATTATATTCCTCTTGTACAAATGGCTTAAAGTTTTGCATATATCCTGTATTGTCTAATAATTGTTCCATATTTGACATCCCACTTAAGACCATCATAACATTATCTTTACTTGCTGCAAAACGTATTGCCCAAGATGGTATTGACATATCTGGATTATAATCATTAAATAATTTTTCTGCCTTTTCTGGTATCTTTGCAAGTGTACCTCCTTTTACTGGTTCCATAACAATTACAGGTTTATTATGCTTTTCTGCTACTTCATAGCATTTTCTAGATTGTATACTTTCATTGTCCCAATCTAGATAATTAATCTGTAATTGTACAAAGTCTACCTCTGGATGCTCACTCAAGACTTTATCCAATAATTCTGCACTATCATGAAAAGAAAAACCAATATTCTTTATTTTCCCTTCTTTTTTCTTTTCTTCAATAAATTTAAAGCTATCAAATTTTTTGGCTATTTCATAGTTTGATACCCCTATATTGTGTAAAAGATAATAATCAAAATAATCTACACCACATTTTTCTAATTGCTCATTAAAAATAGTCTCTTGTTCTTCTTTTTTCTTTAAAGCCATCAATGGTAGCTTTGTGGCTACAGTAAAACTATCTCTTTTGTGTCTTTTTACTAGAGATTCTCTAAGTGCTATCTCACTTTTTCCCATATGATATACATAAGCTGTATCAAAATATGTAAATCCTCTCTCTAAAAAAGTATCAACCATTTTATTTAAATATTCCATATCAATAGTTGTAACATCATTTTCATCTTTTATTGGTAAACGCATTAATCCAAATCCTAATTTTTTTGCCTCCATTGTTTTACTTCCCCCTTTGAAACTTATTTTTTTATTTTTCTGCTTTAACTGTTCTTAAAAATATCTATAAATCCTGCATAGTTATACTTTACTACTTAGAGTTAACTTCAAGTCAATAGGTTTTTTTATTTTAAAGTAAATATTATAAAAATATAGTTTTTAATGTTAAGCTACTGGATGTTATCTCTACTTTCTACTTCTCAAGCTCCACAAGAAAAAGTACTTCATAAAATCAAATTCATAAGTATTGCTATAAATACTTTCTAGACATATTTATAAGGAAATCATCTAAAGTAGAATATTCTCTAACAAATTTATGAATAAGTTCTGTACCTGTTTTAGAACATATGAAACAATGGTGAAAGATTTATTTATGAAAATATAAAAATGAATAATGTATACCCCTTTTAAAAAGCATTTTCCTTTTTACATTTATGATACAATATTAAGTATAAAAATGGAAATTTTATATTATTTTATATTAAAATAATCTTATCTATTGATTTTATAGTCTCAAACTCAATATCAACTTGATTTTAAGATTATATTTTAATAAGTGATGCTAAATAATAAAATTTTAAAGATTGTGAGGTAAAAATATGAATAAGAAAAATTTAGCTATACTAGTATCAGGTATTATGTTTTTTTCTAGCTCTTCAGCAATTTTTGCAGACAATACTACAAAACAAGAAAGATTAATAGGTGAAACAAGATATGAAACAGCTGTAGAAGTAAGTAAATTGGGATGGGTTCAATCAAAAACAGCCATTATAGTCAATGGTAACTCTATTCAAAGTGCTCTTTGTGCAAATCCATTTGCTAAGCTAAAAAATGCACCTATACTTTTAGTAAACAATAATAGTATCGAAAATTCGACTAAGGCTGAACTTAAAAGACTCGGTGTAAACAATGTGTACATTGTAGATAGTGGAAATAGTATTTCTTCTAAAGTAGAAAATGAAATAAAGTCACTTAACATAAAAATAAATAAAATAGTAGGAAATAATATATATGAAATGTCTACAAATGTACTTAAAGAAATAGATAAAATAAAAAAGGTGGAAAATGTTGCAGTTGTAAATGGATTAAAGGGGTTATCTGATGCAGTTAGCATAGCTTCTCCAGCAGCAATACATAATATGCCTATAATACTAGTATCAGATGAAAACAGTAATGATAGCAGTATAAACTTCTTAAACAATAGGTCTATAAAAAAATCTTACATAGTTGGAGGAGATAAGATTTTATCAGACAATGCAGTAAAGAAATATCCAAATAGAGAAAGAATCAGTGGTTCAGATAGAAACAATACTAATGCAAAAATTATTGAGAAATTCTATAAGGACAAAAAAATAAATAATGTATTTGTAGCCAAAGATGGTATTAACCAAGAAAATGCACTGGTAGATTCATTATCAATAGGGGTACTCGCTGCTAAAGAAAATTCTCCTATAATGATATCTAATGGTAGCCTTGTAAATAGTCAAAAAGAACTCATTAAAAATAAAGATATAGATGAAATAACACAAGTAGGAGGAGGATATAACCAAAAAGCATTTGAAGATATTTTAAAACTAAAAAATGTCAACATAAGAAATAAAGCTAAAAAAATATCCTTAATAGATGCTAAAAAAATATTAAAGCAAGCTCTTCCAGGAAGTAATATTCTAGTTTGTTACTATGATGAAGATGATAATAAATACGACTGCAAAGTTATAAAAGATAATGTCGTATACGAGATAGAAATTGATGCCTACTCTGGTAAAATAATAGAAATTGAAAAAGATGATGATTTAAATGATAATAATTTAGGCACACAAAATATATCATTAGATAAAGCTAAGTCTATAGCACTAGATGCTGTTCCTAATGGTAATTTAATCTATTGTAAATATGATGCTGAAGATAATGAATATGAGGCTAAAGTAGCAAAAAATAAGAAAACATATGAATTAGAGATAAATGCATTTGATGGAAGAATTATAGATATTGATATGGACAATGATTTTGATGATGACTTTGATGATAACGACAATAATCACAATAATAACTCTAATACTAATAACAACAATTCTATTATTAGTGCTGAAAAAGCTAAATCAATAATGCTAAACAAAGTACCTGGTGGAAAAATAGTAAAATTTGAATATGATAAAGATGACAAGGAATATGAAGGTGAAATGATAAAAGGAAATACTGAGTATGAGATAACAATCAATGCAATTACTGGTAAAATATTAGAGTTTGAAATAGACAATTAATAAAAAATATATATTTTATTAATTATTACAAAGCAATAAAAGCCATAAACACTGGATTTTCCAGTATTTATGGCTTTATTTTATTTTTTAATTTGAATCCCACCTTATGTCATTATATATATCTGCACACTCTTGTTTGCCATTATATATCTACACACTCTTTTAAATTAAAATCTTATACTTCATCCCCCAATTAAAAAAGTTAGATTTTAGACAATATATTGTGATATAAGTAATTTGTGTGGAATTATTGCGTGATTTACTCATGAAGTATCAATAAAGTTAATATATAATTTGACTGTATCAAGATGAAAGGAGACATTTATAATGAGTACAATCTTAAAAGTAAATAACATAACTAAAATTTATAATAAAGGTCAACAACCGAGTTTAGATAAGGTTTCCTTTAATGTATCAGAAGGAGAATTTATAGGTATAATGGGAGCTTCTGGCTCTGGTAAAACGACTCTTCTTAATGTATTATCTACAATTGATAGAGCAACAAGTGGAGATGTCTTCATAAACAATATAAATTTGAAATCACTTAGTGATACTAGTGCTGCTGATTTTCGTAGGGATAATTTAGGTTTTATCTTTCAAGAGTATTTTTTACTGGATAGCCTTACAATTTTTGAGAATATTTCAGTACCTCTTACACTTCAAAAACTACATCCAGACAAAATAGAAAACATGGTGAGGAGTCTAGCTGAACGATTTGGCATAGCTTCTCAATTAAACAAATATCCAAATGAATTATCTGGAGGACAAAGACAGAGGGTTTCAGCAGTTAGAGCAATAGTAAAACATCCTAGTATTCTTTTTGCAGATGAACCAACAGGTGCTTTAGATTCTAATTCAGCTACTGAACTACTCCACTCACTACAAGAAGCAAATGAAGAATTGAAAACAACAATTTTAATGGTAACACATGACGCCTATGCAGCTAGTTTTGCAAATCGAATTTTGATTTTTAAAGATGGTCATATTATTAAGGAATTATACAAACAACAGAATAATAGACATACATTTTATGAATTGATTATTCAAGAAATTGCAAAGTTGGATACTAAAAGATAGGGGGATAATTTAATGAACATTTTTTACATGGCAATAAAAAATCTTAAAAAGAACTTTTCATTCTATTCTCTATATCTACTTTCAGTATCTTTTGTTATTACTGTATTTTTCGCATTTACTTCATTTTCTGTTAATAAAGTAATGCTAGAAAAAACTTCAACTGATGGCAGAGTTGAGTCTATGTGTAATGTTATTTCGATATTTTTGATGGCATTTGTTATCTTCTATATGGCATACTCAAGTCGATTCTTCTTGAGACGTCGTACAAAAGAATTAGGCATATATGCTTTACTTGGCTATCGTAAGTTCACAATCTTATCACTACTTACCTTTGAAAATATCTTAATTTGTAGTGGAGCTTTTATTGTAGGATTGGTATTAGGAGCATTGGTACATAAGGGTATTGTCTTTGGCATTACATCACTACTTAATTTATCAATTGACAATTCACAGATACCGTTTTTTAATATAAATGCAATAAGCAAAACAACCATATTTATAGCATTAGTTGTTTTAGTCTTAGCTATATCAAATGGTAAATTTCTTTATAAGACTTCACTTATAAAGTTGATAAGATATGAAAAAAGCGCAGAAAAAAAATTGAAGTTCAAAAAAATTCCAGCCTTTATGGGGTTTGTTATGATTTTAAGTGGGTATTGTTTGTCACTAGATATTCTTCGTGGAACTAAGTCAATATGGATAAGTATTGGATTTTATCAAATGGGATTGATAACTATGATTCTCATTGTAATTGGTACAGTTCTCTTTATCAATTCCTTTCTTCCATACATTATGCAAAAGAGTAAAAAAAATAAGCGAGCTTTATACACAGGTACGAAGATAATAACTATTCCAAACTTTATCTATCGTATCCGTTCAAATTCTAAAACTCTAATTATGCTTACATTACTCTCTGCTGCTACTTTGACAGTTTCAAGTGTTATGGCACTGTCTTTATACTACCCTATTGCATCCGTTTCACGTATTACACCTTCAGAGATAGAATTTAGAGTAGAAAAAAATGAACAAATCGACGATGTAAAACGAATTGTCAGTCAATACACGTCTAATACAGACGATATTATTTTTACACAGACAAATATTTATAAAGTAAAATCTTCATCGAAAGACCTTCCACTTGAATATAAAATTGGTACATCTAAGAATGATTTATCTAATAATAGTTCATCTAAAGAAGTTGTTCCAAGAGAAGCAGGATTTGAGTGTATATCTTTTTCTGATTATTATACTTTGTTAAAGGCACAAAATCGAACAAAACTACTAAAACAGCTTACCCCTTTAAAGGATAATGAATGTATCTTGATGAAATATCAACCAAATAATGATGGAAATAGTGAAAATGGAACGATTTATCCACTACTTATCAATGGTAAAGAAACATCTGTAACTGTAAGGGAAACATCATTAAACAATGCTATTTCTTTTGGCAATAGTGTTGGAACACTTATTGTTAGTGATAGTATATATGAACAAATAGCACAAAATAAATTACCAGTAACAAGCATTTTGAGTATTAATGGTAAATCAATTAAAAATAATGAAAATTTATATAGTAATATTTCAGATTATTTAAATGGAAGCCCTTATTTACAAGGACATTCTCACAGGATAAATGATTTATTATCAATCAATAGTTCTACATTCCTGCTAATCGGATTTCTTGTGGTTTTGTTCTTTATTGCTGCTGGAAGTATTTTATACTTTAACAATATATCAGCAATTTCAGATTCAAAATCTGATTATGAGATTTTACAAAAAATGGGTTATACTAATATGCAAATTAAAAAAATTATTAAAAAACAAGTATTGCCATTTTTTAATATTCCGTTTTTACTTGGGACATTGGACTGTGTATTTGCTACCTTGGTTTATAGGACTGCTTTGATGCAGAATTTACTTGGAAACTCATTTTCACAATATATACCTGTGATTATTGCGATTTTCTTAACTGCTGTAGTATATTTGATATATTATATACTTACTATTAAATCCTGTTGTAAAACTGTATTAAAAAAATGATATTTACCAAATCGTCAAACTTAAAGGTATGACGATTTGGTATACTTTATTTATTTATAAATATTTGATATAATACAAAACTATAAATTCATAAGTTTGATATAGTTATAAAATTGATATAGTTCAAATCTATAAATTTATAAGTTTGATATAGTCATAAAATTGATATAGTTTAAATCTATAAATTTATAAGTTTGATATAGTCATAAAATTAATCTAGTTTAAATCTATAAATTTATAAGGAGGTGTAGAATATTGCCAAATTTTAATTTAAAAATACTATTTTTAGGAAACTACATTCTATCACTTCTCTTCATGGGAATATCTACAAGCATTGAAACTTATATGAGTGTTCAAAGCATTATTCCCTTAATAATTTCAACATTATTGCTTATAGATATTACATATATAACCTCTTGTAATGTCAGAGAAAATAACATTATTTCATTGTTCTGTGGATTGCTAGCACTAGATAGTTGGTATTTACTCTTATCATTTGTAGCCACACCAATAGGCACTATTGTTTTTAAAATATTAAGCACAATTATAACGTATGTCTCTATTAAATTTATATTTTTATTTTTGTTTCAAGGTAGTGGATACAAGTTTCGTAAGATAACAGATATTTTATTGTTTATCACCTGTATTGGTTCAATTATAGGAGCATTTATCTCTGACAGGATGTATGCTTGTATGTATGGAATACAATTTGTTATAAGTATAATAAGCTTTTTCTATATTATTTTTTATCATTGGAAAAGGGTCGCTTTTGTCATAAGAAATGAAAAAAAACCTATATTGATTTCTGTATTTATAACAGTTATAGGATTCCTCGTTTATTATTTTTTAACACTAAGAATATCAAATCATATTGGTAATTTTGGAATCTATCTAACTGTATTGATATTTTCTATGAGTATTCACGGTATTGTACTTAAAGAAAATGATAGTTTTCCTATTTCAACAGTTTTTAACTTAAAACAAAGGGCTGTTTTTCTTTTTATAAGCATTCTAGTAATTAGTTTGGTAGTACTGTTTGGTGGTGGTAATTTTTCTATAATATTAATAGCCATAAATGTTTTATTTATGCTTATTTTTCTTTGTAACATTATTTTGGAATTTAACCTTAGAGATGAAAAAAATAAAATAGTTAAAAATAGCAAGTATACTTTTGCATTAGAAAAATTACAACAAGAGGAACGACTAAAAACAGAGTTTTCTAATTTTTTACATGATGATGTATTACAAGACTTGCTTTCAATAAAAAATATGACAAGTAAGTCATATCGACCAGAAGTACAAGATATTATATATGAAACACTTAATAACTTAAATACACGTATAAGAAAGCAGATGCAAGACTATCATCCTGTTATTTTGAAAAATTTAACAGTAAAAGAAAATTATCAGAATTTAATTGAAAGTGTTTCTTCATCCTTTCCACAAAGAAATATTTGTGTTTCATTTAGGTGTTCTGATACTTTATTCTTAGTTGAACCATATGATATATTGATATACCGACTGATTAAAGAATTATTGACAAACGTATATAAACACTCAAATGGTAGTCACGCGTGGATAACTTTAGCACTAGAAAAAGATATAATAAAATTAAATATCAGTGATAATGGTATTACAGATACATCTTTTAAAACTCCTTTAGATATAACTAAAACCACTTTTGATACAGTAAAGCATAAAGGTATTATCTCAATTAAAGAACAAGTAGAAAATCTAGGAGGAACGATAAATATTTCTGATAATATACCTTATGGAGTTTGTGTACAAATTACAATTCCTATGAAAGGAGATGGTTCTTATAAATATTTTGTTAGTTGATGACCATATGCTTTTTGCTAAGAGCTTGTCTATTGCATTAGAAGAATACGAAGAAATCGAACAATTTTATTCCACACAAGACATCCATAATCTTTCAGAAATGATTCAAGATAAAAGAATAGACATTGTCTTAATGGATATAAACCTTAGAGATTTAAGTGAATGTGATGGCTTAAAAGTAGCTTATAATTTATTAGAAACTAATCCAACTATTAAAATAATAATCTTGACTGGATATGACCTACCAGTTTATAAACATGAGGCAAAAAAAATAGGTATCTGTGGATTCCTTAATAAGAATATTAGCCCTGATAGTTTAATTGATTCATTATTAAAGGTCTATCAAGGGCGAACTTGTTTTTCATCTGAAAAGGATGAAATAATTATTGAAGATTTAACAAGTATGGAGAAAAAGATATTACAGCTTATCTGTAGTGGTAAAAAAAGAAAAATAATTGCTGATGAATTGTATATAAGTGAAAGAACATTATCAAATCATTTACAGCACATATATGACAAGCTAGACGTTTCATCATCAGTTGAAGCTATTACGAAAGCCATTCAAATGGGTTATATTTCTCCAGTGTACTAAAAAAGGTGGGTGTCTCAAAATGAACTTTCTAGTTCATGAGGCACTCTCCTTTGTATTAAATCAAATATATTTTCATCATTTCAACAATTAAGAAGAGGCTTCTCTCTATTTTGATACAACTCCCTTTTTAATACACTATTTATTTTTATATATAACCATATTTTAAACAACTAAAAAACAACTAATATCTTAATAAATATCTCAATACATATCCTCATAACACATATCACCATAATTACAAGCAGGTAAAGAACTCTCCTCACTTAAATACGACTCAAATTCACATCCAAACAGAATTGTTGGTTCTATATATATTTCCATAGCTGTATATCTCCATCTTCTTACTTTTGCCTCTATAACCTTGTAAAAATCTTCTAAACTATACCCTTCTTTTAATTTTTTATCTATAAGTTCCTTAGTTATACTTAAATCAACTTTAAAATTTTTTCCAGATTCATTATTTAATTTTCTTATAATAATTTCATGTATACTTTCTGGACTTTCATAAGTCGAATCTTTAGTCAAATCTTCATCCGAATTTTCAAAGGTATTTTTATTTAAATTCTTTTTATTTAAATTATTTTTTAATAATTCTTTTTTCTTTGTCTCATTTTCTGTTTCATACCCAGTATGAATTATTGAATCATAATCTTTGTCTATACTCTCTTCATTTATACGGCTGTATGTGTTGGTATTATTGCTCTTGAACAACTCATCTCTATGTTTATATTTCATTGTTTTTTGGTTATTGTTAATAGTTCCATTAATGTATTTCTCTATATTTTTAAAAATATCACTATTCTTCGTTACAATCTCTGCATTACTATTTTCAGAACAAACATAACTGTATACAGAACAACAATTTCCCTTTACTCCTCTCCTTATTAATCTCAATATACCTAAATCTATAAATTCATTTACAAGTCTACTTATTGTAGATATAGATACATCAAGGTCAGATGCAGCTTTCCTTACCGTCATCATAAATTGTCCTCTTGGCAGAGTTCCTTTTAATCTTTGTATATTTTCTTTTCTCATTACATAGTGATTAAATCTTATTCTATTTACATCACTTCGTTCATTAAAATACAATACTGCTGAATTTAATTGATAAAAACCATTACTCATATTCCCACTCCTCCAATTTAAATAGATAATTTGTTTGTAAAGTTTTTAGATTTCTAAATAACTTATTAAATGATTATTTTTATTAAAAAGTATTCTTTGATATTTTCATTTTAAAGTTTTAAGTGTAATAAGTTAATAGTTCAGATTTAACTTTTTTATTTAAACAATAAATTTAATATTATTTTTAATATAAAAATTTTATTAAATTTAGTATGTAATTTTTTAATCTTATTTTATCCTCTCTATACTCTTGTGCTAGATAATAAATTCCATAATATTCTCTAGTTTACGTCTTAACTAGTTTATATTGTGATTTATTTAATTACAGATTATTTACATAATAACTCATCCATATCAAAAATAAATCACTATGGTATACTAATTATTATGAAGATTATACTTATATGCAAAGATAAATATAAAACATCTTATATCTTTTATTAATTATAAAAAATTGGACGCTATCTTATTTATCATAAATTACAAAAACATAAAATTTCATTACTATAAATTAATTAATACACATTTTACACAATAAGGAGGTTGTATATGACAAACGCTAAAAGTAAAAAAGAATATCTAAATCGTATTTGCAAAGTACAAGACTATATAGAAGAACATTTACATGAACCTCTTTCCCTTGATGAACTTTCTAATATAGCAGGTTTTTCAAAGTTTCATTTTCATAGAATTTTCAAAGCAATAGAAAAAGAAACATTGTCACAGTACGTAAATAGACTAAAACTAGAGAATGCAACTGCTTTTCTTATTCATCGAACTGACATGACCATTACTGACATTGCACATTACTTTGGTTTTACTGACTCAGCAGTTTTTTCTAGAGCATTCAAAAATTACTATAAAATAAGCCCTATAAAATATAGAAATAATTATAGCAAGAATTGCAAAGAACCATATAAAATTTCTCAGTACAATAGAAGCATATCAAAACCTAAATGTAAGAATACTAGAGAGGTTAAGGGGGAAATTGAAATTCTAGAACTTGATAATATAAATACTGTTTACACTAGATATACTGGCTCATATGGTAATCTAACTAGTACTTTCCCAAAACTTTTAGAGAGGTTATTCACATATGCCAGTGAGCAGAATCTAATTGGACTTGAAAACACAAAAATACTAGCCATTTATCATGATAATCCACAGTTTACACAGGAGCATCACTTAAGGACTAGTATTTGTATGACCATTCCAGATAATATTGTTGTCAAAGAGAATGACAATCTTGGCAATATGATAATACCTTCTGGAAAATATCTTGTGGGACATTTTGATATTTCAAAATCTGAATATAGTGATGCGTGGGATTTTATGTATAATGAGTGGCTATCTAATGGTAATTATAAGCTACGTGCCTCCTTCCCTTTTGAAGTATATCTTAACAACCCACACAATCACCCTCAAAGTAGACACTTGGTCGATATATATTTACCTATAGAACCTTTTTAATAACCTCATCTAAACTTTCTTGTATTAAGGATTAATATATTCTTATTTTACGGTTTGATAAAATTGATAAAATGAGGTGAACCAATGAAAGAAATAAAAATTAATGGAGCAAAGATACACAATCTTAAAAATATAGATGTTTCTATTCCCAAAGATAAACTTGTTGTTGCAACAGGTGTCAGTGGCTCAGGTAAATCTAGCCTTATGTTTGACATTGTATTTGAGGAAGGACGTAAACAATATCTGCAATCTTTAGGTATACTTGCAGGTATTGATAGTGAGGATAAATTCGATAATATTCAAGGTTTAGCTCCCACTATAGCTGTTCAACAAAATATTATTCGCCAGAGCAATCCTCGTTCAACAGTAGGCACAAGAACCAATATTCTCAACATGCTTACACTATTGTATTCAGTAGAAGGTCAAATAATGTGTACAATGTGTAATACTCCTGTAGGCAATAATCTAATTTGCAATAATTGTGGGCATGAAGAAGAACGATTGAGACCAAGCTATTTCTCATACAACTCTTCAGATGGAATGTGTATGAAATGTTCTGGACATGGAGCATATTTTGAGATTAATATTGAAAAGTTAGTCCTTGATAAGCACGATACCCTAAAACAAATCTTAGATAGAGCAAAAATTACACCAGGATATTTGAGAGTGTTCTCTAAAAAATTCAACGATTATTTAGATATACAGTTCTTACAATTACCTGAAGAAGTAAAGAATGAAGTACTCTATGGTCATTATGAAAATGGTAAAAAAAGTTCTTCTTTATCAAAGGTATTTCACAATCGTTACAAAAGGGGTGAAGATTTGAATGGAATTTATACTATGACTCCTTGTTCTGATTGCAATGGCTTCAAGATTGGTGAAGAAGCACGTACAGTACTCTTAAATGGAAAACATATTGGAGAACTTGGAAAAATGACGATTTTAGAAATTGATGATTTCCTTAAAATCTTATTAGACCAAGGGAATTTAAACACATTTGGTACAAACCTTGTAAATGATATTTTGTCCAAAACTCGACATTTAATAGAATCACGATTAGGTCATCTATCCTTATACCGAGAAATGTCAACTTTAAGTGGTGGGGAAATGCAAAGACTATTTTTAAATTCACATCTCGATTCAGAGATGGATTCATTAATTTATGTGCTTGATGAACCAACTGCTGGATTGCATGAATCAGAAAAAATAGACATCTTAAAATCAATAAAGAAACTTAAAGACTTAGGCAATACGGTCATAGTGGTTGAACATGATAAAAATACAATTGAGATGGCAGAGCATATTATTGATATTGGTCCAAAGGCTGGTGTTGAAGGTGGTCAATTAGTATATCAAGGAGATTTAGAAGGTCTACTTCAATCCGACAAATCACTCACTGGACAATATCTATCTGGAAAATATCCAATGCCTAATAGAACAAGCAATAAAAATATTACACATACTGATAAAATACCTTGTATAACTATTCAAAATGCAAATACAAATAATCTTAAAAATGTAACAGTATCATTACCTTTGGGTGCTATGGTTGGAATATCTGGCAAATCAGGTAGTGGCAAGAGTTCACTTATATCAGACACCTTACTTCCTCTTCTTAGAAGTCAATTTAATAACCACACTAGCAATAATCAAACAAATTCTACAGAAAGTGAAATAGGTGATGAAGACGATTATGCAGTTGTTGAGACTATTGCAGATAGATTGATTGGTACTAAACATATTTCTGGATATTCAGAGATATCTCAATCTCCTATTGGCAAAAATATGAACTCAACTCCTGCTTCTTATATTGGTATATGGGATAAGATACGTACACTATTTGCAAGTCAGCCAGAATCGTTAGAACGAGGATTTACAGCTGGTCATTTTTCATTTAACTCCAAAGGGGCTTGTCCTAAATGTAGTGGTAGTGGATATGAAAAGGTCTGGTTAGGAAATAATCTAAGTATAGACCACATATGCAGTGAATGTCAGGGAAAAAGATTTAATGATGAATCTTTATCTATTAAATATAAAAATAAAAATATACATGATATTTTAAATATGAGTGTCTCTGAAGCTGTACATTTCTTCAAAGATATTCCAAATATTGTTTCACACTTAAATGTATTAGAACAAATAGGTATGGGGTATATAAAATTAGGTCAACCTACACCGACTTTAAGTGGTGGTGAATCCCAAAGAATCAAGCTTGCAAAAGAAATTGGTAAAAAACGAAATGGTAATATCCTCTATGTATTAGATGAGCCAACTACTGGTCTAAGTTTGTATGATACTGCTAAGCTAATTCAACTATTAGATGAACTAGTATCAAATGGAAATTCTGTAATTGTTGTTGAGCATGATATAGATGTATTAAATGTTTGTGACTGGATTGTTGAACTTGGTCCAGAAGGTGGTGACAAAGGAGGTTATATAATTTCAGAAGGTTCTCCAAAAGCTCTAAAAGAAAATCCAAAATCTATAACAGGAAGGTATTTGTAATGAGTAAAAACAACTGCTTAGATTTAATTTTTGAAAAAGTAGACCCTTTAAGTGTTGGCATGAGTTCAGAAAATCTTTCACAACTTGAACCTTTGATAATCTCACAATATAGCAACATAAATGGAATAATTATCGCAAGAAAAGGAAGTGTCGTCTTTGAAAAGTACTATAATGGATATAATGCTGATAACACTTTTCATGTTGCATCAGTTACAAAAAGTATTATATCAGCCTTAATAGGTATTGCAATAGATAAAGGATATATAAAAGATGTTAACCAAAAGGTTGTTGATTTTTTCCCTGAATACACTTGTAGTCCTTCTGAAATATGTAAAAAGGCAGTAACTATACGTCACCTACTTACAATGACTGCACCATATCCTTTTAAAAATATGAATGAGTCTTTAGAGAGACTTTGCAAACAAAAAGATTGGATAAAATATACCTTGAATCAACTTGGTCAAAAAGGTGAAATTGGTACTTTCAAATATTCTTCAGCTGGAACGCACCTACTTTCAGCTATTATAACAAAAACTACTGGAAAATCTGCTCGTGAATTTGCTAATAAATACTTATTTAAACCTATTGGTATGAAAATTATACCAGATTATGATATGAAAGATTTTGGTTTTGAAGATTTCTTTGGAAAAAATCTTAAGGGTTGGGCAAAAGATAGACAGGGCAATTCTACAGGTGGCTGGGGACTTACATTGAGTGCTAGAGATATGTTACGATTTGGTTTTCTGTATTTAAATAATGGTATTTGGAATAATAAACGTATTATATCTAAATCATGGATTGAAGAATCAGTTAAAATGAATAGTAATGAGTACGGTTATCTATGGTGGTTATGTAAAAAAGATGGAGTTTTGTGGTATTCAGCAATGGGAGCTGGAGGAAATGCTATCTGTTGTATCCCACAATACGACTTAGTGATAGCCATACCATCTAAGATAGTGTTTAAACCTCGTGATAGATGGGAGCTTATTGAAAAACACATAATTACTTCTATAATAGACTAATTAGTCTTAGATAGCCAAACCCTCCACTATAACACCAGACTTTTGTTTGGTGTTATTATGACTAGTACTATATATCTAAAAGGAGTTGAATACTAATGGACACTTACACGACATCAGAGGTAGCAGATTTAATTGGTGTACATCCTAATACAGTACGTTTATATGAAGAACTCAACTTAATACCTAAACCTAAGCGTAATACCAATGGTTATCGTATCTTTAATGATTTTCATATAGAACAATTTAGATTTGCTCGTACAGCCATGAAAATTGAAGTGGTACAAAGAGGATTAAGAAAAGATGCTCTTGAGATTGTCAGAACATCAGCAAATAGAGAGTTTGACAAGGCTATTTGTCTTGTAAATCAATACTTACAACAATTAGAAATAGAAAAATCTAATGCCGAGGAAGCACTTACTATTGTTACACAGATTTTAAATGGAAATACTCCAGAAACAGATAAACTCTTTTTAACTAGAAAAGAAACTGCAGAACACTTAAATGTTACAATAGATACTTTGAGAAATTGGGAAATGAATGGTTTGTTAAAAGTAAAAAGAAAACAAAACGGTTATCGTGTATATACTGACGAAGATATAAAACGACTTAAAATCATAAGCGCACTTCGTTGTGCAAACTATTCTCTTTCAGCTATTTTACGAATGCTAAATGCTTTATCTTCTAATCCGAATACTAATATTAAAACTGTCCTTGACACTCCAAAAGACGATGACGAAATTATCTCAGTATGTGACAAACTGATAACTTCATTGAAAGAAGCTGAACATAACGCAAAAACCATGAAATCTCATCTTCAAATTATGAAAAAACAATTTTCCTAGCCCTCCACTCTAACTCCAGACTTTGATTTGTGTGCTATCCTTAAGAGCAAGAAAAATTCAACACACAAATCAAAGGAGGAATAGGATGGAAAACAAAAATACTCATTCTACATGGAAGAAAAAAGTCATTATTTTTTTAGCAAGCCAATATATTTCCTTATTTGGCTCATCACTTGTACAGATGGCAATGATATGGTATGTCACACTTCAAACATCATCAGGTATATGGGTAACAGTTTTAACTGTATGTTCCTTTATACCTCAAATGATAATTTCTTTTTTTGCTGGTGTATGGGCAGACTATTACAATCGAAAGTTACTCATCATTGTATCAGATGCAATAATTGCTATGTCTACATTAGCTCTAATTCTATTTATGATGTCATCAAATGGAACAACAAGTGAATTAATAGCCATATCAGTAATATCTGTTATACGTTCACTAGGAAGTGGTGTACAAACACCTGCTGTAAATGCAATGATTCCTCAACTTGTCCCAGAAGAACATTTAATGCGTTTTAATGGTATAAATGGTAGCTTACAGTCTATAGTACAGTTTATAGTTCCTATTGTGGCTGCGGCAATCCTTGGCTTTGGTAATAAAATAAATCAAGTTCTTTTAATCGATGTATTTACTGCAATTATTGCTATTGTATTGTTGATATTTATCAAAATTCCTAAACACGATATACCAAAACAAACTGAAAAAGTCTCATTTTTTGCGGATATGGTATCAGGAATAAAGTACTGTTTTTTAGATAAATTCATTAGAAAAGTGCTTTTTACTTATGGAGCATTCATGCTTCTTTGTGTTCCATCAGGATTTCTCATAGGACTTTTGATTGAACGAACATTTGGTAAGGGCTATATATATCTGTCTATTATTGAAATGATTGGATTTTTAGGTATGGTTTTAGGTGGATTGATTATAGGGGTCTTTGGTGGCTTTAAAAATAGAAATAAGACCTTTTTTCTAGCGATATTATCTTATGCCATTTTTTCAATTATTCTAGGTCTTGTAACACAGGCTTGGCAATTTTTTATATTTATGTTTTTTACCAATTTTTCAATTCCAATTATTCAAGCATCAGCTATGACTATGTTACAAGAGCATGTAGAACCACAAATGCAAGGTCGAGTTCTTAGCTTACCTATTATCATATATACTGGTTTTATACCTCTTGGTATGGTGATTTTTGGTCCAATGGCAGATGTAATATCTATTAATAATTTAATAATCGTAGCAGGTATTATACTCTTATTCTTTGCTTTGGCTATCCCCTACTCAAAACAGTTTTACAAGCAAGGAATATTTAAGTCAAGTGAATCTGAATGATATACTTAAATAGTTTAACTTGATTTATCTGATTAAAAATAATGGTGTCTCAAAATGAACTTTTTAGTTCATAAAGAACTCTTTTTTGTATGAAATCAAGTATATTTTTATCATTTCAACAATGAAAAATAGGTTTATCTCGATTTTGAGACACCCATCTATTAACAAATAATTTTTGATAATATCTTTATTGACTTTATCTAATAATACCTCCATTTATATCATCAATTAAATTTATGATACAAATGGAGGAAAATAAAGCTATTTGTATAGTTTAAGTACCTATTAAATTTTCCACTAAGTGGCTCTAATTATGCTGAGTTATCTACTAAAAGATAGCTTTCTTTTTTTATCTAAAATCATATACAACATAAACCATGCTACACAATGTACGACTAAAATTAAAATATCCTTTACAATAATGGCATTACCATTAATAATCTCCATAATACCATTAAATGTAGCAACTGATGGCATTATATAACATAAATTCCCTGCACCACTCATATCAACCCCTAGAATATATATTAATAAAGGAGCACCTATAAATAAAATCATTACTATTTTAATATAAACAATTCCCACCATAAGACCTTCTGACAACTTCCCAATAAATAGACCTATTAGTGATGAAATAAATGCTGAAAATACAACAAGTAACAACATCATTATCGTATCTAATATTGAAATATCCAAACATATAAATACAGTTATCATTGAAGATAAGCACCCACATAAAAGACCCAAAAATACTTTCTGTATAATATACTGACTTCTACTCTGTGGTAAAACTTCATTTATAAACGATATTCCATCTTCTTTTTCAGATATAATATTCATTGCATTAAAGGTACATCCCATAAACATAGCAGTAATTAAAATCATAGCAATAAAAACATTTTGAAACTCTTTTAAAATATTATCTTTAGGCAATATTGTAACCTCAACATCTTTTAAATCTCCCTTTAGTATAAAAATCTCTGGCAATGTCTTTGCGACATTTTTTATAGCATTAATTTCATTTCCATAAAGCATAGTTTTTATCCCTTTACCATCTCTAACAACTCCAATCATATCTGTTTTAATATCTTTAACTTCACTTATTAAATTATTTTCTGTTTGATATACACTTACTGTGCCATAACTCTTTAACCACTGCTCCGTTTGTACAGGAAGTGTATCTTTTACTATACCAAAACGTAATTCTCCTAATGAAGATATATCAATACTTCCCTTAAAATTTATTAAAATTGCCATAACAACTGGTAAAAAGAAGGAAATTATACACATTTTATCTTTTCTTATACTCTTCAACTGGTAACGTAATCCTATCAACACTACCCCTCCTTAACCAACTCTTTGTTAAAAATATTTTTTACAAGTAAAAACAAAACTATTATTGTCAAAGAACACACCATAAAATAGAGCAATTCATTTGAAAAATTCATGAAAAACGCATTTTTAAGTTGACTATAAACATGATAGAAAGGATGATATTTAATCCAACCTATTTCAAAAGATGTATTTGCAGATAGAAATATAGGTGTAGTTATAAATACAGCAACCACAAGATATACAAGAGAAAATTGTTTAAAATCTCTCAATAACATTGAACAGCCAAAACCAATCAAAGACATAATAATTGATAAAATGCTAGCTTGAACTAATACTTGAGGAAGTATTTTTATTCCTTCAGAAAATCCAACATTAAGTACTACTAAAAATACTGTAAAACATAGGTCACATATCAAAAAAGCAACTATCTTTGATAATATAAAAAGACTTCTTTTTACAGGTAAAATACCAGTGATACGCATTACGCCCATCTGTTTTTCTTTAAATAATAAAGAGGCAATTCCTAGAAATCCAATAGCTACAATTTCAAAGAACAAAATCTCACAAGTCATTTCTTTTCTTTGTTTTATCTCAGATGTATCTTTATCATTTATTTGAATTATTGCATTTTTGTCCGATATTTTAGTATTATTATCTTTTTCTGATGATAATAATGACAACACATAATCAGTTCTATAATTGTCAACTCTTTTAATACTTTCATGTAAAATTACTTTTGGCTTACTAGCACTCATATCAATACAAACTGCATTTGTATCTTCATCAAGTTTTGCTTTTAATTCATTTATAGAAGAAACTTGATTAATTAATGGAGATGCACTCATGCTTATATTCTCTGGATTATACAGATATACATTATTATGATAACTATCTTCATCCATAAACTTTACATAACCAAAGTTAATATAACATGAATAAAGTATGAGAGAGCCAAGTGTTAGTACAAAAAATTTACCATAAATCATCATCCAAAAATCTTTTTTTACTAAAGTAAAAAATTTAGAATACATTACACTAACATCCTTCCTGTATATTTAATAAAAACTTCTTCTAGTGTAGGCTCTTTTGAATGTACACTTAAGATTTCATCGTATTTAAAAGTTATTCCAGATTCTAACTCTTGTATATCTACAATTTTAATATCTCGATTTCCATTATATATAAATTCTACTTCAACTTTATTATTGCTATTTTCCATTTTTAAATTTTTAGGCTTATCTATTGCCATAATCTTACCATCTGCAATAAAAGCCACATTATTACACATTAAATCTGCATCTAGCATATTATGAGTAGTCAAAAATATAGTTGTTCCTTTTTTTCGTTCTTCTTCAATAATCTTACGAAATAGCACAGCTCCAGATGGGTCAAGTCCACTAGTAGGCTCATCTAAAAACAACAATTTAGGATTACTTACCAATGCTCTTGCCATGCTAATACGTTGCTTCATACCTTTTGAATAAGACAATACAGGCTTATTTATAAACTCCTTCTTAAACTCTAACAAATCTAAGAGTTCATATATATCTCTCCTTTGATTTTTAGGATAAAAAGACGAAAAATATTCTAGATTATCAATTGCACTTAAGTTCGCATATAAATAAGGAAATTCAAATAAAACACCAATCTTTTGGTATAAGGACTCTGTGTATGCTTCAACCTCTTGACCAAAAAGGGATACGTGACCATTGTACCCTTTTAAAACACCATTTAAGATTTTTTGTGTTGTGGATTTTCCTGAACCATTAGGTCCAAGAAATCCAAATATTTCTCCTTCTTTTACTTCAAAATTAAGTCCATGTAATATCTGTTTATCTTTTCCATAAGAAAATTTCAACTCCTCGACTTTTATCATCTATCATAGCCTCCTTCATCATTTTTTTCTTTTTGTCGTCTATCCCACCACTTTATAAATTTAATTTTAAATGGAATAGAAACCAAGACTATCAATACAATAGCCAACCATGTATACCATTTCATAAGTACTCCCCCTTCCAAGCTTATTTAATTACTCTTCTATTTTTTAATTTATTTTATTTCTATTTGGTGAAATCAAAGTGTGTCTCTGGTGAAATTTAAGTGAAATAATAAAAAGCCCTGTTTTCACCAAGAAAACAAGACTTCTTCATTAAGCTTTTTTAGATTTTATTTTTTGAGATACCTCTGCAAACAAAGACAAGCATTTTACATCAAATCTTTATATATTTATAAATTAATATTAAGTTGTTCATCAAGCTGAATTCTTTTAATTTAGAATAATTTATTTTTTTAATAACAAAAATAAGGTAAGTGATATATTAATAAATCGTGTCAAAATGCTCAACTCTCTATAGCTGTCATTTATATAATAATGATTAAATAAATAACAATGGAATCATCCATTGTAAACATGTTTAAAAGAGTTGAATCAAATACTTACTTGTGTTAAAGGTAACTTTAACGTGTATAATAAATTTGAGGTGATAAAATGAAAAATGTTTTATATTTAATGCATCACGGAGAAACATTATTTAATAAACTACATAAAATACAAGGTTTGTGTGATTCTCCGTTAACAGCAACAGAAATTCAACAAGCTAAAATTGCTGGAGAATACTTTAGAAATAATAAGATTTTTTTGATGATGCTTATTGCTCAACTTATGAAAAGACTTCGGATACATTGGAATGTATTGCAGATATACCCTGTTTAAAAGGATTAAAAGAATGGAATTTTTATTGTTATAAAGGAGGTTGGCGTAAGTGGAAATTAGAATGTTAAAATACTTCCTTACAGTAGCAGAAGAACAGAATATTACCCAAGCTGCAAAAAAACTTCATATCACTCAACCTACATTAAGTAGACAAATTAAAGAATTTGAAGAAAGTTTACAAATTGACTTATTTGTACGACAAAACAAAAAACTTTATTTAACCGAACCAGGAATGTTTTTGAAAAAAAGGGCAGAAGAAATTTTAGAATTGAATGAAAAGACTGAACAGGAATTTGCTAACTATCAAAATGCAATCTTGAAGGGTCAAATTTCAATAGGTTGTGTAGAAGCAAATAGCTCTCATTTTTTGTCACAAATGTTAGAAGAAATGATTGCAGACCATCCACAAGTAACCTTCAATATCTTTAGTGGAACAAGTAATGATATAGTTGAAAAATTGGATAAAGGGCTTTTGGATATAGCATTGTTAATAGATCCAGCTCCTGTAGATAAGTACAATAAATTAGTTTTACCAAATAAAGAAATATGGGGTTTATTAGTATCTACTGAACATTTTTTAACGAATCAACAGAGTGTTTCTGCGAAAGAAATTTTGAATGTACCATTAATTTGTTCAAGTCGAAAAGAAGTACAGAATATGCTTTGTTCATGGGGAAATTTTACAGAGGATGATTTAAACATTATTGGGAAATACAATTTAATTTTTAATGTAATCTCTTTAGTTGAAAATAAAGTAGGTGCAGCTTTGACAATTAAAGGTGCAATTGATAATCGAAAAAATAACATAAAATTTCTCCCTTTTACTCCTGCTATGGAAACTAATTGTGTTCTTGTATGGAAAAAAGATGCAATCCGTAGTTCAACAGTTCTAACATTTATAAAAAAAATAGAACATGCTTTGAAAGCATAAAACTAAGCCTAATAGGTATTGGACGATATGTAAATAAAGCTGTAACATTAACTTGTAAGCCATTCGAGTTTATGTTATAGCTTTTTTGAGGTTAAAAACTGATAATGCTATTTCAAATTGGCTTACTCAATATCCAGTAACAGAGGAGATATAAATGTCAAAACTTGAAGAAATAAAAAATAAGAAAGAAGGAATGAAACATGAAAAAACAAACAGCTGGAAGGGATAACTTAGGTGAATTTGCTCCACAATTTGCTGCATTAAATGATGATGTATTATTTGGAGAAATATGGTCACGTGAAAAAGAATTATCTCCTAGAGATCGTAGTTTGATTACTGTCGCAAGTCTTTTAACACAAGGTGTACCACAATTAGAAGCACATCTAAATATTGCTAAAGAAAATGGTGTAACTAAAGAAGAAATAGTAGAATTAATTACACATCTTTCTTTTTATGCTGGATGGCCCAAAGCATGGTCAGCGTTTAATTTGGCAAAAGAAATTTTTGATGATAAAGAATAATTTGATTTACTCTAGTAATCAATTAGTTGATTACTAGAGTAAATCTGTTGATAAAGGAGATAAAATGAAATTTTTTTCAATGAAATTAATTGCCTTATTATCAGTTGCTCTGATTGTTAATTCCGCACCAGCCATTTCTGCAAATAACCCAGCAATCATACAAAGCTTTCCAGAAGTAAATCCAGTATACGTGGGACTTCTAACCACGATTCCATCACTATTTTTGGTGATTGGTGTCTTTTTAACTAGTTTAATTGAAAATAGAATAGGCAAGAAATATACCATCATTACAGGATTAATTATAGTCGGTATCTTTGGAACATTACCTGCTTGGTATCAAGGTAGTTTTTTTATTCTATTTCTTTCAAGATGTTTATTGGGACTAGGTATTGGTTTATTTAACCGCTTATTAATTCAAATGATTAGCAGTTTGTACCAAAAAGATACCAGAAATAAAGCAAAAGCATTGGGATTAGAAAGTGCTTGTGAAGGTCTGGGTGGTATTATTATGACAATAAGTGTTGGGCAATTAATAAAAATAAACTGGTCAATTTCCTTCATAGTTTATGGCTTTGCTATTGTTAGTTTAATTTTTGTTGTTATTTTTATTCCGAATCAAAGATTGAATCTTGTAAATACGGAAGAAATAGGTACACAAGCTTCGGTTTCAAAAGAACGGAAAACAAAATCTATTATTTTAGGCTTTATTTTATTTTGTATCGTTCTTTTGTTCATTAATTACAATTTGCAAATCACACCATTATTAATCGAACAAAGTATTGGTAATGCAACAAATGGTAGTAATATGATTGCAGCCATTGCGGCAGGAGCTTTTATTGCAGGAAATTTATTTGGAGTAACGTATATGTATTTGAAACGATGGCTGTTACCTATTGCAGCATTTATTGCGGGTATAAGTATCTTTTTAACCAATTTCTCTTCCTCTGTTCTATTTATTTTAATTTGTTCATTGGTTTTAGGATTTGCTTTTCGTAATATTATGCCTTACTTTATGCATACGTTTACTACTGGCGGAGAGGAAGTTGCAAAATTTGGAACTACTGTTGTTTTAGTCGCTTATAACTTGGGGGCAACTCTCGCTCCATATGCTTCTCAAGCTATTTCCTTTTTCAGTGGAAACACAAGCGCGAGCAATCAAATAGTTATCACTGGATTACTATTGTGTTGTATTGGTTTTATTACATTGATTTTTAATAAGTATATGACTGTTTAGAAAAATACTAAGGAGGAACCTAAATGGAATACGTTAAATTAGGAAATACAGGAATGGATGTCTCAAGAATTTGTCTAGGGGCAATGAGTTTTGGTAATCCAAAGAACTGGATTCACAAGTGGGTATTAGAGGAAGAAGAAAGTCGTCCAATTATTAAACGCGCACTAGATTTAGGAATCAATTTTTTTGATACAGCAAATGTTTATTCTCTAGGACGTAGTGAAGAGATTTTAGGAAAAGTTTTAAAAGATTATGCAAATCGGGATGAAATTGTCCTAGCGACAAAAGTCCATCAAAAAATGTTTGATGGACCAAATGGTCAAGGTCTATCTAGAAAAGCAATTATGTCACAAATCAATCAAAGTTTACAACGCCTGCAAACAGATTATGTTGACTTATATATCATTCATCGTTGGGACTACAACACACCGATTGAAGAAACGATGGAAGCATTACATGATGTGATTAAATCTGGTAAAGCACGTTATATCGGAGCATCTGCAATGCATACTTACCAATTTCAAAAAGCCAATTATGTGGCAGAAAAAAATGGATGGACAAAATTTGTTTCCATGCAAAATCATTTGAATCTGATATATCGTGAAGAAGAACGAGAAATGATTCCTTATTGCTTAGATCAAGGGATTGCTTTAACCCCATACAGTCCATTAGCTTCTGGAAGATTAGTAAAGCCATTTTCTGAAACATCATTGAGAAGAGAAACAGATCCCGCTCAAAGAGAGAAATATGATGAATCTGCTGAAAAAGATAAAATCATTATAGAACGTGTAGCAGAGGTGGCTGAAAAACATGGTGTAAGTTGTGTAGAGGTCACTTTGGCATGGTTGCTACAAAAAGAAAATTTAGCTGCACCAATTATTGGAGCAACGAAACTCAATCATGTTGAAACTGCCGTGAAAGCAGTTGACTTTAAATTGACATCTGAAGATATAGTTTATTTAGAAGAGGAATATGTGCCACATAAAATTGTAGGATTCTCATAAGATACATCGCCCTATAGTTAATAAAAAATTTACTCTGGATTGAATTTATTAAATGCATGAGAGCTACTAGACTTTCTATTGAGTCACTTGTAGAGTCTACAAAACCCTATCAAAAAGTAAAATAACTTTAGAAGAAAGAAAACAAATTCTTATTTTTGAATATGAAAAATCACTTGAAAAACAAGCACAAATCAATGATAATGTATTTAGACTAGGCAAAAAATTATAAATTATGAATCTAAAACAAACAATTATGAAATGAGAATACCTAGTAAATTATCGTTTGAATTTTAGGAGTGTGAATTATTATGTATCTTTTTCAAAAAATCGAAGAAGCTGCTTTTAAACAAAATGATGCAAGACGTACAATTGGAGAATTTCTTTTAACAAATAGAGCGAAATTAGCAAGTTATTCTATGGATGAAATTGCACGAATGACTCATACTTCTAAACCAACACTGGTTCGCTTTGCAAAGTACTTTGATTATTCAGGTTGGAAAGAGTTCGTTTATGCTTTTACACATGAGCTTGTTCACTTTGATGATAGCCATCTTGATGTGGATATTAATATACCATTTGATAATTCATCAGATACATTAGAAATCATTGAAAATATTGCAAACCTTCGTATTCAAACAATAAAAGAAACAACTTCTTTAATGTCAGTTTCAGATATAAACAAGGCAGCTCAAATTCTTAATGATGCACAAACCATTATGATTTATGGAAGAAGTCCAAATTCGTATTTTGGAGAATTGTTTAAAAGAAATTTGAATACAATTCATAAAAAAGCCTTTGTTACAGATGTGGATGAGTCTGGTCTTGTTTCAAATATGCTGACTCACAAGGATTGCGCAGTAATTATATCTTATTCTGGAAATAATTCTGATTCCTATCCGATGAAAAATGTAAAGTTACTTTTAAATAATAATGTCCCTATAATTAGTATCACAAGTGGTGGAGATAATTATTTACGAGACTATTCGACAATTGTCCTGAATATATCAAGTAAAGAGAAATTGTATTCAAAGATTGCGAATTTCTCTACTGAAGAATCAATTCAATTCATTTTGAACATTCTATATGCAAAAATATTTTCATTGAATTATGAGCAGAACATGCAGACGAAAATTGAAAACTCTCGTACATTGGAATCGAGAAGAAAAACCACTTTTAAAGATATATCTGAAGATTTTTAACCAAAAAGGAATTCACTAAAAATAGTGAGTTCCTTTTTTTACGAAAAGTATATCCGTTAAAGCAAACGTTATATCAATATGATTTTTTAAATCATGAAATAAATTTCACAAAAAATAGTCTATTTGAAAATAATATGGAATCCATTTCGAGTTTGGTTAAAACTATTGGAAAAGCTATCTCTAAATGGTAAATTGTATTCAGAAGGAACATTATGTCTTACCGGTGACAGCATAAATTTTCTTTAAATTTATTTAGGAGTGGTTTGTATGAGTAAAAAATATGAACAGTTGGCAAAAGATATTGTTCAACAATTAGGTGGCAAAGAAAACATTACTGATGCATATCATTGTCAAACAAGATTACGCTTTAAATTAGCGGATGAATCGAAGTTAAACAAAGATAAGCTAAAAAATTTAGATGGTGTTACTAAATATATCAATAATGCTGGTGTTCACCAAATAGTAATTGGAACACATATAAAAGATGTATTTGAAGAAATTGAAAAGAATATTGATGTTCAAAGTTCAAATGATAACGGTTCATCAGAAAAAAAAGGACCTGTTGCCATAGTAATTGATTTTGTTGCAGGAACTTTCCAACCAGTTATTCCAGCATTATCTGGTGCAGGAATGGTTAAAGCGGTTTTAGCACTTTTAATTGTATTTAATGTTATCACACCTGATTCTCAAACCTATTATATGTTAAATTTATTTGCTGATGGAGTATTCTTCTTCCTACCAATGATTTTAGCATTTACTGTTGCACAAAAATTGAGATGTAATTCAATTCTTGCAGTTTCTGTTGCAGCAATGATGATGCATCCAAATTGGGGAACGCTTGTAACTGCGGGTGATCCAGTAAACTTTTTCGGATTTATTCCATTTACTTTAGCTAGTTATACTGGTTCTGTCATCCCTATTTTAATTGTTATTTTCTTCCAATCATATGTAGAAAAGTTCTTAGGAAGAGTTATTCCTAAATCAATAGAATTAGTGTTTGTTCCAATGTTTACATTCCTTATTATGGGAACATTAGCCTTTTCACTGTTAGGCCCAATCGGAAGTATTCTTGGTGGCTACTTAGCAACATTCTTTACTTACTTGAGTGTGAATGCAAGTTGGTTACCAGCTGTTCTTATTGGTGGTTTACTACCAGTCATGGTTATGTTTGGTTTACACAATGGAGTGGCTCCACTTGGAGTTATGCAAATGGCTGAATTAGGTTATGACAGTATCTTTGGACCAGGCGCTTTGGTTTCAAACATTGCTCAAGCAACTGCATCTGCTGTCGTTGCTTTCCGCACAAAAAATAAGAAATTAAAACAAGTAGCAATTTCTGGTTCGATTACGGCTTATATGGGAATTACTGAACCAACACTTTATGGGGTTAACTTACCTAAAAGATATCCATTGATTGCTGCAATGATTGGAGGGGCCTCTGGTGGTCTTTATGCTGGATTAACAAATACACACCGTTTTGCAACTGGTTCATCTGGATTACCAGCAGTGTTGCTTTATATCGGTGATGATACGATGAGATTCTTCTGGAACATCATCATTGCTTTGATTATTTCATCAGCTGTTACTGCAGCATTAACATATATTTTAAGCTTTAAATATGAAAAAGAAAAGGAAGTAGAAGAAGTTTCAGAAATGAAACCAGTTATTTTAGATGATACTCGTCTAATTAGTCCAATTCCTGGTACTGTGATTCCATTAAGTCAAGTTCAAGATGAAGCTTTCTCATCAGAAGCATTAGGTAAAGGATTTGCTGTTGACCCATCTGAAGGAGAAATTTTTGCACCATTCGATGGAAAAGTTGTAACAGTTTTCCCTACAAAACATGCTATTGGTTTAGTTTCCGATACTGGTGTTGAAATTTTAATTCATGTTGGTTTGAACACAGTCGAATTGAATGGTCAATATTTTGATGCATTAGTCGAAGTGAATCAAAAGATAACGAAAGGTCAATTACTACTAACTTTTGATGTAAAGAAAATTCAAGAAGCCGGATACTCAACTCAAGTTCCAGTTGTGGTAACCAATACACCTCAATATTCATCAATTAAAACAATAAAACAAGGAAATGTAAATAAAGATGAATATGTATTAGCAATCAAAGTTTAGGAGTGATTTAATATGGCATTAAGTAAAAATTTTTTATGGGGTGGCGCAACAGCTGCTAACCAAGCCGAAGGTGGCGTGTTAGAAGGCGGAAGAGGTTTATCAAATGTGGACTTTCTTCCAACAGGACCAGATAGGAAGAAAGTAGCATCTGGTGATTTAGAAATGTTGAAATGGCAAGAAGGATATTATTATCCAGCAAAAACTGCGATTGATATATATCACAGATATATGGAAGATATACAATTATTCGCAGAAATGGGTTTTAAAGTCTATAGGATGTCTCTTTCATGGTCTCGTATCTTTCCAAATGGCAATGATAAAGAACCTAACGAAGAAGGTCTAATCTTTTACGAAAATATTTTTAAGGAATTAAGAAAACATAATATTGAACCATTAGTAACAATTGCTCATTTTGATGTTCCTGTTCATTTAATCAAAGAATATGGTGGTTGGAAAAATCGCAAGTTAATTGATTTTTATGCTAACTATGCAGAAACGGTAATTAAACGTTATAAAGGACTAGTTAAATACTGGTTAACAATCAACGAAATCAATATTTTACTTCACCAACCCTTTGTAGGCGGAGGAATCATCTTTAAAAAAGGCGATAACAAGCAAGAGATTAAATATCAAGCAGCCCATCATCAATTAGTTGCAAGTGCATTAGCAACAAAAATTGCTCATGAGGTAGATAGTGAAAATATGGTTGGCTGTATGTTAGCTGGTGGAAGTCATTATCCATATACTTGCCGACCAGAAGACTACCAAGAAGCAATTAATCGTGATAGAGAAGGTTATTTTTTTATTGATGTACAAGCACGTGGTAAGTATCCAAACTATGCCTTGAAAAAATTTGAACGTGAAGGTTTGAATATCCAAATGGAAAATGGTGATAAAGAAATTCTCGTGGCTTCACCAGTAGATTTTGTCACATTTTCTTATTATTGTTCACGAACGGTTAGTGCGCATCCAGAGGATTATGCACAGGCAACAGGAAATCTATTCCCATCAATCAAAAATGAATATCTTCCTTCTACTGAATGGGGATGGCAGATTGACCCTCTTGGTTTAAGAAATTCATTAAATCAAATGTATGATCGTTATCAAAAGCCCTTATTTATCGTTGAAAATGGCTTAGGTTCAACTGATACACCAGATAAAAATGGTTATGTTGAAGACGATTATCGCATTGATTATTTGAAAAAACATATTCAAGCATTCAAGGATGCAGTAGAAATCGATGGTGTAGAATTACTTGGTTATACGACTTGGGGTTGTATTGATTTAGTTTCAGCTAGCACTGGTCAAATGAGTAAACGTTATGGATTTATCTATGTTGATTGTGATGATGAAGGTAATGGAACTTTAAAACGAACAAAGAAAAAATCATTTGAATGGTACAAAAAAGTTATCGCTTCCAATGGCGAAGAATTATAATAGATACTTGTCTTAAAGTTAACTTTAATTAATAATGTTATAATGAACAACAAAAGAATGGAACATAGCACCATTCTTTTGTTGTATAAAATCTAATATCACGTTTTTCATTATATATTTATAAATTAATATTAAGTTGTTCATCAATTGGAATCATAAAATAAAACTCTACCCCTTTATCACGATTCTTTACTCCATATTCTAGCCCTTGCATTGTAAGTATTTGTGAAACAATTGCAAGCCCTAATCCTGAACCTCCTGTACGCTGAGATTGAGCACTGCGATAAAACTTAGACCAAATTTTTGAAATCTCATCTGACTCTATAATCCTACCCTCATTATAAATTTTAAATAAAAGCAAGCCATTTTCACATGTAATAGATAAATCTAAATTTCCATTACATATAACATGTTTCTTTGCATTAATAATTAGATTTTCTACTACTTGTTCCATTCTCATTTTATCTGACACTACAAAAACTTCATGTTCTGGCAAATCATATGTAAAATAAAAATTGACATCTGGTATATCGATTAAAAGTCGTCCTGCCACAGTTTCAACAAACTCTATAAAATCAAAACATTCTGGGTTAAGTTTAGAAACACCTGCTTCTAATGCAGATAAGTCTAATAATGATACAATCATATTATTCATTCTATCAGTTTCTTCTATAATAACATCCATATAATTTTTCTTTTTTTCTTCGTTAACTTCATCCATAAGCCCTTCTGTATATGCACGTATAATACCAAGCGGAGTCTTCATTTCATGTGAAATTGTATCTATCAATTCCTTTCTTTGTTCCAATAGCATCCTTTCCTTATTTACGTCTTGTTCAAGCTGGATATTTGCACTCTCTAGGTCTGATAATGCCTGCTGTAGATTTGTAGACATTGTATTCAAACTCCTAGAAAGTTCTCCAAATTCATCATTAGTATTTACAGTACATGGATTAGAAAAATCAAGTTGAGACATGCTCTTTGCAGATTTATTTATAGAGGTAATTGGTTCTGAAATAAATTTTCCCAATAAAAAATCAATACTCATGATAAAGATAACTAATATTATAAACCAAAGCCAAAATTCAAATTTATTGTCTGTAGAAAATTCCTCAACAAGCAAATAAAAGAATATAATCAATGCTCCTGATAATTTAGAAAGGAAAAATACTTTTTTCCTAACTGAATGTAGTCCAAAGTTTTGTTTAATCCAATTTGAAATATCTATATTACTTAATTTTTCTGTAAGCTTTCTTAAACTACTCATTCCTTAACCTCAAACTTATATCCTGAACGAATTAATGTAACTATATGATGTCCTTCACTCCCAAGTTTTTTGCGTAAAGTTTTTATATGTGTATCTACAGTTCGTGTGTTTCCTTCAAATTCATATCCCCATACACAATTTAAAAGTTTCTCCCTAGAAAAAACTTGATTAGGATTTTCCATAAACAAACGTAATAATTCAAATTCTTTATATGTTAAATCAATCAATTTATCCTCTATATATACTTGCCTTGATGATAGCATAATAAAAATCTTTCCTAAATTTAATGAATTTTTTGGAATATCAGTAGTATATCTACGTAATAAGGCATTAACTTTTGCTAAAAGTACTTTTGGGCTAAATGGCTTTGTTATATAATCATCTGCACCATATTCATAACCCTTTAATTTGTCCTCCTCTTCACCTTTAGCTGTCAATATAATAATAGGTATATTAGTCATTTCACGTGAAACTCTACATACTGAGAATCCATCTAAATATGGCATCATAATATCCAATATCATTAAATCTATATCGTTGTTTTTTAATATTGTAAGTGCCTCGACTCCATCATCAGCAGTTATACAAGTATATCCTCCTTTTTGCATATATTCTACAATAATACCTTGCATTCTTTTTTCATCTTCTACAACTAGTATTTTAGCCATTTTTATTTATCACCTCTTTTTTGTAGACTTTATTTTAGTTTATATTAATTTATTTATTTTTCAACTATTTTTTTGATAGTATTTTTTATACTATTCTTAATGGAATTGATATCATGGATAAAAATAGCCTACTAACTTTATCTCATGTTAGCAGGCTAAAATATTTCTAGAATAATAGTTATATTACTTTATCACTGTTCTATTTTTTCGATTAAAATATATTCTAAAACAAATATCTTCAATTAATGAATAAATTGCACTTGTTATAAAGTACAGACCTATGGCCACTGGAGTTCTAACAGTCAATATAAGACTTGTTATAGTAGTTACAATAGCCATTTGTTTGTTAAACTTTACTTGAGAATTTATCTTGAAATATGGTATATAATTCACTAAGTTTGAAGCTAACATAATTAATGTATATATACAAGGTAATATAAATAAATTATCAAATGTACCTAAATTAGCAATCCATGGAATTATAATTGTTGTAAATTCCTTTGTCATATCTAAACATACATGATATAAGGCATATACTACCGGCATTTGCACTAAAACTATAAGACATCCCAGCATACTCTTCATACTTTCTACAGAATTTACTTGTATTTGCTTTTCCAGCTCTTTAGTATCATTCTTATACTTTTCTTTTATATGTTCCATTTTTTCTGCTAATTCTTGCTGTTTTTTTACGGAAAATCTTTGTTTTAATGATAGTGGCATTAGTACTAACTTAACTATTAAAGTTATAAGTACAATAGAAATTCCAAAATCACCTGTAAAGTTAAATAATATACTTAATAATCCTTGTAATACACTTGAAATGAAATCCATTTTATTCTCTCCTTTTTATTTTTAATCTTTAGAATTATAACAGATTCATTTCAAATTAAAATAAACTACAATACCTCCAAATATCATATTTCTGAAAAACTATATACTGTTTAGGCAACCTTTCTTCAGAATATGTAGCTCTATTTACAAATATGTTTCTTATTAAAACATATTTAATTTTATGATTTAAGAGGTCTTTACAAAAATAAAATATACTTCCAATGATAGATACCAATAATGTCATATAAATTAGTACATATAGCATACTATCCATATCTAATCTCACCACATCACCTCTTTAGTATTTATATTTATTTTTAAACAATTTCAAGTCTTAAATAATTCCAGTATTCATATTTAGTTTTAAATAATTATAGTATAGAAAACTCCTAATGTAAATATATAGATTATCATATTTTGCATTATTATTTACCATTTTTACATTTATAAGTATCCAATCTTAACCCTCTTAATTTTTAATAAAAATTATCTAAAGTATTCTTTTTTATGTCTGAACAAAACAATATTGAGTTTTTATAGTTTATTTTCCAATTATAAGCCTCAATTCAATATAAGTCCTAATATAATATTAAATACAACCCTTTGATACAGTGTTAAATATAATCGCCAATACAATCCCTTAGTATAATCGTATAATCTTTGATACAATTCTTAATATAATCATTATAACTGGATACTAAAATCAATGACTTTTTTTCTGATTAATGCTAAAATAATAGAAAATAAAAATCAACATAGATTTTCCAAAAAAATAAACGGAGGTTACTTAAAAATGATAAGTGATTCTATATCGAAAAGACGCAGTATTAGAAAATATAAAAATCAAAGCATTTCACATGAAACTATAGAGAAAATAATTGAAGCTGGAATAAATGCACCTTCATCTAAAAACAGACAACCATGGCGTTTTGTTGTTGTCACTGAAAAAGAAAAAGAGTCTATGCTTAAAGCTATGAGTAAAGGTATTCAAAATGAAATTTATGACAATGGACTTCTTCCAGAAAGTCGTCAACATATTGCTGGTGCAAATTACACAGTTGAAATCATGGAACAAGCTCCAGTAACAATTTTTATTTTAAATATATTAGGTAAATCACCTTTAGAAAATCTTTCCCCTGAAGAACGATTCTATGAAATGGCAAACATTCAATCAATTGGAGCTGCAATTCAAAACATGTCGCTTACAGCTGTGGAATTAGGTCTAGGTAGTCTTTGGATTTGTGATGTATACTTTGCATATCGTGAATTATGTGAATGGTTAAATACAGATAGTCAATTAGTGGCAGCAATATCTTTGGGTTATCCTGATGAAGAACCATCAAGAAGACCTAGATTACAATTAAGTGATGTGACTGAATGGAGATAAATAGTTATAGTAAGCAAATAGTGCAAACTGAATTTATATTAGGTGAGGTATTTTAATGAAAAAAATTATTAAATCTTTTACATTTTGTTTTCTTTTAATTGCATTATTTGAGATTTATATGCACCAAATTGGTCAAGACTCAAAAAGTATTATTCTAATAAGCTTAAATCCTATTTTGTCTATTATTTCTGACACTGATAGTTTTTTTGTTTTTATGAATTCAGGTATGCAAATCCCATGTAGAACAATTACAGGGTCAATTTCGATTTATTGGTACATAGCATCCATACTTTCTTTTCTTATTTATGGTATAATTTTAGATTTAATTAGGATAATTATTTCTAAAGTTGGAAATAAAGCAAAGTAATCAAAATAAGCATTATAAACAGTGCATTTTCTTGAGCTATCACTTGAGTTATTATAAAAAGTTAATTATTTTATAAAACAAACTTCTCAAGCAAGTCAGAGCATAGCACTCTAAATATATCCTTAGCTCCTGAAAATGCACTTCTAAATTTACACATGAACGTTATTTTGCTTATATTTAATTTGGCGTTACTTAGAGAATTAATTTATTATATTTCTTAAAATTAATTTACTATATTTCTTAAAAATTATCTTATACCTCTACAACCTTCTTATGATTACCCATCACATTGTTTTGCTTGATAGTCAATGATTTTATTTCATGAACTGCAAAGTATATACATACCATTGCCGCTGCTGCATCTGCTATTGGTCCTGCAAACATTACTCCATCAATTCCCATAAACATTGGTAAAATTACGATTAATGGAATTAAAAATAGAATTTGACGAGTCAAAGAAGTAAAAAGTCCTAGTACTGATTTCCCAATTGATGTAAAGAAAGTTGATGATACTATTTGAACACCATTTATAAATGTTAAAAATAAGAAAGTTCTAAAATAATGTTCTGCAAATATAAAATAAGTCTCGTTTCCGTTACCAAATATAGATGTAATTTGGCGTGGGAAGAATTGGAAACATAAGAATGCAATAACAGATATAATAGTTGCACTTCCTACTGCAAACTTATACGCTTCTTTTACACGATTATATTTTTCAGCCCCATAATTGTATCCTATAATTGGTTGCATACCTTGTGATATCCCAATAATTACAGATATAAAAATCATGTTTACTTTAATAATGATACCAACACAAGCAAGTGGAATCTCACTTCCATAAACTGACCTAGCTCCATAATATGCCAACGTATTATTCATAACTATCTGTGTTATAGTCATTGCTAATTGGTTAAAACATGAACTTGAACCTAGTGCAAATATATGTCTATAAATTATACTCTCTAATTTAAAACTTTTCTTATGTAATTTAATGTGTTGAAAATTCTTTACATAATAAACACTGATTCCAAAAGATATAAGTTGCCCAATAACAGTTGCTAAAGCAGACCCAGCAATCCCCATATTAAAAACAAAAATGAATAGTGGATTTAAAATTGTATTAATAACTGCTCCTACTAACATACAAAACATAGAAGCTTTTGGTCTTCCATCTGCAAGTATCAACTTACTCATTCCAGTGGACATTATAAGAAATGGCAATCCGATTGATGTAATTTTTGTGTATGTGTGTGCATAAGGTAGTATTTCTGACGTAGAGCCAAAGAATTTTAATAGTGGTGTTAAAAATATTGATACTATTATAAATAAACTTATTCCAAAAACAGCCATCAAACAAATAGAATTTCCTGCTGCTTTTGTAGCTTTTTCTGAATTTTTAGCTCCTAGTTCCAATGAACACTTAGATGCTCCCCCAATTCCTAACAATAATGCAATTGCAGTACATATTGTTGTTAATGGGAAAGTAACATTTGTAGCAGCATTACCCAATACCCCAACACCTTGCCCAATAAATATTTGGTCAACAATATTATATAAAGCACTTACTAACATTGCTATAATACTTGGAACTGCATACTTGGTTAATAACTTTGAAACTTTCTCATATTCCAATGGCTCCTTATATTTTTCTTCCATTTTCCTTCGCCTCCAATTTTGCTTCTTCATTCATATCAATAGCCAAAAATGCAACCTTTTTTAACATTGACATAAATAACTCTTGCTCTTCTTTTTCAAATGAACTCAACAACTCTTCTACATACCCATTTGTTATTTTTAGTATTTCATCATAGCATTCTAAAGATTTTTCTGTAGGATATAAATGCCATGTTCTTTTATCCTTTACACCTGGTTCCCTCATTATAAATCCTTCTTTTTCCAAATTTGCCAAAGCTCTTGTTATATTACTAGGGTTCACAAGAATTTTCTCAAATATAGTATCCTGCGTAATACCTGGATTATTGCATATGTGTAATACATAAAAATATTGGCTATTGTTGATTCCAATATCCGCCAATTTCCTGTCAATATAATTTGTATTATACCTATTTATAATGGAAACCCATTTTAATAGCTCTCTCATGTTATCTCCTTTATTATCGCTGTATTTTTTGCGTACGCAATAATCTATTTGCTCATGCAACTATTTTACTGCTAATTTTATACTTTGTCAATATCACCCAAGTTTATATTTAAATTATAAAGTTACTATAAATTTTATATATTAGACTCTTACTTTGATTTAACTATTTTTAAATCTCCATTGATATTTAATTACCTTTTATATTAATTTTTTTGCTTATTTATCCACTAATTTCTAATTCTTTTTTGCTTATTTTAAAAAGTATCTTGACACAGTATGTATTATCTGGAATAATAAGTATATCGAATCGTTATATATCTAATTGATACTAGGAGGCAATATGTTAGAATACATTATTTTAGGATTTTTAATGGAAAAAGAATTAAGTGGATACGACTTAAAACAAATAATGTCAGAAAGTACCTCATATTTTTTTGACGCTAGCTTTGGCAGTATCTACCCTGCACTTAAAAGATTAGAAACAAAAGGATATATACACTATCACGAAGTTATAGACGGTAGCAAATTAAAAAAACTATATTCCATAACTAATACTGGTAAAGAAGTATTTCTTGAATGGTTAAAGAAACCTATAAATTTTTCTAAAACAAAGCAAGACCACCTTGTTAATATATTCTTTTACAAGTATCTACCCAAAGAAATAATTGAAACAAACTTAAAAATGTTAATAACTGAAGTAGAATTACTTCTAAATAAATTAAGTAAACAAAAAATTGATGTAGAAGAAAATCATTGTGTTGACCAATATACATATATGTATGCCACAATGATTTATGGAGTTGACTATTATAATTTTGTAATTAATTGGTGTAAAGATTTACTGAAAAATCTATAAGATATAATTTTTAAAAGTAAACATACATAATAAAAGGAGATTAAATTTATGAGGCTTTTAATACATGATTTGACTGAGGAAGAATTAGATAATATATTACCTAAGCTTGATGACAATATAAAAATACTTCCAAACACAAAAGAAATTCACAAATGTATTGGTTGTTTTGGTTGCTGGATTAAAACACCTACTGAATGTGTTGTAAAGGATTATTACGGCAACATGGGTAAACTTATAAATGAATCTGATGGAATTATTATAATAAGCAGATGTTGTTACGGAGGGTTTAGTCCTTTTGTCAAAAACGTACTTGATAAAAGTATTAGTTATATTCTTCCATACTTTGTAATAAAAAATAATATGATGCGTCATAAAAGTAGATACGACAAACAGATAAATTTAAAAGCTATATTCTATGGAGATTGTATTACAGAAGCTGAAAAAGAAACTGCTACCAAATTAGTAAATGGGAATGCTATAAATTTTAATATAAAAGAACATTCTGTTTGTTTCTATGAAAATATCCAAGATATAAGAGGTGAATCTATATGAATATAGTAATGATAAATGGTAGTCCAAAAGTAGGTAAAAATAATTCACAGTACTTTTTATCTGAAATAGAACAACTTATTCAAAATGACAATAAAATTTTTACATTTAAAATAGATAGCACATCTAAGTATACTGATGCTCTTAATTCCATACTTAATTGTGATAGATTAATAATCGCATTTCCTCTTTATGTAGATGGTATTCCATCTCATTTGCTTCATTTTTTAGAGGAATGTGAAAAATTTTTAAAGACACAAAATAAAAAACCTATTCAAGTGTATGCAATAGTTAACTGTGGATTCAATGAAGGTGAACATAATCATTTGGCGATTCAAATGATAGAGCATTGGTGTAAAAAAATCAACTTTACATGGGTTCAAGGTATTGGAATTGGAGCTGGGGAGATGTTTGGTTCACTAGAATCCGTCCCTTTGGGTAAAGGACAAAAAAAAGATTTAGGGATTACATTAAAAGAACTGTCAAAAAATATACTTAATGACAATATAAATATTAATAATTCCAGTAAAAATAATCTTTTTATTTCACCTAACTTCCCTAGATTCCTACATAAACTTATGGGTAATCATCAGTGGAATACTCAAGCTAAATCAAATAGTTTGACTAAAAGCGATATACTAAAGAAATAAAATTTTACTTCAACAAACACTAAAAACCGCCAAGTACGAATACTATTCATCTTGACGGTTTTTTATGTTATTTATATTCACTAGACATGAGATAATTCAGTACGACATTGATTATCTAGTCTAATATTTGTCTTATTCTTTTTGTAAAATCCAAGTTACTCCGACAAGGTCCTGCTGTAAATCAGTATATTCATTTTTTTGACTAATAACATATTGTTCAAACATATCTTTTTTAGCAGGATATTTTTTAATTAGTTCATTTGCACGAGTTATAATCCAGTTCATTTCTTCATCAACATCATTTTCAAGTTCTAAACATGGTACACATTCAATTAATTTCAGACCTAATTCTTTGAACAATACACTCCACTCATTGTAAGTAGGATACACCCTCTCAAAGTTCAGTTGTTCATTTGTAGATTTATCTGCTACATATGCATCATCAATTAAAATGAATCCCTTTCTTTTTATTGTAGATAATAGCTTGCTGATAGTTTCTTTATAATTACCTAAAATATCTCCTACAGCTCCAAAAATCACACAATCATAATCATGCTCAACTTTTACAGAGCTATTAGCATCATTCATTTTATCAACCTCCAAAATTTAAATTATTATTCAAAAGTAATATTATTTTGTATACTTTTTTATAGGTACTACAAACAGTGGAAAATGCTCTTGACTTTTGTATCTTGCAATTCATTTCCTTTCTTTATGAGCTGTAATAATTGTATAGCTGTAAGCATTTACTGTTATAATACAACCATCTACACTTATATACCAGTTTTTTCCCTTTCTGTTAATAATGGCGTTTGGAGATTCTATTTTAGTTTTACACCAGTCCACTACATCATTTGTCTCCAAAAAAAGATTTTTCTTAATTCTTACAACACCTAACTCTGTTGTATGTAATCTATCTAAATTTTTAAGTAATTCATTTTCTACATTCATTTTTATTAGAACACCTTATCCTTTGCAAAATTAAATCTATATACTTAGTACTATTTTATCATAAGCTTATATCCTCGCATATTTTATTATAACCTTATAGCAAAATTATTTCTTTTCTACTGCTACAAATTACTTATCATTACAAAGAATTATAAAACTTTTCCTATATAAATCCATCTACTTTTTACATAATACCTTATTTTAAAGAATTGGAACCCAAAACTAAACCTCACTCAAACCATTCTCATCAACTTTTTCTCCGTATTTTACAAAGTCATATAAATTATTTTCATTAAATTGGCAACTTGAATTAGGAAACCATTCCTCATATATATATTCTACAACATTTTGTATACTATCTTCATTTTTTCCAATGAAGGTAAAAACAACATAATTACTTTTAGGCAATATGAATTTTTCCATTCCATTAGGTGATTTACCAAAAGTAGATACTTGAGCACCTGCAATATATGTAAATGTAGGAGTATTTTCAATCTCTTTAAAATTGATATAATCATTAACTCCAATTAAAAAATCTAAATCTACTTTATTTTCCTATATAATCCAAAGCCTTTTCAATGGTAATCAAATTGTTATCAATCCAGTAACACCTCCTATTTTAAAGATAACATATTGTTTTATTTTATCTTTCACATTCTTTGCTAATATTTCAATTTATTTTTTAACACATAAAAGGCACTTCAACTTGAAGTGCCTATATATTGTATATTTATTTGTATAATTGAAATATCTTTTACTATCTATAAAACTTAATTTTTCAAGTTTTCTTGAAACATACTTATAACAATTCTCATTTACAATTCACAAAAATTTAGAGAATTACCTGTCAACTCTATGTCAATTAATAAACTTTTTATTTTAATTTGCTATACTCTTCATCAGATACAGGCTCTAGCCATTCATTGAAAGCACCTTCAGCAGGTACTTCTACAGCCAAATGCTGAAACCAACTATCTGGTGCAGCTCCATGCCAGTGCTTTACATCTGGTGGTATATTAACTACATCACCTGCATGCAATTCCTGTGCTGGTTTTCCAAATTCTTGATAATATCCTCTACCTCCAGTTACAAGTAAAATCTGTCCACCCTTATGATGTATGTGCCATGAATTAATTGTAGAAGGAGCAAAAGTCACGTTCCCGATTCCCACACCAGTAGTAGTAAGCATATTTAAATAACATTCTCCTGTAAAATACTGTGCAAATGCTTTGTTTTCTTCCCCAATAGGGAAAACTGCTCCTGTACCTAAATCTTTTTCTCTATCCATATTTAATACCTCCTATGCCTTGCTTAACTATTCTTACATTTTTAGTATACGACTTAAAGTTAACTCAAGGTCAATAGCTTTTTAGTATTATCATAATTTAATTTTTAGATTAACTTTATTCTTTTAAATCATCATAGCTTGTTATAGATTTTTTTACATTCAGTAGTTGGTCTACAAATTGATTAGCAGGGGCATTTAAAATGTTATCAGGAGTATCATACTGTTGAATAACTCCATGATTTAATACCAAAGTCTTTGTACCTAAAATCAAAGCTTCATAAATATCATGTGTAATAAATATAATCGTAACTCCTGTTTTTTTATGAATTTCTTTTATCTCCTTTTGTAATTGCTTTCGTGTAATCTCATCGACTGCACCAAAAGGTTCATCCATTAATAAAATTTCTGGAGAAGAAGCTAAAGCTCTTGCAATCCCTACACGCTGTTGTTGACCACCTGACAATTCTGATGGATAACGTACTTTCATATCATTTGGCAATCCCACTATTTCCATCCATTTGTCTACAGCATTTTTTACTTCTGATTTATTTTTTTTATTGAGAAGGTTTGGTACATATGAAATATTTTCTTCTACAGTCATATGAGGAAAAAGAACACTTCCTTGTACACAGTATCCTATTCTTCTTCTTAATTTAATTAAGTCCTCGTTTTTGATATTGGTTTGGTTTATCAAAATATTTCCTCCATCTGGCAAAATCAAACCATTAATCATTTTTAAGAGTGTTGTCTTACCAGAACCAGATGAACCAATAACAGTCAAAAATTCTCCTTTTTCTATCTCTAAATTAAGATTATCTATAATAGTTTTGTCATTATATTGTTTTTCAATATTTTTAAATTGTATAATAGGTATCATTCTATTTCCTCCAATTATAAAAGACCTTTTTTATTCAAAAACTCACGAGCAACTTCTCTAGGCTCTAAATTGTTGTTTTCTACATCATAATTCATTTTAGCCATTTCTTTATCAGTCAGAATACTTTCAACCATCTTAAATACCTTTGATAGCTCTGGATTTTCTTCTAACACCTCTGAACGAATAACATTTCCACATTGATAAGATGGATAGAAGCTTTTATCATCTTTTAAAACTACAACGTCTGAAACGCTATACTGACCATCAGTTGTAAATATAGGCATTACATCAATTTTACCCTCATTGATAGCTTGGTATTTTAATCCAATATCTAAATCAACTGTGTTTTTAAAGTTTAGTCCATATGTATTACACAATGGAGTATATCCATCCTCTCTCTCATAAAAGTCATATTCTGCTCCGAATGTCAATTTAGAAGATATGTCTTTTAAATCTGATATTTTTTTTAGATTATATTTATCTGCAACTTCTTTTCTAACTGCTAATGCATAACTATTAGAAAAACCATACATACCAGTCCATTGCATTTTAAGTTTATTTTTGTATTCTGATTGTAGTTTACTAAACATATTTTCAGTATATAATTCATTTTTTTTAAGTACCATATTCCAACCTGTCCCTGTATACTCTGGATAAATATCAAATTCTCCATTCTCCATAGCTGGCTGAATATTAGATGTTCCCCCACCTACACCTTGTGTAATTTCTACTTTTAGGTCTGTGTTTTTTTCAATCAGAATATCCAGCATCTCACCAAGAATATATTGTTCAGTCATAGGTTTTGTAGCAATATGAATAGTTTGAGTCTTTGAAGAATTAAAGAAATACAATGTAAAGATAGTTACTATAAGAATAAGGCTTCCTAGAATGGCGAAAACTTTTTTTCTATTTTTCTTTTTTCTTTTTCGTTGAAAGAATCTTTCTACTAGTCCTAAAATAAAATCAAATATTAGAGCTAATAGCGCAATAAGTATACTTCCAGTAATTGTCATTACTGTATTATTTGTCGTGATTCCTCTATATATGGCTACACCCAAGCCTCCAGCACCTATAAATGAGGCGATACCAGCTAAAGCAATTGTCATAATTACCATGTTTCTAATACCAGACATAATAACAGGCAAAGCTAGTGGAAGTTTTATTTTATACAGTATCTGAAAATCTGTACTTCCCATTCCTCTAGCAGCTTCAATAATATTTTTATCTACATTAGTAATTCCAGTATATGTATTTCTAACCATAGGCAATAATGCATAAATAGTAAGAGCAATAACAGCAGTAGTATTGCCTATTCCAGAAAATGGTATAAGAAATCCTAACATAGAAATAGATGGAATAGTATATAGAAAATTGATAGTTCCCAATATAGGTTTAGAAGAATTATTAAATTCACTTACAATAATACCAATTATACCACCTAAAACAATTGCAATTATTATAGAAATAATAGAAATAGTCAAGTGCTCTATGGATAGCTTTATAAAAAAATCACTTCTTTCAGACAATAAGGTTAGAATATTGTTTATCATTCATCTCACTCCTTTTCATGAGTTTTACTTAACAAGATTTAAATTTTAATGTAGTTAATAGTCATCATTTATATATCAACAAATTATTCCATAAATTACATGTTAAGATTATAATATCAAACTTGCAAGTAGGCACAAAAAAGTAACTATTAGAGAATCTTATCTCGATACTCTACATAAAAATAAGAAAAAATGCCAGAATCGTTAAAAATTTGATATTTAAACGAATTTCTGACACCATATTTAATTAAATTTTAATATTTCTTATATTATTTACTACTATTAAGTTTAAGTATCATTTTATATACCCATTATATTTATTAATATATCATATATATTTATTATACTATATATTTTGCTGTTAATGATATTTTATTGTTACATAATTGTTTGGGAATTCCTTCAAATATTACTCTCCCACCTTTGGTTCCTCCTTCAGGACCTATCTCAATAATCCAATCAGCTCTTTTAATTACATCTATGTTGTGTTCAATTATTATAACCGTATTTCCATTATCTACAATTTCTTCAATTATACCTATAAAATTCTCAATATCAGCCATATGAAGACCTGTTGTTGGTTCATCTAATATATACACCGAACTTTCCTTATTTAATTCACTAGCAAGCTTTAATCTTTGACACTCTCCTCCAGATAAAGTATCAAGAGTTTGTCCTAAAGTAAGGTATCCAAGACCCATTTTTTCAATACATTGTAATTTTGTTTTAATCTGTTTTAAATTAAAAAATTCAATTGCATCTAAAACAGACATTTCAAGAACTTCTATTATATTCTTCTCTTGAAATCTATATTCTAAAACTTCTTTTTTAAATTTTTTACCTTCACAAGCATTACAAGTGCTCTTTATGCTCTCCATAAAAGCAAGATTCATCTCTACTATCCCAGAACCCTTACAATTATCGCAAGCTCCTTCTGAATTTGAACTGAATAAAGAAGCCTTTACTCCATTTGTTTTTGAAAATATACTTCTTATATTGTTCATAATTCCACTATATGTTGCTAAACTTGACCTTGAATTTGCTGAAACAGGGCTTTGGTCTATAAGTACAGCATTAGGGTTTTGCTTTAAAAATTCATCCTTAATTAATGTACTTTTACCCGCTCCTGCTACTCCAGTAACTAAAGTCAATACACCTTTAGGTATCTCAATAGATACATTTTTTAAGTTGTTCTTATTGCAATTTTTAATTTCTAAATATCCCCTATGTTCTCTTATACTTTCTTTAATAGAAAGAGATTTACTTAAAACATTCCCTGTCAATGTACCACTTGTAAGTAGCTTTTCATAACTGCCTTCATACACAACTTCTCCACCATACTTACCTGCCCTTGGTCCCACATCTACAATATGGTCCGCAATCTTAATAACATCTGGGTCATGTTCAACAACTATAATCGTATTCCCTTTATCACGTAGTTGTTTTAAAAGGTTATTTAGTTTATACACATCTTTTGGATGAAGCCCCACACTTGGTTCATCCAAAATATACATTAAATCAACAAGATTACTATTTAAATACTTAACCATCTTTATACGCTGAGATTCCCCTCCTGATAGAGAAGATGTCTCTCTATCCAGTGTTAAATATCCAAGACCTATATCTATGATACTGTTTAATTTTTCTATTATTCCTTTAAGTAGAGGTTGTGCTTCTGGCTCATCTATACTTTTAATAACTTCAACCAATTCATCAATTTGCATACTAGTTAAATCTGCTATATTATATCCATTAATTAAAGACTTATATACTCTTTTATGAAGTCTTTTTCCATCACAGACAGGACATTTATCTTCTATAAGAAGTTTACTTAATTTTTTCTTAGTAGCTTCAGAGATTTCTCCTTCTTTACTTAGATATAGACGATTAAATTTAATCATTAACCCTTCATATGTCATGTTAGTTTGACCAGCATTTTCTATCTTAATCTTTTCTGCTTTACCATGTAAAAATTTTTCTAACTCTATATCTGAATAATCACATATCTTTTTATCAATATCAAAAAATCCTGATTCAGCAAATATATTCCAGTGCCAAGAACCCACTCCAAATCCTGAAAGCAATATAGCACCTTCATTTAGTGATTTATTCATATCAAGAATCTGACTCATATTAGGGATTAACTTTTTTCCAAGTCCATGACAGTGTGGACACATACCATCAATATCATTAAAAGAAAACATGTTAGCGTTACCTATATACTCACTACCAAATCTTGAATATAAAGCCCTTAAAAATGAATTTACATCTGTAATAGTACCTAGAGTTGACCTTGAATTACCACCAAGTCTACTTTGGTCTATGATAATTGGTGTTGAAAGATTTTCTATACAATCAGCTTTAACCACTCCATACTTAGGTAAAAAACTTCTTACAAAGGTACTAAACCTTTCATTTAATTGACGTTGTGATTCTTTTGCAATTGTCTCAAATACAATAGATGATTTTCCAGAGCCTGATACACCTGTGAATATGGTTATTTTTCTTTTCGGTATTTTTAAGGAAATGTTGTTTAAATTATTTTCTTTGCATCCTTTTAAAATTATAAATTCATTATTCATATTTTTCCTCCTGCATTATTTAGATTTTTTAGAGCAAATCATAGTAATAGTTGTACATAAGCAAAATACTATTTTATTGAATTACTCCTTCTTTTTCATAAACACAGGTCAAATTATAGCATGTAGATTTTATCTGGTAGTATAGTGTAGGGTTTGATTTTTATAAAATATATATCTATTTTATTTAAACATTATCACATATATTTTATCTAAATAGCATCCTTTTATTTTAATTAGTCTTCGCTTAACACAGATGTAAGCTCAGGGTCGTTTAAAAGATGCTCAAAATAGCTATGCGCTGAAATATATCCTATACCATACATTTTACGCTTTGAGTTTACAACCTTATATTCATAACATGCACTCTTAACTTTGTTGTAGTCATTAAAATCCATTGCCTTATAGATAGCCCTTTCATTTCTTGGTATATACTTTACATATTTTGGCTTAATAAAATACAAATCATCTTTTATCTTACGTTCACGTTTAAGCTTCTTTAAAACTGCCCCATTCTTTCTATGCATTATATGGTCATCATACTTGTAGTGATGAGCTATATGAGTTACATCTCCTTTAAATTTATGTTCAAAATCCAATATAGTCTTCTCCATTAACTCATAATGTGTCCCTTCTTTTTCATCTATATCTGCAAGTATAATCACATTTTGAGGTTTCACTCCAAGTTCTCTCAAAGCTGATTTAAACTCGTTATTTCTAAGCTCTTCCTTTTGCTTCCTAGTTAAGTTTCTAAATTTTGTGTTAGCCTTGAAAACGTTAACTCCTGAACCATCTGATACTAGTACCATATATACATTATCAACTCCACATTGTTTTATAGCTTCGACAATGGCACTTCCTCCCCATAGAACCTCATCATCTTGATGTTGAGGATAAAATACTGCTGCTGATTTAAATTTTCTACTATTACTCTCAGGAATAGGCATTTCAAGTTTTCCGTTAAAATTCTTTGCAATTAAAAATATCATCAATAATATTAATATACTTATTCCTATGTGCTTCGTTTTACTTTCCATATTTAAAACTTTCTCCTTCTTATCAATTCAAATATCTTATAAACCTTTGTGGCAAATAGGTTGAAATATACAAATTATTTTACAATATTTTATTGTTTCATACAATCTTTGACATGAGCTATAATAAAATAAAAAAGCCTTCTAACTGCAACATTGCAAATATTACAGACAGAAAGCTTCTTAATTCTTAAAATTTATTAAGCTTAAAAATTTATTAAACTTATTTTTTAATAGAAATATGCCTATTATTAATAAATTATACTTTAATTACTATATCAATACGACATTACTATATCACTATGACATTACCTATATCAATACAACTATTTTCATAGTCTACATTTCTTTTAAAATCTCAAGCAACTCTTCTTCACTATACATATACTTCTTATTACAGAACTGGCAACCAACTTCTGCCTTTTTATCTTCTTCTATTATTTCAGCCAATGATTTTTTACCGATTGCAACCAAAGCAGTTTTTACTCTTTCTTTTGAACATTCACACATAAACCCAACTTCGCAGGTATCAAGTATTTTAGGCTCCAAACCATCTAAAACAATATTTAATATATCCTCTGGTGATTTTCCTTCTCTTAACATGTTAGTTATAGAAGGTAATTTAGCTACATTTTCCTCTAACTTAGCAATAGTCTCTTCTTCTGCATCTGGCATTAATTGCACTATAAATCCTCCAGCAAACTCTACTTCATCTTCTTTTGTAAGAACACCTAAAGCTACTACTGAAGGTGTTTGTTCTGATACAGCAAAATAATAAGTAAAGTCTTCTGCAATTTCTCCACTTACCAATGGATAAGTCCCATTATATGGTTCTCTAAGACCTAAGTCTTTAATAACTTTTACAACACCTTCTGTTCCTACCGCTGCTGCTACATTTAACTTTCCATTTGGATAGTCTTCAACCTCTACTTGTGGATTTCCTACATATCCTTTTACCATTCCCTTAGAATCTGATGTGGCGATAATAGTTCCGATTGGACCTCCACCCTTTATTATTACAGTCAATTTATCACTATCATTTTTCATCATTAGTCCCATTATAGATGTAGCTGTTAATGTTCTTCCAAGTGCTGCTGTTGCTACTTTTGTAGTTTCATGTAATCTTCTAGCTTCCTCTACTGTATTTCTAGTAGTTGCGACAAATGCTCTAACTTGACCATTTCCTGATGTCGCTCTTAGTACATAATCTCTCATCGATATTCCTCCATATTTCGTTAATTATCTCATTTTACTATATTACTATCTTAATTCTACTCTATAAATACTTATCTATCTTAATCGTAGGTAATAACTCTTTTATTTTAATTTTACTAGGTAATAGTTCTTTTGTTTTATTTTTAATCTATAGAACTTTATAACTATTAAAAAGCAAAAATCATAAAATATCATCACTTTATTTTTAATCTATAAAACTGCATTTTTTATATTTTTATATAATGCTTATTTTTAATAAGTTTCTTTTATATTCAAAAATATCTTATTTTTTACATACAAAAAAGATTCTTTGACTTTCTTCATTAGGTTTATCAAATGTAAAATCTCCATAAGATTTTATATCCTTAAATCCAGACTCTTTAAGCATATCAACTATCTCATCTTCAGTATATGCTCTTTGTTGGTGTATTTCTTCAAATCTTTCAAACTTTCCACACTCATCTTTAATAAAAAATGTCAGTTCCATTTCAATTAGATTCTCTTCTTCATCAAAGTAATTTTGCCACATATACGCTATATCTTCTCTATTTTCTCCATACATATTATTTCCCAATATGTTGGCTAATTTATAAAATGAACTTATATCAAATATAAAGATTCCATCTTTCTTTAATAATTCATATATCTTTGAAAATACATTTTCCAAATCATCATCATAAGTTATATAATTGAATCCATCACAAGCACAAAGTACACAATCCAAATCAGATATTTCAAAATCAAGTTCTGATATATCCTGTTGAAGTAAAACTAATTCTACTCCCTCTTTTTCTGCCTTTTCTCTTGCTACACTAAGCATCTCATCAGATATATCTATACCAGCTATATCATAATTCTTTTTAGTCAATGGAATTGTAAGATTACCTGTACCACATGCCAATTCCAATATATTATTTACTTTTACACCTTCAGTATCTATTATATCTTCTATATATTTAACCCATCCATCATAATCAACTTCATTCATAAGTTCATCATATACAAACGCAAAATCACTATATTGACTCATCCTTTTTATTCTGCCCCTCCACAATCTTTTTCAACCTCTTTTTGCGTGATGTAAGTATACCTCCAATTCTTCCAGCTTCCTTAGCTGTAAGCCCTGCCCATCCACGTTCACCAACTTTGTCCATAAGACCTAGTTCTGAGGCTATCTCATATTTCATTATATCATCATTTGTCAATATTTTAGTATTCTTGCCATTAGTTATCTTCTTTTCTCTTTGCATATTTTCTTTCAAAAAAATCACCCCTTCTCATTTGTATTTTTGTCAATTAAAAGAAATTTATACAAATATCTAAGGGGTATTTATAAACTCATATATTTTTAAATTCTGGTATTTTAAGTCTTAATGTTTTTAATCTATAGCCTTTTTGTATTTTAATAATTTTGCATAAACATTCAATGCATTTACACATATCTTTTCATCAAAATTAAAGTTTATATTATGAAGACCATTTACAAATCCTTTTTCTTCATTTCTTGAACCTAGCATAAAAAATAATCCTGGAACTTCCTTTTGATAATAAGAAAAATCTTCTGATATCATAAGTGGTTCTAACTCTACTACAGTATCATTTCCAACAGCTTCAACAAACTCTTGATACAATCCCTTATCATTTTTAACAGCAATATAGTCATCTATAATATTTATATTAATCTTACAGTTATAAGCTAATTCAAACCCTCTAGCAAGCTCTCTAACTCTAAGCTTCATTCTCTCATACACTTCTGGGCTGAAACATCTCATAGTACCTTCCATCTTTATATTTTCAGCTATTATATTTCTTCTAGCCCCTCCTTCAATTCTACCAATAGTCAGCACTGCATTGTCTATTGGACTTATATTTCTTGATACTATAGTTTGAAGTGAACTTACAAAGTTTGAAGCTATCACTATACCATCAATTCCATTTTGTGGCATAGCTCCATGTCCACTTTTAGATACTACTTCTATATCAATATCCCCTATTTGTGCCATAAAGTAGCCTTCCCTTGTACCTACATAACCTTCTGGCAACTCTGGATATATATGAAGCCCATATATCTCATCAACATTATATTTCCTAAGCACACCTTCATCTATTAAAGCTTTTGCCCCGCCAGGTCCTTCTTCTGCTGGTTGAAATATGAATACTATATTATCATTTAGCTCTTCTTTATTATCATTTAAATACTCAATTAATCCAAGTAATATAGTAGCATGTCCATCATGACCACATAAATGTTTTACCCCTTCTTCACTATGAAGACCATCTATATCAGCTCTAAAAGCTATATCTCTTTTAGGTCTTTTACCTTCTATTACGCCTACTATACCTGTTTCTAAGTAAACTTCATACTCAATTCCTAATTTATCAAGATAATCTCTTATGTATTTTGAAGTCTTATACTCTTTTCTCCCAATCTCTGCAATAGGGTTTAATGCTTTCCTATGCTTATAAAGTTGTTCTTGTAAATATGATGCCTCTCTCATGTAATCTCCTCCAAATTCTAATTTATTAAAAAAATATTTCTATATCTCTTATAATTAAAACATTATACAACATACTATCATAATTAAAAATAAAAACTAAATTGAATATAAAAATATTTTGCATTATTAAATAATTCACCATTAATAATAATTCCCCTGTTTTGATTTATGAAACAGGGGAATTATTATTAAAAATTTTATTTTTAGCAAGAGAAGAAATGTTTAGCAAGTCCACCCTTGGCTGTCTCTTTGTACTTATCCATCATATCTATACCAGTTTCTTTCATTGTTTCAACAACTTGGTCTAAGGAGACAGAATGTGAGCCATCAGTTAATAATGCGTAATTAGCTGCATCATAAGCTCTCTGAGCTGCCATAGCATTTCTTTCTATACATGGAATTTGAACATATCCATATACAGGGTCACAAGTCATTCCTAGATGATGCTCAAGTGCTATTTCTGCTGCATATTCAATATGGTCTATAGTTCCACCTTTTAGGTATGCTACTGCCGCTGCTGCCATAGAACAAGCTGCACCAACTTCACCTTGACATCCTACCTCTGCTCCAGATATTGAAGCATTAGTTTTTATTATATTACCTATTATTCCAGCTACAAGTAATGCTTCAATTATTTTTTCGTCATCGTACTTATAAAAATCTTGCATTGCAAAGAATATTCCTGGAATTACACCAGCAGAGCCACAAGTTGGAGCTGTAACTATTATATTTCCAGAAGCATTTTGCTCTGAAGCTGCTAGTGCATATGCATATACAAGTGTTGAGAAGTTCTTATCTTTTTGATATGCATTATAAAATGTACTTGCTCTTCTTTTTAATAATAGTTTACCTGGTATTATTTCATCTGTGCTTAATCCATCATCAATAGATTTTCTCATAGCATCTTTTATAGTTTTTATATAATCTTTTATGTCTTCTGGTTCACATTCCAACACAAAATCTACTAAAGTCTTATTATTTTCTTTACACCATTTTACTATTTCATCCATAGTATCTAAATGATATATGCTGTTACTTTTACTGTTTCTTTGACCTTCCTCTGCTATAGTCCCTCCACCTATAGAATATACAGTCCATTCAGCTGTTACATTTCCATCTTTATCTAAAGCTTCAAACTTCATTCCATTTGGGTGAAAATCTTTTATAATATCTTCTTCCCAAACAATTTCAACTTTTTTAGGTGCTATAGTTTTTTCAATTATATAGTCAGTTAAGTGACCTTTTCCTGTAGCTGCCAAACTACCATATAATATTGCTCTAAAACTTTCTGCATCTGGATTTTCATTTTTAAATTTTTCTGCTGCTCTTTGTGGCCCCATAGTATGAGAACTTGAAGGCCCACTTCCTATTTTAAAAAGTTCCTTTAAAGTATCCATATTATTCCTCCTAAATTTTCGGTATTATTACTTATTATTAGATTTTACGCACATATTTATTATAACCTAAATATATTAATTATTAGTTATTAAATTCGCATAAAATTTATTTTTTATTTCCATTTTGGTATATTTTATTAAATTAATATGTATATTTTGAGAATAAAACATTTATTTCAAATTTTTATAATATTAATATAATATAAATATCTTATTTAAACAGTTAAGATATTAACTATACCTATTAAAATTAATTAATTTGTACTATAATTATTATTGTACTTAAAAAATTAAATTTAAATAAAAAAGGAGATTTGATTATATGTTATTTAAAGGTTCTGCTGTTGCTTTAGTTACCCCATTTACAGAGGATAATAATGTCAACTTTGAAAAATTAGGTGAATTAATCGAATACCATATTGAGAATGACACAGATGCACTAGTTGTTTGTGGAACAACAGGTGAGGCGACTACTATGAGTGAATCTGAAATTTTTGCTGTAATAAAATATACAGTTGAAAAGGTTAATAAGAGAAGACCTGTCATAGCAGGTACTGGTTCAAACAATACTATGTTGTCTGTTCATATGAGTCAAGAAGCTGAAAAATTAGGGGTGGATGGTCTTTTAATAATAACTCCTTACTATAATAAGACTAATGAAAAAGGTCTTAAACTTCACTTTGAAACAATAGCAAATAGTGTTAAGTTACCAATTATTTTATATAACGTACCAGGAAGAACTAAAGTAAATATAAAGCCATCTGTTGTAGCTGAACTTGCTAAAATAGATAATATAGTTGCTGTGAAGGAAGCAAGTGGAGATTTAGCTCAAGTTGCAGAAATAGCCAAATTAGTGCCTAAAGACTTTGCTATATACTCCGGTAATGATGATACTATACTACCACTATTATCATTAGGTGGAAGTGGTGTTATCTCTGTACTTGCTAACATCTGCCCTAAAGAAACACATGATTTAGTAGCTAAATTCTTTGAAGGTGATATTGAAGGCTCAAAAAAACTACAACTTGATATGGATGCTTTAATTGCTGCCTTATTTATAGAAGTAAATCCAGTTCCAGTTAAAACTGCCATGAACATTTTAGGTTTTAATGTTGGTGATTTAAGACTTCCTCTAGCTGAAATGGAAGAATCTAATCTTAATGTGTTAAAGCAAGAGTTGACAAATTTTGGATTTAAATTTTAGCAATATTTATATAAATAAGTTGATTTTTTCTTAAATATGTATTATTATTAGAATAATCAAATTTTAATATCCTATTAACCTAGGGTAGAGGTAGCTGTAACTAAGAGTATCCAATAGTAGCTGGCAGGTGTTAATGATTGGAAAAAGGATTTACAGCCGAAGAAAATATTTCTTGCAACAATATTTTCTGGGATTACACATAACATGTGTAATACTGTCACTTATTTTTATAGGTGATGAGCTACAGGGTTTACTTTGAGTGATAAACTAGACGTACAAAGTATACCTTTGTACGTTTTTTGTATATAGTTAAAGTTGTTAATATAATATTAAAGTTTTTGTATATATAAAAATATTAACATATCTTACTTGTATAATTAAAATCAAATAATGTTTTAATAATTTAAAATTGGGGTGAATTTATATGAAAAAAGTAAATGTAGCAATAGTTGGTGCTACTGGAATGGTAGGTAGAACATTTTTAAAAGTATTAGAAGAAAGAAACTTTCCAATAGAAAATTTATTTTTATTCTCTTCTTCTAAATCAGCTGGTTCTAAAGTAATGTTTTGTGGTAAAGAATATATAGTAGAAGAATTAAAGGAAACTTCATTTACTGATAGAGGCATACAAATAGCATTATTCTCTGCTGGAGGAAGTATTAGTGAAAAGTATGCTCCAATAGCTGCTTCAAATGGAATCTTAGTAGTAGATAACTCTAGTCACTGGAGAATGAATCCAGATGTTCCTTTAGTAGTTCCTGAAGTAAATCCAGAGGCTATAAAAAATCATAAAGGTATAATAGCTAATCCTAACTGCTCTACTATACAAGCTATGGTTCCTCTTAAAGCACTTGATGATAAGTACAAAATTAAGAGAGTAGTCTACTCTACTTACCAAGCTGTATCTGGCTCTGGTGTTAAAGGTGTTGAAGATTTAGAAAAAGGAATGAATGGTAATCCTACTGGATTCTACCCTCATCAAATTTCTTACAACTGTCTTCCTCATATAGATTCATTTACTGAAAATGGATACACTAAAGAAGAAATGAAAATGGTAAATGAAACTATGAAAATACTTGATAACTACGATTTAAAAATAACTGCAACTACTGTAAGAGTTCCAGTAAGAAATGGTCATAGTGAATCTATAAATGTTGAGTTTAACAATCCATTTGAATTAGAAGATTTAGTAAAAACACTTGAAGAAGCTCCAGGTGTTGTAGTAGTTGATAATCCTGCTAAAAACGAATATCCAACTGCTGTAGAATTTGATGATAGAGATGAGGTATTTGTTGGAAGAATAAGAAGGGACTTTAGTGTTGACAGTGGTGTAAATCTTTGGGTTGTTGCTGACAATATAAGAAAAGGTGCTGCAACTAATGCAATTCAAATAGCTGAAATGGCTTTATCATATGATTTAGTATAGTATACAAATTTGTATAAATATATAATTTTGTAAAATATTAATAATAAATAAAAAATAAGCATTAGAAGTAACTGTAATATGAAACACAAAACTAAAAAAGAGGGGATTGATTTTATATGATATTTAAAGGTTCTGCTGTTGCTCTAGTTACTCCATTTACAAAGGATAACAAAGTTGATTTTGACAAATTAGGTGAATTGGTTGAGTACCAAATTGCTAATGGTACTGATGCTATAGTATCTTGTGGTACTACTGGTGAAGCTAATACTATGACTGATGAAGAACAACTTGCTACTATTAAGTATGTTGTTGAAAAAGTTAATAAAAGAGTTCCTGTTATAGCAGGAAGTGGTTCTAATGATACTATGCACTCAGTTAATTTAAGTCAAGAAGCTGAAAAATTAGGAGTAGATGCTCTATTAATAATAACTCCTTATTACAATAAAGCTAATAAAGCTGGACTTAAGCGTCATTTTGAAACAATCGCTAACAGTGTTAAACTTCCAATTATACTTTATAATGTCCCTGGAAGAACTTGTGTAAATATAAGCCCTAGTCTTATAGTTGAACTTGCTAAGATAGATAATATAGTTGCTGTAAAAGAAGCTAGTGGGGACTTAGGACAAGTTGCAGAAATAGCTAGTTTAGTTCCAGATGACTTTGCTATCTACTCTGGTAATGATGATACTATACTTCCTTTATTATCTTTAGGAGGTCAAGGAGTTATATCAGTACTTGCTAATGTTTGCCCTCAAGAAACTCACGATTTAGTAGCTAAGTTCTTTGAAGGTGATATAGAAGGTTCTAGAAAATTACAACTTGGTATGGATGCTCTAATTGCAGCTTTATTTATAGAAGTAAATCCTATACCAGTTAAGACTGCAATGAATTTATTGGGATTCAATGTTGGAGATTTAAGATTACCTCTAGCAGAAATAGACCCAGCAAATTTAGAAGTGTTAAAGAAAGAGTTAGTTAACTTTGGACTAAAAGTTAATGCATAATAAAAATTAATGCAGGATAAAAAATAAGTTTGGTCAAAAGTTAGCCCTTAATCATAGGAGGAAATTATGTTAAAAGTTATAGCAACTGGTTATGATGGAAAAATGGGTAAGATTTTAGCCGATACTATAAGAGAAGATAGTGAATTAGAATTGGTTTGTGTTTCAGCTAGAGGTATGGATAGCTGTGAGGGCGACCTTAAAATCTATGAAGATATGAGTACTATAGTTGAAGAATGTGATGTAGTTATAGATTTTTCTCATCACTCTAATTTAGATAATATCCTATCTTACGTTTTAAAAACTAAGACACCTTTAGTAATTGCTACCACTGGATATAATGATGAAGAAATGAACAAAATACATGAAGCGGCTAAAGTTATTCCTGTATTCCAATCATATAATATGTCTCTTGGTGTAAATGTATTAGTAAAATTGGTTAAAGATGCAGCTAAATTATTAGAAGGATTTGATATAGAAATAATAGAAAAACATCACAACAGAAAAGTAGATGCCCCAAGTGGCACAGCTGTTATGATTGCTAACGCTATAAAAGAGGTTTTACCAAACGTTGAAAATAATTATGGTAGATATGGCCGTAGTGCAAAAAGACAACCAAATGAAGTTGGTATTCATGCTATAAGAGGTGGAAATATCATTGGTGAACATGATGCTCTATTTGCTGGAGATAATGAAGTCCTTACAATAAGCCATCAAGCCCAATCTCGTGGTATCTTTGCAAGTGGTTCTATAGCTGCTGCTAAATACTTAGTTAAACAAAAACCAGGATTTTATAATATGGACAGCATGTTAGGATAATAACAAGATAATAATACACAGTATAATCAAACATATACAATAAATAAATTCATTTAATACTACGCTTATACAATAAAAACCTGTAAAATAAAATATAAATAATGAGAAGTAAATATATACTAAAATTGACAAATAAGTATATAATAAAAGAAATATAATGAAATACAAGGAGAATTAACAAATGGTAAATTTAAACGATGCTTATGAAATAGCAAGGTATATAAAAGAAGTTAAAAAGAAAACACCTGTTAAGGTATATGTAAATACAAACTCTTTACATTTCCAATCAACTGATAAGTTTAAGGTATTTGGAAGTAATGGCTCTTATATATTTGTAGGTGACTACGAAGATATAATGGAAGTATTAGACAAACATGGTAATGATATAACAGATACTCATGTAGAATACGATAGAAGAAATTCTGCTATTCCTCTAAAAAATACTTTAAGTGAGCATGCAAGAATTGAGCCAGGTGCAATAATAAGAGACATGGTTACTATAGAAAAAAATGCTGTTGTAATGATGGGAGCTGTTATAAATATAGGAGCTGTTATTGGTGAAGGTTCTATGGTAGATATGAATGCTGTTATTGGAGCTAGAGGTACTCTTGGTAAAAATGTTCATTTAGGTGCTGGTGCTGTTGTTGCTGGTGTTTTAGAGCCACCTTCTGCTACTCCTGTTATAGTTGAAGATGATGTTTTAATAGGAGCTAATGCAGTTATTCTTGAAGGTGTTAGAATCGGTAAAGGTGCCGTTGTTGCAGCTGGTGCTGTTGTAACTACTGATGTAGAAGCTGGTGCTGTTGTTGCTGGTTCTCCTGCTAAAGTTATAAAAATGAAAGACGAAAAAACGGCTGACAAGACTAAACTTATGGAAGACCTTAGAAATTTAGATTAATTAAATAGTAATATATTAATTAAAAAGATTAATTAAAAAGGTGTCTCTGTATGAATTTAATTCATTGGAGGCACCCTCTTTTTTATAATATTTTTTCTCTTATTTATGCTTATTTTATTTATTTTTACAATTCTCTTATTCATTCTTGTAGTATTTTTATTTCTTGTTGATAACTACTTTTAGTTCCTTCAATTTTCAAATATATCAACGAAACAAACTATTAAATTTTCTATAGCTTAATAAAGAGAACTACTATTTACTACTGGTTGTGCATCTTTATTGCCACAAAGAACCACTAGTAGATTACTTACCATAGCTGCTTTACGTTCTTCATCTAAAGTTACAACATTATTTTCACTTAAATTAGTTAATGCCATCTCTACCATACTTACAGCCCCTTCAACAATCTTTTTACGTGCTGCTATTATAGCCTCAGCTTGTTGACGTTGTAACATTGCTGCTGCAATCTCTGGTGCATAAGAAAGGTGAGTAATTCTCACTTCACATACTTCAATTCCAGCAATATCAACTCTTGACTGTAATTCATCTTTTAATCTATCTGCTATTTCCTGGCTACTGCCACGAAGAGATTTTTCATCTCCATCTTCAGACACATCATATGGATAAAGTCTTGAAACATTACGAATAGTAGAATCACATTGAATAGATAAAAAAGTATTATAATTATCCACATTGAACACGGCCTTTGTTGCATCTATAACCTTCCAAATTACAACAACTCCTATTATAATCGGGTTTCCTAATAAATCATTAACTTTCTGCTTTTCATTATTAAGAGTCATTGTTTTTAAAGATACTTTCTTACCTCTTGAATTAGTTGATATATCTACTTTTTCATCAGATGAAGATTTTGACACATTAATTCTTGATGCTGCTGGGTTTATTGCTGAACAAAATGGATTTACCCAATAGTATCCTTCTTTTTTTATAGTTCCATAATAGTTACCAAATAAAACTAAAACTATAGCCTCTTTAGGATTAATCATTTTTAGCCCAAAGCACAGGATAAAATCTACTAGTATAAATACAAGCCCCAAAATTAACATAAGTGAGCCTATCCCAGTAAAACCACTATCAAGTTTTATTATCCCAAAAACCAAAATGCCTATTGAAACTACTAAAAATAAGATAATCATTATCAAAGCTGCTACTCCGTTAAATGCTTTCGCTTCTTTCTCTTGATAAGTTTTTTCTTCTTTTAACATATCTATCACTCCCATCTTAGTATATTAAGTTAAGATATTCCTAATTTAATAATAACACTTTTAATACTTGAATTGTTGAATTTGAAGTTAATACTATAGATTTATATGTATTTCATATATCTTTAGACATACATATTTTTAGTTATTTTAATATATTAATATTGATTTTTAAATAAATTTTATGATATATGAACTTATATTTAATATATATTAAATCTGGATGCAATTTTTTTAATATCTGGTAAATTATAAGCTTATTATCACTAATATTATTTTATATAAATTGTATTAGTGATAAAATAAACTTATAGCAATATAACAAATTTTTATTAATTTCATAGGAGGAATTTATGTTGAAAGTTATAATTAGTGGTTATAATGGAACAATGGGAAGAGTGTTAGCCGAATGTGTAAAAAAAGATAATGAATTAGAGTTAGTTTGCGGTGTAGCTAGGTCTGCTGATGAAAAAAGTTATCATGGTGGTACAAAACTTTACAAAACAATGACTGATGTAACTGAAAAATCTGATGTAATAATAGACTTTTCACATCATGAGACTTTAGAACCAATATTATCATATGCACTAAAAAATAATACACCTGTAGTATTAGCTACTACTGGATATGATGAAAGTGATTTAAACAAAATAGAAGAAGCATCAAAAAATATTCCTATATTGTTATCATCAAATACATCTCTTGGAGTAAACATTTTAATAAAATTAGTTAAGGATGCTTCAAAAATGTTAGAAAGTTTTGATATTGAAATCATAGAAAAGCATCATAATAGAAAAGAAGATGCTCCTAGCGGAACTGCTACTATGATAGCCAATGCAATTAAAGAAGTCTTACCTCAAAAGATAAATACACATGGGAGATATGGTAGAGATTGTAAAAGAAAATCAAATGAAATTGGAATACACTCTATAAGAGGTGGTAATATAATCAGTGACCATGATGTTATATTTGCAGGTGATAATGAAGTTCTTACATTAAGTCATCATTCTCAATCTGACGAGGTATTTGCAAACGGTTCTATAGTTGCAGCTAAATTTTTGATTGGTAAGCAATCTGGACTTTATAAAATGTCAGATATATTAGGATAGGTTTTGTACATAATAAATCTCAATCTATTTATATATTCATATTTTGTAATTTGAATACTCAATGGATTGAGATTTTAACATATATTCTTTTTTGCCTATAAAAATTCTTTTAACTATTATTTTATTTATTACCATGTAAAATCATATTGTTTGTTATTTATAGTTTTTCTTATTTATTATATTAATTATTGTATTCTATAAACTGATACATACCCAGCTGGAGAAGTACCTGTTGTACCTGAACCAAATGTAAAACTTAAAGTAACAGCTGCTGCTCTAGTATCAACCAAAAAGCTTAAACTTACACTTACATCTGATGAAGTAAGTGTATTTACTGCTTTTGCAACAAAGTTATTTTGAGCTGCTCCATTAAAGTTAGTAGTAATTGACATAAACCCTGCAAGCGAAAGCGTAGCACGTATACCAAAAGATACATTATATATCCCTCCAACTGCAAGATTTATAGTACTACTTGTTGGAAAAGTTATATTGGTTCCATTTATAAATGATGAGTTAAATGTCACTAGTGAATTATTCCCTAAGCTTGAAGAAGATACTATAAATTGTGCATTGTTTGATGCTAGTACTCCCGTTACTCCTGTGTTTCCTGTTGGACCTGTTGCTCCATTTGCTCCCGTTGCTCCTGTGTTTCCTGTTGGGCCTGTTGCTCCATTTGCTCCTGTCGCTCCTGTTGGACCTATTGCTCCTGCTACTCCATTTGCTCCAGTTGCTCCTGTATTTCCTGTTGGTCCGGTTGCTCCAGTCTCTCCATTTGCTCCTGTCACTCCTGTATTCCCTGTTGCTCCTGTTATCCCATCTGCTCCGGTTACTCCGGTTGCTCCTGTGTTTCCTGTTGGACCTGTTGACCCAGTAACTCCAGTTGCTCCTGTTGGACCTGTTATTCCATTTGCTCCGGTTGCTCCTGTATTTCCTGTTGGACCTGTAGAGCCTGTTATTCCATTTGCTCCGGTTGCTCCTTTATTACCTGTTGGACCTGTTATTCCATTTGCTCCTGTCGCTCCTGTATTCCCTGTTGGACCTGTTATTCCATTTGCCCCTGTTGCTCCGGTTGCTCCCCTAGGACCTGTAGAACCAGTTATTCCATTTGCTCCGGTTGCTCCCATATTTCCTGTTGGACCGGTTATTCCATTTGCTCCGGTTGCCCCTGTATTTCCTGTTGGACCGGTTATTCCATTTGCTCCTGTTGCTCCTGTTATTCCTCTAGGGCCAGTCGGGCCTGTTGGACCCGTAGCACCAGTTGGTCCTGTTGGACCTACATCTTGATATAAGCTTGGAGCTGAAAGACCATTGTAATCACTCATATAATTAATCCTCCTTCTTTTAAAGGTAGAGTAATACTCTATAAATATCGAGTATTACCCTATATAATTATATGAGTCGACAATTTTTTATGTGAAAATATATCTATTTACTTATATCAACATTTATGCTTTGATTTTTAAACGTTGTTATATTATTCATTTCTTTATTCCAGTCTTCTATTATTGGAGTAATACTTATCTTTTTAACATCCTTTTTAATTTCATACTCTAAAGAAGATTCAAAATAATTACCCTTAGAATAACTTAAGTCATATCCACCTGAACCACCAATTAATTCTAAATTTTTCCCTCTTCCATCTTTAAGCATAAATTCTAGTATCTTTGGCGTATCATCATCTTTATTGAAATTATATTCATTAGTTTTAAATCCATATATTACTCTAATCTTTGTAGGAGAAACTCGTACTTCTTTTAATACTAAATCAACATCAATATCTTTATTTTTTAATCTTACATTCTTATCTACATCATAAATTCTTGTATCTTTAGCTATATTTGAACCATTTATACTCGTATTAAATTCCCAATTTCCACTAAGATATCCATTTAAGTGTTCACCTTCTACGCCTCCCATGTTTCCTATCTCTATTTCTTTTGATGTTTTTATATCTTTATTCAACTCATATTCAACTTTATTTATACCTATCTTTATATCATAATCTTTATTTAAATCTATGCTTTTTAACAAATCAAAATTCTCTACGTCACTTTTCCCATCGCCATCTTTATCTAGATTATCAAGCTTACAAGTCATAACCATACTAGCAGTGCCATCTTTATTTCTTTCTAGCGTAGAAGGACCTGTTATTGAAACAAAGTTCATATCTCCAATTTTAATTTTAATATCATCAATTCCTAAGAATCCACCATCTTTCTTTAATCCCAAAGCATCTTTATCAAGCTTACTATCATCAACACTTATATTTAGAAGCAATTCTCCATCTCCAAGCATAATTTCATTTAAATTTATGCTTATTCCTTTATCTGTAGCAACATCATTTACAATATTTTTATAAGGTTTAAGTTCTTCAGTATCCTTATTAAAGAAATATTCTATTTGTTTTCCTATATGTTGCATATATGCTAAAGTGGTTTCATTAGCAAATGCAGATGTACCTAAAATAACTACTGATAAACCTCCTACTAAAGCATATCTCTTAAAATTATTACTCTTATTATATTGAATCTTCGATTTCATTCTCTTTTTCATTTCATCTTTTTCTTCACTACTCAATATAATATCATCATATTCTTCTATCTCTATATTTGTCTCATTAAATAAATCAAATTTATCTCTCATAAAAATCTCCTTTTCTTCTATATTTTCTATATTTAAATTATTAACTATTTTTCATTCTACGTTTAAGCTTTCTTCTTATTTAAATTGAGTCTCATCTTCTTCCTTCCTCTTGAAAGTCTATTATGTAGATTTTCAACAGTAGTTTCATCTTGAATCGCTATCTCTTTTAGTGGTATATCCTCTAAGTAATACATTCTAAAGAGTTTTGCATCTTTATCATTCAATGTACTTATAAGATTCTCTACCTCTTCTTCAATCTCTCTTTTATCTAATTCCTTGTCTATATAGATTATTTCTTTCTGTTCTGAATCTAAATAGACATTGCTATTTGTGTACTTTTTTCTATAATTAATTGCTCTGTACTTGGAAATAGAACCTATCCAGTTTTTAAAAGAATTTTTTTCACTATCAAACTTTTCTATGTTATTCCAAATTGACAAAAGTACATCATCTATACATTCTTCTTCATAAATTTTAGCATTTGCCAGAGTTCTTCTGACTATAGATGCTATAAAATTTCCATACTCATCAATGAGCATCTCCATACCTTTTTCTTTTTTCTTCCTTATATTTTTGATTATCAATCGATTATCCAAATTAATACCTCCTTTGTAAAAGCCTTTACAATTATTAATACAATTAAAAAGCTCATTTCCTATCAATTATTCAAAACTTTTTTATTCTGTTATGAAAATAGAGATAATTAGGCTATATAAAATTAAGTTAATCCAACTTTAATTGCTTTTTAAATAAAAAAGCCTCAACACGATTAATAAAAATCATATTAAGGCATCTACAAAATTATATAATTGCTTATCTATCTTCATCAGTAACATTGAATATATACGGAACATTTCTATAGTAATCACCAAAATCAAATCCATATCCAACTACAAACTTATCTTCTATTTCAAATCCACAATAATCTGGCACTAAATCAACTTTTCTTCTGCTTGGTTTATCCAAAAGAACACAACATTTTAAACTAGCTGGGTTTTTAGCTTTTAGATGTTTCAATACAAAATCCATAGTAAGTGCAGAGTCAGTAATATCATCTACGACCAATACATCATATCCTGCTATATCAGTAGTTACATCTGAAACTACTTTAACCTTTCCAGTACTTTCTTCACTATTTCCATAACTAGATGTAGTCATAAAATTAACTCTAAGAGGTAAATTTATATTTCTAACTAAGTCTGCACAAAATATAAAGCTCCCTTTTAATAAAGATACTACCATAAGATTTTTATCTTTATAATCTTTTTCTATAATTGCTCCTAATTCTTTTAATTTATCTTTAATTTTTTCTTCTGAATACAACACTTCCCATTTTTTTGTTTCTATATCCATAAAAAGACCTCCAATTGTAATAATCCTTCTTAATTTTATAAGAGATTGCTCACTTTTTCAATACTCTTATTCAATATTAGCCAATATTATTGAGTTTTTAAGTACATTCAACAATTATTAACAATGTATCTTATATTTTAAGTAGTTCATATACTAATACTAAATTACATACTATATATTTTAGACAAAAAAAGAAAAAACTTGCACTAACAAGTTTTTTCTATTATACATAAATTTATACATAATCATATCTTAAAATACTAGTCAACTTTATTCATATCATTCATTACATTTAAGATTATCTCATCTGTTATAGACATCCCTTTATCACTTACTCTACCTAAGTTTTGTATACTTTGCTCAACACTTGAACCAACTATACCATTTAGTGGTGGTACAAAACAATCTTGCTTAGCTATTATAGCACTTTGTATAGCCGCAGATGCAGCAGAAGATAATTTTAATGCACAACCAGCTTTTGCTCCATCACATATCATTCCACTTAAATCGGCTATCATATTTTCTATAGCTCCTTCTATTTGCTTTTCAGTACCATTCATAAGCCAAGAGATACCAGCAGTTGCTCCAGTAGATGCAGCAACACCACATCCACATACAGCAGATAATCTTCCTGTATAGTTCTTAATATAACCAGTTACTAGATGAGATATAGCCAAAGCTTTTGCTAGTCTTTCATCAGATTGTGGGAATTTTTTATTGTAAGCAACTATTGGAAGAATTGCTGTTAAACCATGATTTCCACTACCATTTGAACTCATAACAGGCATTTTTACTCCTGCCATTCTTGCATCTGAAGCTCCAGCAGTCAGCATCATTGCATAATTTATAACATCATTACCTAAAAGACCTTCTTCCATAGATTTTTTAATTCCATATCCAACACCAATACCAGTTTTTTGCTTTAATCCATATTCAGCCATTTCTTCATTCATTTTTACTCCATCTAGTAAAAATTCTATATCTTTAAAATCAATGCCTTCTACATTTTTTATTAATTCTTGTATAGTTACAGTGTCCATTAAACTTTCAGCTTTTTCTGCTGTATCACTTGAAGCAGATACTTTTGGTTCATTATCTAACAATACTTCTCCATCTTTTTCTAAAAATGTAAAATTATCATGTTTAGTTCTTATTCTAACTTTAGCAATATGATTTGCTCCTTTTAACACAACTTCTATAAACACTTTCTCTCTTGTATCAGCAGGTGTTATTGATAGAGGAGTATTATCCATATAATCCTCAGCTATTTTAACTTCTTCTTTTGTTAGAGTCTCTAATACACTTAGCCCATTTTCAGAATGACCACCTACTATACCTAAAGCTGCTGCTATTTTTAATCCTAATCTTTCAGTACCTGGTATACCTACGCACATACCATTTTTATAGATACTAGGGCTAACTAACATACGATTTTCAACGATTTCTTCTCCTAATAATTCTTTTGCCTTTGCACATGCTAGGGCTAAAGCTACTGGTTCAGTACATCCTACTGCTGGCTTAACTTCTGCCTTTAATATTTCCACCAATTCTTTTCTTATATCTCTCATTATATATAAACCTCCCAATTAAGTTTAGATTTAGTACTCAAATAATTCTATTAAATAATTTCTTATATATATTTATAGCAAAATACATGCCATATTTTTTATTTCTGTTCATATTTTCAGTATGATATTCTATAATTGTTGATATGCCTGCTTCCATATATATATTTTTTTTATTTACATAGAGGTTTTATATTTTTTTAAATGGAAAAATGGATGACAATTTCGCAAAAAGACAAAAAAAAATCTCAAAATGAGATTCTATATCATTTTGAGACGAATAACACATATTATTTTTTACCTTTGAAACAATCCTCTGTATTTACATTATCCTTCTTAATAATTTTAGCTTTACATCTGATTTTATTTTTTTGGATGCTTATACATCTACTATTTTTATAGACTTCTACTATTTGTTTGTACTTAAATTTTATATAGCTTTATATAGTTTTTATTACATTCTTACATTACTATGAAATTATATTGTATTTTTCAATTTTTCTATATAATGTGGCTCTTGATATTCCAAGTGCCTTTGCTGTTAATTCTTTATCTTTTTTATAATCTTTATATTTATTTAAAGCTTTTATTATCTCAATCTTTTCAAGTTCATCAAGTGGAACTATCCTATCACTTTTAACTTCTAATTCTTCTACAGATGTATTTTTAATTTTTTGAGGAATTACATTCATTGTAATTATCGGAGATGAAGACATATTCACACTATATTCAATAATATTCTGTAATTCTCTTATATTACCTGGCCACTTATATTCAATCATAGAATCGACAACCCTACTATCTATATCAATAACATTTTTATCTAGCTTTTTTGAATACTCTTTAACCATATGCTTGATTATAAGTGGTATATCTTCTTTTCTTTCTCTTAGACTTGGTAGTTTTATGGGTATAACATTTAATCTATAATATAAATCTTCTCTAAAAGTACCATTTTGAACCATTTTTTCTAAATCTTTATTTGTGGCAGCGATAATTCTTACATCTATCAAAACATTTGATTTACTTCCAATCTTGTTAAGCTCTTTTTCTTGTAATACTCTCAATAACTTTGACTGTAAATGCAAACTCATATCTCCTATTTCATCTAAAAAGATACTTCCTTTATGAGCTACTTCAAACATTCCAAGCTTTCCACCTTTTTTAGCCCCAGTAAAAGCACCCTCTTCATATCCAAATAATTCACTCTCTAATAAATTATCTGGTATGGCTGCACAGTTTACAGCTATAAAAGGATTATCTACCCTATTACTATGGTTGTGTATGGCTCTTGCAAAGAGTTCTTTACCTGTTCCACTTTCTCCAGTAATAAGTACTGTCGAAGTTGATTTAGAAGCTATTAAGGCTTCTTTTTTAGAATTTCTTATAGCCACACTTTCTCCAATTATATTTTCCAATTTTATCTTATAATCCTTATTTATCTTATTGTAGTTTTTTATAGCATCTCTTTTATCTATAAAGTCAATAACATATCCTTTTAACTCATTTTTTAATACTATTTTATTGATGTTATATATTCCCTTTGAATCATATCCATACCTCTTATAAAAAAAACTACATGATTTGTCCTTTTTAAAGTTATTTATAGAAGGCTTCTTTATAAAATCTAATTCAACAAATATGTTTTTGCCAGTTATATTATCTTTTATATTAAAAAGCTCTTTAAACTTTGAATTATATTTATCAACCTTGCCATCTACATCAATAGACACAACAGCCTTATCCATATTGTTTAATAGTGTCTCTAATTTTTTCTTTTCTAATTCTAGTTCATACGTTTTAATTTGAGCTTTTAATTTATTAGATATTAAATCTGCCATCTTACCTAAAAAGTTTATAAGACCATTTTTATTATTTTCTATAATCTGTGCTTGCTCTTTTGTAAAGGCTATAAGACCTATAACACCATGAGAATCACCATCACATATAATAGGACAACACACCTCTGCAAACTCTACACAAGCCCCATTCTTATAACATTCTCTACATATATCACTACTCTTTGGGTCATCAATTAGTATTGTAATTTGTTCTGTAAGTGATTTTTTAAAAGCTGTATATTTATCTACTTTCTCACCTATTTTGTCCACATATATCCCTGTCCCTGCAATCCTAAATAACTCCTTATTTACTATAGTTACATCTATATTGAGTACTGATACTATAGCCTCAGCTATATTTTGAATATCAGATTTTATATATTCTAAACCTATCATAATCATCATTCCTTATTTTTCTTTAACATGAGTATTTGTCTTATTTCTTTAAGAATCAAGTATATTTTATTTAAAGTAAATTGGATTGACATCAGGATTACAAACAGCATAACAATTATTAGTAGCTCATAATTTATTTCCATTTAAACATCTCCTTATAACAAAAGACTAGGCTTAACCTAGTCTTTTATATTATATCCATATTTATATTTTAACTCATTTATCTTCTTTTTCCCACATAAATATATTTTAATTTATTTGACTCTTTAATCATACCATCAAAGTTTAATTTTGAAAATATATTAAATACCTCATGTGGATAGTGAATCTTTGCAACGGAACCACAAAACTTATGTTTAAGATAGTTTAACTTAACTTTTAAATTTTTTAAATTTAAATCCTCTAATATAACCTCTCCATTGCCCTTTAATACTCTTTGTATTTCAGATGAAGCTTTTTCACAATCTGTAATAACATTAAATTGGTCTACTATTATTATCTTGTTGAAATGATTATCATCAAATGGTAGAAACTCTAACTTACCTTTAACTACATTGCAATTTTCATTATACACTAAAGAATAACAGACATCTTCATAGTTACTATTCTCCAGTATAGTTACAGAAGTCCCAAGACCTCTCAATCTCTTGCCTAGGTTTCCTATATGACCAACAAGCAATATTTTATCACCTACATTATACTCAATTGTATCCAAAAAACATTCTAATTCATCAGATGTATATTTAGCTTTAACCGGCTGTCTATTTATCTGATATAATATGCTTTTCACAATGCTTCACCTCTTCATTTCCTCAATTATAAATTATGTACAGATTACATTATAATAAATGGCGAGCAACTATTCAAGAGATATTTCATTAGTATTTTTTTAAACAATCTTTATACATTTTAATATGTTATTATATCAAACTTATTAGTATTTTATTCATAAAAATCAGTCTACTTTTTATGCCTATTCATTGTTATTTTCATCCAATTTTTTTATTTTCGATATGGATACTTCATATGCCATTTTTTTAACCACATTATTTTCATCTATCTTTTTCTCATATTCTCTACTTTGAACCCTACCCCAAAGCTGTATCCTGTCTCCAACCTTTAGATTCTTTGCAAACTTAGCATTTCTTCCCCAAACTATTGATGGGATATAGTCAGATTTGTTATAAGGTCTGTTTATAGCCACTAATAAATCGGTTATTTCCCTCCCTAAAGGGGTTTTCCTATACACAGGTTCCTTACATACATATCCATCTAAAAATATACTATTAGGGTCTTTATTTTCCTCATCTATGCTCTTTATTTCTCTGACAAATACTGTAAGCACTAATCTATTTTTATTATTTAACGTTTTATTATATGATCTTAATTGACCTACAACATTGACTAAATTTTGTTTATCAAGGTCAATATCTTGGAGAAGTCTTTCTGATACAGTCATTGGAAGTATATCAAAAGAATCGCTTAGTCTGTTTATTTTTATTTTCATATTATAAAATTTTTCTCCAAATATCTCATGACTAAATTCTAGCTTATTGTCTAACTCCCCTCTTAAGTTTACTACGTTATTCTCATCTTTAACAGCTATCATATTTTATCCCTCCACAATTGTTAATTCTTATATTTCTGGTATCAGCTTATATAATAAATATATTTGTAAGGGATGTATTTTATTACAAATCTTTGAGTGCTGTTTAAAAGTTTTTATTTAGTTATAAATTTCATTTAATATTTTACTTTTATGATTATAAAATTATTATATTTTTATACCACATATACTAATTAAGCTATCTATTTCAGTGTTGGATTAATTACAAAATTCTTATTATATAATTATCAAGTCATATATAACTTAAATTTAACCACTATATACAAGCAATTTCAAGAGATTAAATTTATTCAAACAATTCAGATAAGTATTAAGTCACTATAAACTTATTTTTCTCAAGCATAAGTTATAATAAACTTATTATAACTTATACTTTTATTAATCTGTATTAATATATGAACATTTATTGAACTTATTGATTATAAAATTTAAATATTTAGCTTTAAATTATGCTTTAATCCTTAAAAATACAACAATTTTTACATTAAATCTACTAAATTACTATATATATTGCATAATTGGCATGTTAATTGCTTTATATAATTATAATAAATAAAAAACTGCCCTAAAATATTAATTCAATATTTTAAAGCAGTTTATAATCTTTATTATTAGCTGTAATATTTAATAAACACTAAGTAGTCTTTAACTAAGCAGTCTTTTTGTTTTTATTTGCAGCCATTATCATTGTAACAGAAGTGTAAGCTATAACAACTATTACTAATGCTTTTAATATATCCATTGGTAAAGTTTTTACTATATATGCAGCTACGAAAACTCCTATTAAACCACAGATAGCTATTATAACTGATGCTTTTTTAGTATACGCATCTTCTTTTATGAATTTCATACTTGCAACTGGCATTAATAATGCACAAGAACCCATAACTATTGGAAACGCAACTTTTGCAGACATTCCTAAGAAGTAAACCATTGCCATACCTGGAGCATATAAACCTATACCAGCTGTCATTAAAGCTCCTAGTATAAAGTTTCCTACTACACCTATTACTAATTTAATACCAGTAAGTCCTAATTCATTTCCTCCACCTGGTAATAAGTTAACCCAAGGATGACCTAATAACATTAATACTGCTGTTAATGCTAGAGTTACACCCATAACAAGTTGTATTTTTCTCTCGTCCATCTTAGCTATTATTCCTGCACCTATGTATGAACCAACAGCTGCTGCCACAACCATAGATACTAGAGTAACACCATCAACTGGTATGATTGATGTAAATATGAATGCTTCTGTAACAACTGGAATAGTATGTGCTACGTTTAATGTACCAGGCATTTTTTTATCTGGTATATTTAATTTTAAAGCTTTTGACATTGCTATTGTTGGAGCAAATGATCCTATTCCTAATGTATCAAAGAAGTCTGTTATAAATCCTGTTACAGCAACTTTTGGAGTACTTTGTTCTTCTAGTTTCCCCTCTTTGTTTGCTTTAGCTACGTCTTTACCAAACACAACTGCAAAGATTGCTGCGAATACTACATATAATGCCTTTAAGATTGCTACCATAATCCATCCTCCTATTTTTTTATTTTTTCATATATTCTGAATCTTATAGCCTAAAAGCTATAGAATAGTAGCCGATAAGTGGCTACTATTCTATTTTAATTTCCCAATTTATTTATTACTTATTTAAGAATAAATCCATGTTTAAGTGGATCTTCTTCATCTATTACAAAATGATTAAATCCAGTTATATAAGCAGAACCAGTTATTTTAGGTACTACAGCATTGAAATCTGCAACTTTAGTTTCCTCAACTATTTCACCTTTGAATAAAGTTCCTAATATACTTTCATATACGAATTTTTCTCCTACTTTTAATTCACCTTTAGCATGTAAAGTAGCTAATTTAGCACTTGTTCCAGTTCCACATGGAGATCTGTCAACTTGACCTTGACCAAATATAACTACGTTTTTGTAAGTAGCTTCTGGATGAGTTGGCTCATCATATATTTCAACTAAGTCTACAGTTTTTATATGAGCTAAAGTTGGATGTTGTATTTCTATTTTCTCGTTTATTATGTCTCTAAGTTTCATAGCTAGCTCAGTTAATTTACCAGCATTTTGAGGTTCTATTTTTAAACCTAATTGACTTGCATGTATTATAGCAAAGAAGCTTCCACCAAATGATATGTCAAATTTAACAGTTCCAACACCTGGTAAGTCAACTTCAACACCTTCTTTATATAAGAAAGCTGGTACGTTTAAGAATGATACTTCTTTAGCTTTTCCATCTACAACTGTAACATCTCCTCTTATTATTCCTGCTGGAGCTTCCATAACTACATGAGTTATAGGTTCTACTGCTGGAACTACACCTGTCTCTATAGCTGCTGTCATAGCTCCTATTGTACCATGGCCACACATATTAAGGTATCCGCCACCGTCCATGAAGATTATTCCAAAGTCAGCATCTGGGCAACAAGGTTGAGTCATTACAGAACCAAACATATCATTATGTCCTCTTGGCTCTAACATTATAGCAGTTCTTAAATAATCTAGATTTTCTTCTAAATATGCTTTTTTCTCAGGCATAGAATTTCCTTTTATATTAGGTATTCCACCTACAACTATTCTAGTTGCTTCACCTGCTGTATGAGAGTCTATAGCTTGTATACTTCTGCTAAATTTCATATCAAATTCCCCCTTAGGTTTATTTTGCGTCTTTACGCATTTTTAATTTTAGGAAAGCCAATGCTTTTTTAACATCAACTTCATCCATGTGATTGTCTCCAACTACTTCTGTTTCTATGTAGCCTGTTGTCTTTTTATAATCAATTATGGTAGCTTTATCTAAATATGGATTGGTAATTACTAGTCCATCTGCTCCCATAATAGTAAGACCTACTGTAGGTATATCTGATTTTACAAACTCTGCTATAGCATTTGTAAAATCAATATGCTGGTTTCCTGCCATATCTAAAGTTATAATCACTCCATCAGGTCGCAATGATTCAATCCATCTTCCAAGTCTAGTTGCTAAAAATGTTTTCCATTCATTGTGCTCTGATGTCCCAACTACAACCACTCCTAACAAGTCTATGTCAGAATCATTATCCATGTTTTCTCATTTTAAGTTTTAAAAATGCTAAAGCTTTTTTAGCATCTATTTCATTTGTGTTGTTTTCTCCAACAACTTCTGTCTCAATACCTTCTTTTGATTTGTTCATATCAACTATGGTATCCATATATTGATTACTTACAACAAACTTAGCTTGAGTACCATTAAATGTCACTCCAACTACAGGTATATCTCTTTTTCCTATTTCTTCAAATGTGTTAGCGTAATCAACATGTGAGTTTCCCCAACCATCTGATGAAACTATAGCACCATCTACTCTCATGGCTTCTAGCCAAGCGGCCGTTCTTTGTCCCACGAAGATTTTATTTTCATTTCCATCTGGAGTTCCTACTACTATTACTCCAAGTAAATCTACATCCTTATCACTTTCAACTATGTCTAAAAGTGGGTCTCTAAAGTGATGAAGAGATGTCTCTTTTGTTGAAGGTCCTATTCCCATAATATCCACCTCTCTTAAGTCATAGCTCTAAGGGCACCATCTCTGTATTCATTAGGAGATATAATCATAGGTACATTTCCCATATCTATGATTGATGTTCCTCCTTCAAATCCACTAGGTTCCTTTGAGAATAACTGATTGTCATACATAGCACCTTGACCTGCTATTTGTTTTACTATGACAACCTTTTTTGCATTTGGTCGAATTTTGTCAAAATATTCACGAACTTGAGTAGCATTTCTCCCGTCTTCCATTTTCAAAGACGTTCTTATTTCTTGCATAAAATCATCACATGCTCTAAAAGCTGCAAGTGGAAGTGTTCTTTCAAAAGGTAAACCTCCCTTTAAAGTTACATCTACATGAATTATATAATCTTCAACTGATGGAGTTCCACATCTACCAAACACCATTTGTTCTCTCAAAATTCCCTCTGAAGAACCAAATTCATGCATTTGATTTCCATCTTCATCTGCACCAGTTAACATTACATATACACCAGTTAAAGTATGTGTAATTCCCTCTCCCAGTCTGCCTAAAACTTTGGTTGATATTGGTATAATGTCCATAATAGTATTAATTTCCCTGTCATAATCTCCAGGTTTTATAATGTCTACTTTTATGTCTGTTATTAAATCTTCTCTTTCTTTTATTTCATCTATACTTGATAAATTGATTGTAAGTACATCTTTCTTTATAGAAGTTTTTGAACCGAAATTAACTTTATTCATATGAAACGGTTTTATAACAAGCCTTCTCATTATTTTTTCTTCCATAATATCCACCTTTGTTCTTAAAACCCTTCTCCTAACTGTGTAGGAGAAGGGTTCTATATTTTCAAATATAAATTACATTTTAAACGTGAGCTTTATATTCGTATGGTAATGGAACTATCTTACCAGCAGATGGTATTGCAACTAATTGCTCTAATGTATCTCTTAATATATGTGTTTGCATTTCTATGTTATGTGGTTCACCAGCATTAGCACCCATTGGAACTAATGGAGCAACTGCTCTAGGAGTTCCGTTTTGTCTAACTACTGGAGGAAGAGCTGCTATTATTATTGTAGGTATTCCAGCTTCCTCTATTGCTCTCTGCACGATCACGGCAGTTCTATGGCAAGTACCTCAGCCAGCTGTCATAACTACACCGTCTACTCCCTCTTCCTTAAGTTTAGCAGCGATAGCAGGACCAGTTTCTTCAGTGAAGACATGTTGGTTTCCTCCACCACCCATGAATGCATAGTGCATAGGAGCTACTCCTTTGATAAATCCTTCTGCAGCTAATTCATGTAATCTATCTATAGGGAACATACAGTTTATATCTTTGTTTACATCTCCATTATCATATCCACCATGTGATACCATCATTTCATCAACTGTAGCTGTATTAGGTATAGCTCTAAATGTAGTATCTCCTGCTAGATTGAATCTCTTGTCAGATTTTAAATGAACACCAGCTGCTGTAGCTAAAGCTATAGTCATATCTTTTAATTCTTTAGTTACAGGAGTCCAAACTGGAGGAGGTGTTATTGGAACGAATATTTCAGATTGAAGTCCTTGTACTGTTGTAAGGCTCATATATTTCCTCTCCCTTCTATTTTCAAACGATTATTTATTATTTTTCTTCTTGCTTTGATTGCATTTCTGCTTGCTTTTCTTTTTCTCTCCTAATATTTTCTACATACTCTTGATTAGGTTCTGGACTTAATACCTCAGGATAGCTTAGCATGAATCCAACTTCTTGACCTATCTTAAGTTCGTAGTCAGTTATAAGCATTCTATTAGGTATTTTAAATTGTCCAAGTCTACCTTTTAAGTCTATAGTTACTCCACCACCTTTGATGTCAACTATAATACCTTCATAAAAAGTCTCTGATGAGATATATTTTAACCTATCCATTATAATTCTACCTCTCTATACTGTTTTAAACTTGGATCTAAATTTATATTATTATCTAAATCTTAGTTGTTATCTAAATTTTAGTTTTCGTCTTTTTCGTATATTTCTCTTCTTTTCTTACTCATTGGTAGAGATTGCTCATTCTCTTCTAATACTATTTTTTCTCCTGTAACTTTTTCTATAGCCTCTATGTTATTTAATTTAACATTTGGATTCCATTTTCTTTCAGGAGCTTTAACTTCTACACCTGCTATAGCATTTTTAAGCATTGCCATTATTCTAACAGCATCTTCTGGAGCTAAAGTATTATTAGATAATATTTCATTCTCTATACCTTGCTTAGACTTATTGTTGTCTACCATGTGAGTCATGTATTTATTACCAACAACTAGAGCACCTTGAACAGCTGAGAAACTTACACCAACTACTGGTATACCTCTCATACCTATTTGCTCTATGTGAGATGCGAAGTCTATATGGTTGTTTCCGAAACCTTCAGTAGTTACTACAGCTCCATCAACTTCCATAGCTTCAACTAACATACCTAATCTCTTAGATACATAGAATTTCTCAGCGTTTACTTGTGGAGAACCAACAAATACAACACCTACTAAATCTATTTCTTCATCTTCCATAGCTCTTATTACTAATGGCTCTCTCCAGTAATGTCTTGACATTTCTTTTGATGCAGGTCCTATACAAGTTAATGCATGGATACCACCATCTAATACTTCAAGTGGAGATAATACAACTGGCATGTTTCCTAAGTCAACGTTTGGTTGAGCTCCTAATGTACCAACTGGCTCAACTGGTAATATTAGGTTGTCATGCATTGCACCTTGTCCCATTATTTCTTTTATAACAACAACTTTCTTTTTACCTTCTCTTCTGTATTGCTCTATTACTTCTTCATCAACTACTAAAGAGTCGTCAACTTTCTTTAATGCTTCTCTTATTTCTTGAGTTACATAGTCAAATGCACGGTGAGCAGCTAGAGGTCCTGGTCTTTCCATGTTAGTTCCTGCTTTTATTGTTACTTGACCTTTGATGAATATTTCACCTTTGTCAGCAGCACCTGGTCTACCCCACATCATAGTAGTATTTAACTCACCTTCTGAAGAACCGAATTCACCTATTTGAACTCCATCTTCATCTGTACCAGTTAATACCATTACAGCTCCGTCTATAACTCTTGTTATACCTGAACCTAATTCGCCTTCTTCTTTAGTAGCGATTGGTTGTATATCTAATACAGCTTCACTGTAAGTTTCATATTTATCAGGAGTTATTATTTCTAACTTCATATCTACAACTAACTCTTGAGTTTCATTAGCTTCTTTACATATTTCTTCTGCATTTCTGATGTATAAAGTAGTTCCTTCTATTTTAGTTTCATCAGCAAATTCAACTTTATCTATTTTAAAGTGTCTTTTAGTTAAGCTTCTTAAAAGCTTCTTTTCTTCAACTTTTGGAGCTACTTCTGCTGCTTCACTTGCTACTGGAGCAGCAACGTTTGCTACTGGAGCAACAACTCCTGCTTGACCAGCTACTGATAAAGGTATTTCTAAGCTTATATTCTTACCTTCACCTATGTGTATTTTAACTGTTTCACCTACAACTCCTGTGTTTACTGGAACTACTGCAGCTTCTGCTACTGGAGCTGCTTCTACTACTTCTTCTTCTACTGCTTCTTCTTTAGCCTCTCCTGCTTTGTATCCTTCTACGTTATCTGTAGTCATTGGAGAAAGAGCGTCTAAAGTTTCTTTTAACTTAGCTCCTAGTACTTGACCTATAGTTAATCCATTTTCTGGTATTGTTAATAATCCAGAATCCTCTAAGTCTGCAAATATTGCTGGATCTTCTAAGTTTTCTGGCGCTATAATTGTTCCCGCTTCAAATCTACAACAACAAACTGCTGGGTCATTTGCATGGGCTTGAGCTGTTTCTAAAGTTATTGACATAGTATAAAATACCTCCTTACATTATTTTCTTATTTATTATTTTAAATCTCAATTCCTCAACAGGTAACCCCTTAACTGAGAAATTAAGTAAATTAAAACCTATATAATTTGTTATGATTAATATTATTTTTTTCTCACTTGAAGTCACTTTATATTATAAGCAATTCCTATGCCAACTTATTAACAAAAAGTTTTTTTCTATAATAGATTCTTCATCTATCGCTATTTTTAGCCAAATATTATATAAATATTTATTTAAAATATGTTATTTTTTGTATTTGTAAACATTTTCTCAAACAAAAAAAGTGTCAATTAATCAACACTTTTTTGTTTTTTTTAACATACCCATATATATAACGTTGTTACAAACATTGGTTTTACTAGCTTTCAAATTAAAGTTTATCATTTTGTCAAAATTTAGTCATGTGTCATATTTTAGACACATCTATTTTATATTGGTCTATCTTATAATACAATGTTGTTCTTGGTATATTTAATATTTTGGCTGCTTTAGCCTTATTTCCATTAGACATTTTAAGTGCCTTCGTTATGTTCTTTATTTCAATCTTTTGAGTTGCCTTAGTCAAATCCAAAGGATACTCTTCTTCTTCAGTACTATTATTTGTAGAATCTATCATATAACTTGGTACATCATCCACATCTATTTTAGAATTTTGGGACAATACAACAATATTTTCAATTGTATTTTTTAATTCTCTGATATTTCCTTTCCATCTATAGTTTTGAAATATATCTATTACATCTTTACTAATTGTAAGAACAGGCTTATTATTTTGTTTGCATATCTCTTCTAAAAAGCTATGAACTAATAATCCTATGTCCTCTTTTCTCTCTCTAAGTGGAGGAATCTTTATCTCCACAACATTTAATCTATAGTATAAATCCTCTCTAAATTTTTCTGCCTTTACCATTTTACCTAAGTCCTTATTGGTAGCTGATATTATTCTAGGATTTATTTTTATTGTAGTATCTCCACCAACTCTTCTTATTTCTTTTTCTTGCAGAACCCTAAGCAACTTAGCCTGCATGCTAAGAGGTAAATCAGCAATTTCATCTAAAAATACAGTTCCATCCTTTGCAAGTTCAAATATACCTATTCGACCTTTTTTGCTTGCTCCAGTAAATGCACCTGATTCATACCCAAAAAACTCACTTTCAAATAGTTCATTTGGTATTGCACTACAGTTAACTGGTATAAATTGACCCTTTCTCTCACTATAATCATGAATAGCTCTTGCAAATACTTCTTTACCTGTACCACTTTCACCCCAGATAAATATACTACTATTCGTTCTAGCTACCTGTTTTGCAACCGCTTTCGATTTTTCCAATTTATAACTTTTACCTAAAATCTTATCAAAACTACCTTTAGATAAATTTTTAACTTCATTTTTTAGATATTTTAATGTATCATTTACTTTTTCAAGCTCAAGAGCTAGTATCTTAGCTTCTGTGACATCAACTTCTGTACATACAACACCAATAAATTCTTTCTTATAAAATATAGGATTTGCATGAACCAACGCATACATATTTTCTTTTTTATCAGTAAAATACAGGTCACTCATTCCAACTTTGCTATTTAGTACTTTTTCTGAAATAGTGTTTTCCAAAAATTCATTCATCGGTCGACCAACGATGTCTTCAGACTTTATATCATATCTTTCCTCCATAAACTTATTCCACAAGATAACAACACCTTCGTTATTTATAGCACAAATTCCTTCTTTAATTTGACCTATAATATATTTCAAGGTCAATCCATAGTCTTCTAAATGCATATATAGATAATCCCTAATATGCTCTTGTTTTAGGACTCCAATAATTTTATTATCTTTGAGAACAGGAAGAATTCCTATATTTTTTAATATCATTATATCTCTACATTCATCTAAGGTTAAACCTTCGCTGACATATATTACGTCCTTTTTCATTATAAGTTTTACTGGTTGGCCTTCATACTTTTTATGCATCTCATAAAGATTATGTATATCCGTCATGGATATAATGCCTTTTAATTTGCCAGATGAATCTATTACCATTAGAGTTTTTGTGTTGCTTTTTATCATTTCTTTTATTGCATCTTCAATTCTTGTGTCTTCGTCTATAGTTGTAAATTTTGTATCCATTACCTCTTCTACTTTTTTTACTTCTGGTATCGAAAACATAAAGTCCCCCCTTTATAGTAGTACATCATCAAAACTTATTTATATATATTTATTCTAGCATATCATAATAATTATTTATTAGATAATTATTATTAAAATTTCTTAAGTAATTAGTATATAAATTTATATACTCACTTTAAAATTTATAATTAAATTTATACAAATGAAATCAAGTGAATTATACCCTTAGTCTATTATTTTTTCAATACTATTTTCACCTTGAAAACATTTTTCTATTCACCAAACAATTAATGAACACCTATATCTAATTATAAATTTAAGAATATAATTAAAGTAGATACTTCTAAATAAACCATCTTTACATAAAAAAAGTCTCAAAACGATTTTTAAATCACTTTGAGACAATTTATTTTAAACTTAATAATAAATAATAATCTAGATTAATTTCTTTTTCTTTTACATTGATAAGCTAATCCACAAATTGCAATGATACTAATAAATACATATGACATCATCTGAGTTTCATCACCTGTTTTTGGTGATTTTACTACTATATCATCATTCGATGGTACTGGTGGATTTACTACAGTATCATCTTTTGATGATTCTGGTGTCTTTTCCACTGTATCACTTACTGGTGGTACTGGTGGATTTATTACTTCATCACCTGATGGTGGTATTGGTGGATTTATTACAGTATCATCTGTTGGTGGCACTGGTGGATTTATCACTGCATCATCTGATGGTGGTACTGGTGGATTTATCACTTCATCATCTATTGGTGGTGATGGTTTAGGCTTATGTCCATTTGTATCATCTGATGGTGGCACTGGTGGATTTACAACATCATCCGTTGGTAGACCTATGTTAAAGTTAACTTCTTGACCGTTCTTTTTCTCTATTGTATAGCTTAATAAGTTTTGCTTACTAGATGGTAATAAAGATGAATGGTCTTTTTGACCTAAATCAAACACTGCCTTATAATATTGAATAGCTTTTGGAAAAATATAATCATAAGATACAGCAGAAATATTAGCCTTCTCATCTGGCTTTCCAACACTCTTAAGTTTAAATTTATGTTGTGTTGAAACTTCTATTTCTCCTGTACCTATTATGTTACCATTTTCATCATAAGCAGTTACTCCATCTGGTAATCTTAACTTTACTACACCACTATAACCTACCAAGGCCACAGCTTCTGTTTCATAAGTGCCCTCTTCATTTTTTTCAAATTTAATATCAGTTAAACCATTGCTTAAACTAGGTTTTCCTGTATCATTTGGTTTTAACTCTTCACGACCTGCTTTTAACAATGCTTCCAAATAAGCTTTTGTATTTATCGCTACTTCTTTCTTCTTTTGATACTCAGCTCTTTCTTCTTCAGTTTCTGCATTTTCTATAAATATATCATAAAGGTCTATAGAACTTTGATACTGATTAAGTCTTTCTTGTTCATCTATTTGTCCAAGAATAATCCAAATTGCACTTTGAGTAGCTGAGTAAGTTATTATGTCATTTTCTTCTCCACCTAAATTAAATTGTTGCTTATATCCAAATCCATCAAATTCAGAACCTGCATATAGTATAGATTTAACTGCATCTTCATTTTGATTTTCTTGACCATTAAAATCTTCTGCTGGTAAATATGGGCTCTTCCCATCACTACTTGGAGGTTTTAAATGGTTATTATAACAAAATGCAGTTTGCTCTCCATCTTCACCTTCTATTACATACTTTTTACCCTTTGTACTTGCTCCTATAAGACCTTCTATTACATAGTCAAAAGTTAAAGTCTTCGTAATATCATCAAATCTTATATCATAATAAGACCTATCTGAACCATCTGTTTCTTTTAGCAAACAAGAATTTTTTACTTTTGCTTTTTTATCATGCCATAAACTGACAAATGAGTCTTTTTGGGTAAGTACTTGGTTAATTTCTGATTGTTCATCTATCTTTACATTTTCTTCATCTTCCCAAAAATTATATACTATTTTATTTATTTGAGATAAAGTCATATCAAGAATTTTATCAATATCTTGTTTTAAACTCATTTCTTCTATAACTATTTCTTCTAATGGTTTTTCTTCTTCTGGAATTTGACCGTCTAATGGTTTCTCTCCTTCTGGAGTCTGTCCATCTGATGGTTTCTCTCCCTCTGGTGTTTGTCCATCTGATGGTTTTTCTCCTTCTGGTGTTTGTCCGTCTGATGGTTTTTCTCCTTCTGGTGTTTGTCCGTCTGATGGTTTTTCTCCTTCTGGTGTTTGTCC
>NZ_OEZH01000120.1:82940-84329 GCF_900243075.1 Clostridioides difficile
CTCTGGTGTTTGTCCGTCTGATGGTTTTTCTCCCTCTGGTGTTTGTCCATCTGATGGTTTTTCTCCCTCTGGTGTTTGTCCGTCTGATGGTTTTTCTCCTTCTGGTGTTTGTCCATCTGATGGTTTTTCTCCTTCTGGTGTTTGTCCATCTGATGGTTTTTCTCCATTAATTATTGTATCATTGCCAATCACTTCATCAGCATAAGATACTATTGGTGTAAATGTAGTAAATACCATACTAAAAGCAATTACTAAACTGATTATGCTTGATTTTTTAATTTTTGTTTTCAAAATTCTCCTGATACTAAAAATGTATATTGTACATATTCAATATAATTAAAATTATTATATTTATTCTCCTTACAATATATCTTTAGTGTGTTCAATTAGGGTCGTTAATCCTAACCAGTTCGCTTATGAACTTCTTAATATTTCTATTAAGCACAGACTATATCATTACCTAATAATCAATTAGGCACTCCCCATTTCCCCACACTTGTAGGTACGAGATTTCTCTCTAGTCGTTGAAGTTTCTTCTTTTCGAAGCTTACCTGCTGATTATCCATTTTCAAGGCACTTAGGATTTAACCTTATGCTATCTAACTAATTTTTTCTACTTTCGTAACCTCAAGTGTTTATTGAATAGACACTCTATCACACTTACCCTTATTTCATGATTATGTTGTGGTTTAGTTAGCTTTAGGAACTTCCAGCAATTAAAGGAGTTTTGGGCAGATATTCTGCCACTCTACACTCGTTCTGAATGTAGGGAGCATTTCAAAAATATATATATTTTTTATCTTTAATTATTTATTTTTTTAGGTATTGTTATATATTTTTGACAATTAAAAGTTACTCCTATTTATATTTATAGCAGGTTGCACTACTAACTCCATATATCTTTTAAGTGCCCAGATGTAAGATATACTTCACAGTTTCTATAAATAGGTTTTCTAATTTTTCTTTTTTAACTTTTTAAGTGCACTTTTTTAATAAATTAAAATATAAACTAGTATCTAAGATACTTCTCTAATAAAAGACAAAAATTAGTTTTTACACTAAAAAAGATACTATAGAGTATCTTCAAATATCACAAAAATCTTTTACTCTATTGGATAGTTGACCTAATCTAATATACATATCAATACAAATCACATATTTGAGTATTATTTTTGTCTAATATTAATTATAATAGCTATTGCTATTATTATACAATATCTAACATGCTTTGTCTATTTTTTCCAGTTGTTTTATAACATATACTTTACTCTCAAATTACATTAGAACATTAAAAAACGGGGCTGTCGCACTAAAAAATAGTGCTACGCCCTTTTTTGTATAAAAAAAATAAATCCCAAGTTCAAAAGAGCCTGGGATTCTTGTATAATA
>NZ_OEZH01000080.1 GCF_900243075.1 Clostridioides difficile
TTTATATAAAATAATTAAAAATATACCTATTAAGGTAAGTAAAAAAGAGCTCTCACAGAACAAATTTAATTTGCTAATGCGACAGCCCCTTAATTTTTTGTAATTTTACTTGTTAGTTCTTATGTCTAACTCTTAATGGTATATCAAGTTTTTTTGCTAGTTGTTTAGATTCTTCTATTTCTTCTGAAGATATTTCATCTACTACTGAAAAAGCAACTTCTTTTATATATTTTTTGCAATCTCTAGCAAAATCTAACATATAATCAAATGATTTTTCTCCGAATTTTGGCTGAGTAACTCTATTATAAGCTTCTTTATTTGGGGCATTAAGACTTATTGATACTGCATCTATAACATCTTTTAAAAGAATCGCTGTTTTTTTATTATGTATTAAATCACTTAGACCATTTGTATTTATTCTTGTCTTTATATTGCTTTTTTCTTTTATAAACTTAGCTACTTCTATTAACTCATTTATTCTCATTAATGGTTCGCCATATCCACAAAATACAATTTCATCATAATCGTCTAAATTGTATTGGTTGAAAGCTTCTTTTACTTCTTCTATACTTGGTTCATGCTCTAACCATAGACTGCCACTATTTGCAACTTCATCTTTTTCATTTCTTATGCAAAAAACGCAACCACATGGACATGTGTTAGTTATATTTACATAGATACTATTTTCAATTGTATATAAGATATTCATAATTTTCCCTCCATAAATTTAAATTCTTAATTAAAATAACGTTTTTTAAAATCAAGTTTATCAAGTGCTATACCTAAAATTATAAAAACAATAAAACTTCCTATTGGTTGTAATAAACCAAGTAAGCTCATTACAAATGCACTTGTAAAGCTTCCAATAATTATCCCCTCAGCAAACATGTATAAAACTAATCCTACTATACCTGCTGCAACCGAAGCAACTATATTTCTTTTATTTATTATTTTGTCACTTTTAGAAGTGAAAAATAATACAAGTATTGGCTTTATGATTATAGTTGGTATTACCCAGATGGCAGCACCTGTAGATAAATCAGCCAGACCAGCACCAATTGCAGAGGCGGCTATAGCATAATTTGTTGGCAAAATAGTTGCAGCAAGATAAATAAAAGCATCTCCTATATGAACATATCCATTGTTCCCACCAACTGGGATATGTAATATATACGCTATTGTCAGACATATTATGGATGCAAATAACGCTGAAGTAACAATATAGGTAGTTTTTTTAGAAGTAACCTTATTCATTTTTTCCAATATACTCCCTCCCTAAAAATCCACAGCTAACATAATTGTAATGTTTTCTTATAAATATATTAATATTAATCATACAATTTTCATAGTTTGTTGAGTGTTTTTTTTGCAAAACACAGATTGTACCCATTCAAATGTATATAAATAGAAAAGTAAAATAGAGGTAGAGTAGGAGTAGTTAGAATAAGGTAATATAAATGTAATTTGGAATGTATAAAAAGTGAACAAGTTTGATATAAAAAATAATATAAGAGAGTCTACTCAATATGTATTGAATATGACTCTCTTATATTTGGGAAATTAAAGGCTATTTTGTTAGATAATAGCTAATTAATGAAAAAATATATTTATAAAATACTAATTTACTCTATTAGCAGCAGTTCCTGTGCTTATAACGTCTACAGCACTACTTAAACTAGAATAAACTATATTTTCTATCGCTGTACTAGTGAAGAAACCAAGGTGATGAGTGAATATAACTTGTTCCATAGAAAGAAGTTTGTTTATTTCTGGGTCAGTTAATTCACCTGGATTCATCTTTTTATTTAAGAATAATCCTTCAGTCTCGAATGTATCAAGAGCAGCAGCTCTAATTTTTCCTGACTCTAGTGCTTCTATTAAGTCCCCTGTCTTAATTAAACCACCACGTCCAGTATTTACTATGTAAGCTCCATCCTTCATTATAGCTAGAGTATCTTTATTTATCATATGTTTTGTTCCATCAAGTAAAGGAGTATGTAATGTTATAAGGTCAGCTTCTTTTAGAAGGTCTTCTAAAGAATCTTTATAAGTTAATATATCATTTAAATCACTATTTGGATATTGGTCAAATGCAATTACATTAGCTCCTAGACCTTTGAATAATTTTGCAGAAGTAGCACCTATTTTTCCTGTACCTATAACACCAACTGTAATAGATCTAACTTCTGTCCCAAGAAGTTCAGCTATCCAACGGTAGTCACCTTCACAGACTTTTTTCTTTACTAAAGGAGTTTTTCTTAAAAGATTCATAGCTTGAGTAACTGCTAATTCAGCTATTGCATTAGGTGAATAAGAAGGAACATTTGTAACAATAAGTCCATTTTCATTAACTAAATCAAAATGTATCATATCAACCCCTGCAGTTCTTGAAGCTATAACTTTAACCCCAGCATCTTTTAAAGTTTCATAAATATAAGGGTTATCTATATAGTTAGTTTGTTGTATAGATATACCATCATATCCTTTAGCTTTAACTACATTTTCTTCAGTCATATTTTCAGGATAAATATCCACTTGAACATCCTTATGTTCTTCAGACCATTTTTTTATTACTGGTTCTTCATAATCGCGTGCTCCAAATACTAGTATTTTCATATCAATACCCTCCTGTAATTATTAAATTATATGGTAATTTTTCATTTAGAAATAATATGTAGCATATAAGGTTATATTTTTTATACAAAATTTTTAAAGTTAAAAATTTAGTTTTGAAATTGTTTTCCCTGTTTTATTTTGATATTTAGTTATTTTTTATTTAATGTAATAATTGCTTGAAAAATTTATCAAAGAAATTGTTATTTTTTAGATTAATTATTATTAAAAAATTATCTAAGTTTGAAATTAGTTAACTAACTTGCTGATTAATTACAATGATAACATGTGTTTTTGAGTTTAGCAATGAAAACTTTTTTTGAAATGTCAAGCTTTTTCATAAAAAAATATATAAAAAAAACTTTTAAAAGCATGGAAAAAATAGCAAAATGCAATGGGTAGTTGCAAGATGCCACGATATGAAAGCAATCATTCAATTGTATATTGTTAAAAAACATTCAAATCAAGCGATATTTTGCTTAAATATAAAGTTGGCACGATAAATGCTTAACAATATAGGTGTAAGACAATAAAACAATAAAAAATAATTTTAATAATTTTTAAGTTATTTTAGATAAGATTAGGAACTTTGACATCAGATAGTTAATATCAGAAAAAAGTATTTTATGAGTGATTTAATCGAAATTTTATAATTGATACTATTAAGGAGGAAAACGTTATGCTTTTAGAAGGAGTTAAAGTAGTAGAACTTTCAAGTTTCATCGCAGCACCATGTTGTGCAAAAATGTTAGGAGACTGGGGTGCAGAGGTTATTAAGATTGAACCTATAGAAGGTGATGGAATAAGAGTTATGGGTGGAACATTTAAATCTCCAGCATCAGATGATGAAAACCCTATGTTTGAATTAGAAAATGGAAATAAAAAGGGTGTAAGTATTAATGTAAAATCAAAAGAAGGAGTAGAAATATTACATAAATTATTATCAGAAGCAGACATATTTGTAACTAATGTTAGAGTTCAAGCATTAGAAAAAATGGGAATAGCTTATGACCAAATAAAAGATAAATATCCAGGATTAATATTCTCTCAAATATTAGGATATGGTGAAAAAGGACCTTTAAAAGATAAACCAGGATTTGACTACACTGCATACTTCGCAAGAGGAGGAGTTAGCCAATCTGTTATGGAAAAAGGAACATCTCCAGCAAATACAGCAGCAGGATTTGGTGACCACTATGCAGGTCTAGCATTAGCAGCAGGAAGTTTAGCAGCATTACATAAAAAAGGTCAAACTGGTAAAGGTGAGAGAGTAACAGTAAGTCTTTTCCATACAGCTATATATGGAATGGGAACAATGATAACAACAGCACAATACGGAAATGAAATGCCTTTATCAAGAGAAAATCCAAACAGCCCACTAATGACTACATATAAATGTAAAGACGGAAGATGGATTCAATTAGCTTTAATACAATACAACAAGTGGTTAGGCAAATTCTGTAAGGTTATAAATAGAGAATATATATTAGAAGATGATAGATACAATAACATAGATTCAATGGTTAATCATGTTGAAGATTTAGTTAAGATAGTTGGAGAAGCTATGTTAGAAAAAACATTAGACGAGTGGTCAGCTCTATTAGAAGAAGCAGACTTACCATTTGAAAAAATCCAAAGCTGTGAAGATTTATTAGATGACGAACAAGCTTGGGCAAATGACTTCTTATTTAAGAAAACATATGATAGCGGAAATACAGGTGTCTTAGTTAATACTCCAGTTATGTTTAGAAATGAAGGAATTAAAGATTATACACCAGCACCAAAAGTAGGTCAACATACTGTAGAAGTATTAAAATCTTTAGGCTATGATGAAGAAAAAATAAATAACTTCAAAGATAGTAAAGTTGTAAGATATTAATTAGTAATTCTAGATTTTTTAAAAGGAGAATGCTAAAGATGTACACAATGGGATTAGATATAGGTTCAACTGCATCAAAGGGAGTAATCTTAAAGGATGGAGAAGATATTGTAGCTTATGAAACAATATCTTCTGGTACTGGAACTACTGGACCATCAAGAGTTTTAGAAAAATTATATGGCAAGACAGGTCTTGCAAGAGAAGATATTGAAAAAGTTGTAGTTACAGGATATGGAAGAATGAATTATTCAGATGCTGATAAGCAAATAAGTGAATTAAGCTGTCATGCTAGGGGAGTAAATTTCATAATTCCAGAGACAAGAACCATTATTGACATAGGTGGTCAAGATGCAAAGGTATTAAAGTTAGATAATAATGGAAGACTACTAAACTTTCTTATGAATGATAAATGTGCTGCAGGTACAGGAAGATTTTTAGATGTAATGGCAAAAATAATAGAGGTTGATGTATCTGAACTCGGAAGTATATCTATGAATTCTCAAAATGAAGTATCAATAAGCAGTACATGTACAGTATTTGCAGAGTCTGAAGTTATATCACATTTATCTGAAAATGCAAAAATTGAAGATATAGTAGCAGGTATTCATACTTCAGTAGCAAAGAGAGTTTCTAGCCTAGTAAAAAGAATAGGAGTACAAAGAAATGTAGTTATGGTTGGTGGAGTTGCTAGAAATAGTGGTATCGTAAGAGCTATGGCAAGAGAAATCAACACAGAAATTATTGTACCTGATATACCTCAATTAACTGGTGCTTTAGGAGCAGCGTTATATGCTTTTGATGAAGCAAAAGAATCACAAAAAGAAGTGAAAAATATATAAAAAGAGGGATGAAAATGTCTGAAAAAAAAGAAGCTAGAGTAGTAATAAATGATTTATTAGCTGAACAATATGCAAATGCATTTAAAGCTAAAGAAGAAGGAAGACCTGTAGGTTGGTCAACATCAGTATTTCCTCAAGAATTAGCAGAAGTATTTGACTTAAACGTATTATATCCAGAAAATCAAGCAGCTGGGGTAGCAGCTAAAAAAGGTTCTTTAGAATTATGTGAAATGGCTGAATCTAAAGGATATTCTATCGACCTATGTGCATATGCAAGAACAAATTTTGGTCTTTTAGAAAATGGGGGCTGTGAAGCTTTAGATATGCCAGCTCCAGATTTCCTACTTTGCTGTAACAATATATGTAACCAAGTTATAAAATGGTATGAAAATATATCAAGAGAATTAGATATACCTCTAATAATGATTGATACAACTTTCAATAATGAAGATGAAGTTACTCAATCAAGAATTGACTATATAAAAGCTCAATTTGAAGAAGCTATAAAACAATTAGAAGTTATATCAGGGAAGAAATTTGACCCTAAGAAGTTTGAAGAAGTAATGAAAATATCAGCTGAAAACGGAAGATTATGGAAATATTCTATGAGTTTACCAGCAGATTCTTCTCCTTCTCCAATGAATGGATTTGACTTATTTACTTACATGGCTGTAATAGTTTGTGCTAGAGGTAAAAAAGAAACTACAGAAGCGTTTAAGTTACTTATAGAAGAATTAGAGGACAACATGAATACTGGTAAATCTTCTTTTAGAGGAGAAGAGAAATACAGAATAATGATGGAAGGTATACCTTGTTGGCCATATATAGGATATAAAATGAAAACATTAGCCAAATTTGGAGTTAATATGACAGGTAGTGTTTATCCACATGCTTGGGCATTACAATATGAAGTTAATGATTTAGATGGAATGGCAGTAGCATACAGTACTATGTTTAACAACGTAAACTTAGACCGTATGACAAAATATAGAGTTGATTCTTTAGTAGAGGGTAAATGTGATGGAGCATTCTATCATATGAACAGAAGCTGTAAGCTGATGAGTTTAATACAATATGAAATGCAAAGAAGAGCAGCTGAAGAAACTGGATTACCATATGCTGGATTTGATGGTGACCAAGCAGACCCTAGAGCTTTTACTAATGCTCAATTTGAAACAAGAATTCAAGGTTTAGTTGAAGTAATGGAAGAAAGAAAAAAACTTAATAGAGGTGAGATATAATGGAAGCTATTTTATCTAAAATGAAAGAAGTAGTTGAAAATCCAAATGCGGCTGTAAAAAAATATAAAAGTGAAACTGGTAAAAAAGCTATAGGTTGTTTCCCAGTTTATTGCCCAGAAGAGATTATACATGCAGCTGGAATGCTTCCAGTTGGTATATGGGGAGGACAAATAGAATTAGATTTAGCTAAACAATATTTCCCTGCATTTGCATGTTCAATAATGCAATCATGTTTAGAATATGGATTAAAAGGTGCTTATGATGAGTTATCTGGAGTTATTATACCAGGTATGTGTGACACATTAATTTGTCTAGGACAAAACTGGAAATCAGCAGTACCTCATATAAAATATATATCATTAGTACATCCACAAAATAGAAAACTTGAAGCTGGTGTAAAATACTTAATCAGTGAGTATAAAGGTGTAAAAAGAGAACTTGAAGAAATATGTGGTTATGAAATAGAAGAAGCAAAAATTCATGAAAGTATAGAAATTTACAATGAACATAGAAAAACTATGAGAGACTTTGTTGAAGTAGCTTATAAACATTCTAATACTATAAAACCATCAATAAGAAGTTTAGTAATTAAGAGTGGATTTTTCATGAGAAAAGAAGAACACACTAAATTAGTAAAAGATTTAATAGCAAAATTAAATGCTATGCCAGAAGAAGTCTGTTCTGGAAAGAAAGTTTTATTAACAGGTATAGTAGCTGATTCTAAAGATATATTAGATATTTTAGAAGACAACAATATATCAGTTGTAGCTGATGATTTAGCTCAAGAAACAAGACAATTCAGAACAGATGTACCAGCAGGTGATGATGCGTTAGAGAGATTAGCAAGACAATGGTCAAACATAGAAGGATGTTCATTAGCTTATGACCCTAAGAAAAAACGTGGGTCACTTATAGTAGATGAAGTTAAAAAGAAAGATATAGATGGTGTTATCTTCTGTATGATGAAATTCTGTGACCCAGAAGAATACGATTATCCTTTAGTTAGAAAAGATATAGAAGATAGTGGAATACCTACTTTATATGTTGAAATTGACCAACAAACTCAGAATAATGAACAAGCCAGAACTCGTATTCAAACTTTTGCTGAGATGATGAGTTTAGCGTAAGTTCATTAAAATAAATTTACTATAAAATATGAAAATTGGAGGAAGCTATGTTATATAACAAAGAACAAGAACTTTTAAGAAAAGCAGTAAGAGATTTTGTTAGTAAAGAATTAGATACTTTACCAGCAGAAATGGATAAAACAGGTGTAATGCCTAAGGAGTTAATCAAAAAATTAGCTGAAACAAAATTTATAAGCAGTAATATCCCAGAAGAGTACGGTGGTGGGGGAGCAGGATATGTTTCTTACGCTATAGTAATGGAAGAAATAGCTAGAAGATGTGCTTCAACAGCTACTTTTGTTACAGCTGGTTCTTCTCTTGCTTCATTACCAATACTTTATAATGGTACTGAAGAGCAAAAACAAAAATACTTAAAAGGTATAGCAACAGGTGAATTAATAGGAGCATTTGGTTTAACTGAGCCAGGAGCTGGTTCTGATGCAGCTGGACAACAAACAACAGCAGAATTAGTTGGAGACCATTACATATTAAATGGTAGAAAAACTTTCATAACTAATGGACCATTCTGTGATGTAGCTATAGTAATAGCAGTTACAGATAGAAGTAAAGGTCTTAGAGGTACATCAGCATTTATAGTAGAAAGTAAATGGGATGGTTTCTCAACAGGAGCTCATGAAGATAAGATGGGTATAAGAGGGACTGAAACTTCTGACTTAATATTTGAAAACGTTAAAGTTCCAAAAGAAAACTTACTTGGAAAAGAAGGTCAAGGATTTAAGATAGCAATGGGTACTCTAGAAGTAGGTAGAATAGGTGTTGCTGCCTTAGCTCTAGGAATAGCTCAAGGTGCTTTAGATGAAGCTGTTAAATATACAAAACAAAGAGTTCAATTTGGTAAGCCTATAGCTAAATTCCAAAATACTCAATTTACTATAGCTGACATGGAAACAAAAGTTTGTGCAGCTAGAGGATTAGTTTACGATGCAGCACAAAAGAGAGATGCAGGAATGAGAGTTGCTCAAGAATCTGCTATGGCTAAATACTATGCATCAGAAATTGCAAATGAAGTTGCTTATAAAGCATTACAACTTCATGGTGGATATGGATTCATAAAAGATTATGAAATCGAAAGAATGTACAGAGATGCTAGAATCGTATCAATATATGAAGGAACATCAGAAGTTCAAAAAATGGTAATTTCATCAAACGTATTAAAATAATAAATAATCTAATGAAATTGGAGGTATAGACTTTGAAAATATTAGTTTGCGTAAAACAAGTTCCAGATACTAACGAAGTAAGAATAAATAAAGAAACAGGTACTCTTATAAGAGATGGAGTTCCAAGTATATTAAACCCAGATGATGCAAATGCATTAGAAGAAGCTTTAAAAATTAAAGATGAGCATGATGATGTAACTATAACAGTTATAACAATGGGACCTCCTCAAGCAGACTTTATGCTAAGAGAGTGTTTAGCTATGGGGGCTGATGATGCAATATTATTAAGCGATAGAGCATTTGGAGGAGCTGATACTTGGGCTACATCAAATACTATTGCAGCAGGAATATCTAAAGTAGGCGACTATGACATAATATTTGCAGGAAGACAAGCAATAGATGGAGATACTGCACAAGTTGGACCACAAATTGCAGAGAAATTAGACATTCCTCAAGTTACATATGTACAAGACTTTAAAATAGAAGGAAAAGACATAATAGTTCAAAGACAATTAGAAGATGGATATGAATTAATAAAAGTAAGTACACCTGTACTTTTAACAGCAGTAAAAGAATTAAATTCACCTAGATACATGTCTGTTGATAAAATAGTAAAAGCATATAAACATGATGTAAAAGTTTGGACAATTGATGATTTAGATGTAAATAAAGAAGAAGTTGGTTTAAAAGCATCACCAACTAAAGTATTTAGATCATTTACTCCTGAGCCAAGAGGAAAAGGAGAAATCTTAGAAGGTAAAGCTGATGAAATAGCTAACAAAATAATAATCGGTCTAAAACAAAAGCACATTATATAAGTTGGAGGAGTACAAACTATGAATGATATAAAAGATTTAAGTTCTTATAAAAACGTATGGATATTTGCAGAACAAAGAGAAGGAAAAATAGCTCCAGTAGTTATCGAATTATTAGGAGAAGGAAGAAAATTAGCTAAAGAAGTAGATGCAGATCTTTGTGCAGTACTATTAGGAAAAGATGTTGATGGATTAGCTAAAGAGTTAATCTCTTTTGGAGCAGACAAAGTTTATGTTGCAGATGATGCTCTTTTAGAAAAATATACAACTGATGCATATACAAAAGTAATAAAAGATGCAATAGATGAAATAAAACCAGAAATAATGCTTTTTGGAGCAACTCATATAGGTAGAGATTTAGCACCTAGAATAGCTTCAAGAGTTGGAACTGGATTAACAGCAGACTGTACTAAGTTAGAAATAGACCCAGAAGATAAGAAAATAAAACAAACTCGTCCAGCATTTGGTGGAAACATAATGGCTACAATCATTTGTCCAAACCATAGACCTCAAATGTCTACAGTTAGACCTGGTGTTATGGATAAAGCTGAAAAAGACGAAACAAGAACTGGTGAAGTTATAGCATTAGACTACAAAATAGCTCAAGATGATATAAGAACTACTGTTTTAGAAACAGTTAAAACTAAAAAAGATTTAGTATCTCTTACAGATGCAAATGTTATAGTATCAGGTGGTCTAGGATTAGGTGGACCAGAAGGATTTGAAATGCTTAAGAAATTAGCTGATAAATTAGGTGGAGTAGTTGGTTCTTCTCGTGCTGCTGTAGATGCTGGATGGATAGACCATTCTCACCAAGTAGGTCAAACAGGAACTACTGTTAAGCCAAACCTATACATAGCTTGTGGTATATCAGGAGCAATACAACATTTAGCAGGTATGCAATCTTCAGATTTCATAATTGCTATAAACAAAAACCCAGCAGCTCCAATTTTAGAAATCGCTGATTATGGAGTAGTTGGAGATTTACATGAAATAGTACCAATGCTTATAGATAAATTAGATAGTGTTGATGATTTATTAGAAGCTATAAAAGCTTAATAGACACAAAATATATAAATATTACTGATTGAATAAGCCTTATTAGTTAGTAACACAATGATTAACCCTTTGATAAGTTATTGCTAGCGTGTATTTGTCAGTTATTAAAAAGTCTGTTTGAATAAAATTTTATAATACAAGATAATCTGGATAATCCTTATATGTATATTGCTTACAAATTGTGAGTTATATTCTATAAGGATTATCTTTGTTTTTTTAAAAATGAATCTTAAATTTAATTAAATTGTATTAAATAGACAAATAATTACTAAATATATGATAAAATACAATTAAAAGCAAAATGAAATTTTTAACAAACTATAATCATTAAAATTATATCTTAGTTACGTTTTAATGAAAGAAACTACTTAAAAAGACAAATATTATAAGGAGTTGATTATATGTGCTAATGGTATTTATTGTAAGCAAACAATAAATTTTGTATGTAGTTCAATAAATTACTTAATGAAAGGTGCGAATATTAATGGATAATAATTTAATAGGGCTTGTAGAACATGTAGAAAATCCAGCCATTTTATGTAAAGAATCAGGCGAAATAATATACTGCAATCATCTAATAGATAGTATTTTTAGTTTTCTAGATATAAAAAAGCCTAAAAACATAAATGAATTAGATTCAAATTTTGACAAAACAGAAATACTGACAGATAGTAAAAAGAAAATAGCTTTCAGAGAGTTGAGGATGACTGCACATATATATAATATTAAAGATAACAATGATGAAAATAATATAGTTTATTTATTTGAGAAGTCTCTAATATCTGATAAAGTAATTGAGGATATAATAGAGCATATAGATGAAGTTGTTGTTGTATTTAACAAAGATGGGGTAATTGAAAAGATGAATACTGTTAGTGATGAGATATTACCCTTTAAAAGAACTGAAGTACTTGGTAGAAATATAACGGACCTTGTAAGACAAGGATTAGTAGAAGAACCAATAATATTAAACATGCTTAAAGTTAAGAAAAAGATTTATAGAAATATCGTTTACCCAGATGGAAAGCTTATTGCATATACAGCAGTTCCAAGATGGGATGCCAAAGGAAAGCTTACAGGGGGAGTACTTACAGGAAGAGATATTTCAAGGGTTATCAAGCTTGAATCTCAGATAAGATATAGTGATATATCAGAGGATACAGAGTATATAAGTCAAAGTAAGATTATGGATAATATAAAAAAAGTTGTTAAGAGAGCTGCAGCATCAGATTCTTCTATATTTATAAATGGAGAATCAGGTGTAGGAAAAGAAATAATAGCAAGAACAATATATAAGTATAGTTCAAGAAGGGAAAAACCTTTTATTGCAATAAACTGTGGAGCTATACCAAATGAATTATTAGAGTCTGAGTTTTTTGGATATGAAGAAGGTTCTTTTACTGGGGCTAAGAAAAAAGGTAAAAAGGGGCTTTTTGAAGAGGCAAATGGTGGAACTATTTTCTTGGATGAAATAGGTGAGTTACCAATGCAGATGCAAAAAAAATTACTTAGAGTTATACAAGAAAATACTATTACTAGAATAGGTGGAAGTAAACCTATAAAGATAGATGTTAGATATATAAGTGCTACTAATATTTCTCATGAAGACCTTAGAAATAACCTTAAATTTAGACAAGATTTGTACTATAGATTGAGTGTTATTCCAGTAAAAATACCACCACTTAGAGAAAGAAAAGAAGATATAGTACCATTAGTAAATTATTTCTTAAAACTTTACAATGAAAAGTATAATAGAGAAGTAGAAGTTTCACCTAGGGTTATTGAATTATTGGAAGAATATTCTTGGCCAGGTAACATAAGAGAATTGAAAAATATAATTGAAAGATTCGTAGTATTATCAGCTAAAAACGTAATTGGAGAAGATGAATTTAATATGCTTATAAATCTGGATATGATTGATAATGAAACAGATGATTTATCACCAATAGTAGTAAATGGAATTATGAATCTCAATGATGCATATAAAATTGTAGACCAAATAATGATAAGTAAGGCTATAAATAAGTATGGTTCAATAACAAAGGCTGCTGAAGTTATAGGTATATATCCTTCTACTATTCATAGAAAGATAAAAAGTGGGCATATTCACGTTTAGTTGTTAGTTTAAAAAGATAATGTGAGTGAAGTTTTAATATGTTTTTTTAAATAACACTAGGGTATAACATACCATAACTATTATAAATATGCTATGAATATACATGTTTTTTAAAATTTAATTAGAATGTTATAAGATACATAAACGTTATAAAATACACCATTGATACAACTTAAAAGAGATGGCTTAAAAATAAATTTAATTATTTAAAGTCATCTCTTTTCTTTTATAAATATTTAAAAGTTATATTAGTTTATAGAGTTAGCAGAACCTAAAACATCATCTATCTTGCTTTCAACTACAGCTTGTATAGCATCTCTACCAGCACCAATGTATTTTCTTGGGTCAAATTCTTTTGGATTTTCAGCTAAGAATTTTCTGATAGCAGCAGTCATAGCTAGTCTTAAGTCAGTATCCATGTTTATTTTACAAACAGCCATAGAAGATGCTTTTCTTAACATGTCTACAGGTACACCTTTAGCACCAGCTATATTTCCACCAAATTCATTACATGTAGCAACAGCGTTTTGGTCAACAGCAGATGCACCATGAAGAACTATTGGGAAACCTGGTAATTTGCTTTGGATTTCTTCTAGTATGTCGAATCTTAATTTAGCTTCTCCTTTGAATTTGAAAGCACCATGAGAAGTTCCTATAGCTATTGCTAATGAATCAACTCCTGTTCTTTCAACGAACTCAACTGCTTCAGCTGGTTGAGTATATTTGTGAACATCAGAAGTAACATCATCTTCTGTTCCAGCTAGAACACCAAGCTCTGCTTCAACAACAACACCTTTAGAGTGTGCATATTCAACAGCTTCTTTAGTTATTTTAACATTTTCTTCAAAGTCAAAATGAGAACCATCTATCATAACTGAAGAGAAACCAGCATCAATACAAGTTTTAATAGCATCCATATTTGGACCATGGTCTAAGTGAAGAGCTACGTCTACACCTATTTCATCAGAAGCAGCCTTAACCATTTCAACTAATGTATGAGGTCCAGCATATTTAACAGCTGACATAGAAGCTTGTATCATAACATAAGAATTTTTAGCTTTAGCAGCTTTTAAAACACCTTGTAATTGTTCTAAGTCACTTATGTTAAATGCACCTATAGCAAATCCACCTTCGTAAGCTTTTTTAAACATTTCTTTTGTAGTAATTAATGCCATTTTAAACTCCTCCTATTAACTTTTAAAATTTACCCATCACTTATATTATAACGTTAAATCAAAAAAAGTATATAGTAAATTGTAATAACTATAAATTACAAGTATAATGTTAAATAGAAGACAATAGGATTAGATAAAATAATAAAGAATATAAACAATTTAGGAAACTTAGCTATATAATGCTAACTATAAGGGTAGGAACTACCTTATTAGTTTGAAGATACTGATAACAATAGTTATCTTGACCAAGAAGCTACCACTTCAAACGTTATCGAAGGTAATTAAGTGGATGATAATTCACTAAAAATTTAAAATAAAGGAGATAAAGTATGCCACAGATAAAAATAAGAGGAATTAATGAAAATGATATATGTAAAATAAGTGAAAAAATGATAGATGATTTAGTTGAAGCTGTAAAGTGTCCAAGAGACTACTTTGAGATAGAATGTATAAAGTCAGTTGCAATAAGAGATGGTAAAGTAGCAGATGTATATCCTTTTGTTGAAATAGCGTGGTTTGACAGAGGACAAGAAGTACAAGATACAGTAGCAAGAATAATAACTGATAGTATAAGAAATAATTTAGATGTAGAAAGTATGGATTTAGCATTTACAGTATTTGAAAAAGAAAAATATTATGAGAATGGAGAACATTTTTAATGGCTAAAAAGCAACGTATAGATAAAATTCTTTCAAATTTAGGATATGGAAGTAGGAGTGAAATAAAGAAATATTGTAAGCAGGGGTCTGTAGTAGTAAATGGAAGTGAAGTTTCAAATCCAGGAACTCAAGTAGACACTGAAAACGATGAGATATTGTTTAATGGAGAGGAAGTTATATATAGAGAATATATATATTTAATGATGAATAAACCAGATGGATATGTATCAGCAACTACAGATAAATACGACCCAACGGTCTTAGATTTAATTGATTTATCATACTTAGCTTTTGAACCATTTCCTGTTGGAAGGTTAGATAAAGACACAGAGGGATTATTAGTTTTAACTAATGATGGAAAGCTTTCTCATAGAGTTTTATCTCCTAAGAAGCATGTGCCTAAGACTTATTATGCAAAAATTGATGGAATAGTTACTGAAAAAGATGTAGAAGCTTTTTTAGAAGGTGTAGTGCTTGATGATGGATATAAAACTATGCCATCACAGCTAAATATATTAAAGAGTGATGATGAGTCAGAGATAGAGCTTACAATACATGAAGGTAAGTTTCACCAAGTAAAAAGAATGTTTGAAAGCGTAGGCAAAAAAGTAGTATACTTAAAAAGATTGTCTATGGGTAATTTAAAATTGGATGAAAGTTTAGAGTTAGGTGAGTATAGAGAGTTAACAGATGAAGAAGTAAAATTGATTGAAGAAAGATAATAAAGATACTATAGTAAATTGGAGGAATGTCTGTGAAGAAAAAAGATATTATAGAATTTGAAGTAGATAAGATGGAATTTGGTGGTACATCTTTAAGCCAAGTTGGAGATAGAGTTATTCATATGAAGGGTGGAATAAGTGGGCAAAAAGTAAGAGCTGGTGTTAAAAAGGTTAGAAGTAAGAAAGCAGAAGTTAAGATGATAGAATTATTAGAGGACTCACCACTTGAAACTGAAATACCTTGCAAGCACTTTAGAGAGTGTGGAGGATGTACGCTATTGTCAGTACCATATGAAAAACAATTAGAAATAAAAGAAAAACAAGTTATGGACTTATTTTTAAAGCAAGACCTATTTGGATTTCAGTTTTTAGGGATAGAAGGAAGTCCAGAAAACAAATATTATAGAAATAAGATGGAATATACTTTTGGAGATGAAGTAAAAAATGGACCTTTGACATTAGGTCTTCATAAAAAAGGAAAGCATATAGATATACAAACTGTTGAAGAGTGTATGTTAGTTGATGAAGATTTTTCAAAAGTATTAGTTTCTAGTGTAGAGTTTTTTAATGAAAAAAAGCTTCCTTATTATAGAACAATGAATCATAAAGGATATTTGAGACATCTTGTAGTTAGAAAAGGGATTCATACTAATGAGATTATGGTTAATATAGTGACTTCTTCTCAAGAAGATTTTGATATGAATGAATTTAAAGATATGCTTTTAGGGATTGATTTAAAAGCTGAGTTGGTAGGGGTACTTCATACCATTAATGACGGTTTAGCAGATGCAGTCCAATGTGATGAGTTAAGAGTGTTATATGGAAGAGATTATATACAAGAGGAGATTTTAGGGCTTAAGTTTAAGATTTCGCCATTCTCGTTTTTCCAGACTAATACTAAGGGAGCTGAAGTTCTTTATAGTATTGCTAGGGATTTTATTGGAGATTACAATGATAAAGTTGTGTTTGATTTGTATAGTGGTACTGGGTCTATTGGACAGGTTATGGCTGGTGCTGCTAAGAAGGTGTATGGTATTGAGATAGTTGAGGAAGCTGTTGTTGCTGCTAATGAGAATGCTAAGTTGAATGGGCTTACTAATTGTGAGTTTATTGCTGGGGATGTGGCTAAGGTTGTTAAGGATTTGAAGGACAAGCCTGATTTGATTATTGTTGACCCTCCTAGACCAGGTATTCATAAGGATGCTATTAGGGATATTTGTGGATTTGGTGCTAAGGAGATTGTTTATATTTCTTGTAATCCTAAGTCTTTGGTTGTTGATTTGGTTGATTTTAAGGGGTATGGTTATGAGATTAAGATGGTTAAGTGTATGGATATGTTCCCAAATACGCCACATTGTGAGACTGTAGTGTTGCTACGTCGAAAATAATGCTAGAAATCTTGAGCTTTAGACAGTTTCATAGACATATAATATTTAGATTAGAGGGTAATAAAATTAGGAATAAAGAATTGAAAAGGTGTTTTGATGTGTCTGTAGTTATATATATGGAGTGTGGGAATACGAAATAAAAAAAGTTTTAATTATAGAAATAGATATTAAATTTATAAATTTAATATCTATTTTTTATGTGAACATATATTTAATTTAAAGAATGATATTTCATAAAAAAAATTAAATATATTTTTAAAATATTTACAATAGAGTTATTTTTTATTCGTATAATAATAGAAATATTTTAGCATAAGATGTATAATAAAGGAAAAAATACAGAATTAAAAAACATAAGATAGATAATTGGACTTGGGGGAGAGAAATTATTATGCAATTGACAAAAATAATTCTTAGTAACTATAGGTGTTTTGGAGAAGAACCTACAACTATTGAAATTAATAATTTAACTGGATTTATAGGTCATAATAGCAGTGGTAAAACTGCTTTATTAAGTGCACTTATGAAACTTTTTGGAGAAAAGTCTAGTGATAGAATTATTGAAAGATCAGATTTCCATATACCTGAAAGTATTGATCCAGATAGTATTTCTAAGAATGAATTATATATTGAAGCACAATTTGAGTTTCCTGAATTGGAGAGAGGTAAAGACAGCATATCTATACCAGTATTTTTTAAAAATATGGTTGTTAGTGAACCAGGTGGGAAACCTTATTTAAGAATTAGACTTGAAGCAAATTGGGAGAAAAGCTCAAATCCTGAAGGAAGTATTGATTCAAATGTATATTATATAACATCTACAACAGAGGAGATAAATCCTGAAGATAAGCGTAATATCAAAAGATATGAGCTTGATCAAATAAAGATGATTTATGTACCTGCCATTAGGAGACCAGATGAACAGTTAAAAAATGTCTCAGGAACAATAATTTCAAGATTATTAAATGGTATAAGTTGGTCAGAACAAACAAAGGCAAGAATTAAAACGAAAGCAAGTGAAACGGAGGAAATTTTCTTTGAAGAAAAAGGGGTTGAATCATTAAAGAAATCACTCGAAACTCAATGGAATAGTTATCATAAGGATATTAGATATTCTAATCCAAAGATAAACTTCAATAGTACTGATTTAGAGACAATTTTAAAGAAAGTTGAAGTAACTTTTTCACCTACAGGGACACATCGAGATTATCGGGTTGAAGAGCTTGGAGATGGGTTACGTTCTTTATTTTATCTTTCACTTGTAAATACATTTTTAGAAATTGAAGAAGAAATTCTAAAATCTATTAATGATGGTAAAGAAGAAGATATATTTACATTAATACCGCCTGTATTAACAATTGTTGCGGTTGAAGAACCAGAAAATCATATTTCACCTCATCTTTTAGGAAGGGTAGTTGAAAAATTAAATCTTATTTCTACAAAAGAAAATTCACAGACAATATTGACATCACATTCACCAGCAATAGTAAAAAGAATTGAACCAACAGACATAAGGTATTTTAGGATTTGTAAGGAATATGAATGTACAAAAGTGAAGTCAATTATATTACCAAATGAAGAAAAGGAAGCAGAACAATTTAAATTTGTAAAGGAATCAGTATTAGCATATCCTGAACTTTATTTTGCAAAACTTGTTGTATTGGGCGAAGGTGATAGTGAAGAGATCATTATTAAGAAGATGATTGAATTAAAAGCAGAATCTGTAGATTCATCAGAAATTTCAATAGTACCATTAGGTGGTAGGCATGTTAATCATTTTTGGCGTTTATTAAATGATTTAGAAATTCCATTTATTACTTTGTTAGATTTAGATAGAGAACGAGATGGAGGTGGTTGGGGACGTATAAAGTATGCAATACAACAATTAATAAATATTGGTCATGATAAGAATGTATTACTTTATACATGTGAAGGAATTTCACAAGATAATGAATTTAAAGAGATGCATACTTGGGATGTAACTGATACTGAAAATATGGCTAAATGGATTGAAATGCTAAAAGGTTATGATGTTTATTTTTCAGCTCCGTTAGATATAGATTTTGCAATGTTACAAAGTTTTAAAGATAAATATATTTCAGCATTAACAAGTGCGGAAGGTCCTAGGATAAAAGATCATGGAAAAATACAAGATATTGTGATCAATGAAGATACTGAAGATGAATCATTGAAAACTGCTTATAAAGATAGAAGAGATAGTGATATTAAATCAACCTTAAAACAAGAAGGTGGCGATGGATCTACTTATACTGAGGGAGAGAAAGAACTAATGATATGGTATTCATATTTCTTTTTAGGAAGAGGTAAACCAACTACTCATTTATCTTTATTTTCTAATAATACTGATATAGATTTTGAAAGTTTTCCATACTGTCTAAAGGAGTTTGTAAATAGTATTATTGAAAAGATGATAGATGATTCAGGGGGGGAAGAAAATGAAGAGGAATTGGGTTAGTAAAGAAGATTGGAGTCCAGCGGCTGGATTCAGACTAGAAGTTGAAGCGATGAATACAGTTATTAATGATAAGAATACACTTGTTGTAGCTGGTCCTGGCGCTGGAAAAACAGAGTTATTAGCTCAGAGAGCCTGCTTTTTACTAGAGACTAATACCTGTAGATATCCTAAAAAAATCCTTGCTATTAGTTTTAAAAAGGATGCTGCTGAAAATTTAAAAGAGCGTTTAGAATTGAGATGTGGGAAAGAATTAGCTTCAAGATTTGAATCAAAGACCTATGATGCTTTTGCAAAAGAAATCGTAGATAGATTTAGAAATAGTTTAGATGAAGCATATAGACCTTTAAATAATTACAATATAGCTGAAAATCGTGATGTTAGAAGAGCATTTGAGATAGCAGGATTAAATTTCAGAGGAAATCAAACTGAATTTAATAAAGTATATGGAAATAAACTATCGATAAATAAATTGCCTTTACATACAGATTTTGTAGATAAGATTTTTATAGATGCTTGGAATGTACTACTTAAAGGCAACAAAGATAATAATTTTGTAAGTTCACTTACTTTTGGTATGATATCACGTTTAGCCGAATATTTGATAAGAACCAATAGGTATATTAAGAAAGCAATTGAAATGACTTATAGTCATGTGTTTTTAGATGAGTTTCAAGATACTAAATCTATTCAATATGATCTTGTTAAAGCTTGTTTTTTTAAAACAGAAACAATAATTACTGCTGTAGGGGATGGCAAACAACGAATTATGTTATGGGCTGGTGCTAGAAAGTCAATATTTGAAGATTTTCAAAATGATTTTTTAAGTCAAAAAAGAACATTAATTATGAATCATCGTTCAGCGCCAAGACTTGTAGAGATTCAAAAAGCAATGTATAACAGTTTGAATGAAGAGGCAATTGATTTAAAAACTAATGAAAAGTGGAATTATGAAGATGGAGAAGCGTATTTAAGACTTTTTGAGGATTATATAAAAGAAGCTGATATACTTAGTGAGGAAATAGTCGAATTGGTGGAAACAGGTATAGAAATTAATGAAATATGTATATTAGTAAAACAGAGCGTAGATATTTATTCAAAAGAGATTATAAATAAACTTTCTGAACGTAATATTAAGGCGCGTAATGAAGCAGTATATCAGGAGATATTAAAAGAAGATATAATAAAGATACTGGTTTCGCTTTTTAGGTTGTCGTTAAGTGATAGAAATCCCGATGATTGGGATTATATTTACGATATTCTAGGTGAATTATATGGAATAGACGAAGGGTATAACCCCAAAATATTAAATGATTTCATTACCAAAGTAGAATTAATGATTAATGATCTCAAGGTAAATTTAAATATTACTGATGAAAAACAATTTTCAGATTTAGTTGATTCTAAGGTTGAATATATTTCATATGAAAAATTTGCATCAAAGTTTCAAAAATATAAATCTAAAGATTATTTTGATGATTTGGTAGATAAATTTAAAAAGCTGGTATGGATTGAATATAATGAAACTAAAGATTGGATTAAAGCGATTGATAACTTTGAAGGAAAAAATTCAATTCCAATAATGACAATTCATAAAAGTAAAGGACTTGAATATGATACTATCTTTTTTGTTGGGTTAGAAGATTCAGCATTTTGGAATTTTAAAAATCAACCAGATGAAGATAGATGTGCATTTTTTGTTGCATTATCAAGAGCTAAAAGAAGAATTGATTTTACATTTAGCTTAGATAGACCAGCAGGATTTTCGAATTCACAGAAGCATTATTGTATTAATGAATTCTACGAATTGTTTGATAATACTAAGATTGTAAAAAAGATAGAGTATTGATTAAGATGATAAAAACTTTAGTATATTATATTTTAAGATATTAGTTATATAAGTAGACATTGAATTTATGTATTTGATGTCTATTTTTTATATAAAAATATATTAAAGAAAGGATGAATTTGCATGAAGAAAAAAACAAAAATATCTAAAAAGATTGTAAGTTTTATTATGGTTTTTATAACTATAGTTACTACTATACTTACATCATCAGTTTCAGCTTATGCTAGCGAGTTGGATATGAGTGAACAGACAGGCTTTAATTATTTAGGTATTAGTCCAATTACAGGAAGAAAAATTAATCATAACATTTATCGTATGAAGATGGATAATAAAATTGTATTTTGTGTAGAGCCAGGAATTAAAACTTCAAGTGGAGGAGGATATATATCGGAGGAGTTAGGAGATAAATTTATATCTACAACACTTCCAAATTATCATAAAAGAAAAGCTGAAATACTTGAGAAGGTAAATAGACATAATATATTACCTTCATGGAATAATGAAAAAGTTGCAGTTAAAAGTGGAGAAACAATTGAGTTAGAAGATAAGAATGGTATTATTAGAGAAATGCAATTAGAATCAAATAATACTGGAACAGATATATTACTTGAAGAAAATACTTTGAAAATTACAGCAAATAAAAATTCTAATTCAGGAGTTATTAGTTATATAAAGATTCCTAAAAATGAGGTTGGAACATCAATAGTTTATCGTAAGCATAACTATCAAAGCTTATCAGAATTTCATATGGAAAGTTCGATGAGTGCAAATTTAAATATAAATGTAATCAAGTTAGGAATTGTTAAAGTAAAAAAGATTGATGAAGGCACAGGAAAGGAATTAGCAAATGCAAAACTTAGATTTGAGTATGATGGTGATAGTAAAGAAATTATAACGGGTTCTAATGAAATTGCTAGTATAGAAGATATTATTGGTTGATTAAAAAGTGAAGTATACTTTTGTATCTATGAAAAAGACTATGAGCAATATATAAAATTAGATATACCTATTGATGAAGCAAAAATAAAAAATAGATTTGAAATAAGGTTAAAAAATGAAAGAGCATATCATGCAGCAGTTGATTTGTTAGCAAATAGAGATGAAGAAAAGACAGCATTTTCAATTATTAATCGTTATATACGTTTTGTTGATAAAGATGATGAAAAAATTAGAAGTGAATGGAAAACTAATGATCAGTGGAGTTATTTTATTGGTGAAGGTAGAGCGAAGTTAAAACTAACAACAAATCCAGAACCATATAATATTCAAAAAACTTTAAATTGGTTATCAAGACAAGTTGCACCAACGTTAAAAACAATTAAAAGGTTAGATAGTTTGAACAACTCAACATTAATTGAGGACTTAATAAGGTATGCAAGACTAACAGATAAACATAAAAAAATAATTGAACAAAATTCAGTAAATGTTGAAGACATTATTTATGATGAATAAAAAAATGTAATTAGTATTGCAGATTTTAATATAAAAGAAGGGAGATATACGAATGAATTTTGGTCAAAATTTATATAATTGGTTTTTATCAAATGCACAATCATTGGTATTAATGGCTATAGCTATAATTGGTGTATATTTAGGATTTAAGAGAGAGTTTTCAAAACTTATAGGATTTTTAGTAGTTGCATTAATTGCAGTAGGGCTTGTGTTTAATGCAGCAGGAGTTAAAGATATATTATTAGAGCTATTTAATAAAATAATAGGTGTGTAAGGATTAAAAGAGAATAGAAAATTATGAGTATATGATGAAGGGTTCTAATAAGTTTTATTAAAATATATATTGAAAGACAAGTAGAGCTATTTCGAGTTATTACATGTAATGCTAATATATATAACTGCATTTTGGAAATTAAATACATAATTAGAAATAGCAAATTTTATAGGTGACTTATTAATATGTTTACTTATTGTATACTATTTGATATATTTAATATGAGGTGATTCTTGAAAATGGACATAGTGAAAGTTTTTGCTAACAATGTGAGAAAATATAGAAATAAAAAAGGTCTATCACAAGAAGCTTTTGCTGAAAAAGCTGGATTGCATAGAACTTATATTTGTGCTATTGAAAGAAAAAAGAGAAGTATTGCTTTAGATAATGTGCAGAAAATTGCTGATGCGCTTGAGATTGAGACTTACTTACTATTTATAGAAGGTGAGGAGAAAGAATGTCTAAATTACCAATAGAAAAGCTTATAGAAAATTTAGGTTTTTCAGGGTCAAAGAATCTTGTGAATATAGATATGCTTACAAAATTAGATATATCTAAACATGATGTAAAAACTTTAAAAGTTATAAATCCTTATGCAATTTATTTAGTAAATAGTAAGCCATTTATATTATTTATAGAGTCTTCTTTTGAAGAAAAAAAATTACAACAAATTAGTAAGCTTATATGGAATGCTCAAATACCAATTGCTTTTATATGCGATTCTAATTCTGTTAAAATATTTAATGGAAAAGCTTTGGATTTAAAGTCATATTTAATTGAGGAAATATATAATCAATCTATTGAGGATTTTTCGGAAGAATCTGAGTTTTCTTATTTGAAAATATCTGATCCATTATTTTGGGATCAATACACTAAACAATATACCAAAACGCATTTAAATGATTATTTGCTAGATAATATTACTTCATTGACAAATAAATTAAAGAAAAAATATAAGGTGAAATTTGCAACAAAGCTTGTTCTAAGATTAATATTTATTAGATATTTAATCGATAGAGGTGTCGATATAGCTTATAAAAATTTTAATCATGATATTAAAGCTTCACAAAAAGAACTGCTAAAGATTACTAAAAACAAAGTTGAATTATATGAACTGTTTAAATACTTAAAAGAAAAGTTTAATGGTAATTTATTTGAGTTAAATGACGAAATTAATAATACTTGTTTAACAGATGAAGTGTTTATTTTACTATCTGATTTTTTATCAGGTAAAATAAGTATTGACAATGGACAAATGTCTTTATTTTCAATGTATGACTTTAATATCATACCAGTTGAACTAATTAGTAATATATACGAAATTCTTTTAGGAAAAGAAATTCGTAATAAAGATAACGCATTCTATACTCCGAATTACTTAGCAGAATATATTTTAGATAAAACAACACTTGAATTTCTGAAAAATAATAGGCAATATAAAATTCTAGATCCTTCTTGTGGATCAGGAGTATTTTTAGTAAATAGTTTTAGACGTATTATTGATATGAATTTGGGTGATAAACTTTTTTGTGAAGATGATAAACTTTTAAAAGAACTTTTATTATCTAATATTTATGGAATTGATATCAATGAAGATGCTATCGATGTTACTATTTTCTCGTTATATCTAACTATTTTAGATTATAAAGACCCTAAGACATTATCAAAATTTAAACTGCCTAATTTAAAAGGGTGTAATTTAATAGCGAGTGATTTTTTTGATGATAATAAATTGGAGAGTTTAAAGGAAATTAACTTTGATTTTATCATTGGAAATCCGCCTTGGGGAAGTGTCTCAGATGGATTACATTTAGATTATTGCAATAAAAATGGCTATAATGATATGCAACAAAACAAAGAAATCAGTAGAAGTTTTATTTTTAGAGCAAAAGATTTTAGCTCTAGAAATACAGTATGTTCTTTTGTAGTGCATTCTAAAATACTATATACTCAAAAAAAGCCATCAAAAAAATTCCGTGAATTTTTGCTTAAAAAAAGTCAAATATTTAGTGTAGTTGAAATGTCATCTGTAAGAAAATTAGTGTTTAAAAATGCAGACGCTCCTGCAGCAGTTATATCATTTAAGTATAACGAAAGTGAAGAAAATTTAAATAATAGAATCATCTATACATCTTTAAAACCAAATGTATTTTTTAAATTATTTAACATTATTGTAATTGAAAAATATGATGTTAAATATATTTCACAAAAACTATTATTGGAGAATGATTGGGCTTGGAAAACTATTGTGTATGGATTCAGTAAAGATATAGATATAATTATGAATATCAAAAAAAAATATCAAACTGTAAATGAAATTATTTTGAAAAACAGTTTTGTTCATGGAACAGGGATACAAATCAATGGTAATGAAAGCCATGATGCGACACATTTAAAAGGAAAGTGGTATGTTGATTCAAAGAAAGGAATAGATTCATTCTATGTTGATATAAATAAAGGGAAAGAACTTACTCAAGATAAAATGAGAAGACCTAAGGCTAATCAGCAAGAAATATTTATTCCTCCATATGTATTATTAAAAAAGGGAGTTGACACGAAAACATATAGATATAGAGCAGCATTTTCAAATGATGCATTTGTATATTCAGATGCAGTTACAGGAATATGTGGAAAAAAAGATAATTTAACTACACTTTATTGCTTGACTGGTATGCTTAACTCTTCTTTTTACTCATACTTAAATATAATGCTAGGTACATCAATTGGAATAGAAAGAGAACAAGGATTTTCAACGGAAATTTTTACGTATCCAGCAATAGAAAGCGATGAAATTGCTAATCTGGTAGTAAAAATACAAGAAGCGACTAAATTAGAAAAAACAACTATGTTCTTGAATGAAAAAAATAGTTGTAAGTATATCAAACAATTAGATAAGTTAATTTTGAAGTCTTTTAATTTAAATGATGATAAATTTATTGACTATGCAATAAATATTCAAATTCCTGAGCTTACAAATTCTAAGTCAACTAACATATATAGAAAAATAACTAAGGAAGATTTAATTAATTATAGTGAATGTTTCAAAGAACAGTTTTCATCGATATATCGTAGGGTTGGGAAAAGTATTTCAATTTCGGTATATCCAAAAATATTAAATCGTTTTACAGTATTTGAACTAGAAGTAACAGATGAAAAAACAGATAGAGAGATTATGGTTAAAGCAGAAGCTGATAATAATATGGAGTTGTTTACGAAAATAATTAGATATGATTATAATGATGTTTTTCATCAAATTAGAGATATTATTCATTTTGGAGAAAATTCATTTTATATCATAAAGCCTAATTGCTATAAATATTGGCATCCTGCTATCGCAGAAATGGATCTTGCTGATGTTTTGGATCAGATTTTATCTGATACAGGGGGTGAAGAATAATGGGAGGATTTAAAAATTCTTCACTAAACTTTTATTTAAAGCAAGGGCTTTATGAAATAATTATAGATGGATTAATAGACTGTTGTTTACTTATGAGCAAATCATGTATTGAACAATCTAGAAAAATATTAAATCACGAAGAAAAGATAAGAACGCATTTAGTTGAAAATTATTTAGAAAATGATATTGAAAGAAGAAAAACATCTTTATCTAAACAACATCTAAGATTTGAAGTCGAAGCACAAGAAAATTATGACAACAAAAATGAATCTTATGAGGGTAGGGTTGATATAAAAGTTATCTCTAAAGACACTTTAGCGGATAGAAGGGCTTATTATATCATTGAATGTAAAAGGATAGATGGTAAGGAAACTTTAAATAAAAAATATATAACCGAAGGTGTACAGCGATTTATTACTGAGAAATATTCTTCGCATTATGGCAAAAATATAATGCTTGGATTTATAGTAAAAGATATAAATATCCAGAGCAATATACAAAAAATTAATTCACTGAATCAGAACATATTATATACATATATAGATACAGATATGTTGACAGTTAGAAGTGATTCTGAAAATAATTATGCTGTTTGTGAAAGTAAATATAAAGTAAAATCTAAACCACTATTGTTAAATCATATTTTTTATAACTTTTCGAGTATAATAAGATAATCTTATGAATATAAAATATTACTATGTTAAAATTATAGTTTGGTTTTGATAATATTATAAAAATAAGTTTAAGAATAAAATATAAAGGAAAAAAGGGGCGTAGCACTATTTTTTAGTGCGACAGCTCCTTTAATTTTAAAATCGGTAAGGAGGAGTGTATTTGAAAAAAATTAAGTCATATACAGGGATTTGGAATGTGGAGAAGGTTATATATGCAATAAATGATTTTCAGCTTCCATTTCCAGTTACTTTTACGCAGATGACATGGTTTGTATTAACACTTTTTATAATTATATTATTTGGTAAGTTACCTCCATTATCTATGATAGAAGGAGCATTTTTAAAGTATCTTGGCATACCAATTTTTATAACTTGGTTTATGTCTCAAAAGACTTTTGATGGAAAGAAACCATATGGATTTTTAAAGTCAATAATACTATATTCATTAAGACCTAAAATAACATACGCAGGAAAAAACATTAAATTTAAAAATAAAATTATTGATGAAAATATAACTATAGTAAGGAGTGAATTATATGTTCCCGATAAAATATATAGAGAACAATCTTGTATTTAATAAGGAAGGAGAATGTTTTGCATATTATGAATTAATACCATATAATTATTCATTCTTATCAGCTGAACAAAAATTTATTGTACATGATAATTTTAGGCAATTAATATCACAAAGTAGAAATGGTAAAATTCATGCACTTCAAATAGCCACTGAAAGTTCTATAAGAGCTACACAAGAAAGGTTAAAGAAAAATATTACAGGAAAATTAAAAGAAATTGCTTATGAAAAAATAGACGAGCAAACAGAGGCACTTGTTTCTATGATTGGCGATAATCAAATTGATTATCGTTTTTTTATTGGGTTTAAGCTTTTAGTTACAGAGAAAGAAATGAATATAAAGAGTATAAAAAAGTCAATATTAGCTAATCTATCAGATTTTATATATGATGTTAATAATAAATTGATGGGAGACTTTGTCAGTATAAATAATGATGAAATTATGAGATTTTTAAAAATGGAAAAGTTATTAGAAAATAAAATCTCAAGAAGATTTAAAGTTAGAAGGTTAGATAAAAATGATTTTGGATATTTAATTGAACATAATTATGGAAAGAAAGGCACAGCTTTTGAAGATTATCAATACCATTTACCTACAAAGAAACTTAAAAGAGAAACATTAGTAAAGAAATACAATCTTATAAAGCCAACTAGATGTCTTATAGAAGAGAAGCAAAGATACTTAAAAATTATACATGAGGATTCAGAAAGTTTTGTAGCTTATTTTACTATTGAAAGTATTATTGGAGAAATGGATTTTCCATCTAGTGAGATATTCTATTATCAGCAACAACAGTTTGCATTTCCTATTGATACTAGTATGAATGTGGAAATTGTAACAAATAAAAAGGCTTTAACTACAGTTAGAAATAAGAAAAAAGAATTAAAAGATTTAGACAATCATGCTTGGCAGTCAGGGAATGAAACAGTAACAAATGTAGTAGAAGCATTAGAGGCTGTAAATGAGCTTGAAAATAATTTAGATCAAACAAAAGAATCAATGTATAAGTTAAGCTATGTAATTAGGGTATCAGCAGATAGCATTGATGAATTAAAACGCCGTTGTGATGAAGTTAAAGATTTTTATGATGATTTAAATATAAAATTAGTACGCCCAATGGGAGATATGATAGGATTTCACAATGAATTTATACCTTCAAGCAAAAGGTATATAAATGATTATATTCAATATGTAACTAGTGATTTTCTAGCAGGATTAGGGTTTGGAGCAACTCAACAGCTTGGAGAGAACGAAGGAATATATATTGGATATAGTTTAGATACAGGAAGAAATGTATATCTTCAACCATCTCTTGCAAGTCAAGGAGTAAAAGAATCTGTAACTAATGCGTTGGCAGCAGCATTCCTTGGATTTTTAGGAGGTGGGAAATCATTTGCTAATAACTTACTTGTTTACTATTCAGTATTGTTTGGAGGGCAAGCTGTTTTGGTGGATCCAAAAGCTGAACGTGGCAAATGGAAAGAAAATTTACCAGATATATATCATGAAATAAATATTGTTAATTTAAGAAGTGATATAGAAAATAAGGGAATGCTAGATCCTTATGTAATTATGAAAGAAGTAAAAGATAGTGAAAGTTTAGCTATTGATATATTAACTTTTCTTACAGGAATAAGTAGTCGTGATGGAGAGCAGTTTCCTATACTTAGAAAAGCAATCAGAAATGTTACTCAAGGCAAATGCAGAGGACTTTTGAAGGTAATAGATGAATTAAGGAAAGATAATTCTCAAATATCAAATAATATTGCAGATCATATTGAAAGTTTTACAGATTATGATTTTGCACAATTACTTTTCTCAGATGGAAATATTAAAGGCTCAATTAATCTAGAAAAACAAATGAATATAATACAAGTTGCAGATCTTGTTTTACCGGATAAAGATACTTTATTTGAAGAATATACAACAATGGAAAGTCTTTCAGTAGCTATGTTGATAGTAATTAGTACTTTTGCATTAGATTTTATCCATACAGATAGAAGTACTTTTAAAATAGTAGATTTAGATGAAGCTTGGACATTTCTTAATGTAGCACAAGGAAAAACTTTATCTAATAAATTAGTTAGAGCAGGACGTGCTATGAATGCAGGAGTGTATTTTGTAACTCAAAATGCAGGTGATGTATCAGATGAAAATTTAAAAAACAATATTGGATTAAAATTTGCATTCAGAAGCACAGATATCAATGAAATTAAGAGAACACTTGAATTTTTTGGAGTTGATAAGGAAGATGAGAATAATCAAAAAAGGTTAAGAGAGTTAGAGAATGGACAGTGTTTAATACAAGATTTATATGGACGAGTTGGGGTAATACAAATACATCTAGTTTTTCAAGAACTCCTTACTGCATTTGATACAAGACCACCTATAAGAAAAGAGGTGGATTAATGAAATCGAAAGTATTTAGAAATTTAAGCTGGATAACTATTTTAATAGTAGTACTTTTACTATTTTTTATTTATATAAATTTATAGATTTAGAGAAACAAATAGATACATTAGATAAGAAAAGAAAAAAACTCATAGATATGAGATTAGAAGATATAATTGATAAGGAATCATATGAAGAAAAGTATGATGATTTAACAGTTGAAATAAAGAAACTTAGTAAAGAGAAAAAAACTCTTAAAGCATCATTAATAAATGAAAAGAGTATAAAAGCAAGACTTAGAGAATTTAGAAAGACACTTGAAAGAAATGAAGTGTTAGAAAAATTTGATAGATATGTATTTGAAAGTATAGTAGATAAGGTTATAGTTGGAGTTATTAATGAAGATGGTATAGTTGATCCTTATAAAATAACTTTTGTTTATAAAACTAGCTTTGATGATAAACAAGATGGACATAAATTTATAAATAAGAGTCCGTTAGAAACGTATTCAAAAGATAACAACGATAATAAAAAGAAGTGTTCATATACTAATAATGAGACATTGCGAGACTGTAGTTAAACTTATTAGAGAATAACAAGGTTTCAGACTTTTATATTGTGTCTTAAAAGTAGATTTGCCACCTATTTGCCACCATAATTAGGGTCTTTAAAATAAAGTGTGTATTCTTCTAAAGGAGTGATAATTAAAATATCAAATATCACTATACAAGATGCACACTTTTTATGTTTAACAAAAACGAAATATTAAAAAAACTTATTGAAGAATATGATGTCAAAGCAACTACAGATATTCAAGATATGCTAAAAAATTTATTTACAAATACAATTCATCAAATATTTACATTGTCGAATTTTAACGGTTTAAACATAATATATTGACTGATATAATAAAATCATAGAATATTTTAGGGGGAAATAGATTATGTTTAAGAAAAAGTTAATAGCTGTTGCAGTGAGTATAACTATGATTAGTGTAGGGAGCTTTTCATATGCTCATTCAGGAAGAACTGATTCATCAGGAGGGCATCGTGATAATAAAAATAAGTCTGGATTAGGAAGTTATCATTATCATTGTGGTGGTTATCCAGCTCATTTACATAATAATGGCAGTTGTCCTTATACTGGAGGAGGAAGTAGCTCTGGAACAACAACTTCGGTTAATAATGAAGAAAAGCAAAAGAAGTCTGTTGGAGAAAAAGGATATAATCAAGGATATGAAGATGGGTATAAAGGAAATTATAGTTCATCAAGCTATAGTGGAGATTATAGTGATACATATGAATCAAAATATTCAGAAGGGTATGAAAAAGGTAAAGCTAAATTAGAAGAGGAAGAAAAGTTAGCTAAAGAGACTGGATATAATTTAGGAATTACAGGTGCTAAATCTAATAATACATATGAAAAAGAAGCTTTAAAAAATGCTTATGATACCGGATATTCAACTGGATACAATGAATATAAGACTAAAAAGATAGAAGAATATAAAGCTAAAGGGATAGAGGACAGCAATAAAGATAAAGAAAAAATGACATTTGAAGAAAATATAGATTCTGAATTTATAGATGCTTATAATAATGCTTATGATGAAATACAAGAACAATTAAAAAATGATTACACTACTCAAGGATTTGAGAGTGCTATCAAAGGAGAAAAATTTGACACATCAACTATAGGTAATGTTAAATATGCTAATTGGTTTAAAGAAGGATATGATAAAGGTAAGGTTAAGTTACCTAAAGTAAAAGAAAGTGTATATAATCAAGGCTATAATGAAGAAGATTTTAGTGTGCCAGATGAAATGAAGTCTATTGAAACTAAATTAAAAGGTGTATATGATGAAGGCTTAGAAAAAAGAGAAGAAGAGAAGAGTAGAAATGCTACTTATGGGGTTGGAGCTGGAACAGCAGCTGTAGTTGCTGGAGTGGTATATAAAAAGAAAAAGCGTAAAAAGATATAGATGTTAGATATACCAATGATGACAAGTGTATGACAAATATAATTTTAAGTATAAATATTTGAAATATAGAAGGGAATGTTATATCTATGGGATTTAATTTTAGAAAAAGTATAAATCTAGGTGGAGGACTCAAATTAAATTTAGGTAAGAAGAGTGTAGGTATAAGTGCTGGTGTCAAAGGTGCTAGAGTGTCAGTTAACTCAAAAGGAAGAAAATCAGCTACATTGAGTATACCTGGAACTGGAATATCGTATACAAAAACTAGTACAAAGAAACGTAAACCTAAATAAATATTTGAAATACTAAGAAATAGACTGTTACAAATAGTCTATTTCTTAGTATATAGATTTAAAAAGTGACAAAATTTTGAAATATAACCTAATTTCATAAAGGAAAATATCCTTTCATGTAGAATTATAATATTTAAGTAATATTATAAAATTTATAGGAGGATTTCATTATGAAGTTAAGCAAAAAACTATTAACAATAGGGATGTCTGTTTCATTATTGATTGCTAGTTGTCCAACATCAAACGCTCTTAGTTCTATTAGTTCAGTAAAAGGAGCAAATAAGTATGAAACAGCAGGTTTAATAGCAGATAAACAAAATTATGATACTGCAATACTTATTAATTCTGAAAATGGATTATCTGATGGATTGTCAGCAAGTGGATTGGCAGGAGTTAAAAATGCACCAATATTATTAACTAAGAAAGATACAGTACCTTCAGAAACATTAAAAAGATTAGAAAAAGTAAAAGAAGTATATCTAATTGGAGGAGTAAATTCGATAGGAGCATCAGTTCAGAAAGTATTAAGTGATAAAAAAATAAATATAAATAGAATAAGTGGAACTGATAGAATAGATACAAGTCATAAAGTTGCAAAAGAAATAGGAAGTGTAAGTGCTGTTAAAAAAGTAATATTAACTAATGCTTTTAAAGGCGAACCAGATGCTATGAGTGTTGCTTCTATAGCAGTTAGAGATAAATCTCCAATAGTATTAACTGATGGAAATACTACAAGTTTTGCTACAGATGGATTAGAAACTTATGCAATTGGTGGAAAAGTTAGTATGAATGATAAGTTAATAAATGAAACTAAAGCAACAAGAATAGGTGGAGTAGATAGATACGATACAAATAAACAAATAATAAATAAATTTTATAATGGCTCAAAAGAATTTTACATAGCAAGTGGAACTGATTTAGTTTATTCTTTAGTTGGTTCTACAATTGCACAAAAAACACCTATAGTGTTAGTTGGAAATGGAAGTAATAAGAGTATATTAAAAAATGCAAGTAAAATAACTGCTATTGGAAATATTGATGATGTTGTTATAAAACAATGTTTAAATATAACTAATAATGTTGGGGATTCAAATACAGGTATTGTAAAAGATACTACTTCAAATAATACAAACAAACCAAGTAATAAGCCTAACTCTAATAATTCTGGATTAACTGATAAAAGTACAGTATATGTAACTCCTAATGGAAAATCATATCATCTAACAAAAAATTGTTCTACACTAAAAAGAAGTAAAACAATAAATAAAGTAACATTAAAACAAGCTAAGTCACAAGGTAAAACAGATCCTTGTAATATTTGTGTGAAATAATACATTAGCCAAACATATATTAAAAAAGACAATTAGTTAAGATTGTCTTTTTTATTGAAGAAATATGAATTTATATTACATATTATTAAAAAGTAAATTATTAATTATAAAAGTAATAAAGACGATAAGTATTAAAATTCCAATAAACATTTGTATTTTTTTATTATTTTTATAATTTATCCATATCATGATGCTTAATAAATTTATGAATAATAAAGTTATAACTATTAATGGTATTTTAATTATATTTAATAATTCTAAAATTACTAATATCATTGATATTATTGAAATTATTGATGTTAAATCAGATAAGGATTTCTTTTTCATGAGATACCTCCAGTTTATGTTATATATTTATTATAAAACATACAATAGGGAGTTTGAAATTATATTAATATTTATTTGGATTATAAGTATGACTTTCTAGAATTAATAAACTATTTTGAATAAGTTGGATATACCTATAAAACCATTTATAAAGATATCTGTATTATATTTAGATAATTCTTGATAATTAGGATTTTCATTAAAATAACGAACATTAATATCTAAGTCTAAAAATATACAATTTTTATCTATTTTCTATATCTTCATGAACAAATGAAAGTGTATCTTTCAATAGTGCATATTTCACTGAATAATCAAGATTAAGAAAATGAGAATGTAAAACATCAATAATCACTAAAATTACAAACTGGGGGGATATGACATCTCCTACATCAAGATTTTTCGTTACAGCAGCTTTTAAGACTTCATCACAATATTCCCTCATTCTATATTTATAATTACAAGTTATCAATATCGTCTTTGCACCTTTTTCTTTTGCCATTTTCAAATATTGTTGTAAATTAGCACCACTAACACTAATACATATAAGTAAAGATTGATCATTAATAATCACGGAGTTCATTTTCATTATATGTTCATCTGTAACATATTCCACACGCAGACCAAGTCGCATAAATCTGATTTTGAAATCACGTGCACACATTCCAGAGCTACCAATTCCATATATGTATACATATTTAGCTTGTACCATCATATACGCAATCCTATTCATTTGCTCATCCTTAATTAGCGAATAACTTTTATTTAGTAACTCCTGATAAGTAGTGAATACCTCTTTTGTAATACTAGCGATATTTTCATTATCATCAACTATATTATTTTCATATGCAAATATAAATTGACGATATCCTGAAAATCCACATTTCTTTGAAAATCGTGATAAGGCTGCTTCTGAAACATATAATTTAGTCGATATTGTCTTTGCTTTAAAGTCTTGTTTTTTCTTATTTTTAATAAAAAAATCTGCAATTCTTTTTTCTGTCGGTGATAAATCTGTATAAACAGATTCTAATATTGGAACAATACTTTTATTATATTGATTCATAATACCTCCTAAAAAAGCTCATGTCTATACTATAACAGACAGAGCTTTTTTTTTCGATATTTATTTCAATTCTATGCCAATTTCAAACATTCTTTTCCATGGCATATAAATATTTTCTATTTTAAACTTATATTTATTAAAAAACTCAAATGACTCAAAATATTGTTGACATCGCTTACGAATTTCTTGTTCTACATACTTTTGTTTATCTTTAAAATCATAATAAGAAAGTCCTATAGTTGGAAGAACATCATTAACTATAATTTGTCTTACATATGCTTGGTAGATACCATCTTCTATATATCTATAAGCTAAATGATACAAAGTTTCTTTAGATATACTATCAAGACTAAATGTTGCCATAGATAAAACAGTTCCTAAAGAATTGCAGTTAGTATTCCATCCAGCATATCCATATAATTTATCCATAAGGCCGTGCTCATCTAGATATCTAAGTAATGTCAAGTCACTTCCATTGGAAAATGCGCTATCACAAAGTGCTACTTTCATACCACGATTTACGTATGATTCAATGCGTTGCACAAAATCCATAAGATTACGGTGACTTGTGTAAGTTAAATCTTGACTCTCTAATTGATTAAATGACTCTTGCATGATTTTTCCACACGTATTATACGCAAGAATGATATCTGCCTCCTTTTCATCTTCAACAAGTTCTCCATTTATAACACGTACATGGTGCTTTAAACTCTCCATGATAGGTCTATCTTCATATAGCGGGGTAATATATTTACCCATAGTCGAAGAAAAAAATGGATATACTTTTAAGGTATAATTATTATAATGATTCCAAGCTTTAGCAATCAATGAATTACCTACTTCATCTGCTCCTGGATATACATAAATATGTCTTTCTAGTTTTTCTTTATTTATAAATGAAACTACTTCTTTTTGAGCAATTGATGTATAACCAAATTCACTAGAATCATCCTGTGGAATAACTAAAATATCAATAAATTTGTCTTTTACGAGTTCTGCTACATGTAAATTATAAGAAAGATTGAATTCACATCTATTTTCATAGTCTTGAATATATTCTGGAGGTATTTTTATACTTTGAAGTTTATTTTCTTCTTCTTCATTGATTCCAATACGTTCTTTTTTATTTAAAAGCCATGCTCGTGTAAATAAATTTTCTCCATATTGTCCATAATAATCTGGTTCTTCCTCACTAGAATCATAGTGTGGACATCGCATTATGCACTGAAATGCATATATAACAAGTTGTGGATATAGTTTTCTAAGTTGTTTTAATTTTTCAATACGCTGATAAACTACTTCTTTTGTCTCGGTATGGATACGAGATGGTAATAGGCCTCCATATAGTAACATATCTAAAGAAATCACTGCGTATTGACAGTTTTTTGACTGTTCTAATACAAACTCCCATAATCCTCCTATATCTGCAGGATTTTTCTTTTTGGGCAATAATGACTGAGGAGGAATAATAAGCTCTACATCTTTTCTAGAAGCAGTTATAAGTGATGGAAACTTTATATTACAAGGGCGTTCATCTAGTGGTACATACAGAATCTTCATTACATTAATTCAAGCGCTTGATTTAGTGCTTTCTCTCCATTAATTGTTCCATAAACTCTCATATCAATTACAGCCACTGGTTTTCCTGGAAAATTACCCTCTACTTGATTAAGAGCAAACTTTAATTGTGGTCCAACAAGAACGCAATCAACTTCTTCATCCAGCACAGCAGCTTCACTATTCGATAAAGCCCATATTTTAACGTCTAGTTCTCTTTGTTGAGCAACTTTTTTCATTTTTTCTACTAGTATAGACGTAGACATGCCTGCATTGCATACTAATAATATTTTTTTCATTATTTTAATTCCTCCTTATATAAATGTATGAATTTTTGTGCTATGAACTTTAATGTTTCTGCATTCATAAGTTGGTCTTCTGCATGCACAAGCAATAAAGAATATTGACCAATATTTCCTTGAGCCTCTTTTTGAACTAATTTAGTATGTTCTTTATGCCCTGCAATCAAATAACTTTCAGCTTCTTCTATAAGTTTGTCAATATTATTAAACTTTCTTTGTTCACATAATTGTATAATTTCCATATACAAAGACTTTGCTGCACCTACTTGGGATATAATAGCAAATGCAGTATGTTGTTCTTCATTCATTTCTAATTCTTCACTCATTTTAAAATTCTCCTTTCTATATCTTCTAATGCTTCTAATATAGAATTCATTTTTTGAGCAGGTCCACTATAGCTCTCATTCCCTACATAATAAGCCAAATTGCTTTTTTCAAACATCGAGTAATCATTTTCTGAATCACCAATAGAGATAATTTTGCTATTTGGATACATCTCCTTTATTTTATTACCTTTGTTAACATATTTTTGTAAAATTTCTAATGATGTATTGCTTGTTTTAATAGCCTCTAGATACTTATAATTCTCATTAACATGACTTTGTAACTTTTCAATTTCAGAAAGTTCACCAATAATAAGAAATAATACTATTGGCTGATATTCAATGATATTTTTAAAGTCCTCAACAATTTTACTTGAGTCATAGTATTCTTTTGGAAAATCTTTGTCTCTGTCACTATGCCAATAACGATTACTTACAGTATTTAATTCAACACGAATATTAAGATTACGTAACTCATTATAAAGTTTTTTTGCTTCTTCTTTATTTAGCAGTTTCGCCTGAACTTCTTGTTCATTTTGAATTACTGCTCCATTTTGAGAAATTCTACAATCAATTTGTAAGCCATACTTATGGTCAATATAGTACGCATCATGATCCAAACGTCCTGTATTTGCCATAAGGCGTACACCATATGTTTGGAACTTTTTTAATAAATTAATTGTACGTTCACCACCAATAACCTCATTATTAGAATCAATCAGTGTCCCGTCAAGATCAAACATTAATATAGTATTCATCATTCGCTCACCTGCTTATTAGATAATTTTACAAATGGCATATAAATTAACACAGAAATAATAAAAATTATGAATGTTGTAATTATCGCACCAATATTTGCTCCAGAAGCAAGATATGCACTGATAATCGGTGGAGTTGTCCATGGTATAAGAACATACGTATGACCCATAAAGCCAACTATAGTTGAAATCGTTCCTATACCAATACCAAGCATACTTGTCAGAATCATCGGAATAATCAAAATAGGATTCATAACAACTGGAAGACCAAACATAATCGGTTCTGAAATATTAAATAAAGCAGGAAGAAAACCAAGTTTAGCAATTTCTTTTTGGTCAGATCGCTTACTAACAAGGAATATAGCCACTACAAGAGCAAGCATATTTCCTGCTCCTCCCATAAATGCAACTGAATCAAGAAATGGTTTTGTCATAATAGAAGTCATTGCTTGATTAGATGCAATTGCATTTGCATTTGCTGTAAGACTTGCTAAATAAATAGGTTCTAAAATTGGATTAAAAATGAACGCAGAGTGTACTCCCATACCCCATAATAACATATATAAGAAGTAGATAATTGCTAAACCAATTGGAGAACTTACTATATTAGTAAATGGTTGTTGTATTATTTTGAATACAAGATCATTTAATGGTTCTCCTGATAAATTTGTAATCATGCGAATCAGACCAAAAACAATAACTGCAAGCATTACTGGAATTAATTTATTAAATGAGCGAGCAATTGAAGGTGGAACGCTCTCTGGCATCTTAATAACTAATTGATGAATTGATGATAATTTTCTTATTATTTCAACCGTAAAAATAGCACAAATGAAAGACATGAACATACCAGCAGCACCTGTATATTGTGTATTGATATATTCTATACCAAGATCTGCATCAAAAGTTACAGGCATCAATATAAATAAACATACAACTGCAATGGCAGGTACAATAGTTGTTTCTTCTTTATAATGTTCACATAAGGCCTTAGCTGTTGTAAACGTTAGTAATATAGCCATAATTGACATTGTAGCTGGAGCTATTGCTCCCCCAAACTTTGTTAGTTCTGTAAAAGGCATACCAAATAATTTATTAGTAAAACCATTTTCACCAATAATTACATTATTAATAAGTGTAAAAAATGAGCCAACAATCATAATTGGCATTATTGCAACAAATCCGTCACGAATTACTGCTAGATATTTATTTGCTGATAGTTTATTGGCAAGTGGAAGTAATAATCGTTCTAATTTTTCCATAAATTTATTCTCCTCCTAACATTATAATTTCGTCACTAAATCTTTTTGTTATCACTTGTGGCCTAGTAATTATAGAACCTACCACCACACTATGACATCCTAATTCAAGAACACGTTTTGCCTTTTCTGGAGTATCTATGTTTCCTTCTGCTATAACAGGATGTTTAACCTTGGATAAAATCTTACGAATTATTTCGAAATCGTTTTCTTCAACTTTAAAACCTCTTGTTTGTTTTGTGTAACCTACTAGTGTTGTCCCAATATAGTCAAATCCAAGCTTATCAGCAACTAAGGCTTCTTCTAAACTTGCACAATCTGCCATAAACTGCTGATTAGGATGCTTCTTCTTAACAAGACTAAAAAATTTATCAATGGACATGCCCCCATAGCGTGTATTACATGTTGCATCCATAGCAATCACATCTACATTCGCTTCTACAAGCGAATCTACTTCTTTCATTGTTGGCGTTATATACACATCACTGTCATCTATCTCGCGTTTAATAATCCCGATAATAGGCAATGATACTATACGTTTAATTTCGGTAATATCAGATACAGAATTAGCACGTATCCCCACTGCTCCTCCTTGCTTTGCCGCAAGTGCCATTCTTCCCATAATAAATGAAGAATAAAGCGGCTCATTATCTAGTGCCTGACATGAAACTATCAATCCTTTTGGTAACATTGTATCCCTCCTTTGTAATAAACCAATTATATCACCCGATATATGTGCAAACAATAAAATCCGACATATTAGAAAGAACTTTCGATATTTTATTACCAAAAATAATCTATATGCTTAAAATTGAAATTACTTTCAAAAAATATAGTAAAATTAATATTAACTTTTAATTTTTATGTAAATATCAATTATTAAAATATGTCTCTTTCCATACTTATTTGATGTGATAAAACTTCTCTGAATTAAATAATTTTATACCCATTTTAAACTAAATCGCCTTTTTCTATTAACTTTATCTAATTTATTGTACTATTTCCAGAAATACAGGCATCAGTTCATTTAGTCAAGGTAATCCTTGTAAAAATTAAATGATAATTCGTAAATATGATAGCCAGGAGATTGATTGAATGATTCTTGGGCTTGTGGGTTTGAAGACCCTATTGTATATAATATGAAAGCATTAATCCAAGAAAAGAAATACATGAATAGAGAAATCCAATCTATCAGTAGAAACTTTGATAGATTGGATTTAAAACTTTATTCTTTAAATGAAAATATAAGTTGTTTTGAAAAATGATTTTTGATTGATATAAAAAATAAATGGAGTTATGAAGAATTACTAGAAGAAAAAGGGGTTAAATTATATGCTGAAGAATTAGCATATGACAAGTATCAATATTCAATACCTGAAGTATTGAAGGAACTAAAATTAAATAAAATTATTTTTAAATATAACATAGATATAGATGATGGTATGCTTACAGAATTTAGTTCATGTGGAATAAGATATATCAAAGATAACATTTATATATCTTAATTCTAAAATCTTATATAGCAACATATGTGATTCATATTAAAATTTTATGTTTCCAATATTTATGATATAATGAATACAGCAAGGAATAAATATTTGAAAAAGCTATGAGTGGTGTTTCCATAGAAGTTTCTTCACTTTCTTATGAGAGGAGGTGAAAACTATGGAAAATCTAATGATGAGTATTATAGCTGGTGTTATAGCCAGTTACATTTACGATAAATTAAAGAGCCACTCTGAGCGACCAACTGAACTATACCCACTGTTTTATACAGTAAAAAAATGTAAAAGTAGTTATAAAGTACTAGTGTCACTCATTAGTACTTTTTTATTATATTAATATAATG
>NZ_OEZH01000187.1 GCF_900243075.1 Clostridioides difficile
TGAACTGAACCCTACTTAGTAGACAGTTTTTAATAAGATAGTTATTTTTAAGCAGCACGCTTATATTCTATAGGTGTGCTGCTATTTAATTTAGATTGTAATCTATCATAGTTATACCAACGTATATAGCTATGAACAGCAGTTTCTAGATCATCTCTTGAAGTATATGAATTTAAGTAGATCTCTTCACTTTTAAGATGACCAAAGAAATTTTCCATAGAGGCATTATCATAACAATTTCCTCTTCTAGACATACTTTGAGTAATATTATTTATTTTCAAGATATTTTTATAATCCCAGCAAGTGTAGTGAAACCCTTGATCACTATGAATTAATAGTGACTTCTTATCTGAATCAGAAAGGTTATTTATAGCCTTAGTAACTGTATCTAGTACAAATTTAACATCTAAAGTAGAACTCATTTCATATGAAATTATTTCATTATTGTATAAATCTTTTATAGCAGATAGATAAATTCTCTGACGAGATTTTCCATAGTACAAATATGTTATATCTGTGACCCATTTTGTATTAGGTTTATCACACTCAAATTCTCTATTTAATATATTAGGCTCTACTTTATCAAATATTATATTTTTTGGGTTAAAGTATTTAAATCTTTTTCTACGAATTAAAGATTTTATATTTAAAGACTTCATCAATCTAATAATTTTTTTATGATTTACTTTTATTTTATAATTCTTAAAAAGCGTAGCTTTAATACGCCTATATCCATATACTTTTTTAGATTTATTATATATGTCAATAATCTTTTGTTTTAAATCATAATCCCTATCGGGAGATTTTTGCTTCAACATCCATTTATAATATCCACTTCTAGAGACGTCTATAATTGAACATAAAAAACTTACTGTATAATTACTTCTCATGCTATGTATAATACGATATTTATCTACTGTGTGTATCACAACCTTTCTAAATTTAACAACTTTTTTAAATATTCATTTTCTGCTTTAAGTTTAAGTATTTCATCATCCTTTGAAATCTCTTTAGTTCTAGGTCTTCCTTTTGAAGATCCTTTACAAGATCCTCGCTGTTCTTCAAGAGCATCTATTCCAAGTTCTCTATATTTCTTACACCATTTAATTATCATTTGCTCATGAATTTTAAATTCTTCAGCTACTCTTCTATAT
>NZ_OEZH01000007.1 GCF_900243075.1 Clostridioides difficile
TATACAAGAATCCCAGGCTCTTTTGAACTTGGGATTTATTTTTTTTATACAAAAAAGGGCGTAGCACTATTTTTTAGTGCGACAGCCCCTTTTTTATTGAAAAGAAGGAGGGAAATAAATAATGAAAATATGTATTACAGTAGGACACAGTATTTTAAAAAGCGGTGCATGCACTTCTGCTGATGGAGTAGTTAACGAATACCAATACAATAAATCTCTTGCACCAGTATTAGCAGATACATTTAGAAAAGAAGGTCATAAGGCAGATGTAATAATATGCCCTGAAAATCAGTTTAAAACTAAAGCAGAAGAAAAGACTTATAAAATACCAAAGATTAATAGTGGAGGATATGACTTACTTATAGAACTACATCTAAATGCAAGTAATGGCCAAGGTAAAGGTTCGGAAGTTATATACTATAGTAACAAAGGCTTAGAATATGCAACTAGAATATGTAATAAACTAGGTACAGTATTTAGAAATAGAGGAGCTAAATTAGATAAAGGATTATATATCTTAAATAGTTCCAAGCCTACAGCAGTATTAATTGAAAGTTTCTTCTGTGATAATAAAGAAGATTATGAGAAAGCTAAGAAATTAGGTCAGGAAGGTATTGCTAAGTTAATTGTAGAAGGTGTATTAAATAAAAATATAAATATAAATAATGAGGGAGTTAAACAGATGTACAAACATACAATCATTTATGATGGAGAAGCTGACAAGATACCTGCGACTGTGGTTGGCTGGGGATATAATGATGGGAAAATACTGATATGTGATATAAAAGATTATGTACCAGGTAAGACAGAAAATTTATATGTTGTAGGGGGTAGAGCATGTGAGAAGATTGGTTCTATGACTAAAGAAAAATTTACTATGATAAAGGGTAATGATAGATTTGATACACTTTATAAGGCATTAGATTTTATTAATAGATAGATTATATAAAATATTTTAGTATTTCTTGAAAATCATAAATATGGTAATATTTAGATAAATATTATTTATTATTAATAGGTATGGGGGTAGATTATGATATTTAAGAAGTATATAAAATCATTACTGATAGTTGTTAGTGTTACATTGATAATGAACAAATCAATATTATTTGTAAATGCATTAGATTTAGAGAGTAACAATAACATAAAATCTTATAAAAGAAAGAATGTAAAGGAAGTTGATATAAGCAATAAATTTGTTGATGAGTCCTTTAGAAGAGATATTGTTGAAAAGGTATTAGATAATAGGGATGATCCATCAACAAATGAAGCTGCATCAAAAGATAACTATAAAATATATGAAAGTGATCTAAATAAAATCGAGAGCTGTTTAGAGTTAGATTTACATAAAAATTTAGATGTCTCCAATCCAAAAAAAATAGATAATTTAGATGGGATAGAAAATTTTAAAAATCTAGAAAAGCTTGATTGTAGTTCAAATAATCTAGAAAGTGTAGATTTAAGTAAAAATATAAAATTAAAATATCTAGATATTAGTGGAAATAAAATATTAAATATTGATTTAAAAAACAATAATCTTATTAATGAATTACATTGTGATGCAAATAAATTATCAAGTTTAGACCTCAAAAATAATAAAAATTTGGTAAATTTATTTTTTACTAGTAATGAATTAACAGAGATAGATTTAAGTAATAATGTGAACTTAGAAAATTTACACTTTCTTAATAATAATTTAAAAAGTATAGATTTAAGTCATAATAAAAAGTTGAAATCTCTAAATTGTACTAACAATAAACTTGAATCTCTTAATTTAAGTAACAATGTTTTTTTGAAAAATTTAAGCTGTTCAGGTAATAACCTAAGTAAATTAAATATAAAAGGGCTTACAAGTCTTGAGTATTTGGGATGTGCTAAGAATAAATTACAAGATTTGGATGTATCTACAAATATAAAATTAGATTCTTTATTTTGTGGAAAAAATAGTTTAACAAAAATAGATATAAGTAAAAATAAAGAATTAAATTCATTGGAATGTAGTGGTCAATATATAGAAAAAAGTATTATAAAAAATGGTGGAAATATAGTTGTAGATATAGGAATTGAAAATTCGAAATTAAAGGAATTATATCCACAAAATTATAATATATCAACAGGTTTTCTAACATGGAAAAATATTTCTGACTTTCCAAATAACATAAGTTATAGTTTGGAATATGAATATGGTCCAGTAAATGATGTAGAGACTATGGATGTAAATATATCAATAGATAAATTAGTTAAATGTAGAATCAGATATATAGATTATGATGGAAGTATAATAAATGAAAAAGAAATATCAGATAATTCTAGTATAAATGAAATTCAAATTAATCCTCAAAGAGAAAACTATGAGTTTAGTGGTTGGAGAAACAATAAAGATGAAAAAATATATACATCAGAGCAGGTAAGTAAATTAGTTTTTGATGATAGTACTGATTTTATAGCAACTTATAAAAGAAAACCAACAGGATCAAGTGGTTCTTCTGGTGGAACTTCAAGTAAAGAAGATTTTAATATAGCACCATCTAAGGAAAAAATAACAGGTGCAGATAGAAATGAAACATCAGTGAAAATAAGTCAAAAAGGATGGAATAAAGCTGATAATATAGTGTTAATAAATGACTCTAGCATACCCGATGCTTTATCAGCAACACCATTTGCTAAGTCTAAAGATGCACCAATACTACTTACTAAAAATAATAACTTAAATAAATTAACAGAAAAAGAAATAAATAGATTAGAAGCAAAAAATGTGTACATAGTGGGTGGATTAAAGTCTGTTGATGAAAAAGTAGTGTCTGATTTAAAGAAAAAAGGATTAAATGTAATTAGAATATCTGGAAATGATAGATATGAAACATCAATAAAACTTGCAAAAGAATTAGACAAAAATTCTAACCTGTCAAAAGTAGTAGTGGTAAATGGAGAAAAGGGACTAGCTGATGCAGTAAGTATGGGAGCTATATCAGCAAAAGAGGAAATGCCAATTCTTCTTACTAATCCAAATGATGATATGAAAGATATAAAAGACTTAATAGCTAATAAAAACATATCAAAATCATATGTAATAGGTGGAAAATCTTTATTTAATAATAAAGAAGTGAATAATACATTACCATCTGTAACTAAAATAGCAGGTTCTGATAGAACAGAAACTAACTCAAAAGTAATAAGTCATTTCTATAGCAAAGATACACTTAATGACTTATATGTAGCTAAGAATGGAATGAATAAACAAGACGATTTAGTAGATGCCTTATCAGTAGGAGTGCTTGCAGGTAAAACTGAATCTCCAGTAGTATTAGTTGGAAATGGATTGGATAATAGCCAAAAAGAGTTAATCAAGAATAAAAAGTTTAAAAATATAACTCAAATTGGTGGAAATGGAAATGAAAAAGCATTTAATGAAGTAGAAAACTTAGTTAAATAGATTGAAAGGGGCTGTCGCACTAAAAAATAGTGCTACGCCCTTTTTTATACAAAAAAATAAATCCCAAGTTCAAAAGAGCCTGGGATTCTTGTATAATAATTGTATGTCAAAACAAAATACTATACAACTTGATTATACTATTTATGGTGATAATTATCAATTTAAATTACCACTAAATATTGATTATATGGTTCCAAAAGATGATTCTGTAAGGTTATTAAGTCAAATTATTGAGGAGATGAATTTAGAAAAGTTATATAAGACTTATTCTCGAATTAGAGGAAATGGA
>NZ_OEZH01000063.1 GCF_900243075.1 Clostridioides difficile
TCTGTGCTTGCATGAAAGTGTAAGAAGTTCATAAGAGAACTGCATAGGTAGTAGCGAACTTATGTGAACGACAACCTCAAAAATGATAAAAGTTAAGATTTGCGTTTCTTACGTATGTTATTTAAAAATAAATATAAAAACCTTAAGAATACTTGTTTTAAGTAATTACATATGTTAATATTATGTTGGGTGATGAAAAATGGAAGTGACTCATGGTAGAGGGTATGTGTATTTAGTACAATACCATATAGTATGGTGTGTAAAATATAGA
>NZ_OEZH01000173.1 GCF_900243075.1 Clostridioides difficile
CAATTATTATACAAGAATCCCAGGCTCTTTTGAACTTGGGATTTATTTTTTTTATACAAAAAAGGGCGTAGCACTATTTTTTAGTGCGACAGCCCCATTTCTTTTCTTGTAAAGTTTTAATTTTCTTAATAAATTTTCTTAATAGTTACTTCCACAATCACATCTAACCTAATTTCTTTACTATTTCTGATAACTTTAACGTATGTTCATCCAATAAAGTCAGCTCTTCCTCAGAAAGATTTGATAATTTTTTTACTAGAGATTCTTTGAGAATAGCTTTTACTGCATCAAATAGTTCAAATGCCTTATCTGTTAATTCAACCCTAAGAATTCTTCTATCTTTTGGGTCAGGAAATTTATTGACTAAACCATGTTCCACTAATCTATCAATAATCGGTGTCATGTTTGATTTTAAAATTCCTAAATTAGAGGCTATTTGAGAGATTGACGATGAATTAGATGTCATAAGATAGAGAATTACCTTAGCATGCGATGGAGCCATTGGACATTCCTCAAAATACGCTTTCATTATATCCGAGTTATTTTGAAATTTTTTTAACAAATCACTTTCTTTAAATATATTATTCTCAAGCACAAATAAAAAATCTAAAAAAGAGTCCGCTATTTTAAGTATATTGTTGTTATCCATATTTGTAACATCCCTTCAATAGATAGTGTAATAAAACATTCGTTGTTTATATAGTATAAATTATAAACTATTAATAAATTTAAAACAAGAAAAAGTTATTGACTCATAATAATTATAAATTTATAATCAAATTAGAGAATTATAAATTGCCAATAATGGGAAGTTTTTTAATTAGTCTAAAACTAAACTTAAATTATAAGACACTTTAAATTCTACAACAAGCTAGTGTGCAATATATAATAGGAGGAGATATGAAAAGATATTTAATAGTTTTCTTAATGTGTAGTTCACTGTTTTTAGTTGGATGTGGGAAAACAGAAGAACCTGAACCTGAGAAACCAATAGCAGTCTCTGTTCAGAAGGCAGTAGGTGGAGAAATTGAAAACACAAATTCTTTCTCAGGAACTACAAAGGTTAAAGATGAAACAGCTGTTACTGCACAGACTGTTGGCACAGTTCAAGAAGTTTATGTAAAACTTGGGCAAAACGTAAGAAAAGGAGATGAATTATTGAGTATAAGCAGTCCAGAGCTAGAAAATAGTGTAAAGCAAAGTAAAGCATCACTAGATTTAGCAAAAGCAAGTTATTCAAGTGCCACTGGTGGCTCATTAGAAGCACAAGTAAATCAGGCAAAAACAGCTCTTGATAATGCAAAGATTCAATATGATGAGTCTCAAAGAAATTATGACAATAATAAGATTCTTTATGAGCAGGAAGTAATTAGTTTAGACCAATTTAAAAAAATAGAGTTTTCTTTAGAACAAACAAAACAACAACTAGATTCTGCTCAAAGAGCATACGATACAGCAACTTCAAAGAGTATACCTCAAGCTAAGGCACTTGCTAAAAAACAGCTTGACCAAGCTCAGGTATCATATAATTTAGCAATGAGTAACTTAGACAAATTAACATTAACATCTCCAGTAGATGGTACAATAACGGCTAAAAACTTTGATTCAAAAGAAATGATAACACAATCACAACCAGCTTTTATTATTTCTAATCCTAATATATTAGAAGTTAATTTAAATGTGGCAGAATCAGATATAGGTAAATTTAAGAAGGATGGAAATGTAGATGTTATAATTGAAGACCAAAGAGTTTTAGGAAAAATAGATTATGTACCTTCGGTAGTTGACCCTCAGACATCTTTATATCCTGTTAAAGTGCTTGTTAATAATACAAACAACAAGTTTAAAGCGGGTATGTCTGCTCAAGTAAACCTAAGTGTTGAAAAAGAAAATGGTGCTGTTACAGTACCTAAAAAGGCAATATTTGAAGAAAATGGAAAAAAATATGTATACATAGCAAAGAAAGATAATATAGCAAAGAAAAAATTAGTTCAAACTGGAATTGTAACAGAGGATAAAATAGAAATTAAAAGTGGTGTAAGTGATAAAGATACAGTGGTTATTGGAGGGATAAGTCTTATTTCTGATGGAACTAAGATATTTCCTGTAGAAAAGGAGAAATAGTACTATGAATTTAACACATACTTCTGTTAAGCGTCCTCTCACAATCATAATGGTCTTTTTAGTATTAATAGTTTTTGGTGGTATTGGATATAAGAAAATGTCAATAAATCTAATGCCTGATATAGAAATACCTGTTGTAATGGTTATGACTACTTGGACAGGTGCTGGTCCTCAAGACGTTGATGAACAAATTAGTCAAAAAGTTGATGAAAGTTTATCAGCTGTTTCAAATGTAAAATCTACTATATCAAGTTCACAAGAGAGTGTTTCTATGGTAGTGGCTCAATTTGAATTTGGAACTAATTTGGATGAAATAATGAATGATGTTAGGTCTAAAGTTGATGCATTACAGACCAGTCTTCCAGATGATGCAGCTAAACCAACAGTTTTAAAGCTTGATATGAATGCACAAGCCATAGGTCAACTTGTTATATCTGGAGGAAATGAAAATAGTTCACAAGCATTAAGAAAATACGCTGAAGATGTAATTCAACCTAAAATAGAATCTATAGATGGCGTTACATCAGCAGACCTTAAAGGTGGAGAAAAAGCACAAGTTAATGTAATAGCTGACCCAGCTGTTCTTTCAAATTATGGAGTTAGTTTATCCACTATAAAGGGTGTCCTATCCTCTAGTAATAAAACATTCCCTTATGGTTCAATTACCCAAGGTGAGGATAAAATAGTATTAAGAGCAATTGATAAACTAGAATCCTTAGATGATATAAAACAGATTCAAATTCCTGTAAAAGGAGGAAATACAGTTAGATTAGATAATCTTTGTAGTGTAGATTATGGATATGCCGACAAAGATAGTATTTATAGATACAATGGAAAAGATAGTTTGGTAATAGATATTTCTAAACAACAAGATGCCAACACTGTAAAAGTTATGCAAAGTGCATACAAATATGTAGATGAATTGAATAAAGAAAATCCTCAGTTTAAAATTAAAATTGCTAATGATACAAGTTCATACATAAGTGAATCAATAAACAGTGTAATGAGCAACTTGCTTATAAGTGCTGTTATTGCATTTATTGTAATATTTGCTTTCCTAAAAAGTGTAAGAGCTTCACTAGTTGTTGCAGTTGCAATACCAATTTCTATAATAGGTGCTATAGCAATTCTCTACTTTACTGGCGAAAGTTTAAATCTTATTACTGCAAGTTCACTGGTAATTTCGGTTGGTATGGTTGTTGATAATGCTACAGTTGTAATTGAAAATATATTTAAATATAGGAAAAGTGGTCGGTTGAGTATTGATGAATGTGCTATTGAAGGAACAAGAACTGTAACAAATGCGATACTTGCATCTACATTAACTACTATAGCAATATTCTTACCTATTATGTTTACAGATGGTATAGCCAAAATAACTTTTGGAGCATTGGGTAAAACACTTATAGCTTCCCTAGCCTTCTCTTTTATAGGTGCAATTACGCTTGTTCCTAGTGTATTTGCAAAATTAAGTAGAGGTAAAAATAGCCAAAAAATGCAAGAAAAAGATAGCCCTATATTCGATAAAGTAAGTGAAGCATATAAAAAATTATTAAGTGTATGCTTAAGACATCAACGTTTAGTTGTAATATCAAGTTTACTTATTTTTGTAGCTTCATTATTTGGAATGGGATTCATAGGTATGGACTTTATGCCTGCAGCAGACAAGGGAGAATTATCTATTTCTATAGAACTTCCAAAAGGTCTTAGCCTAGAATCAAATGATTACTATGTATCTATGACTGAGAAAAAAGTTTCAGATATTCCAGAAATTAAAACTTTAATAACAACTTTGACATCAGATTCAAATAATAATACAGCAAATATAGCAATTGAATTAGAATCTCAAAAAAATAGAAAAAGAACTACCGATGAAGTAGAAAAAGAAATAATTGATAGAGTGGCTACTGTACCAGATTGTAAAATAAATGTAAGTCAAAACAGTAGTGTCATGGGTGGAGCTGGAGGAGCAGACTTCACATTAGAAATGAAAGGTCCTGATTTAGATGTATTAAAAATATTAGGAAAAGAAGTTGAAAAAGAATTCAGCTCTATAAAAGGATTTAGAAATGTTGAAACTTCTCTTACAGATACAACACAAGAAGCTCAATTTACGATAGATAAACATAAGGCTCAAGAATATGGCGTGAATACGGCTGAAATCGCAGGTATGTTACGTACAGCAATAAATGGTGACTCAGTAACTACTGCTACTATTGACGATTACAAAGTGGACGTAAATCTAAAATTTAAAGCAGATACTATTGATAATTTGGAAGATATAAAACAACTAAAAGTAAACTCTTCAACTGGAAAAGAAGTTCCTCTTGGTGCTTTTTCAGATATAAAAATGGCAGATGGTCTACAATCTATATCTAGAACTGATGGAGATTTTTCTGTAAATATAACTGCTACACTTGACAATTTAGATGCTGGTACTGCTACAAAACTAGCTCTAGAAAAAACAAACAAAATGGTAATTCCTAAAGATTACTCTATAGGTGTTGGTGGCGAAACAGAAATGATGAATGAATCTATGGCGAGCCTTGGATTTTCAATGGTCATAGCTATAGCACTAGTTTATATGGTAATGGTAGCTCAGTTTGAATCATTTAGTAAACCATTTATAATTATGTTCTGTGTTCCATTTGCATTTGTTGGAGTTGTGCTTTCTCTTCTAGTTAGTGGTCAAAGTTTAAGTACTGTAGGTATGCTAGGTATAATCTTACTTATAGGTATCGTTGTTAATAATGGTATAGTTCTTATTGACTATATAGAGCAACTTAGAAAAGCAAATCATAATAATGATTTAATTGGATTGGTTTCAATTGGTTGTGCAGCAAGATTAAGACCGGTTCTAATGACTACAGCAACAACAATTTTAGGTATGTTACCAACAGCACTATCTCTTGGCGAAGGTGGAGAAACTATGCAACCACTAGCTATAGTTATAATGGGTGGTCTGACTGTATCTACACTTATAACTTTGGTACTTATACCTACTATATACTTAATCTTTGATAAATGGGAGAATAAGTTTTCAGACAAAATGCCTAAAATATTTGGTAAGATAACAGATAAAATAGGAAATATAAAGCGTAAAATAATAAAGAAACCAAAATTGAAAGCTAAAGTTTAAATAGAATGGAGGGTGATTGTATTGAATAAAAAAGTTAGTAAAATAGTTGCAATTGGATGTGGTGTTGGTATAATAACAGCCAATCTTATGCCAGTTTACGCAAATGATAATACTTCTTCTATAAATAAAGTTGATAATTCTATTGTAAATGACTCAACTAAAAGAACATCTGAAAAGGAAATTTTGACTGCTAGAGATGCTGTAAGTGCTGCACTTAAAAATAGTGAAAAATTAAAAATGAAATCAGAAGAAATAAAAATGTTAAAAGAAAAGTTAGAAGTACAAGATGAGTTTGATAGTTTTACTGGAAGTGACAACTCATTTCCATATGACCAAATTGGGCTTCTTAAAAATCAAAGTGAACAGGCTAAAGGATTTATGGAAGACCAAATAGCTAATGATATTACTAATAAATACAATGATTTAGTTTCAAGAGAAAATGAGTTAGATAAGATAAAAAATAATCTTGAGATAAAAACTAAAGAAATTAAAGATATGAAATTAAAAAAAGATTTGGGATTAGTAACATCTTTAGAGACTGAGTCTGCTGAACTTGAACTTCAAACACTACAAAATACTCAAAAAGCTAAACTTCAAGAACTAAAAAACAACCAAGACTATTTTAAGTTATTGACTAACATAGATTTAAATAATTATCAATTAGATAAAGAATATAGATTTGAGTCTTTTAGAGTAGGTGGCTCAGTTGATTCATACATGGAAGGTAAGGTTAATGAATATTTAAAATACGACCAATTGATTTTGGAACGTACAGAAGAAAGTTTTAATGATGATGATGAAAACAAAGCAGATTTACCAGATAGACCTAACCTTACAAGACCAGTTGCTCCTACAAAACCAGAACAAGGAAGTCTAACTGATGATGAATATAAGGTTATTATGGATAAATATAAAAAAGATTATGAGCGATATGAAAAAGAAGTTGAAGCATACAATCTTGAAAGACAGACTTATGCTGCTGGTCTTACTACTTATGCAAATTATCTTCAACAAAAATATAATACTGAAAATGGTCTAGTAACATTAGAAGACAGTAAAAAAGCTCTTAAAAAAGGATTAATTGATAGCTATGCTCAATTACTCGCTTTAGAAGATACAATTCAAATTACTAAAAAACAACTTGATTTATCAGAAAAACAATTAAAAAATACTAAATTAAGATATGATTTAGGATTAATTACTTTAACTGATTATAAAAAACAAGTAGTAAGTAATGATGATGCTAAAAATAGCTATGACACACTTATTGTGAATTATAACTCATTAAAAAATGGTATAGAGAAACCTTGGATACTTAATACTGGAAGTAATCCTGGTAAATAGAAAGATTTTTCAACATATGTTTGATAAAACAAATAATGGAAATAAATTATCAAAAATATAATTACTTGTAAAACCGTATACTTTTATAGAGGCTGTCTCAAAATAGAGATAAGCCTCTTTTTCATTGTTGAAATGATGAAAATATATTTGATTTCATACAAAAAAGAGTGCCTCATAAACTAAAAAGTTCATTTTGAGTCACCCCCAAAAGTTTAACTCTAAATTTAATTATCTTTTATCAAATGTCTCATCTATTTTACATCTTACCATATTAACAAATTCAGAAATATTATATCCTCTAAGTTTGCATCCACATTTAGGACAATAATCTAGCTTCCTAGATACCAAAGCCCTACAACTAGGTTCTGGACATCTTATTTTTAGACTCTCTTCTGCTACTTTAAATCCACATCGTGGGCATATACTACCTGGACGTGATGATACTTCCTTTCCACATTTAGGACACTTTGTCAACTTTATCCCCTCCAGTAAACTCAATTTAATTGATAGTTGAAATTTCTCTCTACAATAATATATGCAATATAATTAAATACGTTTCACTTACAACTATATAAGTTAGATTTTTATAATAAAATAAAAATCCCCTATATTCAACTTACAAATACTTAATTTGATACGTTGAACAATAGGGGATATTATTTTAATTTAGTTATATATCTTACAGCCTATTATTATCTAGGATTTTTTATAGATGCTTGAGCTGCTGCAAGTCTAGCAATTGGCACTCTAAATGGTGAACAAGATACATAGTTAAGTCCTACGCTATAACAGAACTCTACTGAAGATGGTTCTCCACCATGCTCTCCACATATTCCTAGTTTTAATTCTGGTTTAACTTCTCTACCTAATTTAGCTCCCATCTTAACTAATTTACCAACACCATTTTGGTCTAGTACTTGGAATGGGTCTTTTTCTAGTATTTCTTCATCTACGTATTGACCTAAGAATTTACCAGCATCATCTCTTGAATATCCAAATGCCATTTGTGTTAAGTCATTAGTACCAAAGCTGAAGAAGTCTGCTTCTTGTGCTATTTCATCAGCAGTTAAACAAGCTCTAGGTATTTCTATCATAGTACCTACAGTATAAGGAACTTCTACACATTCTTCTTTTATTATAGCATCAACAGTTTCTACTATCATTTTTCTTATTATCTTTAACTCATTTACTTCTCCAACCAATGGAACCATTATTTCTGGAGAAACTTTAACACCTGCTCTTATTGCTTCTATAGCTCCTTGTATTATAGCTTTAGATTGCATTACACATATTTCAGGATAAGTTATTGCAAGTCTACAACCTCTGTGTCCAAGCATTGGGTTAAATTCGTCTAAGTCAACTATTCTTTTCTTAATATCACTTACTTTTATTCCCATAGATTTTGAAAGTTCTTCTATAGTCTCATCATCATGAGGTAAGAATTCATGTAGTGGTGGGTCTAGTAATCTTATATTAACTGGTTTTCCATCCATAACTTTGAATAACTCTACAAAATCTTCTCTTTGCATTGGTAATATTTTTTCAAGAGCTTTTTCTCTTTGTTCTACTGTATTAGATAATATCATTTCTCTAACTGCTGGTAATCTAGCCTCATCAAAGAACATATGCTCAGTTCTACATAGACCTATACCTTCAGCACCAAACTCTATAGCTGCACGAGCATCTCTAGGATTATCTGCATTCGTTCTAACCATCATACATTTGTGTTTATCTACCCAGTTCATTAATTTTTCAAAGTTTCCAGTTAAAGATACTTCTGTTTTCTTAACATCTCCTAGGTACACATTTCCTGTAGAGCCATCTATAGAAATGTATTCTCCTTCTTTTATAACTACATCATCAAGTGCTCTTATTTCTTTATTAAACTCATCAACTTTTATTTCTCCACATCCAGCAACACAACATTTACCCATACCTCTAGCAACAACTGCTGCATGTGATGTCATTCCACCTCTAGCTGTAAGAATTCCTTCAGCTTTAACCATACCTTCTATATCTTCTGGAGATGTCTCTAGTCTAACTAAAACTACTTTTTCTCCTTTTTCATTTGCTTTTACTACATCATCAGCATTGAAATAAACTTTACCACTTGCTGCACCTGGTGATGCTGGTAAACCTTTTGCTATAACCTTAGCTTCTTTTAATGCATTATCTTCAAATTTTGGATGTAATAATTGGTCTAATTGATTAGGTTCAATTCTCATTATAGCTTCTTTTTCATCAATTATTCCAGCTTCAACTAAATCAACCACTACATTTATTGCTGCTGCTGCTGTTCTCTTACCATTTCTAGTTTGTAATATATATAATCTTTCATTTTCTATAGTAAACTCTATATCTTGCATATCTTTATAGTGACCTTCAAGTATATGAGTAATTTTTACGAATTCATCAAATACAGCTGGCATTACATCAGCAAGAGTTGATATATTTTGAGGAGTTCTTATACCTGCAACAACGTCTTCACCTTGTGCATTCATCAAGAATTCACCAAATAATTTGTTTTCTCCTGTAGCTGGATTTCTAGTAAATGCAACACCTGTACCACTAGTCTCTCCCATGTTACCAAATACCATTGATTGAATATTTACTGCTGTTCCTAAGTTATGGGCTATATCATTCAATTTACGGTATACGATTGCACGAGGGTTATTCCATGATCTAAATACAGCCTCTATAGCAAGCATTAATTGCTCTTTTGGGTCTTGTGGGAAATCACTTTTTATTTCTTTTTTATAAATTGCTTTAAATTCTTTTACTATTTCTTTTAAATCATCAGTTGTAAGTTCTGTATCAACTGTGTATCCTTTTGCTTCTTTTACTCTGTCTAATACATTTTCAAATTTATATTTTGGAACTTCCATAGCAACATCAGAAAACATTTGTATGAATCTTCTGTAACTATCATATGCAAATCTTTCATTTTGTGTAGCCTCTGCTAGACCAACAACACTATTGTCATTAAGACCTAGGTTAAGAATTGTATCCATCATTCCTGGCATAGAGAATACTGCACCAGAACGAACTGATACTAATAATGGATTCTTATTGCATCCTAATGTTTTATTTAAGTCTTTTTCTAAAGTAGCTAAATGCTCTTCTATTTCTTTTATTATCTCTGCTCTTATACTTTCATTGTTAACATAATAATCATTACATGCTTCTGTTGTTATAGTGAATCCAGGAGGAACAGGTAAGCCTATCTTAGTCATTTCTGCTAAATTGGCACCTTTACCTCCTAGTAAAGATTTCATGTCTTTGCTTCCTTCACCAAAACTATAAACATACTTAGTTTCCATTGTTAAATCCCCCATTAATCTTTTTATTTTAATTTATATTATTTTTATTAATAGACATTATTAAATTTCTATTTCTTTGTATATCTTTAGACCATTTTCTTTCATTATGTCTAAAATTATACCTGCTGTTTCTTCTATTGCCTTATTTGAAACATTTATTACTGGGCATCCAATTCTTTTCATTATTTCTTCTGAATAATCTAACTCCTGAAGTATTCTTTCTAAATTAGCATAGTTTGCTTTACTAGATAAACCTAAAGCTTTTAATCTTTGAGTTCTTATTTCATTCAGCTTTTCAGGTGAATTAGTAAGACCTATTATCTTCTTAGTATCTATCTCAAATACTTCTTTAGGAATTGGTATTTCTGGAACTAATGGAACATTAGCTACTTTTATATTTTTATTAGCTAAATACATACTCAAAGGAGTCTTAGATGTTCTTGAAATTCCCACTAAAATTATGTCTGCTTGAAGAACACCTCTAGGGTCTTTCCCATCATCATATTTTACTGCAAACTCTATAGCTTCAACTCTCTTAAAGTAAGATTCGTCTAATTTTCTAATTATACCAGCTTCTCTTTTAGGTTTTCTTCCTGTTCTCTTGCTTATTTCTCTTAGTATATCTGTCATCAAGTCTATACAACTAAGACCTTCTCTTTCACAATATCTTTCAACAATACTGCATAATTCTTCATCAACTAATGTATATACAATCAAAGCGTTTTCAGCTTTTGCATTTTCCAAAGTTTCAAGTAGTACTCCTTTATTAATCATGTATGGAAATCTTTTTATTTCATAAGTTTCATTCACATAAAACTGTGACATACATGCTTTTGCAACTTGTTGTGCAGTCTCCCCTACTGAATCTGATACTGCATATATAATTAGGTTTTTCACCAGCATACCTCCTTAATTGTCAACTATTTCTAAGAATAGCTTAGTTATGTTGGTTTTTGATATTCTCCCAACAACTCTCATATGATTTTTGTCTTCTCCCTTATATTCAACAATTGGAATCGAATCTACTTCATGTTCTATTATTTTTCTTGAAGCTAATAAAACACTTGCTCCTTTAGTTAGAGTAACTACATTTGGAGTTCTTGTCATTATCATACCTATTGGCATCTTATTTATATCAGAACCTCCTATAGTTGCTTTTAACAAGTCTTTTCTGGAAACAACTCCACATAGCTCTTCATTTTCATCTATAATAACTATACTCCCTACATCAGATAAAAACATAGTGACTATTACATCATATATACTTTCGTCCTTCTTAGCTAGTACAGGCATGCTCATTATATCTTCTACTGTTTTTTCTTTTATACTTTTACCAATTAAATTAATTTCACTGACTCCTGAATAAAAATATCCAACTTTTGGTCTTGCGTCTAATATTCCTGTCATTGTTAATATAGCTAAATCAGATCTAAGTGTAGCACGAGTCACATTCAAGCTGGAGGCAATACTTTCACTCGTTATTGGTTCATTTTCCTTAACTATATCTATAATTTTTAGCTGTCTTTCATTAAGCTGAATAATAATCACCTTCTTTCATTGTGCTATACTTTTTATCTTTTCGCATCTTATATAGTATATTATATAACTATATATATCATTCTGTAAACAGATTTTTTACTGAATACGATATATTTTTTACTAAGTTCTCTTGCTTAAAGATATTTATTATATATTAATGGGGGATAATTCTTTAATTAATAGAACTATATTAGTATTACAGTTAATATTATAATACATAATTGGTCATTTTAATTCATTTTATATTAAAATTTTTAATAATATTATTTTAATATGAATACAAAGTTGCAGAACCAATTTAGATTAAACGTACTAGTATTTTTTATAATTACAAATAAGCTATAATATACTTCTAAACAAAATATCCTAACAAAAATATATAAAAATTTAAAAGGGCTGATTTAGAAATAACTATCAACCCTTTTAAATAATATCTATTTATATTACCATCAAATCTTACCCAAATATTTTTTCTTGTAATTGTCTTAAGTGATATAAAGTAGTATCTTTTTCTATCTCTACCATATCATAAGTTATAACTTCTCCTTTTTTAATATCTTTAACAACTTTAGTCTTTTTGCTAATTAAACCAATAGGTACAGCATTCATAGCTTTTGCTACATCATATTTTTCTATAGTACCATAGCATGTATATGCTCCATATCCATCCATATACTCACCTTTTTTCAAATCTTTCTTAGCTATAGTCATAACTTCTGCAACTAGTCCAGCTTTAGGCACTATTGTAGCCTTATGCTCTAAAACTGCCATAGCCGCTGATAAAGGAGTCTCTAAACTACATAAATGATATGGTCTGTATAATATGTAATTAGGTCCATCACCCATACTTAAATATTTTAGTTCATCATTAACTGCTTTTAATTTATGAGCAACTACTACGAAAACTCCAGGTGCTATACCATTTACAAAATCAACTACACCATAATTATCTAATACTCCACCTTCGCTTTTTAATGCATATTTCTTAGGTACTTCATTTACTGTAGCCTCAATACCATGACCACCTCTTATATCAGGTACAAATCCAGTTGCATTACACATTAAAGCCATTTCTACCATTGTTTTAGTTCCTTCTTTAAAAGAAGCTATCATATGAGGCGAAGCTCCTTTTCTTTCTGCTTCTTCTCTAACTGTGTCAGGATTACAATCTAAATCCAATTTATTATTTTTACCTTTACCTATTACTCTAACTTCAAATCCCATTGCATCTGCAAAATCAAATAATTCCATTACTGCACCTGGCTCATCTCCTGCAGAACCTGTAAATATTACTCCAGCATCATCTGCTAACTTTTTAAGTATTGGTCCAACAACACAATCAGTTTCAGCATTTAACATAACTATATGTTTTTTATTTAAAATAGAATTTAATGCTATCTCTGCACCAATTGCAATACCACCAGTTGCATCTATAACTACATCTATTGACTTAGTTTTACAAGCCACAAGAAAATCATTACATGTCAATACTTTTCCTTCTTGTAGTTTCATTTCTGCATCATTTTCATTTGTTACATTATCTATAAGTTCTTCATCTATTCCTGCATCAGTAAATGCTTTATAAGCCAACTCTAAATTTATATCTACAACAATAGAAGCCTCAATCCCTTTCATATTTGCCATTTGGCTTACCATTCCATTTCCCATATGCCCAGCTCCTATAAGAGCCACTTTTATTTTTTTACCTTCTTCTTCCAATTTTGCAAGTTTTCTGTTTAAATCTAACATATCAATTCCTCCTAGTATAATAATTTTATTTTCAAATTAAGAAATAGTTATTAAATCTCCAATAGTTATGTTTGGATTTCCTATTTCTACATGTATTTCTCCTGGTAAGTTTACTTCACATTCTCCATCAAATTTGATTGTACAGTGCCCAATTTCCCTAAGAGTCTTTTGAGCAATATCACCAACTGAAACTATACAATAATCTCTATTTCCTATTGTAAGTGTATCCCCTACTTCAACATCACTTTTTAATGTTGATATTGAATGAATTACAGATATATCCTTTAAGTCATCATCATTAATGGTTTCGTCATATATAATAAGACAATTACTCTCATCCATTAACTCTTTAACTAAACTGCCTATTCCACTTATCTTAACTTCATATTTCATGACATTCCTCCCGATAATTTATATTTATATTAAGTTAATTAAAAGAAACATTTATTTTTTCTTTTATAAATTTTATAGCTTGTACAATACTTTCTTCATCTTTAAATTTTTGCTCTGCACTATATATATCTAGTCCTTCTATTTCCTCAATCTCTTTAAACTTAGCCATTACTGTACGTCCTTTTAAAATTTCTCCAAACTTTATAAATCCATCTAAATCTGAAGATATAATAGCTATACTCCCTTTAGAAAAATAGCTTTTCTTTTTACCTGTAGACACTATATCACCCTTTTTTTTGGCTCTATTTAAAGTTTTAAAATACAATTTATTCTGCTTCATTATAAATAGAGTATTTAGAATATAAGCAACAAATAAAATCACAAGTAGTTTCATATTTATACACCTTCCACAAATCGAATTATTCTTTAAGTTTATAAAATAACTATAAATTCTGTACAATCGTTACATAAGGTTTTTGAGTAACACCTTTTTAAATTCTAAAAAACTTCTACATTTACTTATCTTATTTGTCAATTTTACATCTTGTCCTATCTTTAAAACTTCTTCATAAATTTTCACCAATAAGTCTGAATCCATCTTATTCTCACATGGAAACATCGTCATAAGAATTATTTTTATGCTTCTATTTGCATATTCTATTGGTTCTTCTAAAATTCCAACTGCCATTAAAAATTTATCTGATTTTCCATTTACGGAATGTGGAAATAATAGACCTTTATCAAAGACTGTGGGAGATTTTTCTTCTCTATTTATTATATTTTTTCTAAAATTATCATCAATACATCCCAAATCCATAAGTTTGTCCATCATTTTTTCTAATGAACCAATTATAGTCTTTTCATTCAATATCATAAATTTATCTTCATCCAGCAAATTATTTATTAATAAATTTGTAGAATTAGTAGTATCAATATTTCCTTCTCTTAGGCACAACACTGTTTTTAGTTGTTCTCTTAGTTTATTTTCATCAAATATTGTATTTATTTTTAATACTATTGTGTTTATATTCGATGTGTCTAAATCAATAGTTGTAAAAACTATATCGTATTCATTTAAATTAATATTTCTCAAATTAAAACTTGAAAGAGTATCAATTTTAGGATTATTTCCTATCAATTTTTCTACTCTTATTTTTAATAGTTTTGCTGTTCCTAGACCTGTACTACATATAATTGCTATTTTCTTTATTGAATAAAATCTACTACTATTTCTTTCTAAATATCCACTGAAATGAATTGCTATATAACCAATCTCATCTTCTGAAACTTCTAAATTATACTTTGTCTCTATTACTCTTCCTGCTATTTGTGCTAATTTAAATGGAAGTATATAGTTTTGTTTAATCTCTTCTAACAAAACATTTTTTAACTTTATATTAAATAATAGTCTGTTTAGAGTAAAACTAAGATGATATCCTAGTCCAACTCTTAATTCATCTTCATTTATAAAAATTCCCATATCAAGATATATTTGATTAAATATATTTTCCATTAACTCATCAATATTTTTACTAATTCTACTGCTATTTAAAGCACATTCTGATGCTGGTGCATTTCCACTCACCAGTGGTATAGTCAAATAAATAATTTCCTCATCATTTAAAATACATTCAAATATTTCTGATATTATGTGTTTTATTTCTCTAGCAATAAGGTATTCATCATATGATTTAAGTAAATCGAACTTTACATCATATTCTTTTACTTTCTTTGTTTCCCTTGCTCTATAGACTAAAACTACTACGTAGTTAATAACCTCTCTTAACATTTCATCTGTAACATAAAAATTATTCTTCTTGAATAAACTCAATAGTTTTTCTTCTAAATTTACGATTTCTTCCTTTTTAATTTCTTTAAAATATCTTGAATTATTGAAATCCTTCCTTGAGTTTTTATACAGTTGATTTAATATAAGAAGCCTAATATCAAGTTCATTTCCATTCAATTTCATACCTGTATTCTGTTTTTTTATTAAGTTTAAATTATATGAAGCTAAAACTTTTTCTACATACTGGAAATCATTTACTAGAGTAGTTCTTCCTACACACATCTCATCTGCCAAACTATCAAGTGTAATAAATCCATCTAGTTCTACCAAATAATTTAGTATAAAATCTACTCTATCTTCTTTTGAATTTAATGAAAATACATTTTTTCTATTCATATCAATAATCTTATTGAGTATCTGCTCATCTTTTATCTCCAGTTTATAACCTTGACCCTTTATATATTTAATTACTGCTATGTCACTACCTAAATCTGTATTCAATTGTTTTATATACGTCCTCACACTTCTAGTTGTGACATTCAATTCGTTTGCTATTGAATTAATACTTACAAACTCTTTTTTGCTACATATAATCAATATCTTAAATATCTTGTGGTCAATAGAAGGAATTTTCTCAGTTACATTCATTTTGTATCTCCTCCTTGATTTCATTCTAGTACAAATTTGAAACCAAATTAATACATAAAATTTCACTTTAACAAAGGAAAATTTAGTATTAATCTAAATCGATAATTACAGCTAATTAATAGTATAAAAGCTAGTCTTTCATTAATAAAAATCTTGACTAGCTTAAACTTATATTTACAATTTTATTAATTTTAAACTTCACGTTGACATTAAGTGTTATTTAAGTGCAAAGACTGCAACTCCATATGCAATAATAACAGATATTGGCCCAGTTATTAAACGAGAGTAAAATAAAGCCGGAACACCATACTCTACAGTTTCTGGTTCTGCTTCTCCTAAGCTTAGTCCTACTGGAACAAAATCACATCCAGCTTGTCCATTTATTGCAAATAATGCTGGAAGTGCTAAATATACTGGTATTGCACCAAGACCAATTTGTGTACCTACAAGAGTTCCTACTACTTGAGCTATAACTGCGCCAGGTCCTAATATTGGTGATAAGAATGGAAGTGTGCAAATTATTGAAATAATCAATAATCCACCGATATTACCTGCAAGTGGAGATATAACTTTTGCAATCCAATCTCCCAGTCCAGATGCTAAAATAATTCCCATAAGCATACTTACAAATGCCATAAATGGTATTACATTATTCATTACCATTTGAATAGTATCTCGACCTGCATCATAAAACTTTGATACTACTTGTCCTGCACCTTGACCAATAGAAAGTATTATATTCTTTTTAGCGTATTCTCCCTGAGCTTTTGACTTAACCTCATCATAATTATCAGGCTTTCTAATAGAACTCTTATTTTCACTTTTATTTTCTTGAGATTTTTTTTGAATGTCTTCTCCATCTAAAACACTTATACAATTAGGACTAACATCTGATACATAGTATTCCTCTGTTATAAATTTTGCTAAAGGACCTGTTTTTCCAACTGGATTTACATTAATTGTAGGTATTTTTTTCTTTGGATAAACTCCACATCTAGCAGTTCCACCACAATCAATAATAACTACTGCCACTTCTTCATCAGAAATCCCAGTTTTAAATCCATCTACAATTTCACAACCCAGTAGTTCTTTTATTTTTAATGTTACTTCATGAATACCACCAGCAGTCATTGATAATATCTTATTTCTATTGCCTTCTTTTTTTATATATAAAGGACCTCCCCAGCCTGAACTTCCCTTTTCTATTTTTAATATTTTATTTTCCTCCATTTTATCTACCTCCTAAGCCTTATTTGTTACTTTATTTTTTCTTGTTAAAAAAGCATACATTTTTTCTGTTACTATACCTCTTATAAAAATTACAATTAGACCAACTATAAAATACCATAACGCTAGTGTAGTAGTTTCTTTACCTAAAGTAGTCAAACCTGCTGATATTCCTAACCATACAAAAAGTTCTCCTGCATTTGCATGTGGAAAAAGCCCTGTAATTGGATGTACAAACGAAACTGCTGCATCATAAAATCCTGCTTTATGTTCTTCTTTTAGAAATCTACCAAATGTATAACACATAGGATTTCCCAAGAAAAATACTGATACTAATGGAAGTAGAACATATCTTGTAAAAGAATTTCTTCCTAGTTTAGAAGCCCAATTATTAACTCTTTCTTCACCAATTATCTTAATCAAAGAGTTAATAGCTACCATTAATACAATTAACGTTGGAAGAGTACCTGAAATAAGACCTACAAATTGTTCTCCTCCTTTCTGAAACAAACCGATAAACCACTCTGCACCTTTACTTAGACCTGTAATAACGTTTTCCATAAAATTATAACCTCCCTATAATATCTTTAAATTTTACTACTCACCATAAATTTTACAAATTACTTCTTTTTTCTGTACTATATGCTATTATTATAAATGTTTTTTATTAATATCATTTTAATATAATATTTTTGATAAATAAATACATCTTTTTTCAACTTTAGGAAGGAAAAAATTGTACTAATTAGAATTTTCAGAAATATACAAACATTATTTCGACTATATTCTAAATTCTTCTTAGAAATTTAAGAACTTATTTTTATTTCTTTTATTTTCTTTTATTATTAAAATTATCTAAATCTGATAAAATAAAAAATAGATGCCTTTTTATAAGCATCTATTTTTTAATCAAATTATTTTTTACTTTTCTTACATATTATTTTATAGGTATATAAATATCAATCTGTGAATTTACATTATTAGGACCTAAAAATCGCTCATCGTATACTTCAAAATCATCTCTTATATCAAGTTCTTCTTTTGAGTTTAGAAACCAAGTGCCCCATATATATTCATAAGTTTTATCTAAACTATTCAAACTACCAATATGAGTAAATATAGCATACTTTCCTCCCTCAATAGTTTTTGAGACAAGTGAATTTGGAACTTCTTCATAGCTACTAACTTCAAACCCTATTATCTCATTAAACTCCATACTTTCACTAATTAGGTGTATTTCAGGGGTTGCTTCACAAATTCCAAAAGCTCTCTTTGATGGCAAAGTGTTTGGTATAATATGATGTACTTTTGTGAACTTCTCCCATAAACTAGGCAATGAATTATTTTCTAGTCTTACTTTTCCCTTTATACCAATTACCTTTATTTCGTTTATATCTTTTATAATTGGCTTAATCGTTATATTTCCAACAAGATGTCTCATAAAATCTAATTCTAATTTTTTCTTTTTTCCAACAAATACATCTATTCTATTTTTTCTATATTCCATAGGACTAACTTTGTATATAGATTTAAATGCTCTACTAAATGCTTCTGAAGATTCAAATCCACTATCAATAGCTATGTCTATCACCTTTTTATCACTGTATAAAAGTTCTTTTGTACTATTTACTAATCGCCTCTTTTTTATGTAGCTTCCTACACTTTCACCAAACATAGACTTAAATAAGCGTGTTAAATGATAATAAGAATATCCAGATTCTTTTGCCACATCATTTACAGTTATATTTTCTTGTAAATTATTCTCAATATAAATTACAACTTTTTCAAAATACTTTAAGTAATCCAATATAACACCTCTCTTATGTTTGACTTTTTTAAACATCTAAATCAATACTATTTTTTACTATACTAAAATGTTATAATTAACTCAATACAGAAATATAAAAAACTTTCAGCTGATGTATAGAGTCTAAATATTTAAAATAATTAAATATATTTTTTATTCAACTAAATCGAAAAAGTCAGATGGTGCCTTTTCAATATTTATGTTTACTAGTTGTGTTATAGATTTAATATCGTCTTTTAAATAGTGGCTCTCCCATTTATTATTCTCTAATCCACCCCATAAAATATTAAACTTTCCTGTATTTAAATCCATAACTATGCTTTTTAAAGTACCAAAAAAATCATTATAGTAATTACAAGATAAGCCATCAGGATACTTTGAAGAGAATAAATCCATTAACTCTTTCTCTCCAATTTTTTTAGAGTTGTTTATATATTCTTTAATTAATTTATATCTATGAATAGAATTTTTCATTGATTGTGGTTCTAATTTATGAAGTTCATCAATATGTATATGGTTAGTAGAATGTAAAAAATGTTCCCTCTTATTTTCTAATCCACTAATTCTATTCACTCCTTTTTTTCCATCTAAAGTCTCTACAAGTGCAATATTTCCAGACTTATCTGCAAGTAATAAATTTATATTATAGGCAATTGGCATATCTTCTATATATTCTAATGCCTCATCTACATCTTTGCAATTCTCTAATAAATATCTAATCACAGCCCAAAACTGTAACCCTACAATAGCTGGTTTTCTCAAACCAACTGAATTGCCTACTGGAATACCACATGATGACTGACTTACACCTAAGCCACATTCATTCATGCCTTCACCTCTTCCAAATTGCATAACAGTAGTGCCTATATGTGCATATTTTCCATTTACTTTAGTTTTACATAAAACAAAATCTTCCATATTGTGTGAAAAATCGAAATTACGTGCAAATAATACATGCCTATTTTCAGTTAATTCTGGTGCTAATGCAACTTGACTACAACCGGGTTTAAGATAGGTCATAGTATAATATAAAATTTGATTACAATTCACTTGAATTGCATCAGCAAAACCTTGCAATTCTTCATTAAGACCTGGACAATATTTATCAAATAACTCTGACATCTCTTTTTCTTCTTTTTTACTCACCACATTAGATTTATTAATCTGACCTTCTATTATCTCTGGCATATTAGCAATCAATTTCCCTAGTTTATATCCTATCTCATAATTTGTACCACTCAATTCAATATTTCTTACTTCTAAAGCTTTCATATGTATCCCTCCTATATATATCTTACAATCGATTTTATCATTCAAACTGTAATCATTCATGATATTTTGTGCTACAAGTTAAAAAGACTATATAAAAACAGATAAACCTCTCTTTCATTGTTGAAATGATAAAAATATATTTAATTTCATACAAAAAAAGAGTATCTCATAAACTAAAAGTTCATTTTGAGACACTCCTCTTATTTCAAATACTACAATTAAAAATAATCTAAATACTACTCTTCCTTCATTTTTTTCAATAACTCTGGATTTTCAAATAAATTAAATCCTGTTAAAGCTAATATTTTTATACCATCAATCACTCTATCTTTTGCATATTGATTTATAGAAGCTTCTAAAAACTCTTTTGTGTGTAGTTCTTCTCCATTTTCAGAAAACTTCATCAAAGGATGTATACATGGCATTATTTGACTTAAATTTCCCATATCTGTTGAACCCAACATTACTTGATCGTCTTCATATATTCCAAATTCTTCCATGATTTTTGTAAATATACCTGTTAAAACTTTGTTTTCATTTAATCCTTGACAAGTTGGCTCAAAGTGATAAAATTCAAGTTCACATCCAGTAGCTATTGCAGCGCCTCTAGCACAATTTTTCACTTTTTCTACTACTTCATCAAAATAATTTTGTTCTTTTGCCCTTATCTCTAATCTTACTTTTCCCATATCAGGTATTACATTTGCAGCAGTCCCTGCTTCTAGTATAATACCATGTATTCTCGTTCCATCTACTAGTTGTTGTCTTAGTGCATTTATATTGTTATATAGTAATACTACTGCATCTAGGGCATTTATTCCATTATATGGCTTAGCTCCTGCATGAGATGCTTTTCCAGTGAATATAAAATCTAGACCTCCTATTGCTATAATTTCTGGTGCTACACAAGTCTTCGAATTTGGATGTATCATCATTGCTGCATCATATCCATCAAATACACCATGTTCTATCAAGTAAGGTTTTCCATCTCCAGTTTCTTCAGCAGGCGTCCCAATTATACTTACCTCTCCTTTGTAAGTATCTAGTATACTTGAAAGAGCTATTCCAGCTCCAACTCCCATAGATGCTATTAAATGATGTCCACATGCATGACCATTTCCTGGAAGAGCATCGTATTCTGCTATAAAAGCAATTCTTGGTCCATCGCCATTTTTCTTAGTTGCTTTAAAAGCTGTAGCCATACCTGCTAAATTTTCTTCAACTTCAAAGCCCTCTTCTCTTAAAAATTCTGCTATTTTTTTAGCAGACTTATATTCTTGTAAGGCAATTTCTGGTTCATCATATAAAGATTGACATAGCCCTAAAATTTTTTCTTTCTTTAAATCTGCCACTTGTATTATTTTTTCTTTCATATCAATCTTACCTCCCATTAAATTTATTTATTCATTTTTGTATCCTATTATAACTTTAATTTAGTTTATCTTTATTCTCTTTTAGGTATCTGTTTTCCCAAAATTCAGCATTTTTTATATCCAGTTCTATAGGGTTAAAAGTTCTATCACTCCTTTTAATTCCTATCTTTTTCTGTCTTAGATAATCATAATATGCATTTATAGCTGGTTTTTTTAATGTAAAGATGGCAATTAAATTTATATATGTTAATATCCCTATACATATATCACCTAGTGCCCAACTTGTAAGTGGTTCTATAAAACAACACATTGCTGCACATATTATAAGCATAAATCTACAGACATTAATTATGTACTTTTCATGTTTTTCTGCTTTAATTCTAGTTACTAAGTAAGATACATTAGTCTCCATCATGTATGAAAATGCTAACAAAGTTGTAAATGTAAATAATAATAAAACTATTGCTATAAAAATATCACCTAATTGCGGATGTAATGTATTTATTGCACTCTGTACATATTGTGGACCCGGCTCTACACCTGGTAGTGTTGTGCAAACACCTGTAACATTATACATTCCTGTTATTACAATCATAATACCTGTAGCCATACATATTAATAGTGTGTCTACATAAACAGAAAATGCTTGAACTAATCCTTGTTTGGCTGGATGACTTACTTCTGCTGCTGCAGCACCATAAGTTCCAGAGCCTTCTCCTGCTTCATTTGAGTATATACCTCTTTTTACTCCCCAAGATATTGCTGAACCTAACATCCCTCCAAAAACTGAACTAAATCCAAATGCAGATTTAAACATTGTTACAATAGCTCCTGGAACCAAATTTATATTTGTTATGATTATTATTAATGTCATAATAAGGTATGCTCCACCCATTATAGGTACCACTTTCTCTGCAAATAAACCAATCCTTTTAATTCCTCCAAAGATTATTATTCCTAGTGCAATAGAAGATGTAACTGCTATTGTCATTTTTGAAAATCCAAATGCTTGATTCATTGCTAGATATAAAGTGTTTGATTGTGTACCAGGCATAAAAAACGTATAACTTATTATTGCAACTATTGAAAATAAAACTGAACACTTTTTCCACCCAAGACCTTTTTCAAAATAATATGGAGGACCACCTCTGTACTGCCCATCATGCTCATCTTTATATATTTGAGCTAGAGTAGATTCTACAAATGCAGTTGCCGAGCCTAATGTAGCCATTATACACATCCATACTAACGCTCCTGGACCTCCCATTGCTATTGCTACAGCTACACCAGCTATATTTCCAGTCCCTATTCTTCCAGCCATAGATGTAGCAAAACCTTGAAATGATGATATCCCAACATGAGAACTATCTCCTTCAAGCAAGAGAGTAAACATCTCTTTTACATCTCTTATTTGAAAGAATTTTAATTTCAATGAAAAATATAATCCTATACACAAACACATTGCAACTAATACGGGTGACCAAACAATTCCATTAATGGTGTTAACTAAATCGGTCACTTAACTCACCACCATTCATTTTATATTTATAGACAATAATTTAAACAGCTATATTTCAATATTTTATATAATCTTTATCTTAATATATCTAAAAAATCTATCTTCTATTTATTTATATTATTTTTAATCCACAATCTACAAATATTTATTTCTAAAATCAAGAATATTAATCGATATCTAAACATAAATTTATAAACTTTTTAACGATATGTGTTTGAACAATAATCAAACAATATAAATTGGAATACATATAATGAAAAGCCTGAAATTGTTACTATATAAATAGTACAATATACAATTATTGATATATAATTAAATAGTATCTAGTTAGATTTTAAATTTTCGTATTTATTATTAGGTGTAAAATTGAGTACAACTACCATCTATTTTTGAAATTCTTTTAAAATTTAAATTAAATAGGTTTATGTAAATATGCAAATAGATAATAATTGCTACTCAATTTTATACATTTAGGGGTAACTTTATGCTAAAACCTAGAAAACTTGATAACATTTTGATTTTTACGCTTTATTCTCTAAACATTATTATAAAACTTAATCTATTGATATTTTTTATGTTATTTATACAATCACATTCATCAAAATAAGTATTATATTTACATATACTTAATCACCAAATTTGAATATTTAAGCTTCTAATTTACTTGCTCTTCTCTTCTTAACCTTTAATATATATAAACAAGATAATATTCCAATAATTAGAATTGCTATCTGGAATATAAATGTGTATGTGTAACCTTTATTACCATAAGTATCTATCCAATGTCCTATTAATGCAAATTGGAATACATCTGGTGAAAATCCTAAAGCTGCAGCTATACCTATAGTAGTTGCTGAATATTTAACTGGAACTTTTACTTCATCTTGAACTGCATAGTATATACCTTTTCCCATGTAACCTAATATACCTACTACAAATGTTAGAGCTATGAATATAGTCATTGGAGTTGATGCAGGTAATACTAGGAATAAAATTATTACTGCTATACCAAATACATAAATTGGTAAAAGTACTTTCGTAGGTGATTTTAATTTGTCTGCACAGTATCCTCCAAATGGTGCTCCAAACAACTTTAGACCATGCTGTCTTATTATTGCTAGTGCACCAGATAGTGCAACAGAACCTCCAAGTACTGATGTTATATATGGTGTAAAATAAGACATTGTAACTGTGAATGAATATACACAGAATATACTTATACCTACTAGCCAAGTATTTGGTGATTTTAGTACTGTCATAAAATCACCAGCAGACATTTTTTCACTTGCTTCTTCTTTATCTTCTCTAATATCTACATCTTTAATTACATACCATAATACTGGACACATTGCTATTGATAATATTCCTAGAGATATCATTACCCATCTCATCCCCAATGTAGGAGTTGCAAAGCATGTATAAATATATAAGAATATTGCGCCCATTACTACTCCAGAAACTCCAACCATAGCCTCATTAAATCCATAAACTTTACCTTGATTATCTTTTCCTATAACTCTAAGTATCTTTACCATAGAAGGATAGTTCATAACTAATGATGTAATTGCACAACCTACCCAAGTTGCAACTGCAAATGGATAGTTCATATTAAATGCAAATAAAAATGATACTACTCCATTAAGAAACACAGAACCTAAAATTATCTTTCTATAATCAAATCTATCTGCTAACCAACCTCCTATAGGAGCTCCAAATATATTTCCTAATCCATAAATCGTAAGTAGAAAACCTAGTTGAGTATTTGTACATTCTAATGCTTTTAAGATTGGATCATATAATGTATATTGGATAAATGGTATAATATAAACTAATTCCCAAGATATTGCTATAATAACAAGTTGAAACATTAACTTTCCAAACTTTATACCGTTCTCTTTTTCTCCCATATTTAAACCCTCACTTTTTATATTTATTCACAAGCATAATTGAGTTCTTTTTTTATAACTTCTGCAAGTATTTGAACACCTTTAACAATTTGTTCTTCTGACATTGTTGTATAGTTAAGTCTCATAGTATTCTTTGGACCATTGTTTGCAAAGAAAGATTCTCCAGAAACATAAGCAACTCCAGCATCAATGGCTTTATCTAGTAAATCATCTACATTTATGCTTTCAGGAAGTTCAACCCATATAAACATTCCTCCATCTGGCTCTGTATATTTAGCTTCCTCTGGGAAGTGTTTCTTCATAGCATCTAACATCAATAGACATCTTTTTTTATACTCTGCTCTTATTTTTTCTATATGTTCATTTAAGTTATATTTCTTTAAAAATTCTATTACTTGTACTTGAGAAAATTGGTTTGACTGTAAATCTATACCTTGTTTTAAAAGTTCTGCTTTATCTATAATGTCTACATTACCACACATCCAAGCAACTCTAAATCCTGGACATAATACCTTTGAAAATGACCCTAGATATAATACTTTGTCTTTAGTATCAAGTGATTTAAGTGTAGGTAGAGGCTCTGGTGTGAATCTTATTTCTCCATAAGGATTATCTTCTATTACTATGACATCATATTTATTTACAACTTCCATAAAATCTTTTCTTCTTTGTAAAGACCACGTTTTTCCTGTAGGATTTTGAAATGTTGGTATTACATAGATTACCTTTATATTAGAATTTTCAGATAATAATTTATCTAATTCATCTGTTACCATTCCTTCTTCATCTGTATCTACTCCTAAAAAATCACATTCATAAGGTCTAAATGCATTTATTGCACCTAAGTAACTTGGATTTTCTGTAACTACTATATCTCCCTTTTCAAGTAAAATCATAGCACTAAGAGCGATACCTTGTTGTGACCCAGTAGTTATTATGATATTTTCTGCTTTTGTATCAATATTTTCTTCTTCTTTCATTCTTTTTACTAATAAATCTAATAACTCATCTTCACCTTTAGTAGGTCCATATGCCAAGGCAAATTTTCCTCTTTCATTAAGTACTTTTTGAGTTATTTCACTTATCTCTTCTATTGGAAATAAATTTGGGTCAGGAAGTCCTGCCGCAAAAGATATAACAGTACCACCACTTGCTACCTTCTGAGCTATTTTCTTTTGAGAATCTCTTATAGCTGAAGCTTTTACCATATCCATTCTTTTTGCATATTTCATAATACTTTATCCTCCTTAATAATAATTTCTTATTGTGATGCTAAGCACGCTAATGCTATTGAATTTATTTTAATTTCAGCTGTATCAGAACGTGAACCTAAAATTATTGGATTTGTTGCTCCTAAAACTATACCTGCCCACTTAGCTTTATTAAATCTAAGCCATGACTTTCCTAATATATTCCCTGCTTCTATATTTGGAAATACTAATAAGTCAACATCACCAGCGATATTGCTTTTAATACCTTTATGTTCTGCTGCATGTGCATCAAATGCTACATCAAATGCTATTGGACCTTCTACTATACAACTTGGTATTTCTCCTGATTTTTCCATCTCCACAAGTAAGTTGGCATCCACTGTAGATTGTATTTTAGGGTCTACCATTTCATTTGCAGTAAGTATCGCAGTTTTAGGATTTTCCATACCAATACTCTTCATAGTAAGAAGTGCATTTATCATTATATCTTTTTTTTGATTTAAATTTGGTGATACATTTATACCACTATCAGTGCAATAAAGAAGTTTGTGGTATTGAGGTAATTCATATACTGCAAGTAAACTTAATAATCTTCCTGTTCTAAGACCAGTTTCTTTGTTTAGTATAGCTCTCATATAGACACTTGTATTTACTAATCCTTTCATAAGAATTTTAGCATCCTTATTCTTAACTATCTCTACAGCCTTTTTAACTGATTCATCAGGATTTTGACATCCTATTATTTCATGCCCTTTTAATCCAATTTCTTTTGATATGTTTTCTATTTTATCCTTGTCTCCCACAAGAATTGGCTTTATAATATTTAAATCTGTTGCTGATTTTACAGCCTTTAATACTTCTTTATCTTCTGCAACAGCAACACTTACAATAACAGGTTCAAGCTTTTTAGTCTCTTCCAATAAATTATTAAAATCTTTTAACATACTCTTTCTCCTAAATATTAATAAGTTTTTGCTATTTCTTCTCCATTAAGTACTCTAAGGGCTCCAAGAGCAAGTGCTTCCATTTCCATCTCTCCTGGTACTATCTCTACTGGAGCTAGATATGACACTTTTTCTATGACTCCTTTAATTACCATTTCCGAATGAGATATACCCCCTGTTAAAATAACTCTATCTACATTTCCTGAAAGTGAAGCTCCATACATAGAGATTTCTTTTGCTACTTGATAAATAAATGCATCCATTATAAGTTTTGCCTTTTCATCACCTTCCTTGATTCTGTTTTCAATTTCTATCATATCTTTTGTACCTAAATAGTCATACATTCCTCCAATAGAACTTACTTTTGCGACCATTTCATCATGAGTATATTTTCCGGAGTAACACAATTCTATAAGAGGATATGCAAGTAAGCCACCACTTCTTTCTGGAGAAAATGGACCATCAGATCTTCCACCACTTCCATCAATCATTTTACCTTGTTTATGTGCTACAATTGATATTCCAGAACCTAAATGAGCTACGATAAAGTTATAATCCTCGTATTTTCCACCAAGTTTTTGTGCAATTTTTCTTGAAACAGCTTTATGATTTAATGCATGTAACCAGCTAGCTTTTTCTATATCTGATATTCCTGTAATCCTTGATACATCATCAAACTCATCCACAGAAACTGGGTCTACTACAAATGATTGTACTCCTATTTCATCTGCTATGGTTTTGGCTAATAATGCACCTAAATTTGATGCATGCTCTCCGTTTATTTCATTTCTCATGTCCTCAATCATTTCTTCACTCACAATATAAGTGCCACCTTTTATAGCTTTCATAAGTCCACCACGACCAACTACTGCATCAAAAGAATTTATATTATGATTCTCACTACTTAAAATATCTACTATTAATTGTTTTCTATAGTCATATTCATCAAATACTTTAGAAAAGCTTTTTAAATCTTCTCTTGTATGAGTTATATTTTTTTTCAAAACTTCATTTTCATCTTGAAAAACAGAAATCTTTGTAGATGTACCACCAGGATTTATTACTAGAATTTTCAATTTAACACCCCCTAGTTTTACTATATAGAACACCGTTCTGATATTTTAATTCGAAAAACTCATCGTCCTATTGTTCAGAACGACGTTCTATATTTCATTAATTAAATACTAACACATAAAAATAAGTATTTCAATAATTATTTTAAATATTTAAAATATTCATTCATAGTCGTATCCAGCTTCAAATGCTTCTATATTTTTGGCATTAAATTTGCCTTTACCTTGATTTTCAAAGTATTCACACATACCGCTTTCAAATTCTTCTTTTGTGAATAAATCTAAATTCTTTACCATAGCACCTAACATACAAATATTAGCAGCTTTTTCATTACCTAAATTTTGTGCTATTTCAGTAACGGGTACTCTTATAACATTAATATCTTCTCTATATTTTCTATCCTTACTTACTAGTGATTCATTGACAAACATATAACCATTTGTTTTCATTAAACTTTCATACTTATCTACTGATACACTATTCATTCCTAATAATATATCTGGATTTTTTACACAAGGATTTGCAATTTTTTCATCGCTTACGACAACATTACAATTTGCACTTCCTCCCCTCATCTCATTTCCATAAGATGGGAACCATGTAATTTTCTTTTCTGCCTTATATGCAACATACATTATAATTTTTCCTGCTGTAAGAACTCCCTGTCCTCCAAAACCAGCACATATAATTTCATTCAACATATTATTTCCTCCCTAATCAATAAATTCTCCAAGTGGATACTTTGGAACAAGTTCATTTTCGATTCTCTTCATAGCATCTACTGGTTTTAATCCCCAGTTTGTTGGACATGGTACAAGTACTTCTATTAAGCAAAAACCTTTCTTTTCTTTTTGTTTTTCTAGAGCTTTTTTGATGTATCTTTTTGTTGTATTTATTTCTTTAGGGTTAGTTATTGTTCCTCTTGCTAGATATGCTATATCTAAATTTCCCATAACTTTTACAACATCAAATGTTGAACCATGATCTGCGTAATTTCTACCCGCTGGAGTAGAAGCTGTATATTGACCTTCTACAGTAGTTGGAGCCATTTGACCTCCTGTCATTGCAAACATGTTATTGTTCATAACAAGAAATATTACATTATCATTTCTAGTAGCAGCTGACATAGTTTCTCCAAGCCCTATTGCATAAGCTCCACCATCTCCAGCTATTGTAAATATATATTTATCTGGTCTAACTCTTTTCATAGCTGCCATCGCTGCTCCCATTTTACCATGAGGTGGAACGACAACATCTACATTCATACTAAATTGAAACATATGATTACAACCTATATCTGAACATATAATTGTATCTTGACATATATCCATTTCTGTTAATACTTCTCCAATAATTCTATCGACTATAGAGTGTCCACAGCCTCCACAGAACATATTTTCACACATCATTATTGCTGGTGCTTTTTTAGCCATAATTAAAATACCTCCTCTTGCTTAGCTTTTCCATCTATAATCTGTTGAGCAAAATCTATTAATTGATTTACTTCTGCCATATATTGAGCTGTTGCTACTGAATACACTGGAAATCTATTATCACATGCTATAATTACATCTTCCTTCATTTGTGCCATCATATTCATTTCAACTGTTACAAGCCCTTTCAATGAATCACTTAATTTTTTAAATGCTTTTCTTGGGTAAGGCCACAATGTTTTTGGTCTTATTAGTCCTAATTTTATTCCTTTTGCTCTAGCATCTCTAACTGCACCTTCTGCTATTCTTGAGGAAATTCCATACGCTACAAATACTACTTCTGCATCTTCTATTTCTATTTCTTCCCATCTTTGTTCATTTTCTTGAACTTTTCTCATTTTTTCTATATAACCTTTTTGCCATGTATCTTGGTCCTCAAAATATGTTATATCAGTTATAACTTTATTTTTTTCTCCTACAGGTGTTCCTTTAGCAGCCCATGGAGCTTTATCCATATCGTATTCTTTCATTGGTGGTGCTATACAAGGTTCTACCATTTGACCTATTGTAGCATCAGAAAGTATAAGTACTGGATGCATATATTTTTCAGCTAATTCAAAAGACTCATATGCCATATCCATATTTTCTTGAACACTATTAGGTGCCAATACGATTAGATGATAATCTCCATTTCCTCCACCTTTTACTGCTTGCCAATAGTTATCTTGACCAGCTCCTATAAATCCATCACCTATACCATACCTTTGTACACATGCTACAACTGCTGGCAAACCAGCTGATACCCAATATGCAATACCTTCTTGTTTTAATGAAAATCCTGGACCAGATGAAGAAGTCATGGCTCTTGCTCCAAGTGCACTTGCTCCCATAACCATATTTACACTGGCTATTTCTGATTCACCTTGGATAAATACTCCTCCAACTTCTTTTTGTCTCCATGCCATCATTTCTAATATTTCTGATTGTGGTGTTATCGGATAACCTGCATAAAATCTACAGCCACCACGTATAGCACCTTCTGCTAAAGCTTCATTTCCTTTAATTAATAAACTTTGCATACTTTTTCTCCCCTCCAATAAAAATAATTTATAATATTTCAAATACTAAATCAGGACACATTGTATAACAAGCGCCACATTGAATACATTTTTCTTCATCGACTTTGATAGTTACAAAGCCTTTTTTATTTGTGTAATCAGAAAGACTTATTGCATCTTTTTTACAAGCTTCAATACAAAGATAACACCCCTTACATCTTTCAACACTCAATTTGACTTTTTCCATTTCTCAAATCTCCCCTTTATGTAATATTTTTTACTTAATTTTAAATATATAATATTTATATTTTGTATAAACACTATATATGCATTAATTTTGTTCTGTAGTACAGAACATCGTTCTGTTTTTGTATTGCTTAATTAAAAGATAACACATTTGCTTATATATTTCAACAACATTTTAAATTTTAAGAATATTTAAATTTAGATTAAATAAAAAGAGGCTATATTTAAACTGATATTCACAAATAACAATTTAAATATAGCCTCTTTTTATTATCCAGATTAAAAAATCATCTAAAAAGTTCAGATATACTTTTTGCAGTTTCTATAACTCTTTTAATTTTATACTCAAAGTCCCCTTCTCTCATTCTTATAGTTGGACCTGATAAACTTATTGCTGCAATAGCTTTATTGTCTTTATCTAAAATAGGTGCTCCAATACAAGTTAACCCGTGTTCTAGTTCTTCATCATCTATGGCATATCCCTGTTCTTTTATTTTTGCTAAAAAAAGCATCATATCATCCCAATTATCAATTGTATGTTCTGTATACTTGTGTATTGGTGTTTTTCTATATTTTTCAAAATCTATAGAATCATTAAATGCCATAAGACATTTTCCAACTGCTGAACAATAACATTCACTACTTGAGCCAACTGATGGATTTACCGAGAGTAGTTGATTTGAACCATATTCTTTATGTATTATGATACTCCTTGGAGAATCTTGAGCTCTTTCTTCCAATATAGATACATTAACTACTTCGTTAAATTCTTGATTTAATTTTTTCGTATATGGTTTTACTATTTCAGTCAATGACATTTTTTCTCCCACAACCATACCTATTGCATATAAATTTATTCCTAGCCAATACTTACCATTCTCTGTGTTTTGTATAACAAAACCTTTGTTTTCAAGAGTGACCAAAGTTCTATGTATAGTACTTTTATATACTCCCATAACCTTACTTATTTCAGTTATTCCCATTTCTCTCTTTTCATGATATAACAGCAAAATTATGTCTAGGGCTCTATCTAATGCATTTATTATTTCTCCCATATACAAAAACTCCTCCTGCAAATATTAAGTGCTACTTCAACACTCTATTAAATATTATATATTAAAATTACAAAATTATCTATTTATCTTAATTATATTTTACAAAACAAAAATATTATACTTATTTTATAAAATAAAAACAAAATACTCACTACATCTTTCTTATTCTTGCTTATAGTAAGATTATTCTGTTATATTTTTATCCTATATAGATAATAATATATATATCTATTATACAATAGATATATTTTTATACAAGACTAATAACGAGGTGAGATAATGGACAATTTTAAGAAAATATTGTTAAATGAACTACCTAATTTTAAAGAATATTCCTTAAAGTTTTTAAATGGAGAAATAAATAAAATGCAGTACAAAGGATTTTCAGGTGGATATGGTGTCTATGCTCAAAGAGATAAAAAATCCTTTATGATAAGACTTAGAGTATCTGCTGGAGTTTTATGTAAATATCAACTTAATAAAATTTATGAAATGTCTATTAAACATAACTTAGATAAAATACATTTAACAACTAGACAGGCTATACAACTACACGATTTATCTATAGACTCTATTGTTGATGTTATGGAAGAAGGAATAAAAAACGATATATTTACTAGAGGTGGTGGTGGTAATTATCCTAGAAATGTCGGATTATCTCCATTATCTGGAGTTGACCCTAGCGAAGCCTTTGATGTTACTCCATATGCAGTTGCTACTGATAAATATTTTATCAAAAATGCCACTACATATCATTTACCTAGAAAATTAAAAGTTTCTTATTCTAATTGTTACACAGATACTGCTCATTGTAGTATACAAGACTTAGGATTTGTAGCTACTTTGAAAAATGGCGAACAATATTTCAGAGTCTTCTTAGGTGGAGGTTTAGGTAAACAACCTAAAGTTGCTTTAGAGCTTGATGAACTTATAAAACCAAAAGATGCACTATATTGTGTTGAAGGTATGATTAAATTCTTTATGGCTTATGGCAATTATGAAAATAAAAACAGAGCTAGAGTTAGATATATGGTTGAAACACTTGGTGAAAAATTATTCTTAGAAAAGTTTAAAGAATACTATAAATTAGAAAAAGAAAAAGGTGGTCTTGAACTCAATGTTAAAGAAATAGACTACTCTAAATCTGGAGTTAAAATAGATGTACAAGATTCTAGATTGATACCTCAAAAACAGGATGGTCTATACACTGTATATATACATCCAATTGGAGGTATATTGTTGACAAAGGATTTAGATACTTTACTTAAAGAATTAGATAATATTGAAAATCCTATGATTAGACTAGGAATGACAGAGGGGTTATACATTTTAAATTTGAATGGAAATGAAGCAAAAAGAGTATTAGAAATAAGTAAAAATATTAGTTGTAATTCTCAGCTAGAACAGAGTATATCTTGTATAGGTGTTCCAATTTGTCAAATGGGTATACAAAATAGTCAGAAAATGTTACATGAAATCATAAATTATTTTAGATTACAAAATAGTGAAGAAGTTTTAAATAAAGCACCTAAACTATATATATCCGGATGTTTAAATTCATGTGGTGTTCACCAAGTTGGTAGTATAGGTTTATGTGGTAAAAAGAAGAATGTTGATGGTGTATCTACAGATGCTTTTGAATTGTTTGTTGGAGGTAGTTTTGAAATAGGCAAGACTAGATTAGGAAAGTCACTTGGAGATTTTAAAGCTAGCGATATTCCTGAAATGCTTTATAAAATATCAGAAGCTTCAGCAGGAGATTTTTATGAATGGATAAATTCAAATGATGACATTTTAAACAATATAACTGATAAGTATAAAATATGATTTATTATATTTTCTTATAAAAAATCATATATATTTTAATCATTTCAACAATGAAAAAGAGGCTTGTCTCTATTTTGAGACAGCCTCGCTTTTTATAAATAGTTTAAATTTTACTTATAAACAATTTTAGATAAGTCACAAATTTCTAGCATAGTATCGTATACTTGTTTAAGTAGCCCAAGTCTATTATTTTTGATAGCTTCATCATTATCCATGACCATAACTGTATCAAATAAATTATCAACTACTGGTCTTAAAGATGCAAATTCATCTAAAGCAGCACCATATTTCTTATCTTTTAATAATTCCTTAACTTTTATCTTTACTTGTTTAAATTCATTGTAAAGTTTAATTTCAGCATCCTCTTTTAATAAAGATTCGTTAACTTTATCACTTTCTGCTTTTTGAGCTAAAGTAGAAACTCTATTAAATGCAGTAAGCATCTCAACTAATTCATCTTTTTCCAACCAATTATTAAGCTCTAAAGCTCTCATGTGCATATCAGAAACATCATTTATATCAGAACTTAAAACAGCATCAACAACATCATATCTTATTCCTAAATCTTTAAATAGATTTTTTACTCTCTCATTGAAGAAATTCATTATTTGTTCAACAACTTCTTCTTTATTAAAATCTAATTCAGAGTAATTATCTAAAGCATGTTCAATAAGTACTTTTATATCTACAGCAACTTTTCTATCCATAAGTATACTTAATATACCTAAGGCTTGTCTTCTTAAAGCATATGGGTCTTGAGAACCTGTTGGTTGTATACCTATAGCGAAGAAACCTGCTATTGAATCCAACTTATCAGCTATTGATAAGGCAACCCCTGCATTAGTCTTAGGAAGTATATCTCCTGCAAATCTTGGAAGATAATGTTCAAAAATAGCTTCACTTACAACCTCATTTTCTCCTCCAACTTTTGCATATTCTTTTCCCATAAAACCTTGTAATTCGTCAAATTCTCCTACCATTCCAGTAACTAAATCTGCCTTAGATAATTTAGCAGCCCTTATAGTATCTTCCTTTTCATCTACTAAACCTAAGCTATCAAGTATATCAGCACTCAATTTTTCAAGTCTTAAGGTTTTATCATAAATAGTTCCTAGTTTTACTTGGAATACAACAGTTTTTAATTTTTCTATGTAGCTTTCTAAGTTTCTCTTAGTATCTTCTCTATAGAAAAATAAAGCGTCTGCAAGTCTTGCTTCTAAAACCTTTTCGTTTCCAGCTTTAACATTGTCTATTCTGTAAGAATCACCATTTCTAACAGCTATAAAGTTAGGTAACAGTTTTCCATCTTTAAGTACTGGGAAATATCTTTGATGTTGTTTCATAGGAGTTATAACAACTTCTTTTGGTAGTTTTATATAATCTACATTAAATTCTCCATAAAAAGCAGTTGGATATTCAACTAAGTAAGTTACCTCTTCAAGTAAATCTTCATCAAATTCAACTTCTCCACCCAAAGAATTTGCAACTTCTATACATTGTTTTCTTATAATTTCTTTTCTCTTATTTTGGTCTAAAACTATATAATTTTTTTCTAATTTTTCAAAATAATCTTCTATAGAATTGACTTCTATTGTACTTTCTCCTAAAAATCTATGACCTTTCGTTATATTAGAAGATATTATTCCTTCTAAATCAAACTCTAATACTTTATCATTTAATAATGTGACTATCCATCTTATAGGTCTTGCAAATTTAAGATTTTTTCCTCCCCAACGCATAGCTTTTGGGAATACTACAGATTTTATAGTTTCTGGTAATATATCTTTTAATACTTCTGAAGTTTCTTTTCCATCTTGCTTTATAGTAGCAAAGATATATTCATCTTTTCCAACTTGTTTAAAGTATATATCAGATTCACTTAATCCTTTACTTTTTATAAATCCTAACGCTGGTTTTGTTAAATTATTTTCTGCATCAACAGCAATTTTCTTAGCAGGACCTTTTATTTCTTCTTCTAAATCACTTTGTCTATCACTCAATCCTTCAACTACTAAAGTCAATCTTCTTGGTGTCCCATACGCACTTACTTTTTCAAAAGATAGTCTATTTTCATCAAGTAATTTACTAAGATTGTTTTTTAATTGTTCTAGTGTACTGCTTATAAATCTTGATGGCATTTCTTCAACACCGATTTCAAATAAAAGATAATTTTTCATTATTTGTCACCGTCCTTTAAAAGAGGGAATCCCATTTCTTCTCTTTGTTTTACAAAAGTTTCTGCAACAGTCTTTGCCATATTTCTAACTCTACCTATAAATGAAGCTCTTTGACTAACTCCTATTGCGCCTCTTGCATCCAATGTATTAAATGCATGAGAGCATTTTAACACATAATCATATGAAGGTATTACAAGTCCATTTTCCATAAGTCTTAATGCTTCTTTTTCATATATATCAAACAGATTAAACAACATATCTGCATCACATAATTCAAACGCATACATTGAATTTTCATACTCAGCTTTATTAAATACTTCACCATAAGTTATTTTATCATTCCATTTTAAGTCATAAACACTATCAACTTCTTGAATGTACATAGCTAATCTTTCTAATCCATATGTAATTTCTCCTGTCTCAAGCTCACATTCAATATTACCTACTTGTTGAAAATACGTAAATTGAGTTATTTCCATACCATCTAACCAAACTTCCCATCCAAGTCCCCAAGCACCAACTGTAGCAGCTTCCCAGTTATCTTCAACAAATCTTATATCATGCTCACTTGGGTCAATTCCAATTTCTTTTAAACTTTCCAAATATAACTCTTGTATATTATCTGGAGATGGTTTTAGTATAACTTGGAACTGATGATGTTGATATAGCCTGTTTGGATTTTCACCATATCTTCCATCTGCTGGTCTTCTTGAAGGCTCTACATAACATACTTGCCAAGGTTCAGGTCCTAATGATCTTAAAAAAGTATTAGGATTCATAGTTCCCGCACCTTTTTCAATATCATAAGGTTGCATCATGATACAACCTTGCTTTGACCAGTATTTTTGCAACGCCAGTATCATCTCTTGAAAATTCATAAAAATCCCTCCTATAACAATAAAGCCTCTCGTCTACACGAAAGGCTATTTTAATAGTTCTTTTACAACTTTTAGAATATCAAATTCTATAAAATTTGTCAATGTTAGCGATAATTCTCATAATTATCTTCTCTTCATTTTTTAAAAGTCACTTTATATCTATTTATTTTCGTCTTCGTCTTCTTTATTCTTTTCAAATTCTTCTTTCATAAGGTCATCAGTTACATCTTTGTCATCTTCTTTTTTATCAACTACTACATCCTTCACATCTTTAGCTGCATTAGTTATCATATTCTTCAAAACATGAAGTTTTTCTTCATTCAATTCACCTAAATCTACAATTTCTCCATCTTCTTCATTTTGAACTTTTATACGATATTTACTTATAACGGCAGCTGATAGACCAACTAAAGTAGCTAATGGTACAAAAGCTAATCCAACAACTCCAACTGTTAAAGGAATGTTCATCATAGTTTTTCCATCTTTTTCAATTATTACTCTTACTACACTACTTTTTCTAAGAAGCTCTTTTAGTTGAAATTTTATATTTTCTCCATCTTTACCAAATACTTCTTCCATAGTTTCTTTAGCAGATTTTGCTTTACAATTACAAGTATTTTTTTTATTTTCTAAATATATTACTGCTTCAATTACATCTCCATCGCATATTACTAATGCTTCTTTTGCTTCTGCATAAGTTGCTCCTGGAACTCTTTCAAAGACTGAATCAACCATTTCAATAGTTATATTACTACTCATCATTATCCACTCCCTTATTGTTTTTTACACTTTGTAACACGTGTAATGATTTAAAATTAATATTATCAACATAAACTTTCAAATACTTATCTAGAATATTCTCAAGCTCATGTGTTATATATTTTGATACTTTAGCTTTACTACATATTAAAATATCATTTCTTAATACATATTCCATAAGACTTATAGTTGTTAAGTCTAATTTTATATTATTATCAAAAAGTTTACTACACTTACTACATAGTATACCACCTTCGTAGATATTAAACACAGAATTTTGCAAAATTTTACATTTACAATTAATGCATTTATTCACTATAGGTTTAAATCCTATATAGTCTAAAAATTTTAACTCGAATGCTACTGTTATAAACCTATTGTCTGTATTCTCCTGTGTATACAAATACAGCGTCTGCGCAAGTAATATAAATAACCTATTATTAGTCTGATTTTCAAGTATAGAATTTTCAACTAATTTTGTAATATATGTAGCATAAGAAAATGCCTCTATATCGTAGGATATATTATAAAAACTTTTTATTATTTCGCTTTGAGTAACCTTGTACATATTACCTTGTTTTTTTAAGGTAAAATTGCTATAAGAAAATAACTGTGATGATGAAAGTAAAGAGCTCTTATTTTTTTTGGCTCCTTTTGCTATTGCAGATATCTTTCCAAGCTTCCTTGTAAATAGTGTAAGTATTATATCACTTTCCTTATACCTTATAGCTTTAAGTACTATCCCCTGGGTGTTCAGGATTATCATCGTCTTCTTTTTTCTCCCTTACTTCTTCAATTTCTTCATGTATGTTTTTGCAATCACAGAAATATAAATATGCATCTATACTACCTGTTTTTTTAAAAACTTCCCAACTGATATTGTTCATTTTTAAAAAACCCCCTTCTTACATTTATACTTATATTTTTAGTAAGAAGAGGATAAATCATACATAAAGTTATTAAACAATTTTTGACAATAATGCTGTTGTTATTATAATGTAAACAGCTATACCAGTTATATCAAGAGCTGTAGATATAATTGGTGATGAAACTGTAGATGGGTCTGCATCCATTTTTTTTAATAAAACAGGCATAAACGCACCTATTGTTGCACCCAAAACCATATTTATAAATAATGATATTGAAACAATTAATACAATGTCTAACTTTCTCATAACAAAGTAAATTATAATACCTGTTATTATACTACACAAAAGACCTGTAATAATTCCTACAATAGCTTCTCTAACCACATTACTAAAATTCAAATCTTTATTAGACAATGTTATTACTGTAACAGATGATGATTGAGTTCCAATATTTCCACCCATACCAATTACTACTGGTATAAAAAATACTAATGGAGCATATACAGGGTTCATTATATAGTCTAAGTTAGAAAGTATTAACGAAGCCAACAATCCTCCTATTAATGTAATAATTAACCAAGGTAATCTTCCTCTAAGTGCTGATATTGTCTGCTCTTTCAATGTAGGATTTTCTTTTTCAGCAACTTCTCTTTCATGTTCTGAACTTCCTGCAAACTTATACATATCTTCAGTTGCTTCTTCTTCCATTACATCGATTATATCATCTACTGTTATTATTCCTTTTAATTTTTCTTGTCTATCCACTACTGGAATTGCTATTAAATTGTATTTAGATACTAATCTTACTGCTTCTTCTCTATCTTCATCTACATAAACAGAGATTATATTTTCACTCATCAAATCTTCTACTATATTTGCATCTCTAGCTATTATTAATTCTCTTAATGACAATACTCCAACTAGTTTTTCTTCATCATCAACTACATATATATAATAAATAGTTTCGGCTTCTTCAGCTTCTTCTCTCATATGGTCTATCGCCTCAAGAGCTGTCATATCTTTATTTATAGAAATATATCCAGTAGTCATTGTTCCACCAGCAGAATCTTCATCATAGAATAATAGCTCTTTTACATAATCAGCATTCTCTTGATTTAAAAGATTTATTATGTGTTCTCTTTCTTCTTCTTCAAGCTCACTTAACTTGTCTGCCATGTCCCCAAGAGACATAAGTTCAAGTATATTTTTTGAGTGTTCTACATCCAACTTAGATAAAATACTAATAAAAAACTCTACACTACCTTCTTCTAATATAGAAGATGCCATATCTAAAGGAAGTACTTCAAACAATTGAATTTTCATGTCTTCCTCTAAATTTTCCATTATATCGAATATATCAATTATATGATATTCCTCTATTAATTCTCTTAACTCCAATACTTTATTATTATCAATTAATGATTTTACTTCATATAATAAATCTTGGGAAGCATCCAGTTTCCTATCCATATAACCCACCTTTATTTATCATTATATCCAAAATTATTTATATAATTTTGTAAATTTCTCCAATTTTCTTTGACTTTAACCCATAATTGAAGATTTATTTGTGAACCTAAAAGTAATTCTATATCTTGTCTTGCTGATTTACCTATTCCTTTTAGTTTCCTACCATTTTTTCCTATTATTATTCCCTTATGTGAATCTCTTTCACAATATATTACAGCAGATACATCTACTATTTCTTTATCGTTTCTTGCTTTCATTTTTTCAATTTCAACAGCTACGCCATGAGGTATTTCATCATTAAGATAGTGAAGAACTTTTTCTCTTATAAGTTCTGCTATTAATACCCTCTCTGGCTGATCTGTAATCATATAATCTGGAAAATACTTTGGTCCTTCTTCTAAATAGTTTTGTATAACTTTTATTAGGGTATCCGTATTCTTTCCTTTTAATGCTGATATTGGTACTATTTCTTTAAAAAGCCCCTCATTATCATACATTTTGATTATATCAAATAATTCATCTTTTTGGTCTAGTTGGTCTATTTTGTTTACAACTAGAATTATTGGTGTTTTGACACCTCTTAAGTCCTCTATTATCTTTCTATCTCCAGGACCTATTTTTTTAGAATCATCAACCACAAATAATATTAAATCTACATTTTTAAAGGCTTCTGTTGCTGCCTTTACCATAAATTCACCTAATTTATTTTTTGGTTTGTGAATACCTGGTGTATCTAAAAATACTATCTGAGATTCTTCATCTGTATATACTGCTTGTATTGTATTTCTTGTAGTTTGAGGCTTATCACTCATTATAGCTATTTTTTCTCCAACTACATTATTCATTAAAGTAGATTTTCCTACATTTGGTCTACCAACTATACTGACAAAACCTGATTTGAACATTAACTGTCTCCTAACTTTTTTATCTTCTTGTTTTAATTACATTAAATTTATTTAGATTTTTAAATTTATTTTAAATCATTTCCAGAGAAATAGTTTGGCAACAAATCCTTTATATCATGCTCAAACACCTCTCCTTTAGTATATCCTGTTATTATTTTTATATCAGAGCCAAACTCTATAATTACCTGCCTGCATATTCCACATGGATATGTTTGCTCATTATTTTCTGAGTTATCACTTGCTATAGCTATTTTATAGATATCTTTGTCACCTTCTGATATTGCTTTAAAAATGGCTGTTCTTTCTGCACAATTTGTTCCACCTAATGATGCACATTCTATATTACATCCAGTATAAACTTTACCACTCTTAGTTAAAAGAGCTGCACCCACTCTAAAACCTGAGTAAGGAGCATAAGAATGTTGTCTGGCATCTTCTGCCAACTTTAACAATTCTATGTTATCCACAACATCTCCTCCTGTATACAATAATTAAAAGTTATTTTTATTTAATACTCTACATTATATCATAAAATTTTAATTAGCACAGATTTGTTTTATTTTAAATATTTTATGTACATTTATTTTAATTATAGAACATTCCAAGCTGAAATACTAATATAGCTATCAGCACACCTAATAAAGCTCCAGCTATAGTCTCCCAAAATGTATGTATTTTTCCTTCAATCCTACTTTGGGCAACTAATACAGCCATTATATATGCAAGAGTAGATGCAACAACTCTTTCAGTCATAAGTGTAATTGCAGTTGCTATAGCAAATGCTAAAGCAGCATGACCACTTGGCATTCCTCCTTTTAAAGGAGTACCTGTAGAAGTCAATGCTTTTACAACTACAACAGCTATAAGAACCAATAATATACATATCAAGGTTATATGTAATTCTGATTCTCTTATTTTATAAATTAATATCCCAGATATATCCGTCAATTTATCATAAAACAAAATATATCCAACTACTACTGAGTTTAGTGCTGCTACTAGAACACCACCAGCCGCAACATCTTTTGCTATCTTAGCAAGCACATGATATTCATCAGTTACTAAATCAACAGCTTTTTCTATAGCTGTATTAAACATCTCCGCAACTACAACTAAACATATGGACATAAGCAACATTATCATTTCTAATTTTGAAAAGTTAAAAAACAAACTTATTATAAGAACAGCAACTGAACCTAAATAATGTATTTTCATGTTTCTTTCAAATTTAAATGTATACAATATCCCTTCTATAGCTGCATTAAATGCTTTAATTATACCTTGACGAGCTTTTCCTGGTTTCATAAAAACTACTCCCTTGTTATGTTTAACTTATTTAATATGTGTTCTTCTTTTTCTCTCATTTCTTTTGTATTTTCATCTGTATCGTGGTCATAACCTAAAAGATGAAACATACTATGACATATTAAAAAACATACTTCTCTTTCAAAACTATGATTGTACTCTATACTCTGTTCTAAGGCTCTTTCAAGAGATACTACTATATCACCTAGAGATTCTTCCTCTAACTCAACATCCTCAAAATCATCACTTAAAAGAGGAAATGATAAAACATCAGTCACTCTATCAACTCCTCTATATTCTCTATTTAATTCATGAATCTCTTTATTATCTACAAAAGAAAGACTCACTTCATAATTATCATCATATCCTTCATAATCCAAACATTCTAAGATTATATCCTTTATCTTTTCAATTAACTCCTCATTTACTTCTAATTTATCTTGTCTATCATCTAATATCAAATCCATTAACTACACCTACTTTTTATTCATTAATAATGCTATATATCTATATTACTACACTTTTACTTTCTTTTGAAAGTCTTTTCCTGTATTTTCGCTTTTTTACGTTCTTCTTTTTTAAATTCTTCTCTTTTATCATGCTTCTCATAAGCTCTTATTATTCTCTGTACTAACTCATGTCTTACAACATCTCTATCAGTTAACATTATAGACCCAATTCCTGGAACTCCTTTAAGAATCTCTGTAGCCTGTATTAGACCACTCTTCTTATTTTGTGGTAAGTCTGTTTGTGTTACATCACCTGTAACTACAGCTTTAGAACCAAATCCTAGTCTAGTTAAAAACATTTTCATTTGTTCAGAAGTAGTATTTTGAGCTTCATCTAATATTATAAATGAATTGTCAAGGGTTCTACCTCTCATAAATGCAAGTGGAGCAACCTCAATAGTACCTCTTTCTAAATATTTATTAAATTTATCAGCACCTAACATTTCAAATAGTGCATCGTATAATGGTCTTAAGTATGGGTCAACTTTGTCCTTTAAATCTCCTGGCAAAAAACCTAAACTCTCTCCAGCTTCCACAGCTGGTCTTGTAAGTATAATTCTACTAACTTCATCTCTTTTAAAAGCTTTTACTGCCATAGCAACTGCAAGATAAGTCTTTCCTGTTCCGGCAGGTCCAACGCCAAAAGTTATATCATTATTTTCTATAAGTTTTATATATTCTTTTTGACCTAAAGTTTTAGGTTGAACAGCTTTACCTCTTTGAGTTATGACAATTGTTCCCTCAAGTTCTTTTATTTTTTGTTCACTACCTTCAAGTAAAAGAGACAATGAATAAGAAATACTCTGTTTGTCTAAATGTTTACCATTTGATACAGTCTGATGTAATTCATTCATAAGTTTTAATGCAGAATCTACATTCTTTTCTTCTCCAATTAAAATTATATTACCTTCTCTAAGTATCACATCTATATTTAAAGTTTTTTCTATTAATTTTACATTTTCATCAAAGTTACCAAATAACTCTCTTTCAAAATTACCATCTGCTATTGTAAATTTCTTTTGTATTATCAATTGAATTAGTCCTCCTAAGATTTTAAGTTTAATTTTATTAGTTGTTATTGCTATTATTATTTTGACTATTATTACTATTTTGATTACTATTATTTTCATCAGAACTGTTTTGGTCTTTATTATCCTTATTATCCTCATCAAATTCATTTCTTATATCATTTAATGGTCTTTTTTCTGGATTAGAAGGAACTTCCTCTTCGCCTTCTTTTGGTTTACTTTCTTCCTTTATAAACCTTTCTGCTTCTGATTTACTAAGAGGATAAATTTTAGCAATATTTTCACTAGTTTGAACTGTTATTAAATATTCTAACATATTTTTATTAACCTTAAAGTTATGTTTTACATCTATTATTCTAGCCGAAGCTGGGATTATGTATTCTAACTCTTTTAAAGCTTTTTCAGATAATTCTTTTTTTAACTCTTCTTTATTCCTTTTCACTTCTACTTTTTTTGTTTCATAAAAAGTACTCGTCTTTATCTTTATCGGAAAAGTATAGTCTCCTATTGATAGTTTTTTTTCTTTATTTTCAACAATATAATCTTTATATTTTATATTTTTTCTCATTGTGAACTCTTTATCATAAAAACTTAACGTATATATATTTTTCTTTTCTCCAGTCTTTTTGTTTACAGTATCTACATAACTTGCCTTTTTTGTAGATTCATAAAAAGTACTTGCCCATACTTCTGGTATTGATTTTGTATTAGCTCCATTTAACAAGACATCTCCCTTTTGGACTATATCTCCAGATTTAATGACAGATTTACCACTTCTAGGGATTACCTTTTCTATTATACCATTTTTTAAAGCAATTACATTACAATAATTTGATTGGTCTGTAGATTTTAGGGATTCCGCCTTTTTTGTAACAGTAACAAATATATTTGTTCCTTTTACATTAATGGATAAATATGCCACATCATTAAATTTTGACATCATATGGTCTCTAATTTCTTTTCTATCAATACTCTTCTTATATACTCCTGGTCTTACTCCAACCTTGTAAAGCTCACTTCTAAGAGCTTCTTTTTTTATCCCTTCAGGAGATTGTATATATACATCTGTCACGAACTGTGATGTTGACATCAATAAAAATAAAGATACAACAGCACAAATCCACATACCTTTGTGCTTATAAATTCTTTTGATAATAAAAGGAACCCCTGTTTTTTGCTTTACCTTTATATCAAACTTACTTCCTCTATAAATATTCTTAAACTCTTTTATATCTTGTCTATCTATATGAAACTCCATTTTAGTATTTTTTATTCTAGTTACATTGTAAACACTTATCCCATTTCTTATAAGATGATTTAAAAATTGTTCGAGTCCTACTCCTTCCACAACTATAACATAGTATCCCCTTATAAAACTTATCAAGTGTATCTCCTCCTAATCAACATACTCAACATTGTAAATAATTCCTTTTATACCTATCTCACTATCAGTAATATACTTAAGTGATAGTTTATCCCCAGATATTTTAATTGTTTTAACTTTAGTCTTTATTCTTATTAAATCAACTTCATATTCTAATATTGATAGATAATTTTCTATACTCATAAACGTATTACTTGTAACAGTAATAACTGGTTGATTTACTTGTAAATCAGTGGATATTTCTAACATAAGCATTACCCCCTTAATTAATTTTATGCTTGAAATAGGTATTTATGCACTTTATTGATGTTGCAATAGATTAGTTTTAAAATTTTTATACAATAATACCTAATATTTAATATATTATTTAAACAATAAAAAGGTAATCATATTGATAAAAAATCAATATAATTACCTTTTTATTTTTCTTATATAAAATCTAAACGTATACAATTTTTATTAGTCTTGTTCTATTAAACCATATCCACCAGCTTTACGCTTATACACTATGTTTATTTCAAAATTATCTTGATTTCTAAACATATAGAAATTGTGTCCTACCAATTCCATTTGAAGTATTGCTTCTTCTGAGCTCATAGGTTTTACATTAAATTTCTTTCTTCTTTCTATAACTATATTTTTATCTTCTTCATCATAATCATAATCATCAAATTCATTGCTATTATCTATAAAGTCAACATTTTCAAATCTTATGCTCTTATTATTTTGACTTTTGTCTTTAACTTTAGTTTTATACTTGACAACTTGTCTACTTAATTTGTCACAAACAATATCAATCGCTGCATATAAATCATCTTCCACATCTTCTGCTCTTATTATTTGCCCACTAACAGGAATTATTGTAACCTCCACTTTTTGTCTATCCTTTTTCGCACTTACTGTTACTTTCACTTCTGATTCAGGATCAAGGTATTTTTCTAACCTACTTAATTTTCCATCTACGTATCCTTTTATTCCGTCAGTTAATTTCATTTGTCTCCCAGATACTATTATTTGCATAAAAACCTCTCCCTTCAAGCCTTTCCAATTCTAATACTTTAATATGTTAATCTTTAAATACAACTTTTATAAATTTATTATATTTAAATTAATATTATTGTATATGAAAATGATTATTTTTAATAGTCTATTTATTTTTTATTTGGTGTGATATTATTAAAAGTACAGGGTAATTTACAAAACCTTTACATTCTATTTATTAATAAACCATATAAAATAATTCAAAAATCCTGCATAAACAAGCCACATCAAATATACCAAATTTATGTATCCAGCTCTCTTATCTATTTTAGAAAACTTAGAAATGGTTATTATAGAAACCAAAATCATTATTATTATATCTATTAAAGCTGTAAATCTAAGTCCAAACCCAAAAAATAGTATACTCCAAACAAAGTTTAGCACAAGTTGTAACCCATAATAAAAAATTGCATCTCTTACTTTAGGTAAGTTATAATCCGTTCTTAATATTAGGTATGAAGATATACCCATCAGTATGTACAATATAGTCCAAACTATTGGAAATATAAAAGCTGGTGGTGCAAAGCTTGGCTTTGTGAGTTGTAAATAATAGGTTGAAATATCTGTTCCACTAATAATCATTGTTAAAATGCTACTTAAGTAACCTATTATTAATGGTATCAATATGTTTATCAAAAAATTCCTAATCTCTTTTACTGATATAATCAAATTTTTCCCCTTCTTTCAAAATTTTCTTTGATTATAGATATGCTCAAATATGACTTGTTATTCCCAAAAACTATAAAAAGCCTAGAGATTTCTCTCTAGGCTATATCAATCTATTGTAAGTTTTGTTTTACCAACTTATTTATAAGTTTTCCGTCAGCTCTTCCTTTAACTTTTGGTTGGATAACTGACATTATTTTTCCCATATCCTTCATAGAAGTTGCTCCTACTTCAGATATAGTAGATTTTACAATTTCTTCTAACTCTTCTTCGCTTAATTGTTGAGGTAGGTACTCTTTTAAAACTTCAATTTCAACTTCTGTTTCTTTTATTAAGTCTTCTCTTCCAGCTTTTTCAAATTCAACTAATGCATCTCTACGTTGCTTTAATTGCTTTGCTATTACATCGATAATTCCATCTTCATCAAGCTCGACCCTATTATCAACCTCATACTGCTTTATAGAAGCTCTTATTAAAGTTACTACAGATTTTCTCACTGTATCTTTGTTTTTCATCGAAGATTTCAAATCCTCTTGTAACTTCTGCTTAAGGGACATCCCCTTCACCTCTTTATTCTTATTTACTACTATTTCTTAGCGTTTTTTCTTCTTGCTGCTTCAGCTTTTTTCTTACGCTTAACGCTTGGCTTATCATAGTGCTCTCTTTTTCTCACTTCTGACATGATGCCAGACATTGCACATTGACGCTTGAATCTTCTTAAAGCGCTGTCTAATGTTTCATTTTCTCTAACTCTTACTTCTGACATTTCTTTTTCCCTCCCTCCAATAGCGCAATTATGCTGGGACTGTAACTATGTTCTTTTTGCATAATATGCATTACAACCTAACACTTTGTTTATTATAAACTAAATTTTTACTTTTATCAAGTATTTTTATCAAGAAGGAACTCAATTTTTCAATAATTTAGTTTAGTTTTGTCCCGCTTCGTAATTAGGAAGCTTTTTACCAGCTAAAATATGATAGTGCAAATGCTTAACTTCTTGCCCTCCATCACTTCCACAATTATTTATGATTCTGAATCCAGTTTGGTCAAAACCTTTCTCTTTAGCTATTTTATTAATAACAACATGAATATGTGACACAATGTCCATCTCTTTATCAGGAATATCAATTACACTATCATAATGTTTTTTAGGTACAACTAATATATGATATGGAGCAACTGGGTTCAAGTCGTTAAATGCTAAGACTCTATCATCTTCATAAACTTTAGTTGAAGGTATTTCTCCGTTCGCTATTTTACAAAAAATACAATCCATTTTTTTCCACCTCCTATCTTATAAATATTATAATTTCTACATGTTATAGCAAAATTCCTTCTACATATTCATCTTTTACATCATTTATTTTCACTTTTAATATCTGACCTTGTATATTTTTGTCACTTTCAACAACAACTCTTATATAATTTGAAGTTAATCCTTCGTATTTATTGCCTTCTAGATTTTGTTCAAATAAAACATCTAGCTCGCGACCAATAAATTTAGTTGCAAATTTATTAAAATTTACTTTACTTAAATTTAAAAGTTGTTCACTTCTAAAATGTTTCATTTGAGGGTCAACTTGATTTTCCATAGTTGCAGCTGGAGTTCCTTTTCTCGGTGAATATTTAAAAATATGCATTTGTGAAAGCTCTATTTCTTTTAAAAATTCGTACGTTTTTTTAAACTCTTCATTTGTCTCTCCAGGAAAACCTACTATTACATCTGTAGTTATTGCAACATCTGACATTTTACTTCTCAATCTGTCTACAATAGTTTTGTACTCTGAAGTTGTATATCGTCTATTCATTCTTTTTAAAGTTTCATCACATCCACTTTGAAGTGATAGATGGTAATGAGGACAAACTTTATCCATCTTTAAAACTTCATTTACAAATTCATCTGTAAATAAAATTGGTTCAACAGAGCTAAGTCTAATTCTCTCTATTTCTTCTATTTCATTTATTTGTTTTATTACATCAAGAAGTTTAATATCCTTATCCTTTAAATCTTTTCCATAAGAGGCAACATGTATTCCTGTTAATACGATCTCTTTATAGCCATTATTAGCCAATTTTTTTACCTCATAGACTATACTATCAATATCTCTACTTCTAACGCGTCCTCGGGCATAAGGAATGATACAATAAGTACAAAATCTGTCACATCCATCTTGTATTTTCATAAATGCTCTAGTCTTTCCATTAGTTTGGCTGATTTCTATTTCTTCAAAAGCTTTAACTTTCATTATATCATCAACCGTACTAACTTTTTTGTTTGCATCTATCTTTTTAATTTCTTCAACAATCGTTCTTCTGTCATTTGTACCCATGACTAGATTTACTTCTTCTATATCCAAAATTTCTTCTGGTGATACTTGAGAATAGCATCCCACTACGGCTATTATTGCATCTGGATTTTTTTTCTTAACTCGTCTTATGTATTGACGAGATTTTCTATCACTCATGTGAGTAACTGTACATGTATTTATAACATAAACGTCAGCATATTCTTCACTATTAACTTGTTCATAACCATCTTTTTCAAATAGTTCTAGCATAGCTTCCGTTTCATATTGATTGACTTTACACCCAAGTGTATAAAAAGCTACTTTTTTCAATTTATTTTTCTCCTCCTAAATCACTTAGCTCATACAAAGCTATCGTTGATGCTACAACAGAAGCTGTCTCAGTTCTTAATATTCTAGGCCCTAATGATACAACACTACAATTATTATTTTGCACTTGTTCTATCTCTTCTTCAGAAAATCCACCTTCTGGACCTATAAAAATTCCAACGCTGTCTACATTAGAATCACATTTTTTAAGTGCATGTTTTATTGAAACTGTTCTTTCATTTTCATAAGGGCAAATACTTATATTATTTTTTTTCATATCTTCTAAAGCTTCTTTAAAACTTAAAACACCTCTTAATTTTGGTATCTTGCCTCTTTTACTTTGCTTTGCTGCTTCATAAATTATTCTTTCCCAACGTTCAAATTTTTTATCTTCTTTTTTGTCATCAACTTTAGCAACACTTCTCTTAGTTTGAACTAATATTATTTCTTCTACACCCACTTCAGTTAATTTTTGAAGTATCATCTCCATTTTTGGAGCTTTTGGAAGTCCTTGATATAGTCTTATTTTAAGTTCTGATTCTCTATTTATATCAACCTTTTCTAAAATATTTAAATTAACTACACTTTTATCTATATTCATTATCTCACAAATATACTCATTATTACTCTTGTCACATATCTCAAGTTTCTCACCTGGCTTGTATCTTAAAACTTTTGAAATGTGTTTTACATCTTCACCTTCTATAGTGCAAGTTCTATCTTGTAGATTTATATTATTTTTTTCAACAAAAAATCTATCCATTATACGTCACCATATCCCTTATTTTTTAAGCTTAGAAACTATTGCTGACCATTCACCTAATTTTTGAACTTCAACTATTTCAAATCCATTTTCAATTAAGCTTTCTTTAACTTCTTCTACTTTATCCAAAATTATACCTGAAGATATGAATATAGCATCTTCTTTCATAAAGTTTTGTACATCTTTTGCAAGTATCTTTATTATATCTGCTATTATATTGGCAACTATTACATCAGCTTTATCTTTTATTACATCTGTTAAATTACCATGCATTACAGATACATTTTCTTCAACTTTATTTTCAAGGACATTTTCTTTTGCAACTTTTACTGCCACTTCATCTAAATCCACAGCTACAACTTCTTTTGCTCCTAATTTGGCTGCTGCTATTGCAAGAATTCCACTACCACAACCAATATCAAATACTTTAGAATCTTTATTCACATACTTTTCTAATTCTCTAATGCACATACTAGTAGTCTCATGTGTTCCTGTACCAAACGCCATTCCAGGGTCAAGCTCTATGATTAAATCCCCATCTTGAATAGCATAATCTTCCCATGTAGGTTTTACTACTACCCTTTGTCCCACTTTTGTTGGTTTGTAGTATGCTTTCCATGCATTTGCCCAATCAGCTTCATTTACTTGGTCTAATGATACACTTCCTTCACCTATATCTATACCAAAATCTTTTAATCCTAAAACTTTTTGCTTTATTATTTCGACAAATTCCATCACATTTTTTTCTTCAGAAACGTAAGTTTTTATAAGGACATCATCTTCTTCATTCTTTTTAAATACTTCTTCTTCAACATAATCCCAATCTAGTTCATTTTTCTTTTGAAATAAAAAGTCTTTTGGGTCTTCTATTACAGCCCCTCCAGCTCCTTGTTCATATAGTATATTTGTTATAGGCTCAACTGCTTCTGTTGTTGTTTTTATAGTTACTTCTATCCAATTATTCATAAGTTTACCTCTCTTCTTTATAGTAATATTCCTATTTTTCCATAACTTTTATTATATCATAAATATAATGTTTTTTTGTTTTATATTATTAGTTTTAAATTAATGATAGTAATTATCTTATGGTAATAGTCATAATATTCAAAAATTTACTTGATTAATCTTAAACCTAATAATAAAATTTCCATTATATCTACTATATTAATATTTGAAATCCATTTAATTAATCTTAAACATACAAAATCTCCAGATTGTAATTATTCTTGTGATACATTTGAAATCCACTTAGTTAATCTTAAACTCCCAATTTATTATCTATATACACATTGGAAATACTCTATCTCACAACTTATTTTTCTTTTAAAAAACTAGTTTTTTCAGTGAGCTTACAGTAGTGATTTTTGTATTTTCAATGTCTAAAGGCATGTTATATTAAACATATGCTCACTTTAAAATTAATCCTACAGTACTATTATACTCAAACTTACTACTAGATTTTAGTACCATGTATCCTTCTACTTTGCTTATTAACCCATAATAATATAATCTATTAAATATAAACCCTGATACTTGAATCGAATCTTGTTGTAACTCCCTATCTTCCTTATAAAAATCTTCTTCCAGAATAATTTTGTAACTAACATCAACATCTCTAAAAATTTTAGCTGCTTCCTTCTTACTATCAACAATATTTTTGTAAGGTTCAAAATTAAAAATTAAATCCAATCCATCAAAAATTTCTTTATTTATACCATAAATATTCTTAATTTCTTTATCACAACTTATAAAATTATCTTCAAAATATTTTTTGACTACACTATTATCATAGTAATCATCCAAAATAGTTTTTCTAATCCCCATTGTAAAAATAGAGTTAGTTTTTATTACGTTATTTAAGATACTCTTAGTGGTGTTCTTAAGTTTGTTGTCATAAATTTTATCTTCACTCGGTAGAATATAAAAGTTTCCATATTCATACTTATTATTTCTATTGCATCTACCCATTCTTTGTATCAAGCTATCCATAGTTGCTAAATCACTTATTATTATATTGAAATCCAAATCCAAGGATATTTCTACTGATTGAGTTGATATCCAAATATCACCCTCTCCATTTAATATTTTACTATATTTCTCTTTTTTATCTTTGAACTTAAATCTACTATGTAAAACATCTATATCTACACCACCATACTTATCAGATAAATTTTCTTTTAAAAACTCATATGTTCTATTGACTGAATCAATAGTATTCTTTATTATAAGAATTTTTTGTTTATTTTCTAAAGCATCTTCAACTATTGACTTGATTTCTTTTTCCTTTATAAAAGAAACCTTTACATCTTTACCTTCACAAATCTCTTCTTCCTTGTTGCTCTCAATAAAAACTATTTCTCCTTTATCAGTAACATTTTCATTACATTCTTCTTGAAAAATAACTCCCTTGTTTATCATTTGCTCTTTATATGATTTTGGAAGTGTGGCTGTCATTAAGTGAAAATCAACATCTAAGTACTTGCATGCAAACTGCATAAAATATATCAAAATCAAAAACATCTTTGGTTCCAATAAATGTACTTCATCAACAGTTATAGATGCGTTTTTTACGGCTGCAAATATTTTTTCATATCCTGGAAATTTAAACATGCTAAGTAATAACTGGTCAACTGTTGCAATTACACAAGGTTTACAAAAGTTTATACTCAAATCTATATCCCTTAATGTCAATACAAAATCATGTTCTCCATTATCTTCATTCTCTGAATATAAGTTTATATCTCCATGAAGTAATCCAATGTAATCATTACTATTTCTTGTATCTAAATCATTTTTATTTTGAAAAATATTTTTTCTATAAAAACTTTCTGCTGATATTTTATTTGGAACTAAAAAGAATTTTCTTTTAAAACTCTTTCTATAATCTGCAGCTGTTTTTCCTGAACCTGTAAAGGCAACAGTCAGCACATTTCTTCTGGAAAGTTCTCTCAACCTTTTTTGTATAGTATTGAACTCTATATTATTTTTTTCTAAGTTATCATGACTCTTATATATCTCATTTAAAATCATATTATCAATTTCTTCATCAGTAAAATCGTTATAAAATTTTATACCTTTCTGTCTACTTGATGCACTATGGTCTATTAAATTCAACATCCCTTTATATAAAATATACTTAAACTTTCTATAATTTAAAACTGAATCTTCTATTTGACCATTGTTATAATCGCTGTCTATAAACATACTTTCACTTAATTTATATATGTAATCATAATCCAATACATCTTCACAAAATTTAAAATCTACATTTAAAATGTCATTTATATAACTTTCTATATCTTTCAGATTAAACTCTTCTTTTTCTAAAATGCCTTTTTCAATATACTCATAAATTTCTTCTTGAACTTTACTAGTACTTAACCTCATATAATCTTCATAGTTTCCATGATGTAACATTATACTTTTATATATATATAACTTATCTTCTTCTGACAAGTTCATTTTTTCTAGTATATCTTTTAAAAATGCTCCAGAAAATATATTGTGTCTTGCTATCTTTTTTAAAGATTTTTTGTCAGACTCTAACTTTTTCCTCTCCTCTTCTGAACAACCAGATGATATTTTGTTATTAATCTCCATTTTTTGTTGCATAATCGAATTAATTTTTCCTAAATCGTGCAAAGCACAACATATTTTCAGTATCTCTACATCTTTATCTGAATATAGATTTAGTTCTAATATAGATTCTAATACTTCAAATAAATCCTTAATATGTTCAACTAATGTTTGTTCTTGTTGATTAGTTCTTAAATTGTATGACTTAGCTAATATTTCTTTTTGCATGATATTTTTCATGATAAACACCTATCTTTCAAAATAATTTAAAGCCATGTAAAAACTTCTTTTGTATCAATACATACATTTACCTTAATATTTTTAGGATATATACCATCATTATCAACATATATATAATGGCAAAACTCATAAACTCTGTCATCTCTATTTGCTTCTAAATCTTTATATTTATGAGGTAATGCAATCAATACACCTTGATTTATTATAGTCTCGACATTCTCTTTATCTCTTAAGTCAACTCTTACATATGTATTCTTTAATTTTATATTTTCTTTTATAGCATCACGAGTATTCATAGGTATAACCTCTTTTAACTCAACTTCTTTCACAAAACACCCTTTTTCACTTGGTATTACAAAATCTTCTTTTCTTCCTAAATTTGCATATTTACATGGGCTTTCAAGCTTTTTTTTAATAAATTCAAGTTCTTCATCATCCTTGCAAGAAATAAATATAGTCAGTTCTACTTCTTTAAGAACTTCATAGTTTAATATGCTATTTTGAGCTTTATGTTCTTTATAGTAATCATAGTAGTTTCCTTGAAGCAAAAACTTTTCTTTATCTTTGCCTTTTCTCATATTTGTATATTCATTCCAAAAATCAATGTTCTCTCCTCTTGAAAATTCTAGTTCTCTATGATGATGTGTTCCAATTATTCCTATATCTATATCAAAGTTTAATCTTCTATCACATAAATACGTTATCATTCCCATTATTGTGGTCTTAGATGGTAAATTTAAAGTACTTATATATTCATTTTGAAATACTTTTGGGTCTCTATAGTGAGCAGTTGGTTGCTTAAGTTTACATTGTAATACTTTCATAATTCAAAAAACCTCCTACTCTTTTAAATACCACATATTATCTTCTCCAATTTCCAATCTATCTGCTAGATTTTTAATCTCTTTTACAGGGTATTTACTTAAATTAAACTTATTTAATTCCTTTTTATTAGAAATTTTTAATCTGTCATTGATAGCAAGTATTGTATTACTTTCTTTAAGGCTATAACTTTCTATAGTTTCTATGACTCCCTCTAAATTTATCTCACCACTATCAGCATTATAATCTACATCATCCCAAAAAAATGGTACAACTTTATCAAAAGCTCCACCCATTACTGCAAGTGGTTTTAATAGTACTGATGAATGTTTTATATTTCTTGTAAACACAGTAATTGCATCTAATATATCTTTTACTGCTTTTTCTCTTAATTCCTTACTCATAAATTTTCTTTCTTCTGGTAAAAGTAACTTCCCATCTTCTACTTCTACTACGCCTATTCTATCAAGCTCCAATGTTATTGTATAAATGTAGTAATCAGATAAAGTCTCTTCTATTGCCAATGCTTGTGTTGTTGGAAAGTTTTCATCTCTAGGTACTTCATTTTCTTCCTTCTCATCATAATATTTTCTACCAAATTCGCTACTTAAAAAACCTCTATTTGTTATTAACTGTGTTGAACCTCTATATGGATTTAATGACCTAAAAGGTATTATTCTAAGTGGAGAAGCTTTGCTTATAGAACCTTTATCTTTTAGTGGTATCAAATAACCAAATACATCAGTCTCTAATCCATTTTCATCTACACATCCTACATTTTTCTTAATAGATGGATATATATTTCCTTTTTTCCCAAAAATAATATTACTTAAATTCCAACCATATTCTTGATGGAGCATTCTTCTTAAGTCATATGTTATTGTAGCTATACTAGTTTTTGCATGTATTTTTTCTCTATATTGTTCTTTTTTTATTGGTGTATAATTTCCATACCCTTGGTCATATGAAAGTGGAACTGGGCTTTCTGTCAGTATAGTTAATGTTACTCCTTTTACTCTTTTTCCATTCATTTTAAATTTTCCCCCTTTTTTATTTCATGATTTCTTGAATAAATAGACCTACATTTGTATTTAATTCTAATTCAGAACTCTGCATTAGACCTTCTACAAACCCTTCTCCTATTAAGATTCCATTAGAAACTAACACATGCATTATAGTTTGAAATAACTGAGCTCTATCATTAGACTTAAGTAGTTGAATCACTTTCATAGAAAAATTTTTTCTTCTGGATTCATCTGTCATTTTATTAAATAAGTCTTTACCTACTCTTGAATATATCAAATTACTTTCTGTATAGTTTTTCATTTTATACTCCTCCTTTCCATCTACAATCCAACACAATTTTATATATAAACCGATATTATATGAGCTAGATACAAAATCCATTTCTCGAGAAGTCCCAGTTGACTGCTTTAAAACACTTATATTGTCAAGTAATAATTCTTTTAAATTTGACAAATTCCCATTATCAATCATTTTTTTACCCAAATTTTTAGTATTCCCTGGCTCTCTTGAGAAATTATAATTATCTATAATATCTATAAGTTCAATTTTTTTTAATAATTCTTTATACTCTATAATAGAGTCAAACTTTAGAATTATACCTTTATTCGTATCAATATCAAACCTATATAGTCTAATTGAACTTATTTTTTCATGTAAAAGTTTTTTATAAAATGATTTATCTGAATACATTTTTCTTTTAAGCATTATCTTATGATTTAAAAATGCTAATTCTCTTAAATCATTCGTATATGCAAAAACCATTGGTCTTTTTAAATTTATATATAAAAGACACATTAAGTTGAAAAATTCACACTCAAAACAAATATTACTTTCAACTTGTCCACTTCTTTTAAAACCTGATTTTTCTGCACCTCTAAATAAAAAGTTGTACTTAGAGTCCTTTCGCTCTCTTAAATCAATATCTAGTTTTGTTGTTTTATTTATATTACAAACATTACATACACTATCTTTTTCTTCATATTTTTTTAAATCAAGTTTATCTATTTCATCTATCTCTATATTTGATTTAATTACAGTATCAACTATTCTTTTTACATTTGTTTCCATATTTTCTAAACTCGTGTTTAATCCATATTTACCACTATTTCTAACATATGGAAACCTTCTGTTTTTAAAATCTTTTTTAATCCCTTCCTTTTGTTTCTCAGTTGCAGAAGATTTATCCAATTCTTCAATAAAATTTACATATGTTAAATTATCTATATTACTAAATATTTTTTCTAAGGTTTCCTTTTTCCCATTTTTAAATACCTTAAAAAGTTGATTTTCTAATATATAATCAGATATATACTTAGGGTCTATATATTCTGCAGATTCTAAAGATAAATAATTTCTATTTAACTCATAAGTAAATTTTAAGTTATAATCATTTTTTTCTAATTCGTTTTTTAAATCCATTAGTAATTCATAAAAGTAAACAATACCAATATCTCTTACAATATCACCTGACCTATAAAATTTAACTTTTATTGCTCTCACCTCGCTACTTTAATATATCAACCATTCCTGCATTTTCCGTCCTTCTATATCCAATCCCCATTTTATATAGTGCATTTAAATCTTCCACATCTCCTTTTAAAAAAAATGTTCCTGCATAAGCATTTATATAGTAATATTCTCTCTCTTTAAATCCACGAATCTTTTCTTTTAATACTCTTTTTTTAAAGTTAAGAGGTATAAATTCCAATGGCTTTCTAAGCCCACTACCTCTTATACTCTCTAGAGTTAGATTAGCTATATAGTTTAAACATTCTATATAATTTGAATCTTCTACATCTAAATACTTACCTTCTTTATTTTTTACTATTATAGGAGACATAGTTTTAAATATAACACCATGTTCTTTTATCTCATGTTCTTTATGTATTTTTATATTTTTTATTTTAAATCTATAACCTTTATATTCTAGCTCCTTTACTTTTAAAATTCCGTTGTATAATTTACTGAACATAGAATAATTATAAAAACTTATATTGAATATTATATCTCCATCAACAAGCAACTCATTTTTGCTTCTTATAAGATTTGGTATGTAGATGGCTGTATTTATATCCTTTATTTGCTTATTGTTTTTTCTTTCTTCCCCATAGTTAAATATATTTTTAGTAAAATCTTTGTTTTCTGCATTTAGAATATTTTTTATAAAGGAAACTGACAGCATTGAATTTTCATTTGGAAATTTGCCATTACATGATTCCATAAAAATTGAAATTCTACTCATATTTTCACCTCCTACTTTCTAGTATAATTCATGATTCTCTATTTGTAATATAAAAAATTCATAAATATATGTATCTATGAATTTTTTATATTTATAAGATAGTTAATATTTTAAAATAGATATGTATAAATTTATGTCCATTGTGATTTTTATTACTACTGAAATAGAAATAACATATAACATGTAATGAAATAATTTATTACAAAATAAATTTGCTACTATTTTCATAAATTTTTTTAACCTTTTCTTAATTATTTCTTTTATTCTGTTTAAATTCATATTTATTCCCCCTCTATATTTTTATATTTATTAAATCATATTTACATTATATGATATTACTTATATAGAGTCAATAATTTATTTCTCTATAATTAAATTGACTGGATAAATATATTTCTACATAATTAAATTGACTAGAAATTTAATTATGTAGAATCAATATAATTTTAATTATATGATTTTATTTTTATACTCCTCATTGTTAATCTAAACTATTAATATAATACTATTTCCATATAAATTAAATTGACATTTAAATTCCATGTTGTTGAACTAAAAACTATATACTATTATACATAAAACTCTTCTAAATTAAAATACATTTTTTAAATTAAAAAAACTATTAGTCTAAATTTTCAATATACACATTAAACAAATACATTTAGTCATTTTACACATTTAATATAATAAAAAAATTTGATACTATATAATTAAAATTTAAATATCAAGGAGAATGTTATGTCAGAAGTAATTTTAAAAAATATATCAAAACTTTACTCAAATGGATTTAACGCAGTAAAAAACATAAACATAGACATTAAAGATAAAGAATTTATCGTTTTAGTAGGACCATCTGGTTGTGGTAAATCGACTACACTTAGAATGATTGCTGGTCTTGAAGAAATATCTTCTGGAGAACTATACATTGGAGATAAACTTGCCAATGATATAGAACCAAAAGATAGAGATATAGCTATGGTTTTTCAAAACTATGCTTTATATCCTCATTTATCTGTTTATGAAAACATGGCATTTGCACTTAAACTTAAAAAATTACCAAAAGATGAGATAGAAAAAAAAGTTAAAGAAGCTGCTAAAATATTAGATTTACTGCCTCTTTTAAATAAAAAACCTAAAACACTATCTGGAGGACAAAGACAAAGGGTTGCTTTAGGACGTGCAATAGTTAGAAATCCTAAGGTATTCTTAATGGATGAGCCTCTATCAAACTTAGATGCAAAACTTAGAACTGCCATGAGAACAGAGATAACTAAGCTACATCAACAGCTTGGAACTACATTTATCTATGTAACACATGACCAAGTCGAAGCTATGACTATGGCTGATAGAATTGTAGTAATGAAAGATGGAGTGGTTCAACAGATTGCAACTCCACAAGATGTATACGACTATCCAGCTAATATATTTGTTGCAGGGTTTATTGGAGCACCACAGATGAACTTTATTGATGTAACATTAATAGAAGAAAACAACGAAATTTATGTACAAAATGAACATATTAAGCTTAAATTGAATAAGGAAAAACACTATGATTTAATAAAAGATAATTATATTAATAATGAAGTTGTTGTAGGTATTAGACCAGAAGATATTCATGTAGAAGATGCTTTTGTTAAATCTAATCCAGATACTTGTTTTAAATCAAAGATTGAAATAAAAGAGCTTATGGGAGCAGAAACTTATGCTCACTTAAAACTAGGTGAAAATACGATAACAATTAGATTTGATAGTAAAAACAGAATTAATGTTGGTGATGACTTAACACTTTCAGTTGACAATAGTAGAATACACATATTTGACAAAGAAACTACTTTATCTATAAGATAAGAATATAATCTTATTTTTAAGGAGACTTTATGGAAGAGTTAAAAGATTTTTTAGAAAGACAACTTAATAAAAAAATAAATATCTATCCATATAAAAATCAAAGTTTAAATGCTAATAGCCATTTAGTTACTTTCAATAATATTATTTATGTTATTGATTTTCTAGATAAAAATAATCTTGATAATCTAAAAGGTAACTTTTACTTAATTTATCAATCTCACATAGACTTTGAGTATCTAAAAAATATCTTTTATAATTTATATGAAGATATAAATATAATACAACACAATGGTTTTTTTATAGTAAATTCTAAATATAACCTAGATATTAATGTAACTACACAAAATATAATTGAAGCTGAAACTTATCAAAGTACTTATATTTTTTATCTTGGTGAATTAGATAATAAATCTGATTTTGATTTTAGATTACAGTTATGTTCTGATTTACTATCTCATGTTGTAAAAGACAATGCTGAAAATAAGTTTTTAAATTTATTTGACCTTATTAGATATAAAACTTTAGATTTAATTAATGAGGATAGTATACTTAATAAGTTAATAGACTTTAATAAAATTAAATCTATTGATGAAGAACTTCTATATACAGGAATAAAGTTTATAAATAATGACTTAAACATTTCTAAAACATCTACTAGTATGTTTTTACATAGAAACACACTAGTATATAGATTGGAAAAGATTAATGAGATACTTGGATTTGATTTAAAGAACTTTGAAAATGCAATGATTTTTTATCTGAGTGTCAAATCTTATTTTCTATATAAAAAAATTTAACTATTAAATTAAGCAGAAATTTGAAAGACTAATTCGGGTCTTTAAAATAAAGTGTGTATTCTTCTAAAAAGTGGTGATAATTAAAATATTAAATATAACTATATAAAGGAAGGTGCACACTTTTTATGTTTAACAAAAACGAAATATTAAAAAAACTTATTGAAGAATATGATGTTAAAACAACTACAGATATTCAAGATATGCTAAAAGATTTATTTGCAAGTACAATTCATCAAATGTTAGAAGCGGAGCTTGACGACCATTTAGGTTATGATAGATATGACAATAAGAATAAAAATACTAAAAACTCTAGAAATGGATATAGAAATAAAAATGTTAAATCAGATTTTGGAGAAATAACTTTAAATATTCCAAGAGACCGAAATGGAGATTTTGAACCAAAGGTAATTAGAAATTATGAAAATGATATATCAGGAATAGAAAACCAAGTGATTGGAATGTACTCAAAAGGCATGTCCACTCGAGATATATCAAGCCACCTTAAAAGTATTTACGGAATTGATATATCTCATTCACTAAT
>NZ_OEZH01000157.1 GCF_900243075.1 Clostridioides difficile
GTATTTATTTTGAAGAAAGAAATCTAACTCTAAGTTAAAAAAGAAATATTTCAAAAAAATTAAGAAATTTTCTTAAAGGGGTAATAATTTTTGCAAAATGGAAAAAATATCAAAATAAGGCTATGATTTTTAAATCCATAGCCTTACCAATAAAAGTTTAATTATCACTTAAAAAATAAATTTTTATTTAAAGAATACACATAAATATATCCAGACTCTTTTTCCTACTGGATACACTAATCATTTGTTTAACATTATCTGAAATTAATATGCAAACTTTTTTATAATTAAGTTAGTTATATAGCCTATAGGTTACATTAAATACCTTAATAGCTATATATGTGCATACAAAGTCATGTTTATGCAAAATCTGCAGTTTCAACTAACTTATTATATAAACCATCTTTATGTAGAAGTTCATCATCATTTCCAGATTCTATTACCCTACCTTTATCTAATACATATATATTATCCGCACTCTTAATTGTTGAAAGTCTATGAGCTATTATAATAACTATCTTATCCTGTATGTACTCTTTCAAGTTGTTCAATATCTCTTTTTGTGAAATATTATCTAGAGCTGAAGTTGCTTCATCCAGAATAAGTACCTTTTTATTACTTACTAAAGCTCTGGCTATCGATATACGTTGTTTTTGACCTCCTGATATTTTTACACCCTTTTCTCCTACTACTTCGTCCAATCCCTTATCTAGATTTTTTATAAAATCATCTAAGCAAGTAACTTTTAATATCTTATCCAATTCTTCATCACTTATTTTATTATTTAATACTATATTATTTTTTATTGTATCATCAAATACAAATTGATCTTGAGTTACTATATCAATATTATTTCTCAGTGATTTTAAATTAATATCCTTTATATTAACACCATCTATTAATATATCACCTTCATTTATATCCCAAAGTCGATATATTAGATTTGTTATTGTTGATTTGCCACATCCACTTCCACCAACAATTCCTGTTACTTCTCCTTTCTCAAACTCTAAATTTATATCATTTAAAACAAAATTTAAATCTTCACCATATCTAAAATATACATTTTTAAAGTCTATTTTTTTAATTTCACTGTTATCTATTTTATATCCATTATTATCAACTTTAATATCTATCTTTTCATCTATTACTGAAAATACTCTATTAATAGACACTTTTGACTGTGCTATTCTAGTATTCGCCCTTACTATAGCTATACATGGTCCAATTAACATTCCTGTATATTGTTGAAATGCTATTAACTCTCCCATTGTCATTTTATTATTTATTATTTTATAGCCCCCAATTCCATATATTAATATTGTTATCAACCCTGTTAGTACTTGGGATATTGCTATATTACTACTCATAGTGATGTTCAAATTCAAATCTTTTTTTATTAGATCTCTTTCTCTCTTTAAATATTTATTAAAGAAGTTTATTTTTGAATTTAATATCACAATATCCATAATATTAGACACATACTCTTGAATCAAATTTGATAAACTTCCCGAATCACTTCTTATCTCAGAAATTTTCTTAGATATGAGTTTTGTCATTTTATTTTGAGAAAATGTTAATATCAACTGTAAAAATAAAACTACTAAAAATAAATCAAACTGCAAATTAACTAAGAAAACCAACGATATTATAGCTGTAAACACATTTACAATAATATCAAATATAATCTCTGCTCCAAAGTTTTCTATCATAAATATATCACTTTCCATAATGGATAAAATATTACCTGTTTTCTTACTTGAATAATATCTACCAGAAAGTTTTGATATATGGTTAAGTAACTTTACTTTTAAATTTATAGTAACTTTATTTTTTATTGAAGTATATAAATATGATAATATAACATCAAATGTAGCTGATAATATCCTTATAAAAATATATATAAATATTAAATTTATAAGCAGAGAAATATTTTTATTTCCTATTCCATCATCTACTATACATCTAATTAGTTGAGGTATTATAATATTTACGCCAGCAATTATAAAAACCATTATAAATGATACTATTAACTTAGTCTTATTTTTATATACTATTATATTTAGTATTCTAAATAAATTATTATTAATAGTTTTTTTCATCTATTTTTCCATCTTTTATAGTTATAATTCTATCAGCTGTCTTTGCAATATTATCATTATGAGTTATCATAACTAGTGTTTGTCTATATTCTTTAACACACCATTCAAGCATATTCATAACTTCATTTGTAGTCTTACTATCTAAGTTACCAGTAGGTTCATCTGCAAATATTACTGATGGTCTATTGGCTAAAGCTCTAGCTATTGCAACTCTTTGTTGTTGACCTCCTGATAGTTCATTAGGATAGTTCTTTATTTGTTTTTCAATCCCCAACTTATTAATTAATCCCATAATATATTCTTTGTCTTCTTTCTTCCCATCAAGTAACACAGGAAGTACTATATTATCATATACATTTATAACTGGTATTAAATTGTAGCTTTGAAATATGAAGCCAAATTCCTGTCTTCTTATTTCAGATAGCTTATCATCATTTAGTGTATATAAATCTACATCATCTAAGTACACATTCCCTAAAGTTGGTTTGTCTAAGCCTGCAACACAGTGAAGTAGTGTACTTTTACCAGAACCACTTGCACCTACAATAGCCGTAAATTTATGTGGCTCTATCTCTAAATCAATACCATCAAGAGCCCTAACTTCATTCTCATATTTTCCATATATTTTTTTTAAATCTTTTACCTTAAGTATTTTCATAACGTATCTCCATTCCCATTTAAAAAATATATATTCTTAGATTAAATTTTCGTAAATAAGTTCTACTACCATATCTAAATTCTCTAATTGATATAACTATACATCTTTGTAGTCAATACCAAGATTAAATGCTCTATTTAAAATAGTAAAAAAATTATATGTATTATAATTTCCAATACATGTAAAGTTGTTAAATAAAGAATATTTCCTTACAGTATATTTAAATTAGCAATTCTATTCATTTTCTTTTATACCACTTACTATACTAAGTTTATTTATCATTTTATTAGAAAAATAAACTGCAATGATACAAACGAAAACAGATATTAATCCAAATATTAAAATTTCATATATTGGAATTTCAAATTTAATAGAGTTACTTATACCATATATCTGTTGATTAAGTTTATTAGTTTCAGAAATCATTTTATAATAATTGAAACTAGATATGATTCCTGCCACAATCATACTTAATACTCCATATATAATGTTTTCTTTTATTAACATTCTTTTTACATTTTTCTTGGACATCCCTACTGCTCTGAATGTACATATCTCACTCAATCTCACAATTATATTTGATTTAACTATAAAAATAATATTTATAGATGATATTAATAAAACTCCAAATACACAAATCATTGCTAATTTATATGAAGACTTATTATAATGGTCTCCAAAATGATTACGTACATATCTTCCCTCTATATCTGAAAACCCACTTTTTTCTATTATATTATTTATTTCTTTTATCACTTTTTTATCTGTTCCTTTTTTTATCTTCACAAAAACTTTATTATAATCATTTATCCCTGTTAGTTCTTTTAAATCCTTTTCATTAAATATCACTTGAATTCCGCCTGATTGAGACTCTCCATCTTGCTCTGATATATAGCTATTTTTCATTATTCCAGCTATTCTTACTTTTGTATTTATATATTTATACTCTCCATCTTTATATACAGGAGTTTTTATATCTATTAAGTCTCCTACTTTAGGTGATTTTATAATTTGAGTATTATTTGACAATTCAATTCTAGAATAAAAATTATTTACCAATAAAATATTTTTATAATCACCTTTTGTATAACTATAGATATTTTCTCCTTTATCTATATACTTATCTATATTATTTAATAGCTCTTTATTGTAACCCCGAATTAAAACTGTAGGCTCATTAGTATTATTTATTTCAGTTCTTTTTAGCTCGTCCAAATAATCTTTTTCTAAGTCAGCATTTCTTAGATATCCTTTTAAATAAATATTAGGTTTAATATCTGTTACATCGTCAATAGCTTTTATTTCATTTAATAAAGAATTATCGTACTTAGAAAATATATAATTTGCATTTATTGGTGAATATCCTAAATAAATATCAAAATTACCATATGATTTACTTGTTATATTAGCTGAGTCTGACTCTTTTCCATATATGAATTTTGTAGAAGTTAGTCTGCCTATAAATAAAACCCCACATAGCGATATCGTAATAATAATTATTATTGATGTAACCTTATTCCTAAATATGTTTTTAAAAGCTATTTCATTTATAATTCCAACAACTTTTTTATGTGATTTTAACAATAAAATCTTAGGAACATAATTTAACTTATCTGTCTTCTTTATAGCATCAATTATAGATAAATTTCCAGCTTTATATATAGGTATTACAGAGGCTAATATAACTGCTATAATTGACATTATTATAGATTCAATTATAGAATTTGTATTTATAGTTAATTCTGCACTTTTATCATATACAATCCTAAGACCTAAGTAAGAAAAAACTATACCTCCAAGTAAACCTATTACTATACCCACGAATAAAACTACAATACTCTGAATAAAAAATATATGTCTAATATTTTTCTTGTTGGCTCCAACAGCTCTAAGTAAACCAATTTGCTTGGTCATATCTAATATTATTATGTTAAACATATTGTATATTACTAATATTGCACATAATAAAGGTAATAATCTTTGTTTTATTGAGTAAGTTGTTGTTTTTGAAATATTTTTCATAGACATAGCCATACTTACTTCTGTATTTGGATAAAATTCATTATTTGTTAACTTATATTTTACCCCTAGATTCACTACTTTCTGAGTGTCTAAATCTTTTGTATTAAGCTTTAACGTGCCCATATGATTTATTAATTCAGATGGAACAATATCTTTGCCATCTTTTGAATATGTAAAGGCTCTTACCTTATATTTATTTAAACTTTCATAGTATTCATCGGATTTACTTAAAATACCAACTATCTTAAATTGTTTATTTTTACTGTAAATAACATTCTCATTATTTTCATTTACATACTCATTAACAATTTGAAAATCAATAGTTTGATTTAATTTAACACCTAGGTCCATTTTATCTAAAACTTTTTGCTCTATTACTAATTCATTAGAATTTCTAGGTTCCCTACCTTTAATCAACTTATATCTAGTAGAATCTAAAAAATTTTTATTGTAAGAATACAAATTTATAGATGCCCCATTATCCTTACTTACAATTTCTCCAAATTTAAGTATATCATTGAATTCTTTTATATCTTCTTCACTATTAAGTTTTTTTACTACCTTACTATCTACATCTTCGTAAAAAGCATGATAATCTCCAGAGTTTTTGTATGCATGATTTATATCTGATTGCCCTTGAGACTCTTTAATAACACTTAATGAAAAAACTAGCATAACAGCAATCCCTATACTAAGTATCAGTGATAAAGTTTTTCCCTTTTGTTTTTTTAAATACGACATTGCCAGTTTAATATTAATCATAATTAAAATTCTCCTTATTTATATTTACAAGAAAAACTCTATAATCTAAAATGGTAGATTATAGAGTCTCATTAAATACTAACTAATTCTCATTGTGCTAGTTAAATTTAATTATTAAATTTATAAAATTATTCTATAAATTATAAATTTTCTGTTTTTTTAGGATTAATTGCTATATCAATTTCACTATTTATCAACTGTTTAATTGCTATTCTTATATCATTCATTATAAATTTTACCAAACTTACATTTTAAAGCCATATAAATATAAATCATATTTTTTTGTTCTATTTAGTACTATCATCTCTAAATCTTCTATACTTAAAAGATATCATACTCTATTTCATTTTTCAATACTATTGCTCCAACTGGGCACTTTAGAGCTCCAACTAGAATTAGTTCCTAGCTAATGGTATATAAATAGTAATTGTAAACTTATTTTTATCTGAATATATTTCTACATTTCCATTATATTTTTCTACTGAACCTTTTACACTACTTAGTCCTATTCCATGTAAAAAGGAATCTTTCTTACTTGTAATAATTTTATTATTTTTTAATATAACTTCATTTGTCTTTGTATTCTCACATTTTATTACAAATAATCTATTTATAACAGTTCCTCTTAATTTAATTTTTTTTCGTATACTTGTATCCTTAATCTTATTACACGCTTCTATTGCATTATCTATTATATTTGAAAATATACTACATACATCTGGCATTTCTATAAAATTACATTCTAAAAAATTAATATCTACTAAAAAATCTATATTATTCATATCACAAATAGATTTTTTATCACTTAAAATAACATCTAGAATCATATTCTGTGTATTAAATATAGTATTACATTCTTTTATTTGCTTATTTATATCTTTAATATACTTATCTGCAAACTCATTCTTCCCATAAACATTCTGAATACAAATGATATGATTATTCATATCATGATATAATTTTCTTATTTTCAACTGATACTCCTGTAAATTTAAATAATATTTATATTGCATATTCATTCTTTTTTTTGTAATTTCATATTCTATCCTTAAACTATTATCTTTTATTATTCTTCCTATGATACTTACTAATGAAATATTTGATAGTAAAAATACAGTTGATATTGTAAGTATTATTAAACTTTCTGTAGAATCAATACTCTTGTCTTTAAAAATAAATTCAAATATAACTATTACTCCAATAATATTTGCTATTAATGGAATAGATAAATATATACAATCCTTTTTATTTATTTTTATTTTTAATCTGATAAATTTAAGTAATGGTATTAATGCTATCAGTAATGATTTAGATATCATTATTGATTCTAAATTTAATAAATTATTCTCTAATAAGTCATTCATATTTTGTATAGAATTAAGTGTTATTACTATACTTAATCCAATACTATCAAATCCGATTAATAACATCCAATATAGCAAACTTATAAGTACACTTTTCCATTTATCCACTACATAATTCATTTTATACAATATATATGTAATAAATATACAGATAAATAATTTAATATTTATATTAAATTCAATTAAGGTCAAAATAGTAATTATCATAATAGCAATTAATATACTACTATTTAGGGCTACTTTAGTCTTTCTTAACTCACTAAGTTCATTTAATAAAAATTTTAATACAATCCATTCTATCGTTGTGGAAATTATTGTTAGAATAATCCAAAATACATATGTCTCTAACATAATACATCGCCCAACACATGTGTTAATTTTGTCTTTAAATCAGATATTCTATATTTACTAACTGGTATATCTTCATCATTAATAACTACAGCATTTTTACATATAAATTGAATATACTCCAAATTAATTAAATAGCTCTTATGACATCTAAAAAAATTATATTTTTCTAGCTCTAATTCTATTTTATCCATACTATTTTTAGTATAATAAGTATCATCTTTAGTATGTATAGTCAAAACCTTTTTCCTAATCTCTATATACATAATACTGTTAATTAAAATTTTATTAATTATACCTTTATTTTCTATCAGCATAAAATTTTCTCTTTTTTTTATAATATCCGATATACAGCTCAAAATGCTTTCATTTAAATCTCCAAAATCTATAGGTTTTAATAAATACCTATAGGCCCTTACCTTATAGCCTTCTTGTATATAATCGACTATTGATGTTATGAATATTATTTCAGAAGTATCATTAGTTTCTCTAATTATTTTAGCCACATCCATACCTGTTAGTTTAAGCATTTTAATATCTAAAAAGAATATATCAATACCTTCCAAATTAGATTCCAATAGCTCTTCTCCTGAATTAAACTCAAATAGTTCAATTTGACTAGAAATACCCTCTAAGGACTTTAATATACACTCTCTTAAAAAAGTTATTTGTGTAATATCATCCTCACAGATAACTATTCTATACATAAACAACCCTCCTTAGACATTAGATATAAAAGCAAATAAAATATCACATTCATAAATAACTGTTTAGTTATACGACTAACAAAATGGATTATCACATATAAACTCCAATATTTATTTACTATCACTATTCCTAAACTTAATGATTTAGCTACTTATTTTAACTTAGTTCATAATCTTTAATATTTGTATATAAGCCTCTGTACTTTAATTATATAAATGGTCACAAAACACTGTTATTTACATAAAAAATCGACCTCTATTTTTAGTATGCTAACATCAAAAATAAGAAAATCACTCAAAATTTTAAAAACAATTAATCCCTAATATAGTTTTGTATACTATTTATAGGTAATTTTTTATATCATTTTAAACATTAAAATTATTGATGTCTAGGAATTATTATGTTGATATTAATATATAATTAATGATATCAAAAATTTTCTAACTAGAGTTCTCACTTATTTAAGACTTTCTATCGAAAAATCTAGGAATAAATCGAAAATGAATGACTAACCTTTTACTTTTTATTTTCAATCTATTTACTTGAATTTTAACATAAATCCATTTTTTAGTATACATTAATCATGATAGATTTATGATAATATGTATACAAAGTGTCGTTTAGTATTTTTTAATAAAAAATATGGGGCTGTCGCATTAGAAAATAGTGCTACTCCCTTTTTTTGTATAAAAAAAAATAAATCCCAAGTTCAAAAGAGCCTGGGATTCTTGTATAATAATTGTATGTAAAAACAGAATACTATACAAGTGGATTATGCTACTTATGGTGATAATTATCAATTTAAATTACCACTAAATATTGATTACATGATGCCAAAAGATGATTCTGTAAGGTTATTAAGTCAAATTATTGAGGAGATGAATTTAGAAAAATTATATAAGACTTATTCTCAAATTAGAGGAAATAGAATAACCCCTAGACAACTTTTGAAAATTATAATATATGCAAATATGAACTGTATTTATTCTTCAAGAGAAATAGAAAAAGCATGCAAAAAAGATATTAACTTTATGTATCTTCTAGGCGGAGCCTCCGCCCCAGACCATTCAACAATTGCAAGATTTCGTAGTATTCATTTTTCACAAGTAACCAAAAATTTGATTGCACAGTTTACAAACTTTCTTGGAGATAATAAGGAGATTTCAAAAGATACTCTATTTATTGATGGTACAAAGATAGAGTCATCTGCCAATAGATATACTTTTGTTTGGAAAAAATCTATAAATAAAAATATGGCTAAAATGATGAATAATATATCTGACTTCATATTGAAATGTGAGATTGATTTTGGTATTAAAATAATCTATAAAGATAAAATCAAAATCTATCATCTAAAAAAACTTTTAAAGAAACTAAAAAAAATATCAAAAGAATCAAATATAAAATTTGTTCATGGAAAAGGAAAGAAAAAATCTATCGTTCAAAAATCTATAGAGCAATTAAATAATTATATTGATAGATTGAAAAAATATACTAAAGACCTTCATATAATGGGTGAACGAAATAGTTATTCTAAAACAGATAATGACGCAACTTTTATGAGAATTAAAGAAGACCATATGAAAAATGGGCAATTGAAACCAGCATATAATATACAATTTGGTGTAAATTCAGAATATATAGTTTGGGTAAGTTCAGGACATCAACCTACTGATACTACAACATTAATACCGTTTTTAAAACCTATTGAGGACTATACTCAGTTTAAATATCCTAAAATAGTAGCTGATTCTGGATATGAAAGTGAGGAAAACTATACATTTTTAGAGTGTAATAATCAATTATCTTTCATAAAACCTGCAAATTATGAAATTAGTAAAACTAGAAAATATAAAAATGATATTGGACGTATTTATAATATGGATTACAATGAAAAAAATGACTATTATATTTGTAAAAATAGCAAAAAACTATTTGCTAATAAAACAATAAATAGGAAATCAAAAACAGGCTATAAAAGTGAAATAACTTGTTATGCTTGTGAAGAATGCCGTGATTGTCAATATAAAAGCAGTTGTATTAAGGGAAGCAATAGTAAGATTCCTCTTGAAAATAGGACTAAAAACTTACAAGTATCTAAGTTATTTCATAAAAAAAGAAAAGAAAACTTAAAGAGAATTATAAGCCCGGAGGGGTGTAAACTTAGAATGAATAGAAGTATACAAGCAGAAGGAGCTTTCGCTCAAGTAAAACAAAATATGAAATTTAGAAGATTTTTAAGCCGAGGTAAAGAAAATGTTCTATCAGAATGTGTTATTGTGGCGATAGCTCATAACATTTCTAGACTACACAATAAAATAGTAAAAAATAAACGTGGAATATATCTTCATCATTTAAAAGAAGTATTCTAAATTTATTATTTATAATCAAATATTATCTGAAAAAATGGTATTTTTATACCTTTCTTTGTCATGCATAATTTTACTTAGAACATAAACTTTATATAAAACAATTAAAAATATGCCTATTAAGATAAGTAAAAAGGAGCTCTCGCAGAACAAATTTAATTTGCTCATGCGACAGCTCCTTTTGTTTTATACAAAAAATTAAAATAGTGGCAACAATTGAGGATGTGAGGGAGAGTTGCCACTATTTTGTATAGGGTATTATATTATGTTTTTAAGCTAGTTTTACTATCTTCTATGTTTATAGAATAACTCTTATGTGTGAATTTAATTGATAATTAATATGAAAATTATGTGAAGTTTTTAATTGATGTAAAGTAATAGATTTTATTTAGACACTTAAAATTATAATACAACATCTTAATTTTTATATTTATACTAGTTAATTTTAGTATAAATACTTATTAAATACCTTTGTTCAAACATTATTTTAGATTTACTATTCTTATATGCTAAAAGGCTGTAGGAAAATTATTTTAAAAATCCTACAGCCAATACTAGTATCATCAAGAAAATTTACATCTTATTAAACTAATTTTTATTCATATTTCATTATTTATTTTAATATATTAAATAAACTTGATAGTCCAGAAGATATTTTTCCTATTGTTGATATTGGGGCTACCACATATTTTTTAACTTCAAATGTTGTATTTGCTACTGAATCTGTAGCAGTTGTTTCAGATACTGCTCCTGCTTTAACTAACACACTTACATTATCT
>NZ_OEZH01000011.1 GCF_900243075.1 Clostridioides difficile
TGTTCCCATTCCGAACACAGAAGTTAAGCTCTCTAGCGCTGATGGTACTTGGTGGGAAACTGCCTGGGAGAGTAGGACGTAGCCACGTAATCTTTTTTTATTTGTAATAAAATTTAAGATTAAACAGAATATAAAGTCAATATTGATTTATAATAAGATAAAATATAGAATTATATAGTATAGATAAAGTTTTTGATTTAGTTTGATTTAGAAAGAAGGTGTAATATGAATTCTGATGAAAGAAGAAGCAGATTAATAGATATTTTAAAGGAATCTAAGTGTCCTATAAAAGGTGGAAGTCTAGCTGAGATATTAAATGTAAGTAGACAAGTAATAGTACAAGATATAGCCCTTATAAGAGCTAAAGGATTTGAAATAATAGCTACACCTCAAGGATATATAATATATAATCAACCATATTTTACAAAGAAAATAAAATGTAAGAATCACAAGAATTCTAAAGAAATTTATGATGAATTAAAGATTATTGTAGATTTAGGTGGGATTGTAAAAGATGTCATTGTAAGTCATCCAACATATGGTCAAATAACTGCAGAACTTAATATTTACTCTAAAATAGATATAGATAATTTTATGAAGAAAGTAGAGACAAATGAATTTAAACAATTATCAGTTCTGACAGAATGTAGTCACATTCACACAATTGAGGCTATAAAAGAAGATACTATAGAAGCTATAATAAAAAAATTAGATGACAAAGGAATATTATCATAAGGAGGAGTTAAATGAATTTTTTATCATTGGCTAAGACTGCCTCAACAAATAGTAATATAACTAAGAGAACTTTAGAAAACATGCTTAATAACTTTAGTGATAACATACCAAATATCATATATGCAATAATTGTATTTGTGATAGGTATTTATATATCTAAAATAGTAAGAAGAATGGTCTCAAAGTTTTTAATTAAATATGGAATGAGCAAAGGTGTAAATAATTTTATTGTATATGGAATATATATATCTATGTTATCTATTATATCATTGATAAGTTTAGGTATTATAGGTATACAGACTACATCAGTTGTAGCTGTATTAGGAGCTGCTGGATTTAGTATAGGTTTAGCATTTAAAGAAATATTATCAAATCTAGGTTCAGGTATGATTATTTTATTTTTTAAACCATTTAATATAGGCGATTATATTCAAGGTTCAGGTGTAGAAGGTACAGTTTCTGATATACAAATATTTAGCACTGTTCTTAAAACTCCAGATAATAAAACTATAATTATACCAAATTTTCAATTGACAAGTAATAATATAATTAATTATACACATCAAAACAAAAGAAGGATAGATTTTTCATATAATATTTCTTATGATAGTGATATAGATATCGTTAAGTCTATATTAAATGAGATTTTTACAAATGAAAAAAGAATATTAGATGACCCAAAACCTATTATAGGTTTAAACTCCATAGGAAATAATACTATGCAAATAGTTGCTAGACCCTGGGTTAAAACTGATGATTATTGGGATGTATACTTTGATGTAATGGAAAAAGTCAAAAATAAGTTTGATGAAAATAATATAAAAGTTCCCTTTGTTCCTTCTGCACTATTATTTAATGATACAAGTAATTTAAACACAGCAGACAAAAGGTAATATTTTAATTAAATAAAAAAAATGAATTTAATATAAAAAATTAAAGAAAATTCTAAAAAAATTTGAATAATAGTATTGAAAGATGTTAATATATATAATATAATGATTATCAAATAAAACAATTAGTTAAAAAGCAGTGAAGGAAAATAGTAAAAAACAGATTGTATTCAGAGAATGAGTGTATGGTGAGAACTCATTACAATGGTTTTTGAATCTACTCTAGAGCTTCTAGTTAAAGCTAGACGTTTACCTACGTTATAGGTCTGAGAGGATTATACATTTAGTATAGTCAATTAGGGTGGCAACGCGGATAAAAGATTTTCGTCCCTTTTATAGGGGTAAACGGAGGTCTTTTTTTATTTTTCAAATTTGTTTAAGCTAAAAATTTACAGTTATAATATTTGTAAATTAAATTGGAATTATAATTTATATTATCAAAATTATTAGGAGGAATTAATATGTTAGATATTAAAAGAATAAGAGAAAATTTAGATGATATCAAAAAAGCTATGGAAAGAAGAGGCGAAAAAGAATTTGACCTTGATGCTGTAGTGGAATTAGATAATAAAAGAAGGGAAATACTTCAAGAAGTTGAAGTTATGAAAAATGAATTAAATGTAAATTCTAAAAAAATACCACAATTAATAAAAGAGGGAAAAGATGTAACAGAAGAAAAGGTAAGATTAAAAGAGCTATCAGATAAGATAAAAGGTATTGATGAGAAAGTAAAAGAAGTAGAGGCAAAAATGGAATATACATTGATGAGAATACCAAATGTTCCTCATCCAGAGGTACCACAAGGTGAAACAGATGAAGATAATGTTCAAATAAGAACTTGGGGAGAACCTACTAAATTTGATTTTGAGCATAAAGCACATTGGGATATAGGTACTGGTCTAGGTATATTAGATTTTGAAAGAGCTGGGAAAATAACTGGTTCAAGATTTACTTTATACAGAGGACTAGGAGCTAGATTAGAAAGATCTTTAATGAATTTCTTTTTAAATACTCATACAGCTAAGCATGGATATACAGAAGTGTTACCTCCATTTATGGCTAATAGAAATAGTTTTATAGGTACTGGTCAACTTCCTAAATTTGAGGAAGATATGTTTAAAATAGAAGGATTAGAGTATTTCTTAATACCAACAGCTGAAGTACCTGTTACTAATATACATGCTAATGAAATATTAGATGTCGCAGAACTTCCAATTAAATATTGTGCATATACTCCTTGTTTTAGATCTGAGGCAGGTTCAGCAGGAAGAGATACAAGAGGCTTAGTTAGACAACATCAATTTAATAAAGTTGAGTTAGTTAAATTTGTTAAGCCAGAAGACTCTTATGATGAATTAGAATCATTAACTCATGATGCTGAAACTATGTTACAAATGTTAGGTCTTCCATATAGAGTGGTAAAAATATGTACAGGAGATTTAGGATTTACAGCAGCCTTTAAATATGATTTGGAAGTTTGGATGCCAAGCTATAATAGATATGTAGAAATATCTTCTTGTTCAAACTTTGAAGACTTTCAAGCAAGAAGAGCAGGAATAAGATTTAAAAGAGATAAAAAATCAAAAGCAGAATATGTTCATACATTGAATGGTTCTGGATTAGCTATAGGAAGATGCCTAGCTGCTATATTAGAAAATTATCAACAAGCAGATGGTTCTGTAGTAGTTCCAGAAGAGTTAAGACCTTATATGGGTGTTGATGTTATAAGATAATTCTATATTAACATTATATGTAGAAATATATTTTAATGTAGAAAATATATTATGAGTGAACAATAAATTAAAAAGCTATGGAATTATTAATATAATTATTAAATTTCATAGCTTTTTTATGTTAATTTATATAACAGAATTTTCATCATAAAATACTAAATATCTTTATAAATCAAGGATTATATAAATATCTAAAAATTATTTTAGAACTAATTTAAAAAAAATATAACTATATATAGTAATAATTAAATAAACAAAATAAAATTAAGTTGAATTATAAAATGAATTATGATAAGATAAGTTTGTTATAAGTTTTGGGAGGAATTATGGAAAGTTCATTTTATATGAAAGAAGCATTAAAAGAAGCATATAAAGCATATAATAAAAGAGAAACACCAATAGGTGCTATTATAGTTAAAGATAAACAAATAATAGCTAGAGCTCATAACCTTACAGAGACACTAAAAGATTCTACAGCTCATGCAGAAATCTTAGCGATAAAACAAGCCTCAGAAAAATTAGGTGGTTGGAGGTTGACTGATTGTGATTTATATGTTACAATGGAACCTTGCATAATGTGTAGTGGTGCAATAGTTAATTCTAGAATAAAAAAGCTTATAATAGGGACAAGACATGTAAAAAATTCATATATAGAAAAACAGCATGAGTTTAAATTAGATTATTTTAATAATAATAATGTAAAAGTGGCTTTTGATGTTTTGCAAGAAGAATGCTCGATCATATTGCAAGAATTTTTTAAGGCATTAAGAAAAAGAGATTAAGGAGAGATGGTCGAGTGGTCGAAGGCGCTCGCCTGGAAAGCGAGTATATGGGTAAAACTGTATCGTGGGTTCAAATCCCACTCTCTCCGCCAGAAACAATAAAAGTAATTAAATATGGTTGTAATTTTGCTGTACTAGATGGGGAGGTAGCGGTGCCCTGTAACCTGCAATCCGCTATAGCAGGATTGAATTCCATCTAAAGGCTTATTTTCTGTAGGGCCGCCCTAAATAAGTGGTGTTGATGCTTAGGTCCTGCGCAATGAAAGCTCATGAACCCCGTCAGGTCCGGAAGGAAGCAGCGGTAAGTGATCACTTTTGTGTGCCGTGGGGGTGCCTAAGTTGAGCTAACTGTTTTGGTAACGCCTATGGAATTAAGTCGATAGATGGTGTACAGCATTTAACATATAAAAGACTAATCCCTTAGATAATGAGGGATTTTTTTATTAATTTTGCTAAAGAGAGGTAAAAGGATGCATAAAGCATTATATAGAGCATATAGACCACAAAAGTTTGAAGACGTTATTGGTCAAGATCATATTATTAAGACTTTAAAAAATCAAATATACAATGATAATATAGGACATGCTTATCTATTTTGTGGTACAAGAGGTACTGGTAAGACATCTACTGCAAAAATTTTTTCAAGAGCAGTGAACTGTTTGAATAAAATAAATGAAGAACCTTGTAATGAGTGTGAGATATGCGAATCGATATTAAAAGATAATACAATGGATGTTGTAGAAATAGATGCAGCATCAAATAATAGTGTGGATGATATAAGAGAGCTTAGAGAAAGTGTGAAATATTCTCCAGCCAATGCTAAATATAAAGTATATATAATAGATGAGGTTCATATGTTGTCTCAAGGAGCTTTTAATGCATTATTAAAAACATTAGAAGAGCCACCCTCATATGTAATCTTTATATTAGCTACTACTGAACCTCACAAGATACCTGCAACCATTTTATCAAGATGCCAAAGATACGATTTTAAAAGAGTTACGGTTAAAGATATGACTCTTAGAATGAAAAGGATTTGTGAAGATGAAGGAACTGATATAGATGATAAAGCACTTAATTTAATAGCGAGAAATTCTCAAGGAGCTCTTAGAGATGCACTTAGTATATTAGACCAATGTATATCATTTGGAGAGAATAAGATAGATTATAAAGATGTTGTTGAATTGATGGGAAGCGTCAATATAGAACAGTTATTTGAATTGTCTCAATGTATTTTAGCACAAGATACTAAAAAATCTCTTGAGATATTAAATGAATTTGTTTTATGGGGGAAAGATATAAGAAACCTTATAAATGATTTGATTGATCATTTTAGAAATTTAATGGTATGTAAGGTTTCATCAGAACTAGATGAGATAATTTCATTGCCCGAAGAAACCATAGAACAACTTAAACTTCAGTCTAAAAATATAGATATAAATGATTTGATAAGGGTTTTAAATATATTATCAGCAACTCAGGATGATATAAAGTCCTCTTCAAATCCAAGAGTTTTAGTGGAAATAACTATAATGAAAATTGCTCAACCAATGTTTGACGAAAGTAAAGAAGCTCTTATAAAAAGAGTTGATAACTTAGAAAAAATGATTGAACTGGGTAGCTTTAAGGTTGAAAAAACTGGTAATAGTAAAGAAAAAGAACATGAAGTCAATAGAGAAATAGATGTAAAACAAGAAAATGTAGTTTATGAAGATGTAAAAAATGAGGACGTTATACTTATAGAGTCATCTTGGAAGAATATACTTAAACAAATTAAAAAAGATAAAAAAATGCCAATATATGCACTTTTAAGTGAGGTAAAAAGCTTTAATGTATATTCCAACATGTTGTATGTTATATTTGATGATAAATTTGATTTTGCAAAAACTAGACTTAGCTCCCAAGATACAATAAATTATTTAGAAAAAACAATAAGAGATGTTTTAAATAGAAGTTTTAATGTAAAAATAGTATTGACATCAGAAGTCAAAGATATAAATCTTGAAGTTAAAGAAAAAGAAGACATTGGTGAAGAGATATTAAAGAACATAGTAAATGAAGAGATACTAGAAATAAAAGACAGTATTGATGAAAATGAAAGTAAATAATAAAATACTATTATGATATAATAATAAAATGAAAATAAGTTTAGGAGGAATTGTTTATGGCTAAAAAAGGTTTTGGAGGCGGAATGATGCCTGGTGGTGGAAATATGAATAACTTATTAAAGCAGGCTCAAAAAATGCAAGAGAATATGCAAAAAGCTCAACAAGAATTAGAAAATAAAGAAGTAGAAGCTTCAGTTGGAGGAGGCGCAGTTACTGTAAAGGTGAATGGTAAAAAAGAAGTTTTAGATATAACTATCAAACCAGAAGTAGTTGATCCAGATGATATAGAAATGTTACAAGATTTAGTTTTAAGTGCAGTAAATCAAGCATTGAGAAATATTGATGATATACAAGCAAGTCAAATGAGTAAGGTAACTGGAGGTATGAATATACCTGGGTTATTCTAGTAGGTGGTATTTATGCAAGTTTATACAGGTCCAATAACGAGACTTATAGAAGAATTTTCAAAGCTTCCTGGAGTAGGAAGAAAGACTGCTCAAAGATTGGCTTTTCATGTTATTAATATGAATACTAATGATGTGGAAGCTTTATCTAAAGCGATTATAGACGCGAAAAGAGAAATAAGATATTGTTCAATTTGTTGTAATATAACAGATACAGATCCATGTAGTATGTGTTCAAATAAAAATAGAGATTCGAGTATTATATGTGTGGTAGAAGACCCAAGGGATGTAGCAGCCATGGAGAGAGCGAGAGAGTTTAAAGGTCAGTATCATGTATTAAATGGAGTGATTTCTCCAATGGATGGTATTGGACCAGATATGCTAAAAATAAAGGAACTTATACAAAGGCTTGGCAATCAGGAAGTCAAAGAAATAATAATGGCAACAAATCCTACTATTGAAGGAGAAGCTACAGCTATGTATATTGCTAGGTTAGTAAAACCAATGGGAATTAAAGTTACTAGGATAGCTCATGGTCTTCCTGTTGGAGGAGATTTAGAGTATGCAGATGAGGTCACAATATCAAAAGCACTAGAAGGTAGAAGAGAAATATAAAAATCGAGGTATTAACCTCGATTTTTGTAATTTTTTGTGGTTAAATTCAAATTAATTTTGATTTAGATTTATTGAATAAATTTCTTCTGTATTGTATAATTTGTTGTATAAATCATTTAAAAATTTTGATAGGGGTGCAACATGAAACCAATTATGAACTTAGAAGAACATAATGCAATGAAAGAAAAAAGAGTTAAAAAAATGAAATCAAAAGACAAGCCTAAATATGATGATTTTGATGATATAAGTTTTTCTAATAAGAAAAAAACTAAAAAAACTGCACGAAATAAAAATGCTGAATTTAGAAATAATTATAAAAACTATCAGTATGATTATGAAGAAGACTTTTATGAACCAATTTAATATTAAATAATTAGAAAATAAAAAATCCCTAATAAATAATATATACTATAGGGATTTTATTTATTTTATCAATCAGAAATTATATTTAAAATTAAATTAGCTATATTTTGGGCTGAATTTGATTTTCTTATTGATTTAATATTTCTTTTTAACATCTCTAACCTACTAGGGTCATCTATTAGAACCTTTAATAATATTGATAAATTATATTTTTTTGTAGTTCTAAGTGCTGCACCACAATTAGATAAGAAATCAAGATTCTCCTCTTCCTGACCTGGTATATAATATGGAACTATCATAGGTACATCTTTTAAGAGTGCCTCCGTTGTAGTAAGTCCACCAGGTTTGCTTACTAATACATCTATAGAAGCTAAAATATCATTCATTTTATCAGTATATCCAAGGACACATACTTTTTTATCATGATAACGAGATATAAGCTTTTTTTCGATTTTTTCTTTTAAACTTTCATTTCTACCTGTTATTACAAGTATTTGAAAATCTCTGTCAGTATCCAATAATTCATCAAGTGTCTCTTTTATATTACCAGCTCCAAAGCTACCACCCATAAGTAAAACAGTTAATTTATCTGGAGATAAGTTTAACTCAGAAAGAACAATATCTTTATCTCTATGAGAGAGAAAAGATTTTTCAACAGGAATTCCAAATGTTCTAATTTTACTAGGTTCAACTCCATCAAATACCAATAACTCTTTTACGTATTCATGACCAACTATATAGTAATCAATTTCATTTTGTATCCATGTAGAATGAGTAGTATAATCAGTTAATACAGAAATAAGTGGAGGAACATTAATAGTATTTGTATAATGTTTATAAAAATACTCTGTGTAAGCATTTGATTCATTATTATGTAAGTTAAAATTTTTTTTCAATGTACTAAGCGCAATCATTGGAAAAGGATGCGTTCCTATAATCAAATCTGGTTTTTTGCTTCTAATAAGCTTTTTAAATTTTTTTGCCATGAATGTTATTAGTAGATTGTCTTTAAATTCATTTTTTGATAAAAGATTTGTTTCAGATAATCTATATACACTTCCATATGCTTTGGGAGTATATATAGCAGATTTTTCATATCCTCTTGAAATTATTTTATCCATTGTATTATTAACTAATTTCAAACTATCTATTATTTCACATTCAATTGGCTCTCCATCAAGTGTTTTGGAAGTAAGTTCTTCTTTAATAGCTAGAGCAGCCCTATTATGCCCACCACCGGTGGAAGCAGACATTATTAATACTTTTTTGCTCATAATAAAATCCTCCTAAAATGTAGCATAGTATTTATATGGTATTATGTTTTGATATATAAAAACTGTCTTTGTAAATAAGGTTATTGATAAATTATTTTTTAATATTAATCTAATACAAGATTACAAAAATTACAAGTGAAAGAAATGTAAATTAATTTTAGCAAATATGTGATATTACAAATATTAGTGTAAATAAAAAATTTAAATATAGAATAAAAAGGAAAATAGAGCATAGAATATATATTAGTTTTATGAAATAAACAGATTTGCTTAGTATTAGATTTTAAAAATTAAATATAAAGAATATATGATAAATAAAAAAATTAAAAAAAGTAAAAAATTATATTGACTTAGATAGATAAAGATGATATAGTATTACTTGTCCTTGAAAAAAGGAACAAGAAATAAACACGAACATTGAAAATTAAACAGTAGGTTAATTTATATTAAGAAACAAACCATAAAG
>NZ_OEZH01000089.1 GCF_900243075.1 Clostridioides difficile
AAAACTTTTGGATGTTGTAGATTTGTATATAATAAGTATCTTGCTAAAAGAATAGATGCTTATAAAAACGATAAAGAAACTTTTACTTATAAACAGTGTAGTTCTGATTTGACCAATTTAAAAAAAAAATTAAAGTGGCTTAAAGAACCTGACAAATTTTCACTACAAAACGCCTTAAAAGATTTAGAAAACGCATATGAAAAATTCTTTAAAGAAAAAGCAGGATTTCCTAAATTTAAATCAAAGAAAACTAATAGATTTTCATATAAAACTAACTTTACAAATGGAAACATTATGTATTGTGGTCAATATATAAAACTACCTAAACTTGGTATGGTTAAGGTAAGGGATAAACAAGTACCTCAAGGTAGAATACTTAATGCTACTATATCTAAAGAACCAAGTGGT
>NZ_OEZH01000144.1 GCF_900243075.1 Clostridioides difficile
ATTTCTAATATGAGTATCATTACATTGACAGAGACAAATCAAACTATAAAAAATATTAACTTTTACTATGATAATCGTGAAATAAAAAATGAATTACCTAAAGATGTATCTGCTATAACAGAAGGTAAAGGCGTACAAGGTCTATCACATTTTGAACATCTATATATTTCTGGCTTTTCAGGAACAGGAATTGAAATTCCACTTTATGCAACTGGTAATGATATTACTGTTACCTCATGTGGTCTTGGTATAAAACTTGGAGAAAAATCTATGCTTTCTAGTAGTAAGATTCATAAATGTAAAAATGGAATGGAAATTACAACTGGTGTCAGCTTAAACAATGTAAAAATAGAAGATATTCAAGAAGTAGGTATTAGTAATAAAGGGCTTGGTTTCAATCTTATGATGAATCTTGCAGTTGATAAATGTGGATACTGCGGATTTATGTTTGGAAAAATGTCTCATAGCCAGATAACTGCAAGATTTACTAACTGTAGTCAATATTATAAAAACGTTGACTATGATACTTATAAAAATCTTCCAGATAAAAAAGAAGAAGCTTATTCTATACTTTATGGAGACACTTTAGACAACTGCAATATTGTATTGATGAATAATAATGTTGATACTCTAGAAAATGGTCTAGAGCGTAAGATACATGTAATCAAAGCGAATGAAACAACTAATGTAACTCTAGAATGTGATGCTGAAGCTGATAGCTTTATACAATGTGCAAAAGGTAACTTGCTATTAGAAAATGGTAGAAATACTTATAAGTTTTATGATGGTGAGATTTGTTCTGTAGGCGGAGTTCA
>NZ_OEZH01000013.1 GCF_900243075.1 Clostridioides difficile
ACAGAAGAGGTAGCATTAAGTGAGCTATCGCTCTTAGAGGAAAAATGGGGCAATCAGTATGCGATAGCATTAAGAAGTTGGCGAAGCAATTGGAATGAACTAGCAACATATTTTAAATATCCTCAAGAGATAAGAACATTGATATATACTACAAACTCAATGGAAAGTTACAATAGATTATTAAGAAAAGTTACTAAATCGAAGTCTATTTTTCCTTCGGATGATTCTTTGCACAAATCATTATACTTGGCAACTATGGATATTTCTGAAAAATGGACTCAGAAAATTAGAAATTGGACTCAAATTTTAGCTCATTT
>NZ_OEZH01000048.1 GCF_900243075.1 Clostridioides difficile
ACAGAACTTACAGGAAGTGATAGATATGAAACAGCAGTTAAAATAAGTAAAGAGGGTTGGAAAAATGGTTCAGACAAGGTAGTTATAATAAATGGAGATGTAAGTATTGATGGAATTATATCAACTCCATTAGCAACTACATATAATGCACCAATACTTTTAGTTGAAAAAAATAATGTTCCTGCTAGTGTAAAATCAGAATTAAAGCGTCTAAACCCTAAAGATGTAATTATAATTGGAGATGAGAATTCTATTTCTAAAACTACTGCTAATCAAATTAAATCGACTGTAAAT
>NZ_OEZH01000077.1:0-344 GCF_900243075.1 Clostridioides difficile
TTTTGTTAAACATAAAAAGTGTGCACCTTCCTTTATATAGTGATATTTAATATTTTAATTATCACCACTTTTTAGAAGAATACACACTTTATTTTAAATACCCTCCTAAAGTACTAGCCAAGTTGTTTTTAGCATTTTGAAGGTCATTTTTTACATTCTCAAATGAATCCATAACTTCTTTTATACTTGAATCTTCTTCCAATTTTATAGTCATTAAATTCCTTCCTCCTTTTTAAGTATCCTTTCGTTTAGGAATGGTTACTTAATACTTTTGTAATCTTTGAATTTACTATCTTATACATTAAAGTAAATTAATTTAAAATATAAAGCTGTTTTTGGAATAG
>NZ_OEZH01000077.1:354-556 GCF_900243075.1 Clostridioides difficile
AAAAGTAAAAGAGATAGAAATTTAAACTATTCCAAAAACAGCTTTATATTTTAAATTAATTTACTTTAATGTATAAGATAGTAAATTCAAAGATTACAAAAGTATTAAGTAACCATTCCTAAACAAATAGTTACTAATTTTATAATTCTGGTATAAAACATATAATATTTCCATTTGAACAATAATATACAAATTTATCTTC
>NZ_OEZH01000077.1:566-15701 GCF_900243075.1 Clostridioides difficile
AAATAGTTACTAATTTTATAATTCTGGTATAAAACATATAATATTTCCATTTGAACAATAATATACAAATTTATCTTCAACTGAAACAGCCTTAATATCATAACTTGATGGTATTCTTAAATCGCCTAAATTTCTTTCAAAAATTCTCCCATTTTCCCCAAATGCTATGGTTGTGTACTTACCAGATGAATAATAATCGTAATTGCCTAAAAACAAATAATTTTTTATAGGCACAACAAATGACCCTGATGTACCATATCTACCACTTATAGTTCCAGCTATTGGACTATAATTAGCTATTATTACAGAATAAACACTACTTGGGTCACTTAAACCATATACAACAAAATTATTTGAACCTTTTGCACAAGTGTAACCAGCGTATTTTGAAAGTTGTAAATTCCCTTTATTTGTCCATGTATTTGTATCTACAAGAAAATATTCAGAGGTATTAACAGCTACACTGTCAGTAGTATTTTTCTTTCCATAAAAAACATGTATTTGATTTTTATATGCTTCTCCACCTGCTCCAAATCTATTAGCTCCCATATTAGGTAAAGAACTCCAAGTTAAAGTTTTTGCATTATATTTTTTACAAGTACTTAAAGCTGTACTACCAGATAATCCACCTATTTGATAAATTTCATCATTATAACTCACAAGTAAAAAATTAGTGTTATATACTGGAGATGCAAGGCTTGTAAGAGAATTTGTTATAGTATTATATTTTCTGAAATACATTGTATTTTTGTCGTATTTAATAAAGAAAAAAACTTCTTCGCCTATAGCCGCAGCATAGTTATCATTTCTTATATAAGAATCAGAAGCCGTGGTTATTGAAATATTTTTTGGTTTATACCAAATTGGAACATTCATATTTCCTTGTTCTATTTTACCTACATTTTCAACTAATATTTTAAAAGGTGTATTACTTGCAGTTGATACGCCTTTTTTATTTAGGTTTGAAACAAAAGTACTTCTAATTGAATTTAATGTATTCCTAGTTGTATCTAACTTGTCATTCCCTGTAAAGGGTGAACCTAGAACATCAGCTATATTATTTTTACCTACTTGCAAGTCATTTTTTGCAGTTTCTAATGTATCTATCATTTCTCTCAGTTTTGCATTTTCTTCTAATTTTGTTGCCATTTTTCACTCTCCTTTATTAAATCATATCTATTAAATTATTCACTATAGTTATTCCTTTAGTTCTTTGACCACTTATTTCTACCATTATTTCCTCTAATACTCCATCTAACTTATCACTTGTAAATCTATCATTAGCATCTGTAATACTTATACTGGTATCTATAAGCTGTATACTGCTAATAGAATCCTCTATTTTCTTAGATGAATAAGTAGTCATTTCAGACACTCTGTTATCATCTACAGTTGCATTAATTAAACTTGTTTGAGCATTTCCATTTATCAAATATACGAATGTTCTATTATTTTCAGTGCTTCTGACAATTACATTATTATCTTTTACTGTCGCATCAGGAACAAGCGAATCCCCATTTTCATTGTATGTTGATATTACTATTCTTTCAGTTAAAAGTGGATTTTCTATAGTTACTTCATACATATTAGTTTCATTATTTAAAGTCCAATCATCAATCTCTATAATATGTGTATGAGATACATTTACACCACCTGCAATAATATTATCAATTTTAATATTTTGTTTCTCGTTTTCTGTGTCAATTCTAGTGTTTAACTCTGTTTTAGCAGTTTCTATGTTGCTTGTTAATTCTGTTTTAGTTGTATCAATTTTAGTATTAACAGTACCTATTTTAGTTTCTAAGTCTTGTATATCTTTGAGTGTTGCAAAGATTATTGTTGGGTCAATTTTAAGTTCTATATTATTTACATTAGATACAATAAGCACAGTTTTAACCTTCATGTCTACCACTGCACCTTGTTCTATAGAAGGTTTATAACACTCTTTGTATTTAGAAATGGCAATTAAATTATTTTCATCATCTAAATATCCTATTTCTCTTATCATAAACCCGCCTACACTTGATGGTATTAAACTCTCTAATATTATACAATTTGGTGCAGTTTCATCTGTAGTTGTATTTCCGATATTGCCTTCCCATACCACATTTTTGAGAGCTGTCTGACTCTCAGTTGGAGTATATTCACTCCCTCCTCCATCACCAAGTTGAATTTTTACAAATCCCACTTTATTACCTGTGACACTTGCATTTGCTATCTTTGCTTTTCCTACATCTGTAATTATAGTGTAATAACTTTTATCTATAGCCAATATATCACCTCCTAAAATATTGTTACCTCTTGGTATCCAACTCCATTGCCAGTTAATACATCAATTTCTCCATAAGTTTCTATATCTGGTGGACTCCAAGGGTATATAGTTATTTCTTGACCCATTAAGGTTGTTATACCAAAATTCATATAATTGTCTTTGCTTATAAGCACTCTAGTGTAATCTAGTGTCATGTTACAAGGTTTTATATTACTTACAAAAGAATGAACTTCCTCAAACCAATCTTGATTTCTAGCATCACTCTCAAGGTGTATGTTATAAGTAGCATTATTAATAGTTAATTCATAATTGCCTTCTCCAACTACATTATCTAGCCAGTTCCTTAAAAATCTCTCTGAGTAAGGTAGTTTACTTATATATTTACTAAAAATCCTAAACCTTCTATCTTCTAAACTCTCATTACTTTTAGGAGTTATAGACATTATCTTTTCCCATCTTTTTATACCACTTATAGTTAGGTCCTCTAAAAACTGGTCATTTGATAGGTCCTTTAATTTATCATGTAGTGTTTTTATTTCTTTATTTTCTACATTAAATACTTTTATATATTCTTCTTTATCTTGTAGAATTTGTGGCAAGTAATTTATTAGATTAATTTTTTTATCCAACTACTTCACCTCTCACTACTATGCTGTTACTATCTATTGTTAGATTAGATTTAACATCATTTATCATTGTGTTTGTAATATCTAACACTCCATCTATACTTAACAAACGAGTTTCTATCTGAGATATACGGACTATTAAGTTTTCTTCATCTTCCCAACTCATGTTAAGTTCATTTAAATAGTCATCAACTGCTTCTTCTGCAATTGATTTTATATTCTCCCAAGTGTAGCCATTTTTATATGTTATCTCTGCTGATATATTTATAGTTGTACTTGTAGCTCCTTCAACTGTGATTCTATGCCCTATTGGTGCTAATCCTAAGCCCTGTCCTTGATGTCCAATTTGGTCAATTTCTTCTTGCACTAAATTAACTAAATCCTCTGATGGTACTTTGAAGTTAGAATTAATTATTACTAACTTAACAGTACCTCCACCGTTCCAAACAGGATAAACTTTAACTCCTCCAACATCTTGTATTTTGTTAACCTCATCTTTATAGTTTTGTATATTCCCCCCAAAAGATTGAGAATTTAAACTATCATAATATCGTTGCCTTAGACTGTCCTCTGATTCTTCATCTTCTCCATTTATCAGTATTTCTGTCAGTTCTGCTGTTTCTAATTTGTCTATATATTCAATTGGAATCAACTGACCAAGTTCAAAAATAGGTCCAGCAGTTTCACATTTCATCTTATATATACCTTCACTAATCCTTTCAGTTGCAATATAATTATACTCTCCTAAGTTGAATCTTGAATCAATAGGAATATCTATGTTAAAAACTCCTTTTGCAATTGTATTTGTTGCAGGTAAAGGTGTAATACCTCTCTCTTTACATCTCTTTTCTAAATAGTAATAACTAGCAGTATCTACGAATGTTTGGTCTAGTAATTCATCCATTGCAATGTATGTTTCTGTAAGTTCTATAGCAACAGGAGCAAGAGCATTATATATTATAGAACCTTCCCTTTTATCAAAAGTATCTGGTACACTATCTAACATTCTTTTAATTATATTTTCAAAAGTCATTAACTCAAACACTAAACACTCACCACCTTCTCTGCTTTTATATTTCCATATTTACTGTGAACTGTGAACTTACAATGTACTTTTCCTTTTACATTTTGAAACTCAAAATTATCTACATTTTCAATCCTATCATCTTGAATTAGTGCTTCTTTGATTCTTCTCTCTAACTCTGGTATTACAAAGGATATAGGCTCTCCAATAAGGTCGTTCAACTCGACTCCATAATTCCAACTATATATTAGATGTTGGTATCTCTCTGTGTTTAAAATTAAAAAGATGGTTTGTTTTAATGCTTCCACATCATCACAAATACCATCTATCTTAGACTTTTCTATATGAAGTTTAAATGTCTTACTTGGTTCTTGCCTTACATCAAAATTAATTATTGATACATCTTCAATGTCATAATCTAAATTATCGCTTGGTAACACTTCATCACATCCTATCTAATATTAAATATTGTTGCCCCCCTTGCATACGAATTAAAACTAATTTATCCCCTATTTTTTTATCTGTATATCTTTTAAAAGTCTCTGTTTGTATTAGAAAAATTTCACCAATAGATAGTTTTTGTTCTATCTTAACTCTTAGAGGACTAATACTTTCTATTGTTCCAAATACAACCCTCATTGGGTTGCTTGTTTCTACTGCATCCATTGCAGCTTTTTTTATTATCTGTAATAAATCTTTGCTCATATTGCCACCTCACTTATATAAATCTTCTCACATGTGTGTATGCTTTTCCTTTTCTATAAGAATTAACAGACTCTATTTTTACCACATCTCCTGTTTGTGGTGAATGAATTATTTGATTGTTTCCAATGTACATTACAACATGATTACTACTTCCTCCACCAATTCTACATAATAAGTCTCCTGCTTTCCACTTGCTTCTATCTTTTAAATCTACTGCTTTTCCTGCTTTACTTTGCGTTGCAACAGTCCGAGGAATTTTTATACCTATTTGTTTATAACACCATTGAGTAAATCCAGAACAATCAAAAGTGTTAGGTCCTTCTGCTCCTCGAGCATATTTACAACCTAATTTACTTTTTGCTATACTAATTAGTTTATCTGCTTTAGAACTATTGCTAGTGGATGTATTAGCATTGTTATTATTTTGAACTTGATAAGTTACATCTTTTAAATTCTTTTCTGCTTCCTCGTTGCTTCCAACTCCTGTACCTGCATTATTAGAACTATAGGTACTTCCTGTTATCTGTTTATAGAACTTTCCTACTCCTGGTACCCAATCTTTATTAAGAGGGCTATCATAAAGCGGAGCATATTTATCTCTAATGCTATCTAATGTTTTTCTTCCTGTATGGATATAATTTCTTGATAAATTGCTAATACCTTTTTTTATCCCTTCATCTACAGAACTAAAAGACATCCCTTTCATACCAAAGAAATTATTTTTATTTTTGCAAAGTGAGGAACTACCATTACCAGTTTCATGTATAGAAATAGCAGCCATTAAAGCTGCATTGACTTTGTAAGCATTAGAATATTTAACAAATATACTTCCTGTATTTGATAACTTATTTTTAAATACTTTATTTAATTTATTTATCATATCATTGTCTTCTTTACTTGTAGTACTTTGTGCAGGACCATTTTTCTTTTCATCTTTATTGTTAGTATTTCCACTACTATATGAGCTTGAAGAATAAGAAGCAAATTCATCTCCATCAACAAGAGTCAAATCCATGAAATGTGAATTATTTTCAAATGTATGTTTTACTTTCTCAACTAACATATAATTTTGCAATTCAATATCTCCTAAATCTAAAAAAACAGGTATTAAACAACCTGCTCTTACTCTAATATCACCAAGTGCATTTTTTAAACTTAATGACTTAGTTTTCTTATTATATAGTTTTAGAAGTATATCACACTTTTGCTTTATTTCTGCTTCACTCATGTTTTTATCTACTGTATCAAACATTTGAAGTATTCCCCAACTCCTCATATGTGTAGAGTCTTGTGCAATATATACATCTCTTTTCCCTGTTTCTTCATTATCTCTCACAAGTTTGATTTTTGTATAAGTATCACTATCAATAGAAGAATTGTAGTCAAAGTCCTCAATTACATCATTGTTCATAACCGTATCAAGTTTCATAGAAGCAACATTCTTTAATGTTAATCTTCCAAAATCATCATAGAGTACATACATTTCCTTTTTCTCTCTTAGAGTATCATCAAGTGCAGTTAAAATCATATCAAAGAGTGTTTTATTTTCTTCAACTCTCGATATTTTATATTTTGTATCTTCTATGACATTGTATTTTAATTTAAAATCTTTAGCTAACATCTTTACAAGTTCACTCGCAGTATGGTTCTCAAGAACATAAGTATCTTTATTTTTAAAAAATCTTAATTGGTCATAGGCAACTATCTTGATATGATTTTCTTTATCTCTTTTCTTCTGAAATATATATCCATAGAATATACCTACACCTTTGTAATACAGCCTTACAGAATTACCCTCGCAAAACTCTAATATCTTATCCATAACTATTGTAAATTCAAGTTTAGAAGGTGTTCCTCGTCTCTCTATTTCCCATGTGATACCATCCAAAACTACAGGTTCGTAGAAATCTTCCCAATGTGCAATAACTAGCCTTATATCTCTATCATTCGCCAGAACTAAATCATCAGACAAGCCTCAACACCTGCCCTTTATAGATGGTGTATTTACTTAATTTTTTTCCCTTGTTAGCTTTATCCATCATCGATTTATTTAATTCATATACTTTCTTATATAATGAACCATTACCAAGTTGTTTCTGACAAATTGACCAAAGGCTATCCCCTGCTTTTACTGTATATGTTTTAGTGTTTGTGGCATTGACTGAATCAACTCGTTTTGGCTCTATCTTTACATTAGGTCTACCAGTCTCATTTTTAGGAGGGGCAAGAACTAACTTTTTAGTTGAGTAATCTCTATATTGCTTTAACTTTATTGCAACTTTTGTATCTGAACCGTTGTCTGCATCTTCTACTATGTTATATTCTTCTAATGACACTTTCATATTAGTGTTAAATAGTACTTTTCCACCCATTTCCCTCGATACAATAAATTGAAATGGCTTACAATCAGTTTTTAGTAATTCTAGCTTACTTAAAAAGAATTGAACATCTTTAAAAGTCCCTCGATAAAATGGTAATTTATTATGTGTAAATTCTGCTTCAAAACTTATTTCAGATAATCCTTCTTTTTTTAGTATGTTTACTTCTCCAACATTTATTAAATCAATTGTCTTATTTTTATTTGTCACTTTGACTTCAAGCTTGGGTGGTGCGATTGGTAGTTGTACTCCATCTAAATAAAAGTCATAAGCCATTTTCTCACTCTCCTTTCTAAATGATTCCCTCAGCAGATACAACCATAGCATCATTCAATTTTTCTGTTAGTACATTAACTATTCCATCAACATCTGCCTCACTATTTATGTTGTTTGTATTATTCATATCAATTTTAATGTTGACTCCTGTATACCTATTGATTGTTTCTTGCTCTGCTATGTCTCTTAAGTATTTTAAGTCCTCTTGACTTTTATCCATAGTCTTTGCCATTTTTGCAGTGTTTCCTGCTGTGTCCTTTGCTCCTTTGGCTGCGTCGCCAAGTGGAGAGTTAAGTCCACCAGAACCAAATCCATATCCTAATCCATATTTGTCATCCCAAAGGTCATCTAGACCTAAATCTTTTTTTGCTTTTTCGGCTATTTTGTTAATGTCAAAAGCATCTTTCAATTTATTTTCTAAATTTTGACCTACTTTATACCCTTTTTTAAATGAATCTACAGGATTCTTCAATTTCATAGTTGGAGCTTTCCATTCAGCAGGCTTTACAGGCTCTTTTAACGTTTTTTGATAATCTTTATATTGTTTTACAAAAGAATCTATTTTGTCCAAGCTTCCTAAAGTATTTATATTAACACCTGGGATTAGATTTAAAGCTTTTATAACTCCATTAATCCCTTTTATTGCTATGTTTGCTGCACTTACAAAAGCATTTGCTAAAGCTGTAGCACAATTGTCAAAACTTCCTCCTACATCTCCCATGGCATTTATTACAAAGTTTTGGAATTTATAAAATAACATCTGTACATTATAGATAACAATATTAAACGAATTAACAAAGAACTCTGCAAATGCCATTACAATATTCCAAGCTCCTGCGAATACATCATAGATACAAGCTCCCAAGAAATAAAAAGCTCCAATTACTACTCCAGTTGCACTTATACTCGTTTTTGCGAAATGGTTGAATATAGCTACTCCTACAAATATTGCTACTATAACAAAAGCCACTGCTGACGCAACCATAATCATAGTCGCACATAATACAACATTGGCTCTGCTTACGCCTAATACAGCCAATTTATTAATTAATAAAAATTGTATTTCCTTAATCAACTCACCATTTAAAAGAGCTGTTACAAAACATTGTGTAAGAGTAAGTGCAGTATAAATAGTTTGAGCTATCAAAGCTGAATATATTGCAACTTTATAAGCAATAAAGGCTCCCACAACTCCCCATATTACTGGCTCTATGATATTCCAATTTTGAGCAAATATATTAGCAACACTTAGTGCTTGTGTTATTATCCACCCTAGCCCTTGAGCAATTAAACTGATTCCGACAATCATCATATTTACAAAACCTTGAAATGTTGGACTGCTCAACAAATCAATAAACCCATTAAAGACACTATATCCAACAGCTCCCAAGACATACAACGAATCTGTTACATTAACTATGAAGGTTCGAAATCCTCCGCTTGAAACTGTATCTTCAATCTTTTTTTGTATCGCTCCAAATATCATTATTGCGTTATTCTTAATTGATGTAAAGATTTGACCTATTGTAAGTGGCATTTTTTCAAATTGAGCATTTGTTTCTGCTGATGCTGCAAGCAGAGAATTTTTTACAATATCTGCTGTCAACATTCCCTCGCTTGCCATTCCTCGAATCTTTCCTATGTCCACATCTAAATAATCCGCAATACTTTTGATGATATTAGGTGCTGACTCAAATACAGCGTTTAACTCTTCTCCTCTAAGTATACCACTCCCTAGCCCTTGCGTTAACTGCAATAATGCTGAACTCATTTCTTGTGTACTAGCTCCTGCTATTATAAATTTTTTATTCAATTGTTCAGCAAAGCTTACTATTTCTCTAGTACTAGAAAATGCACTCCCTGCATTCATACCTATACGGCTTACTATCTGTGCTGTGTCTAGATAGGATGCTCTTGACCTTTCAGCACTTTGAAATATCATCTTATTAAGCCCACTATCTGATAATTGACCGTCATTTATCATGTTCAATCTAGCATTCGTACTAGTCATTTGGTCAGATAAATTAACAACATTCCCCAAAGTCCTTAAGCTCATGTACACTCCAACAAGTTTTTTAGCACTTCCTAATAATCTATCTGTAGAACTTGCCCCTTTATTTATATCTTCATTAAGTCTTCGTTGTTGATTATCTGATTCTCTTATTTGCTGTTCTAGTCTATCGAATCCAGCTTCTGCTCTTGCTAATTCTTCTCTAGCTGTTCTAATACTATTAGCATCTACTGCATTACTAGAAGTTCTTTGTAATTGCTCAAATGAACTTAATACTATATTCATAGCAGTTGTCATATGACGAAATGCAGGTGTCATTCCATCGAATATGCGGATTGATGTTTGTATTGTAGCCATATTTTAACCTCCCTCCTTGTTATTTTAGACACAAGAAAGGAGTAATCAAGTTGATTACTCCTTAAATTAACTATTTTATCATTTCTTCTCCATCAAATATGAAAGACTTTACATTTTTTCCATCACTTGTAAAAGTTATTTGAAAATCACTTCTAAGTATTGCTCCTAGCGAATTTTGAGAGTCTACATAAGACTGAACTACTATTTTTTCTTTATCTTTAGAAAATACCCATTCTGCTATATTTGGAAATTTAGCTGTACTTGGCGACTTTAGAATTGCACTAACACCATTTTGACATTGTAATTGTAATTCTGTTTTTTCATCCATTGTAAGAGTATAATCACTAACTTTAGAAACTACTCTTCCATTTTTATAAAAGTCATTGTCAGCCCATCTGACATTGTAAACTGAATTATCTTTATTCAAATACAATATTATATTTTTAGAACCACCAAATTCAATTCTATATCCTTTTTCTCCATCAAAATGTGCATTATCAAGACCACTGTCATTTGAAATTGAGTCAATTCCCTCTATTCCGCATTGCCTCATAATATCACTAATATTTTTAGCTTCCTCTTCATTAAATCCTGCTTCTTTAATTAAATTTATATCTTTTGAAATTTTTGTTTCTGGTTCTGTATTAAATTCTTCTGGATGTGTAAAAGTATAAAGAGTTAAAGATATAAGTAAAATAGCGAATAAAATGATAACTATACAACCTATAGGCATTTTTTGTTTTTCTTCTTTCTGTTCTAGAATATTACTTTTTCTATTTAGTATATTTTGTTTTTGAAAATTCTCACTGTCAAAATTCACATCTTTCTTAGTATTTTCCTTTATCTTTAGTACTGAAATTTGTTTTATTTTTTTTCCATAACATAATAATAGTATAATTACTACAATTGAAAAACAAATCAAGCTCGCTGGAATATTTTTTTGTTGAATCGCTAAAATTCCAACTATAGTAAACATAAATAAACATATATTAAAAAATAAAAATAAAATAGTTTTAGCTATTTTTTTAAAAAAACCCATAATATAATATCCCCCTAAATTATATTCTTTACCAATATTATACTATATTAGTAAAATTTTTACATTATAATCACATCCTTTCAATAAAAAAACACCTACCTGAGTAAGTGTTAGTTTTGTTTCAATATTTATTTTTGATTATTATAATACTTTCAAAATATTGAATTTAAATACACATAGTGTTAGTTTACACACTACATAGTCATTATAAAACTCTCCACCTTCATCTGGTTTAGGTGGTGTAGGTGTGTTTACACACTACATAGTCATTATAAAACCCCAAATAAAATACAGCAATTACAATACTTTAATCTATGTAATTTACAAAATATTGCAGTGAGCTACCAGTAGTGTTTTTTGATGTTTTAAAAATAATCGCTACACCATAGTAATTTCAACTGCTTAGAGTATGTAAATGTAAAAGTTCGCTCACTGCATTTTATATATAATAGTGTGCTTAGTTGCCATCATAAACTAAGGTTTTTTCGGCTTAGTGAGTGGTTATAGCACATATTTGGCATACTACCTTATGCGTTTTATCTATACCCTCACCCTTCGGATGCAAGTTTTATCTTGGAGATGTTACCATCTACACTAAATCACCCGTACATATATTATTGTATTTTATTTTACAAATTTATCACTTTTTGCTATATTTCTAGCAGCATTATAGTCTGCATTAGCTTCAAATCCACACTCTAAACATTTAAATTTAGCTTGTGTTTCCCTATTTTCTTTATCTACATGACCACACTCTGAACATGTTTGAGAAGTATAAGCAGGATTTACATATTTAACTTTTATCCCAACTCTCTCTCCTTTATATTTTATCATTTCTTGAAGTTCATAGTAAGACCAATTCCTAAGAAGTCTATCACCAAATCCATCTTTAGTTAACTTTTCTAAATGTATATACTCACATTTATTTTTCTTAGCAAATTCAACCACTCTTTTACTCAGGGCATGATTGTAGGTCTTAACCCAACTTTTTTCTTTTTCTCTTAAAGATTCTAATCCCTTTAATTTATCTTTTCTACCTTTACCACCATTTACATTTTTAAGTTGCTGTTGAAGCCTTCTTCTTCTTGACTGAAATTGTAGTCTTTGTTTCATAAATTCGTCTATAGTTCCCATTCCTTCTCGTACATATGAAACATTATTTAAAGCCACATATACTGGAATCGCTATACCCATATCTACTCCACAAACTCTACCTTTTACTATTTCATCAATTTTTTTGTATGGTATATCTATCGTAAGATTAAGTATTAACTTATTATTTTTGTCAAATTGTAATGAGCTTTGGCTTACTTTGTATTCTTTATTTAGAACTTTATTTAAAGTATGTACTAACTCAACTTTGTTTTTATCTTTTCTACCAATTGGAACTTTAAAAACTACTTTGTTTACCCACTTTATATAAAACTCCTTATCTTCTTCATAGAATTTCAAATCTCTTCCCCTAGTCATCAAAGGAAAATCTCTCTTGTAATTAGTAAAACTTCTTTCCCCTTTAGCTAGACCATTTTTTAATGATGTAAAAAAATCATTTCTAACTTTTGGAGTAATAGAACTTTTAGTATCAATACCTTTACCAAAGTTTATTCCATTAAATATCTCATTTGAGTTAGTTAAACTTTTCTTAGAATCTTTAAATAAGTCTGAATTTATATCTCTACCACTTGCTAAATATGCACTTGTTAATATTCCCATTGCTAGATTTAAACCTTGATATTGTGCATATTGACTATCTCTTATAAATTTATATTGCTCTTTTCTTTTTTCTTCTTCTCCAACTATAGTTAATTTTAGTTTTTTAACTGCAATCATAGCAACCATCCTTATTCTACAAGTTAACAATATTATAGCATATTTTGGAAGATAAAGCACTTTTATGTACTTATAAGTGCTTTATCTATTTATTTACTTATTTTTTCTCTCTTCTTGTTCTCTAAGAATACCTCTTAATATCTCTGCATATTCTTGAAATTTTTCTTCATTGTCCTGTTTTAATTTATATAATAATGTAGCAAACTTTACAAAGTATTCTACATCTTCATCAGTTTTTAAATTATATTTATTAAGTAAACTTTCACGCATTTTATTAATCCCCCTCAAACTCAAAACTAAAATCTAATTATTTTTATACAATATATAGTAGTTTTTCTTGTCTCCTTTGATTGAGATAGGATTATTATTTTCTTTCAACCACACTTTGACCTTTTCTGTAACCTTATTAGAATATTTTGTTACAGTACCAGTCCAATTGCCATTCGTTTCTAATACTGTTTTCATTTCATCTTCTTTAATATCAAGCTTTCTTATAATTTGCTTAACTGCTTGAAATGCTGGTTTATTAGACATTGTGTAAAGTCTTAATTTTCTTGCAATCTGTTTTGTATCGTAAAAATGCTCTTTTTCTTCAATTTCAAGTGGAATATCAACTCCTGCTTTTTTGAAAAATGTTTTAGCAACAAGAAATTGCATACTTTTATCAATTTTTAAATCTTCAAAAATTGGAGTTATTAATTTAATTGACTCATTTACTGCTTCTAATGTCTTTATTTCTTCTTTAACTCTAAAATAACTATTTACTAATTGTCTTTGTACTTTCCATGCTAAGTCATCTGTAAAAGATTTTACTAACATCAAATAGCCTGTTTCAGTTATTAAAGTTAATCCACGATTAGGAATTTCTAAAGTACGATTTCCGTACTTTTCAAAATCACTTGCTTTTACAAAAAAGAAATCTTCGTTCTCTATAAAATGTTTTCTATTCTCTGAGAAATTTCTCTTTGCTGTACCTTCTGTTCTTTCATGTACTTGGTCAATTTCTTTAAATGTAACTACTCTTTGATTATTAAACTCCTTGACCTGCAACTCTTGGTTGTTAATTAATACTAAATTGTTCATAAAAACACACTCCTTAATAATTGATTTTTTTTAAGGAATGACATATAATTATATTACATATTAGTTATATGCCATAAGGAATATTTAAACTTTGACGAGAGAGAATATTCCTTATTTTATTCCTTATTACTTTACTTTTATAAAGATTTCTTTATCTTTATACTCTAATAATACATTATTTAGTAAATAATGTCAATACTTTTTATTTATTTTAATAAATATATCTTTACTTTAATAAAGATATATAGTATTATATAAATATATAGGAGGTATTAACATGTCTATAAAATTTTTCAAACTAATTGACTTGCTAAACAGAAGAGGCATAACTAAAGAAGAGCTAAGATTAAAAATAGGAGCTTCTTCTACCACAATAGCAAAATTATCTTCAAATAAAAATGTTTCCCTTGATGTTATTGATAAAATATGTAAAGCTTTAAACTGCCAACCAGGTGATATTATGGAATATGAAGATGATGAAAAGTTATAAGCAAAACAAAAGCACCTACCAAAAGTAAGTGCTTTCTTTTTTCTATTTAATTTTGAATCCACATAGTTAATATAAAACAATTATCCATACCTTTAAAAATTATCTTGCTTCCATTATTTACATACCACATAGTTAATATAAAATTAGAACCACTAATTAAAAGACAAGCAAGGTTTTTCCTCTTTACATACCACATAGTTAATATAAAATTAAATTATAGATGTGTATTTTATATTTATATAAATACTTTACATACCACATAGTTAATATAAAATTTTATAAACACTGGATTACCACCACCATTATGTGCTGCTTTACATACCACATAGTTAATATAAAATGATTACTAAGAAGAAGTATAAAGAAAAATTTATCTTCCTTTACATACCACATAGTTAATATAAAATCCCTGTTTGTGGGAGTGATGAACTTGGAGAGGGCGACTTTACATACCACATAGTTAATATAAAATTCTCTGTGACTCCATATTTTTTTGCAATATATAGTTCTTTACATACCACATAGTTAATATAAAATTCTTTCTCTTGCTTCTCTTGCAGAAACTAATTCATTCTTTACATACCACATAGTTAATATAAAATCCCAAAATAAACTTAGCATTTCCAATACCTACACATACACACCTCTCTCAAATTTGCAGTGAACCATGAGTAGTGCAATTGATAACATTTATCACACACCCTCAATGCCTTGTATTCCAATTGTTAAGCCATATTTTATTACAAAAATCGAACACTGCAAAATCTCTACATTTTTATTATATCATAAAAATATTATTTTTGAATATCTGTACCAATTTGTGGTATAATAATAGCAAGAAGAACTACAATCTATTTGGAAGTAGAGTGAAGTTCTAAACAATTTAATGCTTATTTTTTTTGAACTTAAATGAAAATTTAAGCTCAACATCTAAGTCACTCTCTTGTGAACTATACCCACTGTTTTATACAGTAAAAAAATGTAAAAGTAGTTATAAAGTACTAGTGTCACTCATTAGTACTTTTTTATTATATTAATATAATG
>NZ_OEZH01000005.1 GCF_900243075.1 Clostridioides difficile
TTTTGTTAAACATAAAAAGTGTGCACCTTCCTTTATATAGTGATATTTAATATTTTAATTATCACCACTTTTTAGAAGAATACACACTTTATTTTAAAAACCCTATTTTATAAATAAACTATATAGGCCTACTAAATTTTACTTTTGAGTTTTTATCATCTTGAACAACACGATAAGTATTATCCCATCGTTCGTCTGCACTGCTTCTTTCAAAAACATCATATAATTGTTTTACATTTTCATTATTAGAAGGTTCTTTTTTTCTGTCTAATAGATTATTATTTACCTCTGAAACATTATTTTCTTCTTTATTTGTTTCTTGTGTTTTATTCCCTTTTAGCTCTTGAATTTTATTTTCAATCTCTTCTATTTCTTTTTTTAAAGCTTCTATTTTTAATTTGGCCGTTTCACTATCAATACTTTTATTACTTCTTACTTTCTCTATTTCATCCTGTAATGCTTTTTTCTTTTGTTCTAAGCCTTGTACCTCACTTTGACAACTATCTAAGCCATTTGTAGTTGGTGCTTGACCATTTATATTTCCAATTTTCATTTTAGTAACCTCCTCATTTCTATATATCAAACTTTCTTTATTCAAATACATGATATAGCTTACAAATACTATTTTCAATGAAATTGTTCTCAAATACCAGCACAATGTAATGAAATAACTAGCAATATATTTATTTGAAAATAATCTGATGTCTTATCTATACTTATAGCCCCTTGATATTTCTTAGCAATTTCTTTTATATTTAAAAGACCTATACCTGAACCACTTGTATAATTATTTATTGAATTATAGCTATTTTTTATTTCTATCATAAAAAATCCACCCTCTAACTTAGTAGAAATCTTTAAATACCTATTTTTTTTATCTACAATTCTACAGGCTTTAATTGCATTGTCAATAGCATTAGCAAATACTATGCATAGGTCAAAATCGTTCATATTAGTGTTTTGGGGTATAATTACCTCACAATCCACCTCTATGCCTAATTTTTTTGCTATACTTAGTTTATTGTTAAAAAGAGCATCAATAACAACATTTTGTGTATTACAAGAAAATGATAGGTCACTTGTTACTTTTTCAAGCTTATTCAAATAATCTTGTGCTTTTAAAATTTGACCTTTTTTCAACAACCCATTGACAATTGCTAAATGATTATTAAAATCATGTCTAATGGATATAGTTTGTGATAATCGTGATTTCGCTTCTTCAATATAGTTTTTTTGAGCATGAATCTGTTGATTCATAATTGCCCTCTCCTTGTCATCTTCTAGAGATTGGATTAGTTTCTTAAATGTAAATAGAGAAAAAAATACACATATAGTTCCAATTATAGAAAAAAGAAAAGCTTGAATTTCTTCAGTCAGAGAAGTATTTAATAGCAACTTTACAGTCCCAAGACTTGTGTCTATATTTATATTTGAACTATGTTCAAATGATTTCATAAATAATATTATAAGCAACAATGGAGTTATCAAAATTGCTAGGTGTTTATCAAATTTCACAACTTCAATATTAAACTTTTTAGAGCTATACCAATATATAAATCCAGCTATTATAATAGTAATTAAAGAAGATAGTCCCATATTTATATCAAATTTATAAATATCTGTATTTATATCACTAGTAAATATCAAGTAATTCAATGGAGCTGTAAATCCATATACTAACTGTTCAATTAAATATACTAATAAAGTTGATATTGTAGATAAAACGGTAGATTGTTTTATTATGTACTTTACAAATAAAAAAGTCATAAGAAAAAATAGAATCTGTGAAGAAAATAAATTATATAAATTAAAATATGTACTTATAATGATTAAAAAAATTGAAATTATCGAATATAAAATAAAACGCCAAAATTTTGAATTAACATTTGTAAAATTGATTAGAAAATAGTATTGCACGATTACCATCAAAATTCTATATATAATAAAAGAAAATAAAAAGCTGTACTTTAAAAATAAATCAGAAGAAAATAAATTAATCATCTTATCTCCTCCTATTTTTCATGAACTCAAGCATAACTTCTGAAAATATTTGTTGGCGTAGTCTAGAAACAGGTATTCTATCTCCACTTTCCATAACTGCATTACCATTTTCATATCCATATACAGATTGTAAATTTATTATATAGCTACGATGACATCTAAAAAAATTTGTTGGTAAACTTCTCTCTAAATTTTCAATAGTATCATAATAATCTATAGTCTCTTTCTTTAAATGAACATAAATTTTTCTTTTTATAACTTCACAATATAAAATATCAGCAATTTTTAACCTCCAATATGAATAGCCTTTTTGTATTGTGATATAATTACTTTCATTATTTTCAAGTTTTATAACTATTCTATCCAAAGTTTCATATAGTTTCTCATTAGAGAGAGGTTTTATCAAATAATTTATAGCATCTACTTCAAAAGCATCAAATACAAACTCATTTAAAACTGTAACGAAAATTATAAAGCAATCATTACCATATGACCTTAATTTTCTAGCTGCCTGCATTCCGTTAATCTCTTCCATCTGTATATCTAAAAATATAATATTAAACTTTTCATGATTGCATAATAAATCTTCTGCTCTATCAAAAAGCCCTATATTATATGATAAATTATTATGCTTCATATATAATTCTATATTTTCTTTTAAATGATTTAGCATATATGATTCGTCATCACAAATGGCAATTGAAATCAATATGTACACCTTCTTTCTTGTCATTATTCTAATTATTATATAAAGTTAATTTTTTCTATTCAATCAATCTGTTCTAATATGTTGAATATTTGTTCCAAAATGTAATAATCTCACTTTTCATAGTATATCTAATTTAAATTTGTGTATCAATATTATAATAAATTAATTTATTATTTTTATAAATTTAATTTAAAAATGTACAAATAGTATTCAATCTTTCGAATTTATCTAATAAAAAAAGATATCGTAAAATAATTTTAAAAAACTATTTTTCGATACCCTTTTTAATTTTAGTCTTGTGTTATATTTTTATTATTCAAATACTGTTTGGTCTTCTATATCTTCTGTTAGTGCATTTAAAGCTTTCAAGACTATGTTCTTTCTAATTTTTTTACTTTCTTCTTCTCCTAAAATAGGATTTCCAAGTGGATATGGTATTCCTACTGCTGGAACAATTCTATTAGCTCCTATTGTAAGTGATATTGGTACTACTGTACAAATATGAACAACTGCTATGCCAGCTCTTTCAATCTCTTTTACCATCGTTGCTCCACAACGAGTACAAGTACCTCATGTAGAAGTTAAAATTACAGCATCTACATTGTCTTCTAACAATTGCTTAGAAAATTCTTCTCCAAATCTTTTAGAATTACCAACACTTGTTCCTGTTCCTGTAGTAGTTATAAAATAATTTGCTAATTCTCCAATTACACCTTCTTTTTCAAGCTCTCTAACTACATCTAGTGGTACAACCAAATTTGGATTTTCAAGTACATATGCTCTATCATAACCTCCATGTATAGTTGTAAATTCTTTATTTGACATAGAATCCATATCTGTTAAATCGTAAATTCCATATTTAGTAGCACTTGAAGACTCAATTTTATCTGGATTCTCAATTGGAACTATTCCTCCAGAAGTTACTAGTGCAAGTTTTATCTTAGATAAATCTTTAATAGGCTTCATAGGTGTAACTCTATCAAATTCAGGCATTGGATACTCAGTTTCAAAGTTTTCTCCTTTCATCTTCTTAACCAACATATCAATTGCTCTTTCAGAGCCTCTAAGTTCATGGAAGAAATTTTTTCTTATTCCTCTCATTATATATCCTTCTTCTTCAGGAGACCCTATTTCCTCACCTCTAACCAATTTAAGACCTAGTTTTGTCATTATTGGAACTACCTTTCTAAGACTTGCCGCTGAATTTCCTGTAGATATTATATGCAAATCCAACTTGAACATATCTACACCTGGATTTTCTTTATACATTCCTGTAACTACAGGAATATTTAGCTCCTCTTCAACTGCCTTACAAATAGTTCCACAAGCTACTCCATATCTACCTGCATTAAATGCTGGTCCTGCAATAAATAAATCAGGACTTTCTTCTTTTATCATTTTTAAAAGTTCTTGAGTTGCACTATCAATATTTTCACCAAAATGCGTATCTCCACAAATTACAGTTGAAATTATCTCTGCATCATCATTAAATTGACTCTGAAATGCTATTCCAGGTCCTACTGCCCCAGCTTTTTTCTCTGGCGGAATATCTGCTTTTTCCTCTCCTCCTATTCCAGCAAAGAAATTGTTTATATAATGAACCACTCTGATTTTACTCATCTCTTAATCCTCCAAATCACTTTATAGTTATTACATTAATTAGACCAATGATTACACTAACAAAACTTTATATTCAAATATTTATTTAATAATATCTTGCTGTCAAATGATTATAACCATTTGCTATAGTTGATGCTATTATAATTTGTAGTTCTGCGTCCATACTTCCATCATCATTTAAGCATCCTTTATACCCACCTATCATCATCTCAACATAATCTAAAGTTCCTATAATTTTTTCCATTGCTGGGAAATGAACCACTAGGTTTCCTTGACCACAAGAAACAACTGCATCTGCTTCTTTAGTAGCATCTGCTATAGATTGACTCTTACCATCTTTTCCAGGAAATTCATCTGTTATCAAAACTACACTTGCTCCAACTTCACTACATTTTCTACAATTCATCATTAGGTCAGTATCTGGATTTCCGTAACCTTCTTCTGTCACCAAAACTCCATCAACTCCTAAAAATTCTATTAATTTGGCTACCATATCAGAGCTTCTCTCTTTATCGACCAAGAATACGTTTTCATTAGTCAAAATAACACCTATAAAGTTTAAATCTTTTCCATGTCTTTTATATAAGTCATGTATAACAGGATTATTTAAATGATGGAATGTCGTAACCTTATCACATGGTGCTACACAGTTTCCAGATATTATAGCTCCATCCATTATTTCAGTTGGGTACATAAATGTGGGAACTATTTGTTTAGCATCTACTCCATAATAATAAGTATCATGTAAAAGTCCTTGTGATTGTAACATGTGAACATATGCTACTGTTGGTAGGTCTGGATATTCTTTTACTTGTTTTAATAATGGCTTTGTCTCATATACAATTACTTCATCTGGCTCAACTTCTCTTCCTGCTTCACCTACATATGCACCTATTTTTAATCCAGCAATTCTAGCTGCTTCCTCATAATCATGAGTATCTATACCATCCTTTGCTTTTATAACAAGACATATATTATTTGTTTTTGAAAAAGGTGTATATTTAGCAGTAGGACCACTCATATCAATTACACCTTCTTGAAATCCAACGATATTTCCACAAGTTACAACACAAGCTCCTAAAAGTACATGAGTTCTTCCACTTCCTACTGTCTTCACTTTATTTATAATTCCAGGAAATATTTTGCTTTCATCTCCAATTTTAACTCTAGGTTCTATTACATCTTTAACTGGAGCTATTCTTATTGATTCGCCAGGTCTTGCAAGTTCAACATTTACACTTACAATCCTTTCATCTTCTAATGCTATACTTTCTATTTCCTTGCTATTCACATATAGTACTCCATCTTTTACTTCTGTCTTTTCTCCAAATTCAACATTTTTTATAAATATATTCCCTAGCTCTAGCTTCATATGAAAATCCCCCTTAATATATTTAATCGCAATTAAAAGTATTTATTATTACGTTTATTAATATATAAAGCATTTTCTATGCCAATTATTTAAAATACATATTCTATATATTAATATCATAGAAATTTTCATTTTTAATTTACATCAGTATTGAATTTACCAATAATTATTGTAAATTCTAATTTTTAAAATTATAATAAAAAAAGATAAACAGATTTTTTCTGCTTATCTTTTAATAAACTTTGAGAAGTTTTTTTCTCACTCAATGAGAAATTTTTTTCTTACCTAATATTATATTCTGATATTTTGTTAGTTAATTGTCTTCTACTAATCTCCAATTTTTTAGCTGTATTTGAAATATTGTTTCCACATAAAGATAAAGCCTTTTCAATATACTCACATTCAAACTCTTTTCTTATTTCTCTTAAGGGTCTAATACTTATTTTATCATCTATATGCACATTATTTGATATTAAATTTAAATTATCTTTTGATAAATTACCTTCTTCACTTAAAACTACAAATCTATTTATTATATTTTTTAATTCTCTTATATTTCCTGGATAATTATAATTTAATAAAAAGTCCATCACTTCCTTGTCGATTGAATGTACCTTTTTATCATGTTCAATTTGATACTTGTTTAAGAAAAATTCTATAAGTGTACTTAGGTCTTCCCTTCTTTTTCTTAGTGGTGGTATAGTTATTGTTATTGTACTTATTCTATAAAAAAAATCTTCTCTTATATTTCCATTTGATATTTCTACTTTTGGTTCTTTATTCATCGCACAAATTAATCTAAAGTCAACTTTAATGGATTTATTACTTCCTATCCTCTCTATAGATTTCTCTTCAAGTGTCCTTAGAAGCTTTACCTGAACATTTAAAGGTATATCTCCTATTTCGTCCAAAAATAAAGTTCCTTTATTTGAAAGTTCAAATCTACCTTTTCTACTATCTACTGCTCCTGTAAAAGAACCTTTTTCATGTCCAAATAACTCTGACTCTAATAAATTTTCTGAAAAAGAGCAACAATTTACAGGAACAAATATCTCATTCTTTCTTGGACTTATACTATGTATATATCTAGCTAGTATATCTTTCCCTACACCAGATTCACCCAAAATTAATATATTAACATCTTTACAAGCAGCTTTTTCTGCTATTTTTATAACATCATTAAAATCTCTATTTTGGGATTCTAGAGTAAAATCTAAATTATTCTTTTGTGCAGAAACTGATGACTTCACTATCTTTACCTTTTCAATTTCTTCTAATAAATTTTCAATAGGATTACTTTTTATAAAATAAGATAAAGCTCCTCTTTTCATAGCATCAACTGCATTTTCAATACTTCCATATCCTGTAACTAATATAACTTCTATATTTTTATTAATAGATTTAATCTCATCTAATAACTGTACTCCGTCCATATTTTTCATCATAACATCAGATAAAATCAAATCATATTTCCTATCTTTTTTGATGATATTTACAGCTTCTTCTCCACTTAGTGCTATATTTACAACATAGCCATTCTTTTGTAGAATTTTTTTCATTACTGTTCCATACTCTAGCTCATCATCAACTACTAGTATTTTCATTATATAGTCACCTCTTTATTTAGTGGAATTTTTATATGAAAACAAGTTCCAATCCCCAATTTACTTTCAACACTTATATCACCATTATTCTTCTTAATCTCGTTATAAGTGATATATAAACCTAAACCAGTCCCTTCACCTATTGGTTTTGTAGTATAGAAAGGATTAAATATATCCTTTAGAGCATCTTCCTTTATGCCTTCTCCATTATCTTTAAAATCTATAAACAAACTATGGCTTTCTACATAGCAATTTATAATAATTTTTCCATTCTCATGTATTGCATCTACTGCATTAGAAATTAAATTTATAAATACATGTTTTAATGATTCTCCATTTATGTAGCATATTAAATTAATATCACAATCGATTTTTATTTCAACATTCTTTAATTGTAATATTTTATATTGAAGTTTCACTATGTTTTCAATGAAATTTCTTATATTTATATGTTCTAAATTATCATCTGATATTCTCGCAAAATTTAACAAATTAGTTATAATGTTACTTGCTCTGTCTACATTGCTTTCTATTGATTTTACACAATCATGTACTTCTTCTACTGTAACGTTATCTTTTAAAAGATAGCAATTATTTCTTATTATTCCCAAAGGATTTCTTATCTCATGTGCTACTCCAGAAGCTAATTGTCCTATAGATATCATTTTATTTTCTCTAAGTAATTTTGCCTCTACTATTTTATCATTCGTTATGTCTTTAATAAGAACCACTATATACTCAGTATTATTTTTTTTATACTCTACAGGAAAAGTATTTATCTTTAAAATCTTATTGTGTATTTCTACTTCACTAGTTTTACTTATATTTTCAGAAAATGTATTTTCAATAATACCTTTTATTATGCTAATCAAATCTTCTATTTTATAACTCATTTCACTTATAAAATCATACAGTATTTTGTTCGATTCTACTATGTTGTAATTTTCATCTACAAGCATTATTATATCTGTTATGCTATTAAAAGTTGCCTCTAAAGCTTTTTTATTTTCTATTACTTCTTCTGTTTTTCTTTTTATTTCTACCTTTAACAAGTATGTATAACTATAAAAAATATAAATTGATATTAAAATTATGCCTATAAAAATATAAATACTTGGTACAATTCCTCTCTCATATAATATATCATCAACTTCATTATATGTGGAATACCATTTTTTCTTTAAGTCTTCATATACTCCATTTTTCTGAAGTTTAAAAATCCCCTTATTTAATATACTGACCAGTTCCCTATATTGTTTAGGTACAGCAAGAACTGCCTTTTTAGTATAGATAGGATTACTTAAAATATTGTATTTATTTGAAAGTCCATAATTATTTATATAATACCGTAGTACTGGCTCATCACCAACAACTGCATCTACTCTTCCTAACATCAAATTTTTGACCCCAGTCTTTATATCTGGAGTCAATACAATATTTATGTCTTCAACTTGTTGCTTTAAAAAATTTATAGAATAATCGCCTTCTGGAATTGCCACTGTTTTTCCATTTAAATCCATGTAACTATTTATATCTTGAGATTTTTTATCTTTTAATATATTTGCACTCAAAGTATATATTGGGTCAGTAAATATAAATTTACTTGCCCTTTCTTTTGATGGAATTAAATCAAAAAACTTTATACTATCATCTATTGAATTTATAAAAGATTCTTTCCACCATGTATTTGGTTTAAAATAAAAATCTCTACCAATTTGAATTGACAGAGAATTCATTAAATCAACAATAATTCCCTTATACTGTCCATCTTCTTTACCTTTATATCTCAAAGGAGGGGAACTTTGGTCGGAGCTATAAACCAAATTCTTATGTTTTTCTAGCCATTTTTTTTCGTCTTCTGTAAATGGAAGTGATTTCTTAATATATTCAAATACATTTAGATTATACTCCATATTTACATACATATTTGCAAGTGAAAACACCACTAAAAAAGAGTAAATAATACCTATAATAACTATCTTTTTTTTATTCACTTTAAAACTCCAATCTTCTTTTTTACTATAATAAATTCAATATTTAATAACAAAATCCTACTTTTTTCATTAAATATTTATATTTGTTGTAAAATTAATTGAATATATGTTGAAATTGTAGTCATTACTATTCCTATCAGTGCTTCATATGGAATTAATTTAAATCTTTCTCCTATATCCATATTTATACTACCTGAACTGGTATGAAACAATGAACCATGTGGTAACTGCTCAAACACACTAGAACCAGCATTGATTATTGATGCACCTGAAACTGGCGATAGACCACCATTTAATATGGCATCAGAAAAAGTAGATGATGCTATAGTGGCGCCAGCTGTTGATGATGCAGTTGCCAATGACATAAGTATGCCTGAAATTGGTGCTAATAAAAATTGTGGCATATTTAAAAATTGTAGGATACTTATTGTACTCTGTTGTAATTCAGACATCTGTATAATTCCTGCAATAGTCCCTGTTCCAAGTAATAATATACATACTCCTTGCATCTTAGATAATCCAAAAGCCAAATATTCTCTTGAATTGTTCAGATTTCCTGTGGCAATTAGAGTTACCATTCCTCCTATTGGAAGAGCTATCATTGGGTCTATAACTATAGGAGATACATTTCCCAAAAACAACAATAATATAGCTACAATTGGACCACATAATGATTTAAATAAACTTGGTAAATCATCTCTTTGCTCTAAGATTTCATATGATTCTATTTTATTCCCTCTCTTTATTAATATACTAGCTAAGATAACTGTAGTCACAACTCCAACGATTGCTGGAATTATATTAGAAATCATAACACTAGATAGGTTGACTGAAAAATTTCCTGCCACTGCTATAGTATTTGGATTTGGTGATACTATATTACCTGCTTTACCTCCTCCTAACATGGCTAATAGTATTGATAATTTAGAATAATTTAATTTTCTACCTATATATAATCCTATAGGTGCTACAGTTATTATAGATACATCCAAATTTACTCCTACCCCAGCAAGTACCATGGTTGAAATAGCAATTGAAAGCAAAGCTCTCTTTTCACCAAATATTTTTACAATCTGTTCTGATATCTTATCTACTGCCCCTGTTTTTATTAGACTTCCAGCTAATACACCTGATGCCAAAGCTCTAAGAATTGATGGTGAGATATTCATAGCTCCAGTTGCCATAAAATCTACAGTTTGTGTTATATTTGCTCCTCCAACTAATCCTCCAATAAATGCTCCTAACATTAAACTATATACAGCTTGAAATTTTTTTATAATTAAAATAATTGCTACTAATAAGCCAAATATAGCTCCAAAAGTTGTTATTTGCATAATATCCCCTCCTATCATAAGTTAATTATTTTTTACTTAATTTAATTTTATTTAAATATATTTTAAGTATTCTGTATTCACTTGTCAATTATATTTTAATTTATTCAATTATATTGAACATTATTTTTTCAAATTTTTATTCTATGTGTTATAATAACTTCATACTATATAATCTTTTTACTTGATTATTTTAAGTTAATATTTTTAAAATGAAAAAGAGAGGATATTCATATGAATGATTTAAATTTAGGAGAAAAAATAGCTGAAGTTCGAAAAAAACAAAACTTAAGTATTCGAGATTTAGCAAAACTAGCTGATGTTACGCCATCATTATTAAGCCAAATAGAAAGAGGTCTTGCTAATCCATCTGTAAATTCATTAAAATCTATAGCCTCTTCTCTAAACGTTCCTTTATTTACATTTTTTGTATCTGAGGTAGATAAAAAAAGCTTGATAGTAAGACATGATAGTAGAAAAAAAGTTATTTTACCTGGAAGCAAAGATGTTGTATATGAAATTTTAATTCCAGACTCTAGTGGTAATTTAGAATTTGCAATTATGGATTTAGCTCCAAACACTTCTTCTTGTATTGATAGAATTACTCATAATGGTGACGAAATCGCATATGTTCTAGAGGGAGAAGTTAAACTTTTTATGGATGATGATGAATTTACTTTATTCAAAGGGGATAGTGTGAAGGTTCCTTTAGGAACAAAACATAAATGGCAAAATGATTCAAATAGTGAAAGCAAAGTAATTTTTGCAGTCATCTTATAAAGGAATAAATCCTATGAAAACATATAAATTTATATTTTTTGATGCAGATGACACTTTATTTGATTTTAAAAAGAGTGAATCACATGCTTTTAAAAAACTTCTATCTGAATTTGATTTAGAACTTAATTTCGAAAAGTATATAAAGGTATATAAAAATATAAGTGATAAGCTTTGGTTTGACCTTGAAAAAAATATTATAACTTTGAATGAGCTTAAATTGCTTAGATTTGAACTTTTTGCAGATGAAATGAAATTAGATGTTGACTCTAGAACTCTTAGCAAAATGTACTTAAATTTTTTAGGTGAATGTACTTTCTTAATTCCAGGCGCAATTGACATATTATCATATCTTAAAGGAAAGTATACAATCATTATAATAACAAATGGAATTTCTGAAGTTCAAAAGAAAAGACTTGAAAAGTCAAAAATAAAAGAATATATTGATGGAATAGTTGTATCTGAAGAATTAAAAATATCAAAACCAAATCCTGAAATATTTAAATATGCGCTCAAAAAGTTTAAGTGCCATGATAAATCTTCTGCTTTGATGATTGGTGATAGCTTAACATCAGACATCTTAGGTGGAATAAATTCAGAAATAGATACTTGTTGGTTAAATTCTAATAGCATCATAAATCACACTAATCATATACCAACTTATGAAATAAATACTCTTCTTGAATTGAAGAAACTATTATAACTTGTAACTCTGTGCATATCAAATAGAATATTATTTTGCAATAATTTTTTTAGTTTATAGATATCATAACTAAAAAAATTATTGCAATTGACACACAAAACAAATTTTAATCGTAAAAACTAGCTAAAAACATTTTTTAGGACATTTACTGCATCTTGATTCTAAATTTTCTTCATCTCCCATTAAAATAAGCATTGCAACGCTCTTTATGGGTGATAGTTGATGATAATCATTGATTTCTATTTCTACACTTTTATATTTATTTTTTATATAGTTGTAAATATCCTTTTGTTTCTCTACTTCAAAATCTTTATCTCCTGGATATATTTCATATGATATGTTGAGATTACTATATTTTTCTTTCAAGCACATTTTTATTTTCTCATTAGTACAGTCTAAACATACTACGCCTATTTTGTCCAAAGCTAATCCTGCCATCATATTGCAATTTTCCATATAATCATTCATCTTGATGTCAATTTTATCTCCTATTGTGTATAATATAGCAAATGCTTTTTTACACTCTTTAGGCATTTTATCAACATCAACCTCACTTATATATACCTTGATATCTAAAATATCAGTTATATTTTTTATTTCTCTTTCAACTGTTTCACTAATTGTATCTGGAGCTTTTCTATTTCCATACCCCAAAAACTTTAACACAATATTCTTGTCTATAAAAATATCTTCTAAATTTACAGATTCTAAAAAAGATTTATTTTCATTACTATTACAATTCATTAATATCAATCCTATCTAGTTCTTTATAACTAATTCTTCCTGCTTTTATAGCTGCTTGTAAATTTTCTACTGGAGTAGTATTTAAACAGTTACATCCAAAGTCACATAAGAAATTGTCATATCCTCTCATCTTCTTTAATAGCTTTAGCGTCTCTCTTCTAATTTTATCTGGGTTAGAGCGTCCAAGAAGTTTTATTGGGTCTAAGTTACCAATCAACACTATATCTCTAGGAATCATTGGTGCAATTTCTTCATAATCTAAAATTTGGTCTAAACTTACTGCATCTATATTACAATTTAACATATTATCTAATAATTCTCTGGTATCTCCACATATATGCATACCTTTCCAACAATCAAGTTCGTCATAGATTTTATTTAAATTTTTTACTATATATTCATCAAATCTATCTTTACTTAAGGTTACTGATGTTGGTTCTGCTATTGAAATATATTTTGCTCCTGCTTTATTTGCAGCTACAGCATATCTTCTTACCAATTCAGTTGTAAATTCTAATAACTCCTCCACAAATTTTTTATCAGTTATTATACACCTCAAAAGTTGTGTGGCTCCAGCTAATTGACCTGCAAGTGTAAATGGACCTTGTATAGACTCATATAGTGGTTTTTTTATACTTTTTGATATAAGTGATAAGCTTTCTATATTTAGTGGCATACGTCCACTGGTATAAGGGTCTGGAACATCTAATTTTCTTAATTTTTCCCTGTCAGTTATAGTATGAGTTAATACACTTGGGAAATCATAATCTGGTCTCAATGTCTCTAAACCCAGAGTTTCACAAAATGTAATCCCATCACAGAATGAGTATATAAAGTCTGATTCAAAATACTCGTCCATAGTTTTTGCTAATTCTAATTGTATATCTACACTATCATACACTTCATATGCCTTTTTATTTATTAAAAATAATCCATTTGTTCCCATATCAGGCAGAAAAAAACCTCTATCTTCACTATTTATATATTGAAGTAAAGTCATATCTGAAAACATTTAAACTTCACCTCCTATAAGTTTGTCTATTAATTTAACTGCTTTTGGAGCATTTGAACTGTATCCATCTGCTCCTATTTCTTCTGCAAACTCCATACTTACAGGACCTCCACCAATTATTACTTTTGGTCTTTTATCTATCTTAATCCTATTAAGCTCGTCTATAACTGATTTCATATTATAGCAATAGGTAAGAGTTTGATGCTATCTCCGTCTTTTCCCCTGCTCCACACCGTACGTGAAACTTTCATTTCATACGGCGTTCCATCAATTTTTCATCACTCAAATTAATTCATTTCCAATTATTTTACGATATTTATTCACTTTCTTAATCTCTTGATTCATTAAACCTGATTTTTCTAAATAAAATTGTATTGTTTCTGGTTTTATTGCATGTATAAGTTTATGTATATAAGGTGTTACAAGAATTAAGTTTTTATAATTATCATTACCACCTAGATTTAAAGGTACAACATGGTGAACTTCCATATTTTCATCTAGTGGAAATCCACTTATTTGACACAATCCTAATTGTGATGAGTACCTTGATAATCGGTTATCATTATATTCAACACTTCTGTTAGATACAGGGTTGTGTGTTAAGTATGCCATTAAATTTCTATCTATGTAACCTAGTTTAGCATGTATAAAATTCCGTCCCTCTGCTGTGTAGTTCGTTATAGATTGCTTAAACATGTAAGGGGGAAAGGTTTTAATTCCTGTTAATGGATAGACTGCTTGTTTTAATACAAAGAGTTCTTTACCTTTGTAATTTCCATATTTATTTATATATTCATAAGACTTTATACCTGTTTTAGATTTAAGTTGATTCAAGCGATTTTTAAAACTTAAAGAAAGACTATATCTTATTCTATCAAAATCTCTATATACATCACTAGCTATTTTGTAGTAATTATGAGAACCAGCAATAATTTTATTCAACAAATATACATTTTTGTTAATTGGATATTGTTTTAATATTATTAATTGATTCTTTATATTACTAATAACCTGTGATTTTGCTTTATCTGTCATACTTGTATAAACAACATATTTATTGTTTTTCTTAATAGCCCTTATGTTAAACCCTAGAAATTCCGAGTTTGAACGTCTAACATCTGTAATTTTAGACTTTTCTAGACTGATTTCAAGTCCCAATCTTTCCTTCAACCATTGTTTTGTTGCTATAAAAGTTCTGTTTGCATGATTGAAATTTTTACATAAGATTTTGAAGTCATCAGCATATCGAACTATATACATTTCTTTTAGATTTGTATTTCTTAATGCTCTGTATTGATTACTTAACGTTGAATACTTATGTTGTTTTGATTCATATGTTTGCCATTGGTTACTAATCCACCAATCTAATTCATTAAGAACAATATTTGATAATAATGGAGATAATATCCCACCTTGAGGTACTCCTTTAGTTGGTATACCTATTCCTTCAACTTCTGCTTTTAGCATTGCACTGATAATGCTTAAAACTTTCTTATCTCTAATTCCTATTGACCACATTTGTTTTAACAACTTACTATGATTAACAGTATCAAAGAAACTTTTGATGTCTATGTCTACAGCCATATACATCTTTTCAAGATTGATTTTCTTCATCATATATGCTATTGCATGTTCTGCACTTCGGTTCGGTCTAAAACCGTAACTATGTGGATGAAACTTTGCTTCACATATAGGTTCTAGAACTTGCTTTATACATTGTTGAATCAGTCTATCTTCAATACAAGGGATGCCCAATGGTCTCATTTTTCCATTAGATTTCGGAATTTCAACCCTACGGACTTTTTGGGGTCTGTAGTTATTAAGTCTAGCCTTAATGTATTTTAGATATTCTTCTGTAGGTTTATTATTCCAATGTTTTATATTATGCCTATTAGTCCCTGGTGTCATACTTCCTTTATTTCTTTTGATTGTCCTATATGCCAATAGTATATTTTCATCACTGCAAATAATATTGTATAGATTTTTGAATTTGCTTCCTGCCTTACTTTGCTTATACAAGTTATCGAATATGTGTTGCATATTGTAATACTCATTATATCTTAGTGTATCTTTCTTTAAAGGTTTTAAATCCTTATTAATTATAGCTTTCGTATCTGTATTATACATTGATTAGGTCGATTATCTCCTTTATATATATTTGTAAGGAATATAATCTTTCTTAGTCTTACGTTGAACCCTAAAGTAAATTTGAATTAATTTGATATTTTTGAATAGTTGACTTGAGCCTATCCCTCCACCACTTATTATCATGGTTTCTTAGGTACTGTGGCTCTACTCTCATTGGTATGAATTTAGGTTATATTAGAATTGTTTTCATTTTAGATTTATTAAGATTTATATGGGACTAATGAAATCCCACATAAATCTTTATTAGTATACTAACATGTTATTAATAATTATTTACATTATGCTATTTGTTTTTGCTATAAGTGTGCATCAGTTGTGTTACTAGTCCTAACCTACAATTTGATGCTGCTTTAGCACTTGTCCAATGTATAGGTTTACCTTTTTTATAGAATTGACATTCGAATTTATCAAATATCACTCCTTTTTCTGGATTGCCTATTAGTTCCCATCTATTCATTGTTGCTTCACTCCTTTCTTTTTGGAATGAATACAGTACTGTACACATGTGTTAACTCTCTATTGTCTGTGGTCTATGCTGTCTAACCATCTCATGTTCTTATAATAGATTGAACCATAATATCTATAAAGGGTTGCTAATCCTTTATAATTTCGATAATACCCATTTATTATAGCATAGTGTTTCTTAATATACAATATGTTTTTCCTAAAATTTTCCAAATTTCCCTAAAAATGTTTCTTAGGTTGTCAAAAACCTCCACATTACCAACTTTCCACGTTCCGATAATTCTATCTTTACATATAAACTTAGGTCTATCCTATAGTACTGTCTTAACAATATTGCCTATAACAATATAAGGTATTTCATAACGGAAATTCTTACTTTACCTCTAAGACTACCCCTTTGGGGTCATTCACATTTCTATGAATTCTACGTTTAGTACCGTACATTCGGATATTCGTCAGTGCTTCTTACGCACTATTCTAACCATATTTATTTTATAGATGCCCGACATATCTCATGCTTGACTTAATTAAAAGCCCCATTTCCTGTTTCTCTATAGATTCTATAAGTAAGGTTCAGTCCAGTAGAACCTAGTCACACGACATAGCGAATCATATAGAGCCTTAGGACATAATCTCTGCCGTCTTCACCGAGCTTTTAACCCCTGTACTTTGACTTACAGACGCTAATCGGAGTATCAGCATTAGCCCTTCAAGGCGTTACCCTATCATTTGACTAATCGAATTATCAGTTCATTAACGTAAACCTTTAATGAAGCATATTTCATCCCCAAATCCTCCTTTGATTCGTTAATGGTTAGTCTTTTCAACTAACAACATGTCGCACTTCCATCGTAGTTGTCATCATTGAAGATAAGCCTATTATATCTACATTGTTTTTTATAGCTTCTTCTATTATATCTTTACTTTTTCTATTTACACCTAAGTCAATAACTTTATATCCAGTGGCTTCTACCATTACTTTTACAATATTTTTTCCTATCTCATGAGTATCTCCTTCTACTACAGACATTAGAATTACTCCCTTTGATTTTTGCTTTACTTTTCCAGTTTTTTTCAAAAGATTAATACCTTTATTTAATGCATCTGTACATACTATAACTTCTGAAAGATAGTATTCTTTATTCTCAAATTTATCTAAAGCTCCTATCATACCTTTATTTAAACCATATTCATAAATATCTTCCACATCAATATTTTTATTTATAGCAATTTTCACTAAATTTTCTATATTATCTACACCCATATTTAATATACATTCTGCTATATTATCAAGTATGTCCATATAATACTCATCCCTTCTAATTCCTTACAAAATTTCTTTTTTAATATACAATAATTTCTGTTATTTAATAAGAGCTAACTTTAGGTATTAATTCACATTTACTTAATACATTCTAAAAGTACAACAATTATTGATAATTTAAATTCGCAGTCCATGGAAAATCTACAGGAAATGCCTTTGTAGCAAATTCATATATATTTTTTAAATGTTTAAATTCATTGTACTGTTCTTCATTTTTTTCAAAAAATAGTTTATTAAGCTTATCCAAACTTTCTATTACAAGTTCTTCTTCTTTGTATTTAATAATATATTTATTTTCAATTTGTTTAAATTCCATGTATTTTAATAATTCAGAATCTACATATTGATTAAAATAACTTCTTAAACTATCACATAATTTAGTAAAGTTTATTATTTTCATCGTTCCTTGTTGGTAATCCAAAGATTTTACTCCATTAGATTTCAACTGGTCTTTAAGATTTTTCACATGTACTTTATAATCTAAATATTCTAATCCAAATTTATTTGCAACATATTTCAATATATTTTCAACATTTACAGAATTTAATCCTATTTCAGCAACTTCTCCTACAATAGAGTCTTCTTTTTTTATTGTTCTTATTATCAAATATCCTATTATATTATTATTTTCCTTTATAAATACCTTCTTGTAAGCAATTGGTCCCCAAGCAATAGTTGCTGCATGCAATAATTTTTGGAACTCATCTCTTGTTCTTATAAATCTAGTACTATTTTGATTATATAATTCAATCATTTTATCTAAATCATCATCTTTTTCAAAATTAGTTTCATCAAATTCAACTATTTCATATGGTATTTTCACATCATCAGGTTTTATTGTATATTTATAGAAACTCTTTATCAAACTGCAATTTCTTCTACTATATAAACTTCTTGTTCCTGAAATGATTACAATATCTACACCATCATAAAACATTTTTTCTTCTACTTTATCCAGTATCTTAGATGAATAGCCCTTTTTTTCATAATCTGGATGAGTACATACCCCACCTATGGCCGCAACTTTTAGCCTATTTCCTTGAATAGATACATCTTGAATTAGATAGTTTACATCAGAAACTACTTTATCATCTTCTGATATTATAATCATATTTTCTATATTATTTTTATTCAATAAAATAGGAAATTCCTCCATCATAGTTGGTTTATGATTTCTTGATACCCTAAATACATAGTTTATTAATTCTATTACTTTATCGAATTCTTCTAATTTTGCACTTCTTGGTCTTAATTCCATCTATGTTCCTCCAAATATTATTTAAAATACTTAAACTCTATTATCTATAATAAAACATTTATTACTACATTTCTAATTATATCTTTTTTCTTTACAATTTTTAATTCTTTTTTTAGCAAATTTTTATAAAATATAAATCTAATTCACAGTTACACTTATAAAATAACCAGTTATGTATAGTATATTGAAATATTTTCTATGTGTTTATATGATTAAGGTCCATAGGTCAATTGAAATAATCACTTTTTCAAGAAGGTTATAATTTTTTTATTACCTTCTTTTTTATTATAAACTATGAATAAATCAAAGAAATTTTTCTAAGTTATTTTTAAATAATGACTTTATGGTTCAATTGTACTAAAATAGTATATGTAGGTTACAAATAATCTAATAAATATTAAAGTTTGGAGGTAATATATATGGCAGATTGTAATTCATGTCCATCAAAGGGAAATTGTAATAGTCAATCAAATTGTTCTATTGAAAACAACCCTAACAATAAATTTGGAAAAATAATTGGTGTTATGAGTGGTAAAGGTGGCGTTGGAAAATCAACTGTAACTGCTTTACTTGCTAATAAACTAAACAAAATGGGGTATAAGGTTGGTATATTAGATTCAGATATAACTGGACCAAGTATTCCTAGACTTATGGGTGTGAAAAATGTAAAAGCTTATTCAGATGGCTCTTATATTTACCCTGTAGAAAACTCAAATAACATAAAAGTAATGTCTATAAACCTTATGATAGATGATGAAAATGAACCTGTTGTTTGGAGAGGCCCTTTACTTGGAGGAGTTGTAAAGCAATTTTATACTGATGTACTTTGGGAAGAATTAGACTATTTATTAATAGACATGCCTCCTGGTACTGGAGATGTTGCCCTAACAGTTATGCAGTCTATACCTATAAGTGGAATAGTTATGGTTTCAGTACCTCAAGATTTGGTATCTATGATTGTATCAAAAGCTGTTAATATGGCTAAAAAAATGAACATAAATGTTCTTGGAGTCATTGAAAATATGAGCTATATCCAATGTCCTGATTGTTCTAAAAAAATCAAGTTATTTGAAGGAGAGTCTACTGAAAAGTTTTTAAATGATTTGGACTTAGAGCTTTTAGGAGAGCTTCCTATGACTAAAGAAATTATAGATATTACTCATAATGGAGTTACAGAAATTAGTGATGATTTAGATTCAATATTGACTAATGTTGTTGAAAAAATTAAATAAATAAAAATTTTGTGATTTTATATTTATCAAAAAAAGAGGCTTGTATTTATTTTACAATAATACAAATAAATACAAACCCCTTTTATGCTTATCTATGTTTTAAATACACAAAATATTCTTCTATCATGTCTTCATTCTTTACTTTTACTAAGTATTCATTATAATGAGCATTGTATGGCTTAGTCATTTTACATTCTATTACATTTTCTATGTCTTCCAACTCTAAAAGTTCTACATCCTTTAAAAATTTTCTTTCTATGAGCTCCATTAATCTTTCCATAACATATCCCCACTTCCCCTATAATTAAGATAAACTGTATATCCTTTTAATATCAAAATTTATCTTTTTATTATATTATATCCAATATATTACAGTTTCTAACATAACTCATAAATTATTTTAACAAAATGCATTGATTTTTTAATAAATATACTCCTAATAAATATTTTTTATATTATCTATGTATTTAGTAATATTTTTTATATAGTATTTATATATTTAGTATTTTTTCGATTACATAAAGAGTTCCTCTTAATCCTACAAAAGGAGTATATGGATATATATTTACACTTTTTAGGTTTGGATTACTTATTTGCATATCCAACTTTGAATTGTGTGTCATATCTATACTAGCACCATCTCCAAATAGTACTAATAACTCATTTTCTTTTAAATATTTGCTTCTATCCAGCTCATCGTTCCCAATATACACAGATTTTCCATTACAATCTGCATTATGCAATATATTAACTCTATCAACTTCAAGACCTAGTTCCTCTAATAAGTCTCTAAAGCCTAATGCAGTATCATAATCTCCAAATACAGCACATTTTTTACTTCCTTCATAAAAGTAAAACTTTCTTTGTATATTAAACAGATACTTTTTTATATTAGATATTTCAGTCTCATAAGCATTTTTATCTAAATCCCATGTAGTTACTTTTTGTATTTCATTTATAAATTCTTCAGTATTTTTTATTCCATAAGGTTTCTTATATACATAAGGTATATTATACTTCTCTTTCATAAAAATAGCTGCTTTTATACCTTCTTTTCTAAGTACTATATTTAAGCTTGATTTAGATGCAGTTTCTATCTCATCTATTGATGTATACGATGTAAAGGTTACATTTACTTTTTTTTTAAAAAAAGCTTTCATCATTCTTTTAATTTCTTCGCAATCTGCTAAAAAATTAAACTGGTCTATAGTACACCCAACTATATTAAAACTATCAAATTTTTCACTACTTTCTTTGACTACTTCCTTTGCCAATATATAAAGGAACTCTTCTACTCCTTGGTTGTAATCATCTCTCAACCCACCTGTTGTAATTGGAATTAGTCTACAATTTACAGATTCTCTTAAAATATTGCATATCCCAATTATATCTGTTCCTATAATTGAAGATACAGATGAAGCCATTACAAAAATATACTTTGGTTTAATATTATTATCTATTTCAATTATAGCCTTCTCCAATCTATCATAATTTCCAAAAGTAACATCACTTTCACTCATATGTGTTGAATAAATTTTAGCCTTATCTTCTCCATTTAAACTTCCAATTGCTTCTATAGCATAATGAGTTGTACCTGATGGTCCAAACTCTATAACACAGGCTTCACTTATTGATGATACTGTAAATATTATTCCCATTCTGTCAGAAGGATTTGGAAAATATTTATATATTTCCATATTAAATCACTTCCTTTCTTGTAGATTTATCTGCATCAAATAATTTAATTAATGTTTTCATTATTCCTATTGGAAGTTCAAAACCTATTTTTTGTGCATGTTCATCTAATGTTATTTGCATAAGCCCTTTCTCTCTCAATAACATTGGATTTTCATGTCCTATATAAATATCTGCATTTATATTTTCATACAAACTTCTAAGTGGAGCTATATTTGCAATTCTACTTACATATGGATTATATCCTTTTTTTATTATATTATCTTTAAATAAACTATCTTGTTCATAAAGTTCTCTCACTTGGATAAATTCTGGAACCAGTCCTAATTCAGTTAAAAAATCAACTGTTTCAAATGCCATCATTGGTGTATTGCCATAAATCAATTTTTTACCCTCCAACAGATACCTACAATCACTCAATAATGAATTGTATCTCTGTCTTTGCTTTGATAATTCATCTTGTACATCTATGTCTAAAATTTTACAAAGTTTATTATAATTTTCTATTATAATTGACTCTTTCATGTTTTTATCAAAATATATGTATTCTATGCCAAACTTATTTTTCATATCTTCAGCTAAATCTAAAGCTATCATATCTGTCACTATGTTTAATTTAACACTAGATGCATTTTTAATGTTTTTTATAGTACACTTAGACGGGATTACACAATTTATTTTTATATCTTTTTTTATGAGCAATTTTACAAGCTCTGTATCCTCTACATTTTCTTGCCTATGACCTAATATATTAACTCCTTCTTTATTTTTATAACTTTCCATAACTGATGATAGACTCTTTAAAGCTCTAGCCATCCCAAGTATATGAGAATTACAAGTATAATGCTCTGTATTAACTGTCAAAACAGGTATTCCAAGCATATCTTCCAATTCACTAGACAAAGCATTATAATCTTCACCTATCAATTCTGGTACACATGTAGTTACTATCATTATTGCGTCAAATTCGTCAATTTCTGAAATATATTTTACAGCTTCTACTACTTTTTTTTCTGCACCAAAAACTATATCCTTATCTTTTAGTACCACTGAATAAACACTATCCTTACCAACTTGTCTATGATATGCAAAATTTTTACTATAATAAGTACATTCATTCGTTCCTACTATTACAAGAGCCATATTCTTTATATACGACGCAGTCAATACAACTCCAAACAATGGACAATGTGTTCCTGGGAATACAGCATATGATAAAGACTTTATATCTTTGTCACAATCTATATCTTTTAATCTATTTAATACATCTAAAGTATACATATGTTTTCCTTTCTAATCTTATCATCTATGTAAATTCAAACTTATAAATTTACATAGATGATAACTTTTGCTTTTTAATTATTTATAATATTACATTTTCATATACTACTAGTTCTTCTACATAGCATTATTGGATGAATCCTAGGCTTTTTACTAATTGGGTCTATATCTATATCACATTTCACTTTATAGACTTCTTTTATCATCTTTTCACTTATTACCTTATTGGGATGTCCATCTGCTACTATAGAACCATTATTCATAATGATAAGCCTATCACTGTATTTACTAGCTTGATTTATATCATGTAAAACCATAATTACAGTCATTTTAAATTTTTTATTTATATCTCTTACAAGCTCCATAAGCTCTAATTGATGTGATATATCTAAATATGTTGTTGGTTCATCTAATAAAAGTATATCTGGTTTTTGACAAAGAGCCATTGCTAACCATACTCTTTGCCTTTCACCTCCAGATAAATTACTCACCAACTTATCTTTATACGTTTCAAGACCCGTATTTCTCATTGCCCAATTCACTATCTCATCATCATCCTTATTTTTACCTTCAAAAAAACCTTTATGTGGTATTCTCCCATAATATATTAAGTCTTTTACCTTTATATCTTTTAAAGATACATTGTGTTGAGCTAATAATGCCACTTGTCTTGAAATCTCTTTATTACTCATAACTTTCATATTTTTTTTACCAATGTATATGTCACCTTGTTTGATTTTCAGAATTCTAGACAGTGATTTAAGAAGTGTAGACTTTCCTGAACCATTTGGCCCTAATATAGAGACTACTTCACTTTTTTTAATGCTTACACTCAGATTGTCTATGATAATCTTATCTTCATAACCTATCTTAATATTTTTTACATTGAACATTAATAACTTCCTCTCTTTCTTAATAAATATAAGAAGAATGGACCTCCTATTATGGACATAATAACACCCACTGGAATCTCTATTGAACCCCCTATTGTTCTAGCTAATGTATCTGCAATTAATAAAACTATGCTTCCTAGTATTATACTAAATGGAATTGTATATTTATGGTCACTACCAAGCAACATACGCGTTATATGGGGTACGATTAGACCTACAAAACTAATAACACCTACTATAGAAGTAGAAACTCCAGCTAAAAATATTGCCACTAATGATATTATAAATCTGCTTTTATTTACATTGAAACCTAGATTTGTAGCTGCATCATCCCCCAATTGTAGCACATTTGCACTTCTAATAAGGAAAATTGCTCCTATCAGACCTAATGTGGAATACCATATCAGCATATTTACATCTAACCATGTCTTTGTTGCCAAACTCCCATTTAACCACAACATTGCACTTTGAATTCTTTCACTATACATAGTTGATAAATACGATATTACTCCACCTAATATAGTATTTACAGCTACTCCAGCTAATATAATTCTTTCTGGCCTCAGACCATTTTTATATGCCATTAGATATACTACTGCACAAGATATAAGACCTCCTATAAAAGCAACTATTGGTAGTATACTTGTGTATTGTGGAAATAGAAGCAATATTATAATAGCAGCTACACTTGCACCAGTTGATATCCCTGTTATCCCAGGGTCTGCTAATGGATTTTTCATAACAGCTTGTAATAATAGACCAGAAACAGCCAAATTTGCTCCAACCAAGGCTGCTAATATATTTCGAGGTAATCTCATCTTATATACAATCGTAGTAACCATTGGATTGTTTTCATTTATCAGTGCATCAAATATTTCTCTAAGGCTTAAGTTTACACTGCCTATAGTAGAAAAAAGAATTAGTAAAACAATTACAGTTATCATACCTGTAATTATTAATAAAATTTTTTTGTTATCCATATTATTCACCTAAAATTTATTTATCTCCATACAAGATATCTCCCAATTTATTTATTGAATCTTTAACATGTATATTTGCAGATACATTAAATATACTTGAATCTAAATCTATAACTTTCCCATTTTTTACTGCATCTAATGTAGCCCATACAGGGTTTTTATCAAAAGAAGCATCAAATGCTTTTTTAGTCTCTTCAATATTTCCATGTGCAAATCTAAGTATATAATCTGGATTTTCTTTTAAAATTTGTTCTAAACTAAATTGTATATAATCTGACTCTACATTATCTGTTAGGTTATCAGCTATATTTTCAGCACCTACTGTTTTTACTAAGTCTCCAAGATATGAACTTTTGGTAGCTAGCATAAAATTATTTCCTCCACCAAACAAGATTGCTACTTTTGGTTTTTTAACTTGTTTTTTCGATTTTTCTACTACAGATTTTTCTACTCCCTGTAACTCATCTATAAGTTTTTTTGCCTCACTCTGTTTATTTATTTTTTTACCTAAATTTTCTATACTTTTAAGGAATTTTGTATATGTACCAGTTTCAAAATAAAAAGTATCTAAGTTATATTCTTTCATGCTTTTTTCAACATTTTCTTTAAACATACTATCAACTATAAATACATCTGGTTTTAGAGATGCTACAATCTCTAAATCTGGATTCATTGCCTGTCCTACTTCTGGTAAACTTTTATATTTTTCAGGTAAATCAGATTTAGTTGTTGGTATTCCTACCAATGTAGCATCCAACCTATCTAATACTTGTGTTGCTGCCACTGTAGCTGAAACAACATTTACGTTATTATTTGTCTCCTTAACTTCACTATCTGATGGTTTTGAGCATCCTGTTAATATTAATGCGCTAAGTAAAAATACTGAGCATAATTTTTTTAATTTCATAAAATTTCCTCCATAATAAACTTAATTTTAAACATACATTTTTTAGCTATTTTGCATAATTTTATTTGCAAGCTCTATATATACCTCTGACATTTCATTGTCTTTATCTTCTTCTATAACAGTTCTTCCATTATTCTCAGACTGTTGTACAATTTTATTCCTTGGTATATAATGAAAAACCTCACTTTTTATTTCATCAGCCAATTTTCCAACTAGTTCAATTTCATTTTCAACATTTTTAGCATTTAATATAAGACCTTTTAAAGAAGCATATCCTCTATTTTTAAACTGTTCTACAGCTAAAGATATATTACTTGCAGCATACATTGACATCATTTCTCCAGAAGTTACTATGTACACTTCATTTGCAAATCCATTTCTTATTGGCATTGAAAAACCTCCACAAACAACATCTCCCAGAACATCATAAATTACTACATCTGGGTTATATATTTCAAATGCTTTTAATTCTTCTAATTTTTCAAAAGCTGCTATTATACCCCTCCCTGCACATCCTACACCCGGAGTTGGTCCTCCAGCTTCTATACATAATACTCCTCCATAACCTTCAAACACTATATCTTCAAGTTTTAGTTCTTCTTTTTTTTCTTTCATTACATCAAGAACTGTTGGTATAAATTTACCTTTCATCAAATTTTTTGTGGAATCAGATTTTGGGTCACATCCTATCTGCATTACCTTATATCCTAAATGAGAAAGTGATGCTGATAAATTGGATGTTGTTGTTGATTTTCCAATTCCTCCTTTCCCATAAATAGCTATTTTTTTCATTGACTTTCTACCTCTCTTACATCATAATATTATTTAACGAAATTAATTATCATTCGCAATAACTATTTTAATTGATATATTTTTTTAATTCTTAACTATATTTGTTTTTTTATAAAAATATTTGTATAAATTTAAATGAGGTGATTTTTTGAAAGATTTTAAAGATGATATGGAACTCATCATCAATGATTTTTTTGACTGTTGTAATATTCCAACAAAAGCATTTAGTAAGGATTTAAAAGAGATTTGCAGTATTGGATATAACCCTACTTTAGAAATATATTTTTCAAGTTTAAATATATTTAACAATATAAATAGTACGGATTTTATATCTAATAAAAATCTATCCTATATAATGTTAAGTTTTTATGATGATATACATTTTTTAGTTATGCCTATACATAAGTTTGATGTTTCTAGCGGTTACTTCATTGTAGGACCTTTTAAATCATGCATCAATAGTGATGTAGAGTTTGCCAATATACCACTTAAACCCTTATCTTGTTTAGATTATATATCCAATCTTTTATCAGAAATATGTCATGATAAAATGAAACATAGGCCAGCTCTTAGCTTTTATGTAAAGAAAACTATAGATTATATTCATAAAAACTATTCAGAAGATATAACAGTAAGTGATATATGCAATGACCTGCAACTTAATAAAAGTTATTTTTGTTCTCTATTTAAAAAAGAAAGTGGATACACTTTTACTAATTTTCTCAATAAAGTTAGAGTTGAAAAAAGCAAAAAATATCTATTAGAAAAAGACTTGTCTATTTTAGATGTTGCCGTACTAGTTGGATTCAACAGTCAAAATTACTATAGCATGGTCTTTAAAAAATTCAACAACCTTACACCAATTGAATATAAGAATATTTATAACTAAAAAATATCATTCTAAAAAGGATTCTATTTTTTTACATAGTTTTTACAACTATAGTTAATTTTTTGTTAAATTAATTGTACATAAAATACTAATAATCTAAGTTCAAGTATTTAAATTACTATATATCATAAATTTTCTTAAATTAACAACAACTTAAAGATTTAACATTCTCTTAACGTATACTTAACAAAACATTAATATTTTTATTGACAAAATTTGTTATTCTATATTATGGAAACAATAAATTTTAGTTAATAAAGTTTATAATTTAGATAAAAAATTTATTAATTTCTTAAGGGAGGAAAAATCGTGAATATAGTAATTAGCCTTATCGGTGGACTTGGACTTTTTCTTTATGGAATGAGTTTAATGGGAGAAGGTTTACAAAAATCAGCAGGAAACAAATTAAAAAAAATCATTGAACTCTTAACAAGTAATGTTGTTATGGGGGTACTGGTAGGTACAGTTGTTACAGGTATTATACAAAGTTCAAGCGCTACTACTGTTATGGTTGTAGGATTTGTAAATGCAGGTATAATGAATCTAAGTCAAGCTATTGGTGTAATAATGGGAGCAAATATAGGTACTACAGTTACTGCTCAATTAGTTTCATTTAATCTTGAAGGAATAGCACCAATTGCTCTAGGTGTAGGTATTATATTCTATTTATTTACATCAAATCAAAAAACAAAGCATTTATCTGAAATACTTATAGGTTTTGGTATCTTATTTACAGGGATGGAATTTATGAAAGATGCAGTAGCTCCACTTGCTGAATATAAAGCATTTACTGATGCACTTTTATATTTTAGTAAAAATCCTATTTTAGGTATATTAGCAGGATTTGCTATAACTGGTATTGTCCAAAGTTCAAGTGCATCTATGGGTATGTTAATAGCATTAGCTTCTCAAGGAATACTTCCTCTATCATCTGCTTTACCTATCCTTTATGGAGATAATATAGGTACTTGTGTTACTTCACTTTTATCAAGTGTTGGTGCAAGTAGAAATGCTAGACGTGCAGCTGTAATGCATTTAAGTTTTAATGTCATTGGTACGATAATATTTATGCTTGTTTTAAATAAACCTATATCAGCTATAGTTGCTCATTTTGACCCAACTGATACAGCTAGACAGATAGCAAACGCACATACTTTATTTAATCTTACAAATGTTATAATATTATTACCATTTTCTAAGTACATAGTTAAATTAGCAAATAAACTTATACCTATTAAAGAAACTGAGTCAGAAATAATAAATAATACTAAGTACTTAGATGAAAGAATGTTTAGTACTCCATCTATAGCACTTGGTAATACTGTACAAGAAGTTGTAAGAATGGGGCATAAAGCTACAAACTCTTTAGAACATTCAATTGCAGGATTTTTAAATAAGAACACTGAAGATATTAATAAAGCTTTTGAGTCAGAAAAAGTTGTCAATAAATTACAGAAAGATATATTAAACTACTTATTAAAACTTTCTAAAGAACCTCTTAGAGATGATGAACGTTTTAGAACAGATTTACTTTTTAATACTGTAAATGACATTGAAAGAGTTTCTGACCATGCAGAAAATATAGCTGAATTGGCCATGAGTGTTAAGGAAATGAATATTATTTTCTCTGATAGTGCAATAAGAGAAATATATGAAATATACAATAAAACTGTCACTAATTTCAAGGATGCTTTAATAGTTTTAGATGTTAAAGATTTTGAGTTAGCAAATAAAGTTTTAGAAGTAGAAAATGAAGTAAATTACTTAGAAAAAACTTTTAGAAATTCACATATGATTAGATTAAACAATGGAAGTTGTACAATTGATGCTGGTGTACTTTATCTTGACTTGCTTACTAATTTAGAAAGAATTTCTGACCACTCAACAAATATAGTAAAACAAGTATTAAAACTTAAACAAAAAATATAGTGATTACTTTTGTATGTAATCTTAAGCAATAAAAAATAAGAAGCTATATATAATGCTTACATCATTTATAGCTTCTTATTTTTTATATAATACTCAAATTTTTATAGTATTCTCTTATTATTAAATAATTCCTGTCTAGAATATTCCAATATATATGATTTCTTTTATAAAAACATCAATAATAACCAATATTCACTTTATATATCTTCACTCTAAGTCCTCATTCAATAATGTAATAAGTTTATTTTATATTTGGATACTATTATATCATCTAAATATGTTATTATATATTTGAATATTTTCATATTAATAGGAGGGATTCTACAATGATAAATTATATGGTAGAAATTATATATAGCGAAAAAATAAGCGAGATAGAAAATACATTGAAAATTGAAAATATACAATATGAATTTACTTCTCGTGATGGTTTTATATTTTTTGGTTTTTATGAGATGACAGATGCATACAGATTTGAAACTTTATGTTCAGGTGAAAGAATTCAATTTAAAAGAATATAATAAATTTAAAAAGATACATATTTTGTAGGGAAATGGATTTAGCTAAATTATGTGTATATATGACAAATTTCAGTTTAATGATATGATAAGCATTAGAAATATTATAATCCTACGAGGAGGTTGATTATGGAAGAAACAAAACGAAAAGGAGCTAGGTCAACAAATGATATATCATCAGAAATATTAGAAAAATTAAATCATGGAGAAATAGAAACTGCCAATGTAGTAGAATGGTTTGCTATTGATAGAAGACTACTACTTACATATATATTACTACAAAATGGTAGAGAAGCATATTTAAATCCTATTTTAGAACATATCAATAGACTTGAAAAACAAACTTCCAATACTATAAGTGAAGCTATCGGAGCAGAACTTTTAAAACAAGCCAGTAATTATAATGATAAGGAATGCTTACAAATAATCTCACATCATGAATCTGACTTGGTTCGTAGCTGGGGAACTTTTATGATAGGGAAAAATACAAATTTAAGTCTTAGTCAAATGTTTCAAGAAATTAGAATTTTTGCAACAGATAAGCATTTTAATGTAAGAGAAGAGGCTTGGGTTGCTATTAGACCTGCTGTTATTCAAAATTTAGAGGAAAGCATTTTGATTTTATCAGAATGGGTATTGAATGAAAATGAATACATTAGACGTTTTGCATGTGAGGTTACAAGACCTAGAGGGGTTTGGTGTAAACATATTGAAGAATTAAAAGAAAATCCTAAACTGGCTTTATCAATTTTAGAACCATTGAAATCAGATTCATCTAAATATGTTCAAAACAGCGTTGGAAACTGGTTAAATGATGCAAGTAAAACACAGCCAACCTTTGTTGAAAACCTTTGTAGAAGATGGGAAAAAGAAAGTAATACTAAGGAAACAAAGTATATTATCAAAAAAGCATTAAGAACGATTAATAAATCTAGACAGACTGCAAAAAAGTAATGATACTAAAAGATAAAATGACATATTCATGCTAGATATTATTAAAAATTCAGTTTATCTATAACCTAATATTTAATTCCATAAGCGATTAGTCTTTATGACTGACCGCTTTTTTGTTCATGAATTGATAGTATCTGTAATGTTAATGCATATAAATTGTAATCTTTATAGTTTATATATTAAAATTTTTCACATAAAAAATACACATCTATAAACTATAAATGTGTATTCTCTACTATTTTCAATAATAAGATGTACTTTTTTACTAATCTTCAGTTCTCTGTAACTATTCCAAAACAAAATTCATATAAATTAGTTCTACTGTACGATTGAAACTTTAATAATGTCTCCATTTTTTCTCTCCAAGTGAACTACTTCTCCAGTTAAATCATAATCAAATGCTTTTACTAATATTTCAGTCACCTTTTTACCATCAACTACATCATCTTTTCCATTAAATAAGTCCAAAGCATTATTCTCAATCATTCTCTTTGCAAAGTTTACAGGTAACTTTATATGTATTTTATCACCTGTATGTGATAAGACTCTTATTCTTAAAAACTTTTCTAAATTGTTTCTCGGTGTTTGTTTTGATGCCATGCTATTAAATCACTCTCCTTTATTTTTTATTTAATAATAAATTTTATTCTTAAAAATATCTTTATATGTATTTATTATGAAAGTAACACTATTATTTTCTAATTTTGGTTTGCATCTATTCTTCTTTAATATATTTATTTGATGAATATCTATAATTTATAATAATTGTATATTTTGAGATTTTACTTTACAATTATTATATCTAAATTTAACAAAATATCTTATTAGAATATTTTAATTAAATCAAAATTTGTTTATTATATATCAAAAATAAATTAGTATATTTATTTTTGATATGTCAGGAGGATATATTTATGAATGAAATAATCAATAACATTTTAAACACTTGCAAACAGTATACATATATTTTGCCACATAAATTGTTAAAACCATATATAGCACACTATACAATATCCATTCCAGATACAAGTATTAAAGAAAATCTTACATTAATACCTGATGCTAGTGGATGTATGATATTTAAATTTGATAAAAAAGGTATGGAGAGTGAATTCTGGGGAGCTACAACAAAAACTACTATTGTAAAAAATGATATAGAAAATGTACTTTTTAGAGTATTTGTTGAGTTTCGTCCAGGTGGTGTATATTATTTGACAGGTCTTTCTCAAAGAGAATCTACAGATTTAAAAATTACACTTGAAGATTTTAATAGGTTATTTAACTTAGAAATTAATTCCATTTTTGAAAGAACAGGTACTATAAAGGAATTAGTAGAACAATTAGATATGTTATTTTTATCATACTTATTGAAATCAAATATAGTAGATATGACTATACCAATTCTTGAAAATGCCAGAAAACAGAACTCTATTATGTCTGTCAAAAACATTTCCCAAATCAGTTGTTATAGTGAACGGCATTTAAACAGGATTTTTAATAATTCTCTTGGCATGAGTGTTAAATCCTATCTTAGATTACTTCGTATAAATATTGTGCTACAAGAAGTACAAAATAATAAAACACCATTTGCAACTTTAGCACAAGATATTGGTTATTATGACCAATCCCATTTTATAAATGATTTTAAATCTATCTGTGGTGTTAATCCAACAACCTATATAAAAAACTTGTCCGATTTTTACAATGAAAAGTATAAATTTTGATATACAATCATATAAAATTTATATTTAAGGAGTGACTTAGAATGATAGAATCAAGATGTGGAATTTTATGTTATGAATGTGAGTACAAGGAAAAAGTTAATTGTATAGGATGTACATGTATTGAGAAACCTTTTTGGGGTGAAGAATGCCCTATAAAATCCTGTTGTGAAGATAAAAACCTTACACATTGTGGTCTATGTGATACATTTCCATGTGAAATACTTAATCAATTTGCATATGACAAAGAACAAGGTGATGATGGAAAAAGAATTGCTCAGTGCAAAAAATGGGCTGTTGTAGCCTTATAATATAATTATTATAAAGTAAGTTTTTTAAACTGTTGTAGAGTAATCTGCAACAGTTTTTATAATTAAATTTAAAGGTTATTTAATTAATTTAATAGAATAGTAATCTATTGATTCGGTTTGATTACTAAAATTAGAAGTATAAAACCTTAATATCTGTCTACTTAAAATACATGTTACAAAATGGAATTAAAATAGACTTAAATTTTGTTTTATGTTAAAATCTTTACAGTAATAAACAATTTTATTTTAAGGAGATAATTTTATGAATAATTACTTAAAATTTGCTACATATCAACTTATAGGCTTTACATCTTCTATACCTAGACTCATTAAAATTAAAAAGAATCCTGATAAATTTAGCTTAAAAGAAAAATTTGAATTTATGCAAAAACAAGCTAGAAAATCTTTAGATATAGTAAATATAGAACTTAATATAATTGGTAATGAGACACTACCAAAAGAACCACTTCTATTTGTTGTAAATCATTCTAGTATGCTTGATAGCTTCATATTAACAGCAAGTGTAGAAAGACCAATTGGATGTGTAATTGCAGATGAACCAGTTTGGAGAAATATACCTATATTTAAAGAATGGGCAAAATTACTAAGATGTGTATATGTAAACAGAAAAAACAATCGAGAAGGTATAAAAAGTATCGCTGAAGCCTCTCAAAATATACTTACAGGTCAAATTTCCAGAAGGAGATTTAACATGGATTAAAGAACCAAATTCACTGGTTTCAGAGTTTAGAAGTGGAGCTTTAAAAATAGCATATAAAGCAAAATGTCCTATTGTTCCACTAGTAATAAAAAATTCAAAAGATACTTATGAAGGATACCAACCTATTGGTAAAATTAATTCTGTTCCTGTTGAAGTCGAATTTTTAGAACCAATTTATGACCATATTGAAAATCCTAGACTAAAGTCTTCTGTACTAGGTGAAAATATAAAAAATAAGATGATAAAGACAATAGAAAGTTTTAGAAAATCAGATAAAACATTTAAAGAATTTTAATATTAAAATTTATTGACTAAAAAAAATTTTAATGTTAAAATTCTTTTTAAGAGGTGATTAAAGTGGCAAAAAATACAAAGCAAACAACGGTTCATATTGATGAAACGCTACTTAAAGAAGTTAAGAGAATAGGAATTAATGAAAATAAAAGTATATCCCAGATAATAAACGAATCAATAATAGATTATGTATTAGTATACAGAGAAAACGAAGATAAAGAAAAAAATGAACATGATAAGAATCTAAATGAAACAATAAATGCATTTAAAAAAGAAGAAGAAAAAAGAATTCAAGCAAAAAGTGCTGCTAGAGCTATAGCAGAAGCAAAAAAACGAGTTCTTTACTAAGAAAAACAAAAATCGGTACAAATTAAGCACCGATTTTTTTATATTAAAAAAATTACATATGAAGAAGTTTTGAAAGAATTATAAAAGATGCAAATTCCAGTTTGTACTACATAGAAAAATGTGAATGTTTAGAGGTGAAATTATTATATGAAAAGTTATATCGCATTATTAAGAGGTATCAATATAAGTGGTAAGAACAAGATAATTATGTCTGAATTAAAAGCAAGCTTTGTAGAACTTGGTTATTCAGAAGTTTCTACATACCTTAATAGTGGTAATGTTGTCTTTTTAAGTGATGTAGATGACAGCAAGGTTATCTCAAATACAATAAGATTAATGATAAAAAAACAGTTTGAATTGGAAATACCAGTTTTTATTATTTTACAAGAGGAGTTAAAAGATATACTAAATAATGCTCCTAATTGGTGGGGAGATAACAACAAAGAAATATATGATAATCTTATTTTTATGTTTCCTGACTTATCTTATAACGAGTTTTATGATGAGGTTGGAAATCCTAAAGAAGAGTATGAAAAAGTATATCATTATAAAAATGCTATCTTTTGGTCTTTTAGTCGTAAAGATTATAAAAAGACAAATTGGTGGTCAAAGACTGCCAGTTCAAATGTAAGTGATAAGATTACAATTCGTACAGCAAATACGGTAAGAAAAATAGTTGGAATGCGATAAAAGATAACAAACAGCCGATAAACCTCAAAAAATAGGTATATATCGGCTGTTCGGAAACTTATAAGAATATAATCAAAAGTTATGATGTTTTTATTGATAAAATAAGTTTAAAAATGAGTCCAGAAATATTTATATGATTCTGGAAATACTTATATTTATTCTTTAAATTAAATCACCAACAACTTTTACTTTTATAAGAAGTGCATTACCAGGAAGGTATGCAAGCGGAACATCTTCTATATTTAATACTTCTATAGTATCTTCTTTAGCACCAGCTTTTAGAGCTTTATTTACAGCCTCTTTTTTTGCATCTTCTATAGCATCTTCCCTAGACATTTTATCTAAACTGTATACTTTTTCTACATCTCCACTTATTTGTCCTAAAGCTGCACCAATAGCATTTGCAGCAGTATAGTGAGGAGGTCTTATAACATTACTTATACCTCTTAGTTTTTCAGGAACAATTATACTTCCTCCACCAGTTAAAACCAATTCAACATCATCTTGACTAGTCTTCATTTGGTCTACAGCATCTTCTAATTTTAAAATAACTTCCTTATATACCTCATCACAATACTCTTTATCTAAATTTTCAACATTACTTTTTCTATCTTCAAATGCCATATCTAACTTTGTAACAACATCTGATAAAGTTAAAGTATCTCCACCAAATATTATTGCGTCTTCAGTTATTTTATATCCCACACTTTCAGGACCTATCTTTATATTATCTTTTTCTCCTTTTACACATGTCCCACCAGCAAGACCAATAGTTAAAACATCTGGCATTCTAAAATTTGTATGTACTCCCCCAATTGTAACTGGAATTGATGATTCTCTAGGGAATCCATTGTATAGTACACCTAAGTCACTTGTAGTTCCTCCAACATCTAGTACTATTGCATTTTTTACTTCTGATAAGAAAGAAGCCCCTCTTATAGAATTTGTTATTCCACATCCAATTGTAAAAATCGGGTATTTCATTGTATACTCTAAATTCATTAATGTTCCATCATTTTGACTGAAATATATTTGAGCATCTATACCTAAATCTTTAAGTGCTTTTTCAAATCCTAAAGATACAGCTTTGCCTACTTGAGATAATGCAGAATTTAAAATAGCTCCATTTTCTCTTTCTAATATACCTATATTGCCTATTTCATTTGATAAAGATATAGGAATGTCCCCTAGAATTTCTCTAACCCACTTTGCAACTTCTTCTTCTTGTTGTTTATTTACTGGAGCAAATACTCCACTTATTGCAACGCTTTCCACTTTGTCTTTTATTCTGTTGCAAAATTCTACAACTTCATCCTTACAAAGTTCATTTATCTTTCTACCATCGAACTCATATCCACCAGATACCAATATTGAATCTAACTCTATTTTTTCTCTTAAATCTTCTGGCCAATCTATAAAAGGAAGAATAGCAGTAGTTGCTGGTTTCCCTATTCTTATCATAGCCACATTATTAAGTCTTTTTCTTTCTACAATAGCATTCGTACAATGAGTTGTACCAAGCATAGCATATTTTATTAATGAATGGTCAATTTTACTTTCATCTATAACTTTTTTTAAGGCATTGTAAACACCAGTTTCAACATCTTTTGTAGTTGCCACCTTAACTGAATGAATTACTTTTAATTCCCCATCCAGTATACAAGCATCTGTATTTGTTCCTCCAACGTCAATTCCTACACGATACATCAAAATTTCCTCCTAAACTTTTTATTTTCCTTGTAATTCTTCTACTGTTTTATATTCAACATCATATCCAAAGTATCCAGGTCCAACTGTCTCAATTCCTTTTTCTGTTCTCCATTTTTCATTACAAGGAAAAGCTACTACCATAACACGAGAACCGTATTTTATTCTTTCTGTAGTTATTGGAAATCCAGTTTCTAAATCTAATACTGCTATCAAGTCTGGTGTAATACAAAGTGGTGTATCACCTTTTTTTGCAATTAAATTCTCATTTTGGAATAATATAGAATACTCTCCATCATATTCATTAATTCCAGCAAAAAAGGCATGTCCTCTAGTAAATCCACCTTTCAACTCTCTCTTAATATCAATTACTTTTCCTTCAAACAATTTGTATCCATTTAATTCTTTTAGTATATTTCCAACAGCACCTTTTGAATCGGATTTATTTTCAAGTAAAAATCCTCCTATAGTTTCAGCTATTGTAAGTGTATTACCTATAGCAGCTTTTTTAACTTGAGCCCCACTTAAATTATAGTCACTAATAGAAGAACTTCCTCCCATTTCTACAGTTAAGGTTCTAGCCAGTCTTTCTGACCAAATTCCATCCACAGGATAAAGAATAGCAGAATTACCTTTTTCATCAGACATTACAGCAGGAGATGCCTCATATCCTTCAAGATAAAAAGTTACCATTTGAGCTTCAGGAAAAGCTCTCCCCATAGAATCTGCGTCTAAGATAGGAAGTCCTTTTTTTGCAGCAACTGCTATTGGCATAAGTGAATTTATCCCACCTATTTCTATAGGAATTATAACATCTACTTTTCTATTTAATAATTTTTCCATTATCTCTAAAGGTGTAGTTAATTCCACTTCAGAAAGTAATTTTTCTATTGTAATTACAGGAGAACCCATACCAGATACTGGAACTACTAGAGCATCATCATCAAGTTCATCCAAGCTTATTACTTTTACAGGACCATACTTTTTAATTGCTTGTTTTGCAACTAATTTACCTACATATGGGTCACCTCCACCTCCAGTTCCAAGTACTGCTGCACCAACTGCTATTTTATCTACACTTTCTTCTGTTAAAAATCTCATGTTACTTTCTCCTCATATTTCAATTTTATTTTATACTTTATAAACAAACTTCATTATACTGCTTTGTCTATTTCTTGCTTATTTTTCACTGAACAAAGCACTTTTCCAATAATAGATTGTACTATAAATCCTGCTATAAATCCATCTAAAGGAGCTATAGTAGTAAGAGTTATAAATCCATATGTTGAAAGGTAAGTTATTAATATACCAATTATCCAAGACACTATTGAACGTTTAACTATTGGTTTATATAATACACCTTTATCAAAACCTTTAAGCTCTTGCTTTACTATGTAATATTCTGCTGTATATACACCACCAACAGGTGCAATTACAATTCCAAGTAAATTCAAAAATCCTATAAAACCTTCATATATTCCAAATACAGCTAATAATGTAGCCACAATACCAAGAACTATAGTTAATACTTTCTCAGGAGCTTTCTTAAGTACAAGAGCTATACTTAGTGATGCTGAATATACATTACTTGTATTTGTAGTCCATTGAGCTAATGTAAGTACAATTATACCTGGTATAGCAATTCCTAATGTAATAAAAATTCTCATAATATCAGAAGTCCCCATACATTTTACTAATATTATTGAAACTATTATCATAAAAGCATTTCCAAATTGTATTCCTAAGAAACTTGAAAGTGCACAATCTCTTCTACTTTTAGCCCAACGGCTTATATCAGGAGATACTATTGCACCAACTATTATTATACTCATTGATAAAGAAACTCCACCTGCAAATGTCATAGTAGATTTCATATTATCATCAACTGGAATTCCATTTGCTCTAAAGGCTAAAAATATAGTTAACATCATAAGAATTAATAAGAATGGTACTGAATATACACTAAGCTTTTCCATTGCTTTATATCCATAAATTGCAGTACTCATCATCAAGAGACCACCTATGAGACTTAAAATCTGCATACTCACATCTAGATTAAATATATCTTTTATTATTATCTGTGCATTTTGGGCAAAGAAACCTACTTGAACTCCAAACCACCCTAATAGAGAAACTCCTATAACTAGAGAAAATATTTTTGCTCCAGCTTCTCCAAATACATACTTTGTTATCATAGATGTAGATAAACTTGTAGATGAACCAACCAAAGAGCATGTAGTATACAAAATTGCAGAAAAAAATGAACCAACAATTACTGACAATATTGCTTGTTTCATTGGCATACTCTGTGCCAACTCAGCCCCTAAGATAACAGATGATAAATCCACACCTATTGCTACTAAAACTGAAAACATAGCTACCCAACCACGTTTTTGATTCTCTGGAATCTGTTCCAGAGCATAGTTAATTTTTTCTTCTTCCATTTTCATCCCTCCATTTAAATCGTAAAGCCACTGACTTTAGCATATTTTACAATTTTCTAATTTATAAATTTATTAACTATCATATTTTTATACTTTTCATTTAATATATAGTTTTAAATTTTCTGAAATAAGTTTATAATAAAAAACGCCTCTTGGAAAAATCCAAGAGACGAATATAAATCCGTGTTACCACTCTTATTAGTAAAAATTAATTTTACTCACTCATTTTCTTAAGGCGAATTAAACCACTATTATAATATAATTACAATAGTATTCTCCAAAGTCCTTTTCACATAAATTCCAATATTAGTTCTCAGCCAAATCTAACTCTCTGTAAAATTTCTTTATGCTACTTTCTTCTTCTACGAATATATAATATTGATTTGTAGTTAATTTATGATTTATATCATAATATATATGCAATATTTTGTCAACTTAAAAAGTCAATTACTTGCATTTTTTAGTTTTATATGTAATTTTTTATATTATTACTATACTTATATTATGTATTTTTTTAAATTTCATCAAAATTTATTTTTTTATACTTTATTATCTATAAATTTACAGCATGAATAATATACACTCAAATAATTAATTTTATATAAAATATCTTTCAAAGTATATAAAAAAAATATTATATTTTAAAATTACAAAACAAAAAGCTATGATTTTACGTTCATAGCTTAATATAATTATATTTTAATAGTAATTTTATTGAATTATATCTATTGAATCTTCAACTTTTATAATACCTTCCTTTATAACTTTTACAAAAATTCCCTCTCGTGGCATTACACAGTCTCCTGTCAATTTTTTAATTTCACATCCACTGTGACACTTTTTCCCTATTTGAGTTACTTCAACTTCACATTGCCCTATTCTCAACTTTGTACCAATAGGTAGTGAAAATACTTCTATTCCTTCTGTAGTTATATTTTCAGCAAAATCTCCAAATTTTAATTGGCCAAAACCCCTCATTTTCATTTTATCTATACTTTCTTTTCCAAGTAAGCTTATTTGACGATGCCAGTTCCCTGCATGTGCATCTCCAACTATTCCATGATTTACTTTTAATTCTGCACATTGTACAGGAACCTTAATTACACCCTTTTTCTCACTTATATTTATTGATACTACCTTAGCCATATTTCCTCCAAATTTTCACCCATATATTATTAATTTACTCGAACTTAAAATCTCCTGATTTTCCACCATTCTTCTCCACAAGATGTATATTACTTATAACCATTTTTTTGTCAACTGCTTTACACATATCATAAATTGTAAGTGCTGCTAAAGAACATGCACTTAAAGCTTCCATTTCTACTCCAGTTTTTCCAAGAGATTTACAAGTTGCATATATCTTAATAGCAGACATAGAATCATCTATATCAAACTCCAAATCACATCCAACTAATTTAATCTGATGGCACATTGGTATATTTGAAGATGTATTTTTAGCTCCCATTATACCTGCAACTTGAGCTACAGATAAAACATCTCCTTTTTTTATCTGACCATTTTTTACTTTTTCTAAAGCTTCTTGACTGAGAGTAATTGTAGCTGTTGCCACAGCTGTTCTTTTAGTATCATCTTTTTCACTTATATCCACCATCTTGGCATACCCTTTTTCATTTATATGTGTTAACATTGCTTATCCTCCAATTTCATACATACGCCTATTTGTATCACTACATTTATTTTCTATTAAATGATGCTTTTCTGGTTTTTGTTTTATTATATCTTTCATAGATTCTCTAAATAACAATGGTTTATGTAAAAATGGTTTTATATCTATCTCTTCTTTTGAATGGAGACATAATTTTATTGCACCACTAGAAGTAAGTCTAATACGATTACAAGTGTTGCAAAATGAACAGCTTAATGGAGTTATAATTCCTATTCGTCCTTTAGCTCCTTTAAACATATAATATTCTGCTGTGCTTTTCTCATCATTTTTAACTTTATATAAACCATATATTTTTTCAATCATTTCTTTTACATTAAAATAACCTTTTTTATAAACTCTATTAGCCTCACCTAATGGCATTAGCTCTATAAATCTTACATCAATTGGTGATTTAACTGTTAAAAACATAAAGTCTTTAAGTTCATCATCATTAAATCCACTTATAGCAACACAATTTAGCTTTACTTTTATGCCTAAATTTAAACACGATTCAATCGATTTTAAAACATCTTTTAAATTTCCACCTCTTGTTACAGATTTATATTTATATTCCTTCAAAGAATCTAAACTTATATTTACTTTATTTAAACCACATTTTTCAAGCTCAAATATTCTATCAGAAAGTCCAATAGCATTAGTGGTCATTCCAATATTATTTATTCCACATTCTTCTTTTGTAAATTTTATAAGTTCATTCAAGTTAGGATATAAAAGTGGTTCTCCTCCAGTAAATCTAACTTTTGTTATTCCTTGCTCTGCCATAGCCTTTATAATAAATTTGTAATCTTCAAAACTTAAATTTTCATTTATATAATTTTTATCAAATTTTACATCTGGTGGCATACAATAAACACACCTTAAATTACACTTATCTGTAAGTGAAATACGAAGGTAGTCTATTTTTCTTCCATAATTATCAATCATACTCTATCTACCTCTTTGTCTATTTTTTATCTATCTAAATTATGTACTATTCACTTTTTTTAGTGGCACATTCTGTAGCTTCTCCTCTTAAAATTTCTATACCATGGTCTAAAACATCAATGATAAAACTCAGATTTTCAACTGCACCTTTTGGACTTCCAGGTAAATTTATTATTATAGAATTTTTTCTTATTCCACTTACACCTCTACTTAGTATAGCTTTTTTGGTAATTTCTGTAGATTTCATTCTCATATATTCACTAAGACCTGGTATCTCTTTTTCTAACACCTCTTTAGTTGCTTCTGGAGTTATATCTCTTTTTGAAAAACCAGTACCTCCATTAGTAAGAATTAAGTCTATTTTATTGCTATTACAAAATTTTATAATATTTTCCTTTAGCATTTCCTTATCATCTTTTATCAATATGTATTCAATAACTTTGTAAACTCCTGTATTTTCAACAAATTCAGTTAATTTTTTTCCTGTTATATCTTCTCTTTTTCCTTCATATCCTTTATCACTAAGTGTTATAATTGCAACATTAAACATATAATTTCACCCCTCTATACATTGATTAAGCCCCTATAAACACAAATCTCATTTAATAAAATCTACTCTATTTTATTTACTTTTTCCTCAGTAATATAACATATTATATTTATTTTTTTAATTATATCACCTATTAATACATACATTTTTTATTATTCCAACGTTCTCAAAATGAAAGATATTACTTTATAGCTATATCAAATATAAAACTAGTATATATGTAATTTATATAACAAATGTGCGAGTACTTTCAATTTCTATAATTATTATAACATTATTAATATTTTTCTCTACCAATAAAATTTTTAAAGTCTATACCATATATTATATAATATAATTTTACTTATTTATATAATATCAGCCTAATTTTGTTGTCATAATGATTAAAATTCTCTTTTATATTAGTTTTTTCAAATAAAAAAAGGCACCCATAAAATTTTTAAAAGATGCCTCTTTTTAACTATTTATATTTTATTTTCCAACCACATCATTATCATCTTCTAAAATAACTGCTGTTCCATAAGCAAGCATTTCTGCTGCACCTTGCATAACTGAAGCTGAAGACAGTCTGAATGCTATTACTGCATTTGCACCTTTAGCTTCTGCATCTTCAACCATTCTACCTATGGCAATTTGTCTTGCTTCTGTAAGCATTTCATTATATCCTGTAAGTTCTCCTCCCACAAGATTTTTAAAACTTGCGCCTATATCTTTTCCAACATGTTTTGCTCTTATTGTACTACCTCTTACTAGTCCTAAAACTTCTGATATCTTTTTGCCTTCTACTTTTTCTGTAGTTACTATTAACATAATATATCAACTCCTTAGTATCCTATTTAATATATTATATCATGTAATCCATAATCTTTTAACAAATATTGTAACTTAATGTTTCATTAGCAAATCTATACTATAAAATAATATGTTCTATTAACTAGTTATATCTTTTATTATTAAAATGTATAATCTTATCTAGTCAACTCATCATACAAGCTTAAATTATATTCTACATTTAATTTTAAATCTTTGGTCTTTTTAATCATCATTTCACTAAAGCTTCCTTTTTCAAACCATATATTTTGTATATCCAAAAGTTCTACTTCTTCTAAAATTACATCCATCTTAGACTGTTTGTCAATAATGGCTACAACATCAATATTGTGTGGAACATCTTTTAAGCACTCATACACATCTATACCATCAATAGGTTTCTTCTCTTCATCTATAGCAACAACTTTATACATATTCTTTTTAAGTTCATCTAATATTTTATATGCTTTGCTTTCTTCATCGCTATTATTTAGTATTACTGCCCAAGAATCGCATTTAAGTAAATTCATAAACTCTCCTCCATATAAATCCTACTCTATTTTACAATCATAGCTAATTAAACTCTAGTTAATTTTTCATACTCATCAATAGTGTTTACATTTAAAAATAAATCTTCTTCATCAAAGTATATATAGCTTTTATCTATTTTGTCTATAAGGCTTCTGAGCTTTAAATCATTCTCCCCTATACATAAAGATACCTTATTTATTATACTCTTTTTATATCCAGAACACAATGGTTGTAACTTTCCATTTGTCACCGAAATCACACTTTTGTCATCCATTTCATTAGCTATTCTTTCAACCACTTTATTATTTAGATATGGCATATCACATGCAACTGTAACTATATCATACTTTGCATATTCAAGAGCAGTATATATTCCTCCAATTGGACCAACATTTTTTACTATATCATTATAAACTCTAATATCATATTTAGAATATAATTCTTCATTATTAGATATTATTATTACCTCATTAAAATTTTTAAATACTTCTATTGCAATTTCAATAAAAAGCTTTTCATGTAGCTCTAGAAAGGCTTTATCTCTCCCCATTCTAGAATTTTTTCCCCCAGCCAAAATCACACCTGTTCTCTCTATACAAATCGCCTCCTCTAAAATAATTTTATTTAATTCATATATATTTGAAAAATGGCGCACTAGCGCCATTTCAACATTGACTTATTACTCAAAGATTTGAATAATTTTTTCTTTAAATGCATTCATAAGCTTTTCTTTTTCTTCTAAATATTCACCATAGCATTCATATTCTCTACATATGCAATTTATAATTTCACTTGATGTGAAGTTTATTTTTTCAAGATTATAGTTATATAAAATTTCAACACTATCAATCTCACTTATACTATTAAATATACAAGCATACATATCTTCAATTATAAACTTACTGTCTTCTTCAAATTGGTATAATAGTTGTTCTCTATTTTCCTCTAGCAATACATTTTCTTTTATAAACTCTACAAAGTTTTCAAAGTCTTCTGTATTGTTACATGGCTCTATTTCAAATAATATTCTAAAAAATAAATTCCATGGAAATTCCGTATTTAATCTACTTCTAAAATGATTTCCTAGGTCTTTACAAAATTTATCATCAAATGTTGGTTCTCTTTCAAATTCTATTTGATCATTAAAGTTTATATCCTTATTTACAATTTCATTTAATCTTGCAAACTCATCAAGCATAAAATTGCCTAAAACTTCATCACTTATATCTTGTTTATTAAAAGAATAACTTAATATAGTCTCACATGGTTTTTTAAAATCCACAACGAAGCCTATACTTTTGTTCATTTTTTCAGAAAAAGCATCGTATACTAATTTCGCAAACAACTTTTCAATTTCTTTTTTGCTTACTTTCATATTAAAAGCTTTTCCTGAGTGAAAGTTTTTATAAATGCTTAAAAGCTGATTATCTATCATAGTAAGATTATTCTTTATAGAGTCCATCATATCCTTTATAAATTTATCAGCAAGTAAATATGTATTATTTTTATAAATTATTTTATGTTCAATTTCACTCCAAAACACATTTACAAGAGATTTAATTTGAAGTTCAAATTTTACTTCTCTATCTAAATATGCAAAAACACCATCTATTTTATATATTTCAAATCCATTTTTTTGCTTATTAGGTTGCCTTTCAGATAATTTTAATTTAATGTTCTTATTTTCTTTATTATAATAATTTATTTTGTCATCTGTTTTATTAAAATATCTTCTTAAAAGTCTATATATCTTGTTTTCATCTTCAATAAATCTGCACTCAATTCTTAAACCTATTAAGTCAGAAACATTATGAATAAGGTTACTTGCTTCTCCATATTTCTTTAAATATCTATTTCTAATTATCTTTTCCCTTAAACTTGATTCTGATTTTATTCTAGAGGTTACATTTATATATTCTTGATTCTTTTCATCCAAAATATTTTCAAAATACTCTTCTATTTCATCTGATATAGTTTCTAATGTTGGAGACATTGTTCTCAACATATCGATAGACTCTTCAATAAAATCAAATTCTTTTAATCCCATAAATTTTTACACTCCTATGTTTAATAACTGTTAGCTATTTCAGTCCTTTATATTTAATTACACTCTTATTTTAACATTTTTTCCTACCATAAGTAAGTATTCTCCAAAAACCTTCATATATATTTCAAATTAATATTAATTTATTTAGCTTTTTGACTTTTATTTTTATTTTTTTACTAATTTAGCATATAAAACAACAGTAAGTAGTCTAAATGAATATAATTCAATAAATTAGACGAGAAAATATATATTTATTATAATTTTTTGTCATTTTTTATATAAAATTATTTTTATACAAATATATAAAAATAACAAATCAATACTTAATCAAACAAGAAATATAATAATTAAGACTATGTCTAACTAGATAATAACTCAAAACATCCTTAAACATCCTTTTAACTTGTGTAAAGTAATTAAAATTAGATAGCTAAATTTGTTTTATATAATTGAATTTTTTATATGTACTTAAAAATACTTATTAGAAATTTACTAAATTTATAAAATTTTTCTCAAGAACAAATTGCTAAATTACTTAATGGCAATTTATTTCTGATTCCAAAAAATAAATTGCCATTAAGTAATTTAGTGGCAATTTATTTAAAAACATCTTTTTATTCTTTTATATAATTTCTAAATATATTAAATAAAACTATCTTTAACTAAAACCCTATATATATACCTATTGTTAAAAATGCTAGAGATACAGCTGTTAAAATCAACAATATAGGCATTATAAATCTTACCCATTTTGAAAATGGAATATGAGCCACTGCAAGTGCTCCCATCAGTACTCCTGAAGTTGGAGTTATAAAGTTTGTAAGACCTACACCAAACTGATAAGCAGTTACTATTACTTGAGCTGATATGTTAACCAAATCACCAAGAGGAGCAAGTACAGGAACTGTAAGTGAAGCAAGACCTGAAGATGATGGAATTAAAAATGCCAATGCAGCTTCCAAAAAGAATGATAAATATACAAATATAACCTTTGGAAGTCCTCCTAAAAAGGCTGCCGCGGAATTTAATATAGTATCTATTATAAATCCATTTTGAGCAATTATTACGATTCCACGGGCTAAAGCTATCGCAAGAGCTGCTGATGCTAAATCTTTTGCTCCATCTATAAAACTTTCTGAAATTTCAATTTGAGATAATCTACCAACTAAACCAGAAAGTACACCTATCGCAGCAAAACACATTGATATTTCTGGAATGTACCATCCTTGACTTAAAACACCCCAAATCATTATTGCCATCCCTATTCCAAATATAGCAAGAACAGACACTTCTTTAAAAGTAAACTCTTTTATTTCTGTTGAAGTTTGGTTAAGTATTGATTTATTATTTTTATCTATTTCATATACTATTGAACTTTCAGGATTTGCCTTTACTTTCTTAGCATAATACATGACAAACGCTATACTGATTAATATATATGCTATAAAAATAACTACTCTGTATGTTACTCCTGAACCAGGAGCAAGTTGAGCTAGTGCCTGTGCAATACCAACTGAGAATGGGTTTATTGTTGAAGCAGCGGCTCCTGCTGCTGCGCCTATAAATACAATTGCTATGGCGGTCAGAGAATCATATCCTAATGATGTCATAAGTGGAACAAATATCATATAAAATGGTAATGTCTCTTCTGCCATCCCAAATGTAGTACCTCCAAGTCCAAATAAAATCATTGATATTGGAATTATAAGAAGTTCTTTTCCTTTAAATTTAGATATAACTGATGCTATTCCTGCCTCTATAGCTCCAGTTCTATTTACAATACCAAAAGCACCTCCAACTATTAAAACGAAGCCTACAACCTCTGCTGAATCAATAAAACCTTCTATTGGTGCTTTAAAAACATCTGCAAATCCTTGAGGATTACTTTCTACACTTTGATAAGTCCCTGGTACAACTACCATTCTACCTTCTACATCTTCTCTACTAAATTCACCACTTGGTACTATCCAAGTCAATATTGCCATTAAGACTATTAGTAAAAATATTATTGTAAAAGTGTGTGGTATAATAAAGCGTTTCTTTTTACTGTCAGTCATTATAATGTCCTCCATACTTTACTAAATTTTAAATCTTTCTAGGATATTATTTAATCTCTCTAACTAAAGTTTTCCCTTTTTATAAATTTTTATTAGTAAAGATACAAAATAAAAAGCTAGCTTTTAAAACTGAACAGCACCCTATTTAGTAGACACAGTAAACAAGATACTGTAAAATTCTACTAAGTGGGGTGATTTTTTTGATTAAAAAATGTAATGTAAGA
>NZ_OEZH01000006.1 GCF_900243075.1 Clostridioides difficile
CTATGATTTTTAAATCCATAGCCTTACCAATAAAAGTTTAATTATCACTTAAAAAATAAATTTTTATTTAAAGAATACACATAAATATTTCCAGACTCGTTCAGGGGGTACTCTTTTTGTATGAAATCAAACATATTTCTATCATTTCAATGATGAAAAAGAGACTTATCTCTATTTTAGTATAATCCCCTTATAGTAGACATTTAAATAAAAGGCCATTATAATAGGTTTAAAAAGCGTATACTCTAAGGGGGTTTTTCTATGTCTAAAAAA
>NZ_OEZH01000067.1 GCF_900243075.1 Clostridioides difficile
CTCTTGCTGTTTTTTATTTGGATACATTCTAAACCTATATGCTTTTTCCACTACTACCACCTCATTTTACTTGTTTTTTCTGATTATTAATATATTTTCTTGTCTGCTCCTCTGTATTTTCTGATACAGTAGCAACGAAATAACTAGGATTCCAAAGATGTCTCCCCATAATACTGGATGTCTATATTTGACATACCATACTAATATCCTCTACCATGAGTAACTTCCATTTTTCATCACCTATCATAATATTAAAATATGCAATTACTTAAAACAAGTATTTTGAAGGTTTTTTATATTTATTTTTAAATAACATATATAAGAACCGTAAGTCTT
>NZ_OEZH01000018.1 GCF_900243075.1 Clostridioides difficile
TTTTTAGTAGTAATAAGACTAAAAAGAACAGCTCTATTAATTAGCAAAAAATAAAGTATTCTAATGATAAAGATTATCTCAAATGTCATAAACAAATATAGATTTATTATGATTATAGTAAAAATACACTTCTTCCTGTATATACAAATAATTTAAATTTTAAAAGGAGGAATTAATCATGGCAATTGAAACTAAAACTCCAGACTGGGTTAATGTGCTGGAACTAAATAGCAAAATAGACATTACTGGA
>NZ_OEZH01000177.1 GCF_900243075.1 Clostridioides difficile
CTCCTTTCTAAGGAGAATTGCCTACTGTTTAATTTTGAGGGTTCGTTTTTACGAATACTCAATTAGCACTTTGAGCAACGGGATTTATCCGTTGGCGACGTGCGTTAGCACTTTAAGCAACAGAATAAACTGAACGCATGTGAAGTTTGTTTGTTGGCGATGTGCGTTAGCACTTTAAGTAACGGAATAATCTGAGTGTATACGAAGGTTGTTCGTTGACGATGTGCGTTAGCACTTTGAAAACTGCATATATATTTAG
>NZ_OEZH01000020.1 GCF_900243075.1 Clostridioides difficile
TATATTAATATAATAAAAAAGTACTAATGAGTGACACTAGTACTTTATAACTACTTTTACATTTTTTTACTGTATAAAACAGTGGGTATAGTTCATTTCTGAGTGTTCTATACAAACTTTTATTTTAAGACATCTCCTATAATCTTAAATTTTAAAAGGTTTACAATATCCAATTTAATATCATCTATAATAGATTTATTTTTGATTTGCATATCTTAGTGACCATGGACAACTCATCATACACCTCAATACACAAAAACACTTTGAAACATCAATAATAGACTCTCTTTTCCCTGGCAAGGTCCACTCATTTCCATGTATAGCTTTTGCAGGACAGTTTTCTACACAAATATTGCAATCTAGACATTTTGAACCAATCAAAGGATGTCTTTCAACAGAAATTGGAGCATCTGTAAGTACTGTACACATACTAAAAGCACATCCATATTCCTCTGTTACAAACAAATTATTTTTTCCCATAAATCCAATACCACTAATATTTGCTATTGTCTTATGTGGTAAAGGGCTAATCCCTGATTTCATTTCTGGATTAATGTAAGCTTTTTCAAAATATCCATGTTCTAGATTATTTTTCTCTGATTGAGAATAAGCTCTATATCCTTTGTTTTGAATATATTTTGAAAGCCAATCAGCTAACGCTTCTACTTTCTCCTCTTTTTCCAAGAACTCATCACTATCTGTAGGTAAGTTATTGTATATATCTGTAATAAATTTTTTTGATAACCCTATACAAAATAAAATTGCTTTAGAGAAACCTTGTGTTTGACTCGTTGGAAATTCAGATATATCAACAAAACGAACAATATCTACACCTTTACTGTATAAAATAGATTTTAATTCATCATTCATACTTGACTCCTCCCATAGATAAAAATAACATTATATATTAATAAGATTTACTATTCTAATTACGTTAACCAATACTTTGTACATTCTTTATTTCTACTCATAAAACCATATTCAATTAAATATCTTCTAATTGTTGCAAAATCACCATATATAGATTCTAAAATCTGATTAACTTCCTTTTCTGAATATTGCTTACCATGCTCAAATTGTTCCAAAATCTTAGATAAAATTACGACCTTTTTCTTTTCCTTTGAAGAAAATACTTTTAATTTTAAAGGATTCATACTTTCAAATGATGTATCTAAAATGTGTTTTCTCTCTTCTTCAGTTACCACATATCTTTCATCCACCATTCGAGCATGTTCATGGATTGGTATTATAGTACTACCTTTATTAGATTTATCTTCAAACACAGATTCATATAGTGCTAAATATAACTTAGCTTGTTTTGCTTTTTCTCTGAACATAAATTTTTGATGACGTATAGTAGATGTAGACACTCCAATCTTTTTTGAGATTTCCTTATCTGGTAAATCACTAATAAAAAATTGAAATAATTGTTTTTGATTTTCAGTTAGTGTATTGTACTTTGAATCACTATTAAGCAATTGCTCCAAATAATCACTATGTTCTAATTCCATATGAAGTTCAATAGCTTTTGAAGCCTCAAAGAATCTATTACCTATTTTATATATTTCTCCTACTTCATATGTTTTTGTACATTTAATACAACTATAACAATTTAACTCATCATTGAATATATAACCTCGTTTAATATCATTAATAGAAAGATTTTCAATTTTCATGTTACTACCTCCATTCTGTAATCTACAATTTTTATAGATATATTATATTAAAGTTTATCAATATAGTCAACATTTTTATTTTTTGTTTATTAAATCCAATTATTTTCTTCTCCCACACTTACAAATGCCTCAAAACCTTCATTTTTTAAATTTACATCAGCTAAATCAAAGGCTATCATTAGTTCCAATTAATATTTAACATTTTATGTAAAATTTATAAAAAAATGTATATAAATTCAAATAAGTGACTATACTAAAAATATGATACGGATAACCAATAAGTTCAACCTATCTCCCCCAAAATAAAATGAGCTACAGTTTCCCCCAACTGTAGCTCATTTTCGTGTAATTTAGTAATTAAAAAATAATACCCAGCACTTTTCTTAATAGTATCTAAACAAAAAAACTCACTATAATGAGTTTTTTGTTTAGATATGTGATTTATTTTAATTACATATATGATTCAACTTTGTTTTTTAAATTCTCTTTAGGCATAAAACCTATTAATCTATCTACAGGTTTTCCATCTTTAAATATTATCATAGTTGGTACTGTAGATACTTCAAATTTTTGAGCTAGTTCTATACTTTGGTCTATATCCACCTTTAAAAAGTTTGCTTTTTCAGCCATCTCATTTCCTAAAGCTTCATATATTGGTGATAACATCTTACAAGGTCCACACCAAGTTGCAAAGAAATCTACAACTACCAATCCATCTTTATTTTCTACTTCGTTTATAAATTCATTATTATTTATTATTTTTATCATAATATACATCTCCTTTATTGTTTTCTTGATACTAATATACTACTACCTATATAAGGGTTCAATTAGTCACTTTTTTGTAACCGCCTGTTTTTAATAGCTTTAATATTGTGATAAGTCTATTTGTAAGTTAAATATTTCTAATATATTTTAATTTTCTACTTAATATAGTTGACATTCTTCCCTTTAGGTTATAAAATTAAATTAATAACTACATGGGTAGTTACTAACATTTTATAAAAGGAGTTTATCTATGGATGATATAATTAATGAATTACAAAATATAGGATTTACCAAATATGAATCCCAAATATACATATCATTATTAAAGGAAAATCCTCTAACAGGATATGAAATAAGTAAATTATCAGGTGTACCACAATCAAAAGTATATGAAAACATAACAAAACTATTGAATAACAATATAATTGTCAATGTTGGAACTGACCCTATTAAATATGTACCTATAAATCCCAATGAATTATTAAAAAATAAGAAAGAAGAATTTAATAATTCTATGGATAAGTTAAAGAACAACTTACAGATATTAAATAAAGGTAAAAGTGTAGAATATGTTTTAAACATAAAAGGAGATAAAAATATCTTAAAAAAAGCAATAGAAATGATAAACAATGCAAAGCAAGAAATCATAATTTCTTGTCCTTATGAAGAAATTCTTGAACTAAAAAAAGAACTTCTAATTGCCTACAAAAAAAATATTAATATTGAAATACTCCTTTTAGAAAATAAAATTCTAGAAGGTCTAGACAATGTTCATATTCATGGGGGCAATAAAACTACACTTGAAAATAAAATACTTTACAAAGGAATTATTTTAATTGTAGATAACGATGAGATATTGACAGGAAACTTATCTGAAGGCAGTGAAGCCATTTCAATTTGGACAAAAAACTCTAATATCTTATATATTGGAGTTCAATACATAAAACATGAAATTTATATTTCAGAACAAATAAAAGGAGGTTATAAAAATGAACAAAATTAAGATTAAGCAGGTTGATGCTTTTACAACTATACCTTTTGGTGGAAATCCTGCTGGTGTAGTTACTAATGCATCTAATATTTCTGATGAAATCAAGCAGAATGTAGCTAAAGAAATGAACTTATCAGAAACTGCATTCGTTTCAGAATCAAATGTTGCAGATTTTAAAGTACAATTCTTCACACCTGGTTTGGAAGTTGATTTATGTGGTCATGCAACAATAGGTGCTTTCCATGCACTTTTGGAAGAAGGAAAACTTGATGCCAGTAAGAGTATATTTTATCAAGAAACAAAAGCTGGTGTATTATCTGTAGAACTTAAGGAAATAAATAATGAAAATATATTTATGATGGAACAGAATTCCCCTGAATTTGAAAATTTAGATAGTTACAGAAAAGAAGTTGCACAAATGATAGGTATACATGAAGATAGACTCATTGAGTATCCAATTATGAAGGTAAATACTGGACTTTGGTGGCTTGTATTTGGATTAAAATCTCTAGATGATTTAAAAAATATCTCTCCAGACTTAAATAAAATCAAAAAATTTAGTGGCGATAATAATCTAATTGGTATAACTCCATTTTGTATAGAGACTATAGATGAAAAGTGTGACTATCATTTAAGATCTATCGCACCATATGTTGGAGTTACTGAAGACCCTGTATGTGGAACTGGAAATGCTTGTGTATCATCTTATATAGTACACCATAATATTTTAGATAAAACTAGTTTTATTGGTGAAGAAGGTAACTTTATAAACAGACCTGGAAAAGTATATGTAAATATAGCTAAAGAAAACAATGACATAACTTCTGTGAAAATTGGAGGAAGTGCTTATACAGTCTTAAGTGGCGAAATTATGTATTAATTTTCTATCCAATTTAAAATAAAAAAATACTAGCCAACTAAAGCTAGTATTTTTTATTTGTTTTTTATTTAATAAATATACTTCAATACATATCATAATAACATATATCACAATAATGTACTTAAAAGTAAAACTTTATTTTTATTATTAACTATCTATAAATCAATCTAATACCATTATTATAGATTAATCTATATAACAGAATAATTATTTACTGATTATTTATCATCCTCAACAAGTCTACTTAATGTCTTGTCAAATAAGAATAATAATATAGCTGCAACAAATAGTATTACTGGGATTATAGTATATACTTTAATCATTTCAAATTTAAGAGTAAATGCATATATATATCCGTATCCTTGACCAGCTATGAAAGTAGCAACTGTCCATACTCCCATAAGAACACCTAGAAGCTTCTTAGGTGCATACTTACTTACGAAAGAGTTACCAAGTGGTGAGAATAACATTTCTCCAAAACTTAGAAGTATACCAAACATGATTATCCATATTATACTAGCTTTAGCAGTTTCAGGTGCTCCAATACCTCTTGTAAACTCTGCGCCAACAAGCATTAAGAATGCAAGACCTAAGAATATTAATCCAAGACCTGTCTTTTTAAATAAACTCATATCTCCTTGTGGTCTACTAGCAAGTTTAAACCATAATGCTCCAAGAACTGGTCCTAATACTATACATACAAGTGCATTTAATGAGTCAAACCAAGCAAGAGGAATGTCAAATCCTCCAATAGTCATATCTACAAATGCTGCACCATAATCATAAACTGCAAGATAAGTTAGATACCAGAATACCCAGAAAATTACAGAGAAGAATGATATAAGTATAATAGCCCAAATTCTCTTCTTATCTATACTCGTAAGAGGAGACTTATCTTTTTCTTCAACTTTTTCAGCAACTACGCCTTCTTTAAAAGGTCTCTTTCCTGCATTTCCAAGGAATCTCCATCCATATGTGAACCATATTGCACCTATTACACAAAGTACAGCTGCTATGAAGAAACATTGAGAAAATCCAAGTACACCATTTTTTACAAAAGTCTTAGCATAAAGTATACCAACTGCTGTAGTTCCGATAAAAGAACCTATATTAACAAAAGAATATTGTACTGAGAATGCTGTATCAAGTTCTTCTTGATTATCAAAAAGTTGTCCATTTACTGCAGATACGTTTCCTTTAAAGAATGCAGTACCAATTGAAACTAAGATTATCATTGCATTTACCATAGAAACTGTAGTTGCAATAGAACCAAGATAATATCCTACTCCCATGATAAGCATACCTATAGGTATAGTATACCTAGCTCCTATCCATCTATCTGATATATATCCCCCAATTATTGGTGCAAGATATGTGAATGCAACAAGGTTAGCTTGCATTATAGCAGCTTGTCCCTTATCTATTCCAAGTCCACCATGAATTACAGCTGTTGTAAGGAATATATAGATTAAAAACTTCGCAGAATAATATGCTGCTCTTTCAAATGAGAACGTTGTTGAACAGATATAAAATCCCATAGGGAATTTACCCTTCTTTTTTACTGTTGAGCTCATAAGTTTAAATCCTTTCTTTATTATATTTTTATATTTTTACGTTTTATCCAAATTCTTTCTTTTAATGAAAAATATGGTGATATTATTTTGTAAAACAATTTGTAATTATTATTAAGATAATTGCGTGTTTATTTGTAGAGTACATATTTTCATGGAGTAAAATTAATACATTTTTTAGTCATAAATTTAAATTATATAAATTTGTTATTTTCAGATATATTTATAAATCAGTAGATTCTCATCTGATACCATGAAAAACCTTCGTAATATGCAATTCTTATTTTTTTACGTGATAGTATTTTACAAACTAAATTCCCCCTTTTGTAGCAACTTATGTAATTACATTTAAGTGCTTTTTTAAAGGAGTATCGAATAAAGCAACATATATTTATTCAAATAATGTTTTTATTTACTTTTTAAATTTATATATTACTTCACCCAACCAATTCTCAACTTAAATAAATAAACTACTATCTATTCACAGATTAGATTTATTTATTAGACTTATAATAAACACTGTGAATCTAAACATAAAAACTGTTATTTTAAAGTGATTACCCATGTATTCGCTTTGATACTATTTATTGAGGTTATATTATTTATTTATAATATACTGTACATAAAAATACCTCAATCTGAAAACTTTTTCACGAATATTTATTTTCCACCTCCCCATATTTACTTCACCATGTAAATCGTACCATAAATACATACTTATATGCAAGAAAAAAATCTATTAATCGACAGTAAATAATTAGAAAAAATTAAATTATATTTGTCAAATTTATTATACAAAATATTTCATATGAAAATATAAGCCAAATCAATATTCAGAATAGTTTTTTAGAAATGAAATTTTGATTTTTTATTACCTTAGTTATTCAATAAATCAAGTTTTTTGTATCCAATATATAATAATCAAATTACATACTTTTCACAATTATATTTTTGGAAAATAATATTAATAGATAAGAAAAGAAAAATTTCAAATTAATTTTAAGAAAGTCTGTTAAGTTAACTAAATAATTATTATATATTTAATTAACTTGATAAATTCCATTAATTTTTAAATTTAGATATGCTTTACTTTATAAAAATGATTTTTTACCTTAAATTTCTAAATATAAACAAATATCTTTATTTTAAGAATATTATAAGTAATCTAACTATATACATCTAATAAATAGTTTTTCAATATATTTAAATTGTTTATAAGCAATTATATTCACTCATTATCATAATAATTTTGGGGCTAAAAAATAAAAATTTGTTTGAAAATAAACTCTAGTACTTATTCTATATTGTTCTAATAAAATACTAAATAAGTTTAGTACATCTATAATTTTTCAGGTCACACTATAAAGATATAATATTTATCTTAGTTATAAGTCTAAATGCAATTTCAGCATTATTTTGTCGAATATTTTTTTAATAAAATCACATACTCTAAACATATGTTTTAAAATATATTTTCATACACAAAAAATAATACTAAATAAATAATTATAAATAAAATTTAAATAAGATGGATTCTATTCAACATAGTATCCATCTTATCATTTAAAATTCAAAAAACTTTTTATAATATTATACATTTTATAACCTAAATAACTCATCATAATATCAATCTCATTTTAAACTTCCAGTATACTTATTAATCTTACTTGCTATTAAGAAGTATAAAAGCATCTACAATAATAATTTATATCTTTAAAAAATTGTATATTATAAATATAGTTTCAATATTTTATACAATATAATTATACATTTTATTAAAATCAATATACATAAATAACATTACACTTACATTTTTTTGATTATATTTTATTAGACTCTGATTTTTAAATAAAAGATACTATAAAATACTTTATTAAGATATATGATTTGATATATATGAACTAACTTCATCAGGAGAAATATCTAAAATAGTTGCAAACTCTTCATTTAATAATCTTTCGGCTTCTTTCATTATATTATCATCTGCTTGATGTGTTTTTTTACCAATAGATTTTACATACTCTCTGTTATGATGTATACTTCTTGTTAGTTTTATTAACTCTTCACATTTTCCACCTCTAAGTATTTTTTTAAATTGTTCACTTCTTAGTTTTTCATTATCTATCCATAATGTATCCATATTAGGAATATCATTTATTAATGAAATAACATTAATTTTAGAAAGTAACTTTCTCATTGGTACTTTTTCATTATCTACAGGAATTTTTATTACTGTATTATTGGAATAAATAGGGCTCAACACATAGTAATCTTTTTTTATTCCATTTGTAAACTGTTCGTTTGTTATATCAAGTACTTTGCAAACACCTGTCATCCCATACATTATATAATCATCAACCTTAAACAAAACCATCACCATCCTTAATAAAAAAAATAGTTCTGACAATTTAATTCACCTTGCCAAAACTATCTGCTATATATTATATTTTAACACATTTTGAGGCTTTAATGTAAGTAAAACTTATATTATTAAAATTAAAAAATACATTAACCATTAGTTAATGTATTTTTTAGATTTCTATAACAATCATATAAAGTATAAATTAAAACAGTTTATCTCTTGTAAATACTTATAAAATTGGTGCTTGGCTATTCATTGAATATCCATCATTTCTTACATCATTTATCTCTAATATTTCATTCTTTACTTCAACTTTAGTAAGTTTTTTAACTGCCCCATAAGGCTCTTTTAGTGAAAGTTTATCTCCTCTTCCGGAAATAACCCATAAAATTTTATATCCTCTAGGTACTACTTGTAGCTTATTTTCCCCCTTACCATCAGTAAAGTAAACCAACAAATTAACCTTTTTATTATTAGCATATTCAAAAACTGGAGAAAATCTAGTACCTCCACCTATCCTAATTCTATCCTTTACGTCTCTTTCAGTTCTCACTTTATATACACGTCTAATTTCATTATCACACTCTATAATTGTAATTTCATGATTATAATTTTTCACTATATTAAGTACTTCTTTAATTACTTGTTTAAACTCTTCATCACTGATACTTCCACTTATATCAAGTGCAACTGCTATTTCTGCCTTGTGACTTCTAAGCTCCCCCCTCAAATCTAAACGATTTGGTTGTCTTCTATTTCTTCTTGTTATAGTCTTCTTTTTATTACTTTCAACTGTTCCCATTATTCTATTAAGATATAAATTCCATGGCAATTCACCCTTACTATTTTTAAGTGATGATATCATACTTTCTAAATAAGCAGGAATTTTACCTTTTTGAGAACTGTTAATAAATTTTTCAGTAAATTCTCTAAGAGTATTTTCATCTATCTCATTGGATTCATCCCAGATATCATGAGTTTTTTCTGGACTATAACCAGTTTCTATATCTCCATATTTATCACTATCATCTTCTTCACCATCTTCATCTTCTTCCATCAAATCTAATTCAGTTTGAATCTTTTCTACATAATATTCAAAAGGTTCATATGGCTCAAGTTTTAATGAATATTTTAAGTTTACCCACTCCAAAGTAGTTGCATATGGTGGTAAATTGTTTAGAAATTTATTTACTACTATATCCATTGCCATATTAATTGCTAATGTACTATACTTTCCTTTTAACTCCTTTGCTCTCATCAAATGCATAGATAATATATGATGAATTTCATGTTTAATTGTAGTCTCCATTTGCTTTATGTCAAGCGTTAAAAAGATTATTGGATTAAAATATATAACATATTTAGCTCCCTTAAAATTCACACCTGTAGGACTACTTATATCAAATCTTATTTCTCTTGACATCTGAAACAAAAAATATCCATAAAAATTATCTTCTTCTTCCATAAGACTTAAATTCACTTTATCTACAAGACTAAAAAACTCATACTTAAAATCTTGTGGTATATCTATCTGAACCTCCCATGACTAAAGTCACAGGGTTCCTGCTTCATAGAATTTTGCATACTAAAATATGTCTTACTAATTCTCCACAGGCTATCCCCGTAG
>NZ_OEZH01000032.1 GCF_900243075.1 Clostridioides difficile
TATTAACAATAAAAAAAGACCCTAAAAAGAGTCTTTCCCGAAAAATCTATATATTATAATATAGTTATATTTTCTGCTTGAGGACCTCTAGCACCTTTAACTATATCAAAGCTTACTTCTTGACCTTCTTCTAATGATTTAAATCCTGAAGTTTGTATAGCTGAGAAATGAGCAAATACATCATCTCTACCTTCCATTGATATAAAACCAAATCCTTTTTCATTATTAAACCATTTCACTATTCCATTATTCATTAAAAATACTCCTATTAACCTATATCAAGATATACTTGATTTACTTGTGTATCACCACAAATACTATTGTATCATAGATTAATAAAAATGTCTACTTAATTATATTTTTTAGTTAACATTTTTTGTTTCTCTTAAGATTAAAA
>NZ_OEZH01000061.1 GCF_900243075.1 Clostridioides difficile
GTTAATATTATGTTGGGTGATGAAAAATGGAAGTGACTCATGGTAGAGGGTATGTGTATTTAGTACAATACCATATAGTATGGTGTGTAAAATATAGATATCCAGTGTTAACAGATGAAATTGAAGAAGATTTAATTAATATATTAAACAAAATAGCTGAAGATAATAAATTTCAAATATTAGAATGTAATAGTGATAAAGACCACATACATTTACTAATAAATTGTTCACCACAACACTATATACCAGATATGATA
>NZ_OEZH01000186.1 GCF_900243075.1 Clostridioides difficile
AAAAAATCTTCCGATAGGGGTATCAAAGATAGAATTATTAAGGATTATATAATTGAAATACATAAAAAATATAGAGGCACTTACGGTAGAAAAAGAATCTGTACTTATTTAAATAAAATACTTGATACCCCTATTAATCATAAGAGAGTATATAGGTTGATGAAAGAACTAGGAATTAAATCTATTATTAGAAAGAAAGTATATAGACGCAAGTTTAAATCATCTGAGGTATATGATAATATATTAAATCGTGAATTTACAGCTAATCAACCATTAGAAAAAATTTGTATGGATATAACATACATACCTATCGGTAAAAAATTCTTATATATGAATTTAGCTAAAGATTGTATTTTACACACAGATCAAGGTTCACAATATACAAGTAGATCTTACTCTAAAAGGCTTAAGGATAATGGTATTATACAATCTATGTCCCGAAGGGGCAACTGCTGGGATAATGCTCCTATAGAAAGTTTTTTCAGTCATTTTAAATCTGAATTAATATATTTAATTGATACTACAGATCCAAAGGAAATGATTAGTCTAATAAATGATTATATTTATTTTTATAATAATGAAAGAATACAATTAAAAAACGGAATGAGTCCGATTGAATATCGAACTCATTCCGCGTAAAGATAGCCTTTTTTAAGTCTGTCTACTTGACAGGGACATATCCAATTTTGAGATAGCCTCTTTTATGATAGATGATTCTTTAATTATCATTAACTAAAATTTTTTACGTATATTAATGTTAATAATTAATATATTTATTGTTAGCATAAAGCTCCACCTGTAAGGTGTAAAGGAGCATCAAGTATATCTTCTTTTCTTTCTAAAACTTCATCTGATAAAAGCATTTCTATAAACTCATTAACACCAATTCTGTCAATAGTTATTCCAAAACGTTCACCTGTATTGCCTTGTTCTCTAAATAAAAGAATTGCTTTTTCAATTAAAGTCATAAGCTCATCTTTTGAAAATAATCTATCAATCTGTGTTCCAGGACGAACAGATTTTCCCCATTTTCCTCCTATATACACTTTATAACCAGATTCTTTTTCTTCAATACTATCAAAATTACAACTATCTATACATTTACCACAATTGTTACATATATTACTGTCTATTTCAAGTTTCCCTTTATCTGTTAATTTAGCTGCTTTAACAGGACAGACTTCTACAACAGCACATTTTTTACAACCAACACAAAGTTCAGAATCGTAATCAGGTACACGTTGACCAACAATTCCAAGATCGTTTAAGTCAGGTTTAATACAATTGTTAGGACATCCTCCAACACCAATTTTAAATTTATGAGGTAGTTTTACATCATACCAGTTTTTGTAAAATTCTTGGTGTATTTCAGAAGCAAGTGCTTGTGTGTCAGCTAGACCATGAACACAAACAGTACCTTTACAAGCTACAACAGGACGAACTCTTGAGCCAGTTCCACCTGTTATTAGATTTTCACTAGCGATAAACTCACTTAAAGCTTCAATATCCTCAAACTTTACGCCAGGTAATTCTACTGTTAGTCTAGTAGTAAATGCTAACTGACCATTTCCAAATTTTTCAGCAGCTTCTGCAATTTTTTTTGCTTGTGATGCATTTATTACACCATTTACAGTTATTATACGTGCTGCAAAATGTTCTCCATCTCTGCTTGGTAGAAAACCTCTACCTTTCACTTCCTTTTTTTGTTCTGCTGTAATATTACTCATATTTACTCCTCCATTACCTTAAGATTTGGATAAAATAGTATTCCACCTTCAAGAACTTTCGTATTTGTATAGCCAAAGCGTCTTAAGCGATTTTGGGCCATATAGCTATTTTTACCTTTTGCACATATAAGAAGAATTTTTTCATCTTTAGCAAGGCCTTCAATTTCTCCATTAATTTCACCAACAGGAAGATAACGTAAACTAGGAATAGAAGGAGCTTTTGAAACATCAAGCTTAGTCCAACTGTCAAAGTCTTCGATTTCATCAAGTAAAACACTATCAAGCTCTCCATTAAGTTTATTCTGTAAAACATTTACTGCCACTACAAAAGGATGAATAGCAGTTGAAAAAGGTGGTGCATATGCAAGGTCCATACTTTCTAATGAATAAAGGTCAGCTCCTAAAGTTATTGCAGTAGCAGCTATATCTACTATTTTATCGACCGCTCCAGGTCCCATAACTTGAACACCTAATAATTTTCTAGTATTTTTTTCAGCAACCATTCTTATAATAAAATTAGAAGCACCTGGATAATAGTGAGCTTTATCATCAGTAGCTATGGTTACAGAACAAACATTATAGCCTTCTTTTTCAGCTATTTCTTTGCTTAGACCTGTTTTTCCTACATTGAGTTCAGGTAATTTTACTACTGTTGTTCCAAGGACACCATTGTAAGTTTTAGATTTTCCAGATATATTTTGTGCACAAATTCTACCTTCATGATTTGCAGATGACCCCATAGGTGACCATGTAGGTTTATTTGTTAAAGAATTTTTTACAAAAGCACAATCTCCAACTACATATATATCTTTATCGTTTGTAAGCAGATATTCATCTGCAATAAGTGTGTTATTAGGAGCAAATTCCAAACCTGTGTCTTTTAGAAAACCTGTGTTAGGACGAATTCCAACTGACATAACTACTAAATCAGTTTTAATAACTCTATTTTTAGTACGAAGTTTTTCAACTTTATTTTCACCTTCAATACCTACAACTTGGTCTCCTGTAAAAATCATTATACCTTTATCAGCCATATGATTTTCAACATATTCAGCAAAATCAGTATCAAATCCAGGCATAACATGTTCAGCCATGTCAATAACACTTACACGTATACCCATTGCAGAAAGGTTTTCAGCAATTTCAAGACCAATGAAACCTCCACCAATAACAACAGCTCTCTTAATGCCATCTTCAATAGAATCTCTTAGTTTTATAGCATCACTTGGAGTACGCATGAAGAATACTCCAGATAAGTCAATACCAGGTATTGGTGGTTTTATTGGGTCTGCTCCTGTGGCAATTACAAGTTTATCATAGCTTAAATCTTCTTCTTTTCCTGTTGAAAGCGTTTTCAAACTTACTTGTTTTGCATTTCTATCAACAGATGTAACTTCAACTCCACAACGAACTTCTGCTCCTGTTAGTTTCGAAAAACTTTCAGGGGTATTCACGATTAAAGATGATTTATCTTCAATGACCTTACCAACGTAATATGGAAGACCACAACCTGCATAAGAAATATCATCACCTTTATTTAGTATTGTAACAGAACAATTGTCACCCATTTCACGTTTTATTTTTGCAGCAGTTTTTGTTCCAGCAGCAACTCCACCTATAATTAATACTTTCACAATATATCACACTCCCATCTACTTTATAACTCTATGATAAAATTATACTTCTTGACAATGTATTTGTAAAATACTAAAATATTAATAAAATCATAAGCATTTACTAATGTTTGCTAAGGTTGTGATAATATGACAATTCGTAGTCTTGAGATATTTGTTAAGGTTGCTGAATGTGGTAAAATGAGTGAAGTAGCAAGAAATATGTACATTACTCAATCATCAGTTAGCCAAGCTATTTCAGAAATAGAAAAGGAGTATGGTGTTAAGTTATTTGATAGAATTTCAAAAAAATTATATTTAACTGAGGCAGGAAAAAAACTTCTTGGATATGGGAGGCATCTTTTAGCTATAAATGAAGAAATGAATGACTGTATGAAGCATTGTGCAAAAAACATTCGCATAAGAGTCGGAGCAACAGTAACTGTTGGTACATGTGTAATAAGCCCAATAATATTAGAATTATATAAGGTAAATCCTCTGATAGAGCCTGAAGTATTTGTAGAAGATACAAGATTGATTGCAAAAAAACTACTTAATAGTGAATTAGACATTGCAATTGTAGAAGGGAAGATTAAGCATCCAGATATTGTTACAAAAAGCATTATTAATGACCATCTTGTACTTATATGTTCAACTAAGCATAAATTCTACAAAAGAGACTCTATAAAAGTTTCAGAACTTTCAAACCAGCCATTGATTATGCGTGAATTAGGAAGTGGTACGAGAGCACAATTAGAAAATCAATTAAAAGAATTGAAAATACCAATGAATATTAGATGGTCATGTTATAATTCTGAGGCTATATTGAGAGCAGTTGTAGATAATTTTGGTATTGCAGTTATATCTGAATTACTTATTGAGGACTATTTAAAAAAGCATCTTTTATGGGCTTGTGATATTGAAGGTATTAACTTACATAGAACATTTGATGTTGCATATCATAAAAGCAAATTTTTTACAGAAAATATTTCATCATTTTTTGATATTTCAGTAGAATATGGAAAAAAACAAGCGAGAAAAAAGAGTAGAAGAGTAAATAATTTATAAGATATCTAAGTAAAAAGGCTTGTCTCAAAATAGAGATAAGTCTCTTTTTTATTGTTGAAATGATTAAGATATATTTGATTTCATATAAAAAAGAGTGCCTCATGAACTAAAAAGTTTATTTTGAGACACCCCCTTACATTAACCTATATTAACACCAAAATTTCCACATAATCCTGCAAGGCCATCTTCAAAGCCAGATCCTAAAGCATTGAATTTCCATTCCCCATTATGTCTATATAGTTCTGCAACTACTATTGCTGTTTCTATGCTAAAATCTTCACCCAATTCATATTTAATAAGTTCTTCATTAGTTTCTTCATTATATATTCTTATATATGAATTTTCAACTTGTCCAAAATTTTGTCTTCTTGTAATGGCTTCATTTATAGTAACACTAAATGATATTTTAGCAATGTTTTGTGGTATTTTAGTCAAGTCTACATTTATTTGTTCATCATCACCATCACCAACACCTGTTCTATTATCACCCATATATTCAACTGCTCCAGAAGCATGTTTTAAATTATTATAAAATATAAAATCTCCATCATTTGTTACTTTACCATCAGCTCCAGTTAAAAATGCAGAAGCATCTAAATCGAAATCAAAACCACCATCATATTTATTAATATCCCATCCTAGTCCTACTATTACTTTTTTTAGACCAGGATTAGTTTTTGTTAAACTTACTTTTTGTCCTTTTGCTAAAGTTATACCCACTTAAACCAACTCCTTGTTATAGATTTTTTTATAGTAATTATTATTTATATGTATTAATTAATTCACGAAGTTCTTCATTTTGACCAAGTCCCAAAGCATTAAATTTCCATTCTTCATTTCTACGATAAATTTCCCCTGCCAAAACTGTCACTTTACCAGAGAAGTCTTCTTGAAGATTATACTTAAATAATTCTTGGTCAGAATTTGAATCAACTAGTCTTATAAAAGAATTATTCATTTGACTAAAATCTTGGTCTCTTTTTTTAGCTTTATATATAGAAACTCCAAAAATTATCTTATGTACATATTCAGGCATATCATTTAAATTAACTATTATTTGCTCATCATCACCTTCGCCCCTTCCAGTTAAGTTGTCTCCAGTATGTATAATAGCTTTAGAAGGGTGTTTAAGATTACCAAAATAAACTAAGTCACCTCTAGAGTTCATTTTATCTTGGTTAGTCAATGCTATTGCAAATGCATCTAGGTCATAATTTTTTTTACCTAGTTTATTAATATCCCATCCTAATCCCACAACTAAATTTTTTACAGGATTATTGTCTTTTACTAAGCTAACTCTTTGTCCTTTTTGTAAACTAACACTCATTTTAAGTTCTCCTTTTTATATTTTTAGTTTTATTGGTAGTGCTAAGCATAAGAATCATGTTAGCTATATTATATATGTATTTAGACCGATTTGGCTATATTTATAAATTATTTATTATATAATTACATGAATATTTTATAATTTAAACATGTTACCATTATATGGTTTAAATTATTTTGTAGTGTTATAATATTTAAATTTGTATTTGATTCTTATAAAGTGAAGTGGATAATATAAAGAGACAGTAATTTTAAAATTTTTAAAGTTACTATTTAAATGAGAGTAAAGCTAGAAAGACTTATATAAAATAATAATTAATACAGTTAATTGTTTGTATCAAAAAAGCAAGTATGATGTAACATATAAAAAGTTAGATTTATATGTGTTAATTATACTTGCTTTTTGTTTTGTAGTTACTCTATTTTTTTAAATCCATTACCTAAAGCTTCATGTATATCTGTAATTATAATGAATGCATTAGGGTCGACATTTTTTACTAATTTTTTTAATTCGACAACTTCTTTCTTTTCAACTACTACTAAAAGCACATTCTTATTTTCTCCAGTATATGCACCTTCACCTTTTAGAATAGTTGCACCTCTGTCTAAATCTTCCATTATTTTTTTACTTATATCTTTTGAAAGGTCAGATATAATAGTGAATGATTTTGAATAATTAAATCCTTCAATAAGCAAGTCACTAACTTTTACTAAAATGTATAAAGCAACAGTTGAATAAAGTGCAATCTCAACCTGTCTATTTACTATACCTGATAGAACTACTACAACGCAGTCAACAATACCCATTAAAACAGGTATACTAAATGTAGGAAAATATTTATTTAGTAGGAGTGCCATTAAATCAGTTCCACCTGTAGAGCCATTTATTCTAAAAATAAGACCTTGACCAACTCCCATTAAAATAGAACCAGATATAATTGCAAGATACATATCATTTGTTATATCTAATGTAGCCATATTTGCAGTAAGCTTAAGTGCTATGGTAAGAAAAATTATTCCTAAAACTGTTTTAAAACAATCTTTCTTTGAAAGTATTTTGTAAGCAAATATGAATAATGGAATATTTAAAAGTAAATTGACAATCCAAAGTTCTACACCAAATAATGAATTTAAAACAACTCCAAGCCCTGTTATACCACCAGCAGCAATTGCATGTGGATTAAAAAACAAGTTAAGAGAAATTGCCATTAATATACAGCCTATAATTAATATTAAAATTTCTGAAAAAGTTATTCTATCTTTTTTCAATAACATCACTCCTTATATATAGATTATAATATATATTATATAGTTTTTCCAATTTTTAATAAAAGAAATAAAAATATATTATAAAAATAATTTGATTGGAATTTTCAGAAAATTAATGTTATAATTAAAAATAAATTTAAAGGGAGGTTATAAAATGGCTAAGTTAACTCTAGAGCATATAAAAGGAAATACATATTATATTCCACTTCCTACAATAGTAGGGGTATATGTATATGCTAATAATGCAATTTTAATTGACAGTGGAAACAATAAGGATACAGCTAGACAAGTTCTAAGATTATTAGAGGAACACAATTTAAATCTTAAATTAATAATAAACACTCATTCAAATGCAGACCATATAGGAGGAAATGCTTATCTTAAGAATCAAACAAAATGCAAGATTGCCACGACTAAAATGGAAGGATATTTTACAGAAAATCCAATATTAGAATCAGCATTTTTATATGGTGGTTATCCAAGTAAAGCACTGAAGAATAAATTTCTATTAGCAAAGGAAAGTGAAGTTGATTATATTATACCTTCAAATGGCAAAATTGTAGATACAGAGCTTGAAGCGATTTCTCTTCCAGGTCATTATTTTGAAATGATTGGTATTAGAACTCCAGATAATGTTTTGTTTGTTGCAGATAGTCTTACACCAGAGAATATAATTACTAAATATCATTTTTTCTTCCTATTGGATATAGATTCACAATTTAAGACACTAGAAAAATTGAGAATGTTAGAGGCGGATTTCTTTGTTCCAAGTCACTCTGTAAAAACTACAGATATAAAAAATTTGATTGATATTAATAAGAAGAAGATGGAAGAAATAATAGATAATATTAAAAAGGTTTGTTGTGAGCCAATTATGATTGATGAAGTTATTGAAAAAATGTGTGATTTGTACGATGTCACGCTTGATGCTAATCAATATGTATTAGTTGGAAGTACAATACGTTCTTATATAACTTATTTATATGAAAATAATATGGTTGAATACATATTTGATGGTGGTAAGATGATGATAAAAACTGTATAATAGTCAAAATTTTCAAATTATATAATGAAACTATTTTAGTTATGATTATTATTAAAAAAATAATATAAAAATAAACTTTATATAAATAAGGCAAAACAATTGATATAAAGTTACTGATAATTTGTTTTAGGAAATGGACATCCAATTATCGAAGTCAAAAATAATGGCATAAATAATATATCACTTGAAGAGTAGAAATATATGAAAATAGAGCTTATATAATCTTTAAAATAATATAAGCTTTATTTATAGTATTATTTTGTAATATTATGTAATTAACAGTTATTTGTTTTAAATGAACTATCTAAAATATCATAAATTTGTTTTGCAAATTGACGAGCATGCCCTTCTTTTTCTGTATCCATAAAATTAGGTTTACCTAAGTCACGTTCAACGAGCATTCCTATATATTTTAACTGTGAGTGCTTACAGTAGCGTTTCATACCGTTTTCCCAAATATCAGAACCCTTTTCAGGTTTATATCCACATGTTGTAATAAGTGCTACTGATTTTCCTGCCCATAGTGCTGGTCCCTTTTCATTACCATAGTATTTATTCATTCCATACACCAATCTATCAAGCAATGCTTTCATTGGAGAGCTACAGTACCAAGAATAAATTGGGGTCGCAAAAACAATTAAATCGCACATAAGGACTTTTTTAAAAATTTTCTGAACATCATCTTCACAATAACATCCAAAATCAAATAAATTTTCTTGACATTTCTTACAAGCAATACAAGGCTCTATTTTACAATCATATAACCATATCACTTCAATATTCGCATCATAATTTTCTAATTCTTCAATAAAAGGTTTTAGAATAGCAGCAGTATTACCTTTTTTCTTAGGACTTCCCATAAGAATACATACTTCCATAGTGACACCTCCATAGTATTTTAAAATAGTTTCTAATTTTATAACAACATTAAAAAATGTACTAAAAAAATCATTAAGAATTTCATAGCTAACCTCACAATTTTAAAGTTTAATATAGTTTTAGAATACTATGAGAATACGTTAACAACAATACGCTTTGTAGACTTGTAATAAAATTGAAACAAATTATTTAAAAAACTGGAGAAATATAATGTCTAATTTTTTAGAATATATTTAAGATGATACATTTAAACTATGTTGTTTTTTTAGAAAATTACTTGTGTCATAAAAACTGGCAGGTATTTATAATTAAAAAAATTTTAAATATGTATATTGAAAAGTAACATTTTAAATCTAGAATAAGTATAATTATTTGGGTCTAGTAGTGAAAATAAACATAATTTTAATTTAAAGTGATAAAAGGTATAGAGAGTATGATTGAACTGAACCCTACTTAGTAGACAGTTTTTAATAAGATAGTTATTTTTAAGCAGCACGCTTATATTCTATAGGTGTGCTGCTATTTAATTTAGAT
>NZ_OEZH01000181.1:0-3867 GCF_900243075.1 Clostridioides difficile
ATAAACTTTATATAAAATAATTAAAAATATACCTATTAAGGTAAGTAAAAAAGAGCTCTCACAGAACAAATTTAATTTGCTCCTGCGACAGCCCCTTACAAACTTCTTAAAGCAACTATTTTATAACTTATTTTATTTAGCCAATATCTCTATCCAATTATTAGGAAAACCAATAAGCTTTAAGTCTATAGAATTATTATAATCATTAATTAACTTTTGCAGTTTTATAAAAAAACTATTCCAAATTAATTTGTCCATAGTCAAATGCTTCATAGCAAGTATATAAGAAAATATCTTTTTATTATCCAAGTTATACTTTTTATATTCATTTTTTATTGTTATAATACGGAAATTATTATTATATATTCTACCATAATGAGCACATTGATTTCTGACCTGCGTTAATGATTGTAACCAAGATTTAACTAATAGAGTATTCACTCTACACAAATTATTTTTTATGTATCTAGTATCCTCTGGCAACATGTTTGAATATAATTTTGACAACATACCAAAAGTCATTATTTCCGTTGCAACCCAAATGGGAAGTTTTCCTTCATATTTTTCTTTATGGTGTATAATAAAAAGCTTATCTGAATTATTACTTTTTTCTCTCTCTAATGCTGTTAAAAAATTAATATAGAATTTTTCATCTTTGAAACTCTCCCTTTCTAGATATCCACAAGCACCATGTTTGATTGCTAATGTATATGCAATGTATGTCCTAAATGCTATTTCTATGCTCCCTAACAAATCTGTTAATAATATCCTAAATTCCTTATTAAACCTATATATATCATAAACTTCTTCAAACGTAGTTCCTTCTTTATATGAGCCATCATCATTCTTAAAACTTAGGAGATATGCTGTAAACCTATAATAATTGACATTACTTAATACAAATTTAGCATCTTCTTTATCATTTATTATTAATCCTCTACTTTTTAAAATATCTATTTGTTCAGCAAATGTTTTTTCTTCTTTTACTTCAACCATTGTTTTCACCTTTTCATAGATATACTTTTATATAATAAAACCCACCAATTAATATTAGTGGGTAAATTTATATGTCCCGCCTATTTGAGCTATAAAAGAAGCTTGGCGGGTTCCTTCAAAAATCAATGTCCCGTATATTTGAGCATATAAATGCTTTACGAGTTCCGTACTATTATTATATACTTATTAGCTATAAAAGTATACTCTATTTAATGAAATTTTTAAATTTTTGTGAGTAATAATATTTTTGTTAATTTCATTACTTTTCACCATCCTTCAACTGTTTGTAAGTTTGATTTATACCTATTGCAACTCCCCAACAAATTACACCTTGCAGTACTGAATCAGCATTTAATCCTAACATCCATATTGAGAAACCTATTCCAAGTATCAATAACACTACTGGAATGTATTTATTATCTAATTGTTTATATTTTTTGCAACCTGCTCCTATAACATAAAGAGCAGCTACTAAAATTAGCAACTGCTCTGGTATAAAACTTATTAAATTATCCATCTTTTATTTTCCTCCTCTATTTACAATTTCATCAATTCTAAGATGCGCTTGTTTTGTACTTGCTTCTACTTTTGCAACTCGTTCACTAATATCTAAGAAACTAGTATTAAACTTCGCTACATCATGCTTTATATCTCTTACATTCTCACACAGAAAAGTTATTTGTTGTTCTAATTTTGTAGTTGTTTCTGTATCATCTTGTATCTTTCTGTTTGAACTATTTCTAAATGCTAAGTAGGATATTACAACTCCTGCTACTGCACATAATAGATTTATGCTAATTTCTTCCATACATCCTCCTAGTTTTAATAATATAATTTATTATGCGAAACAAGCAATATAATAACCTGTAAAAGTATATGGCTGATAACTAGTATCATATGAATGAACTGAAAAACCAGTTTTATTGCTATCTATAGTAATCCAGGCACGTTCAGAACCTCCTGTATCACTTCCTAAAGAACTACCACTGGGATTATAATAATATACATTTCTTCTAAAGTAAACATAGACAATAAGGTAACTTGCACTCTTGCCAAAATTAGCAGAAAAAGGATTACCATCATATCCATCAATGGAACCATATCTAATAGAATATTTGCTTTTCAATTGAGTTTCTAAATTGCTTATATTGCTCTTAAATCCTGTAATATAGTTCGCATAATCTTGAAATGTTTGTTCTGATGTAGCTGGTGAGCCGATAGCAGTTGATAAAAGTATTTTGCCACTATCGGCTTCTTGAAAAGCCGAATCTGCTCTATCTATACATTCTTTCAATGCTCCTTCTACATTTTCACTTGTAAATTTACTTTCTGTATCTTCTATAGTTACATTCTTTGCTTCTAGTACAAGATTTCTAACTTTATTAACTAACTCTTTAAAAGTCATTTAATCACCTTCTTTCAATAAAAAAGAACCCTCTACGCTGGTTCTGCTCCTTCTACTACTCCACTCTGTTTAATTATATAATCCTCTACAGCTTTTCTGTACTCTACATTAGTTACGTCATCTAATTCAAATTCTCGATTTTTCAAAGGATTTAACCCTTTATTCAAAATTCTCTCTGCTAATATTCTTACTACAATTTCATTTATCATTATAATAATCCTCCTACTTTTTCATTTTCTGCAATCAATATTTGATTTTCCAACTCTTGTATTCTCTTTTGCTCTTCTGTTAATTCTATTTTTAATTCTTTTATGATTGGTACATTATTAACTGTATCTATCTTTTCTATATAACAGTTATCTGGTATTGATTTGAAAGGAATATCAATATAATCTATTTTTGATATAGCTTTTCTTGGTATGACATCTCCTTCCATTTCTCCATATATTGCAATTATTTCTCCGTCTTGGTCAAAGATTATTCTTCTGCCTATTTTCATTTTTAGACCTCCTTTTTTATTCGTACTTTATAGCGAACCAGCTAACTGTTGTAGCTATACCAGTGTCATCTAAATCAATTGGTATTCTAAATCCGTTAGTAAAAAATCCAGTTGCATTATTATTAGAATAAGTATCTGTGTCATATGTGTTGTTTTGAAATCTAGAAATATACTGTCTAATGCTAGGTCTGTACTGTTCATTGATGCATAATATTAAATCAGGTCTTAAGTTCATGGTAGAGTCAAAAGCAATAGTTGTGTAGTTGCTATAGCTATCCTTTGCAAGTATGAAAACTAAATTAGGTCTAAAAGACAACGAATTAATCTCAAGAACAACACGCTTCACTAAACCTTCCGTCTGACCATATGGATAGAAATACTTTGAACTTATTGAAATAAAACTGTCTTCGCTCTTTGCTGTTTTTAGTATATTTTTTATACTTTTAACTTTATCTATCAAGCTTTGCATACTTTCATTTTTACTTGCAGAAACATTTTTACTTGTTAAGTTTGCTGCAAAAGCATTTTTTAATGTTTCTATTTTTGTTTTAGTTACATCTAGTTTATCTGTTCCCACAAAAGGATTACCTAATGTATTAGCTATATTGTTTTTACTAATTTGTAATTCATTTTTCACATTCCCAAAGGTTGTTATTAAGTCACTTAAACTTGCGTTTTCGTTTAATTTTTCTATCATAAAAATATCACCTTTCTATTTTTAGTAACCATTTGTCAAGAATAGGTTACTTTTTAAAATAGAAAAGTGATTGCTTTTAAGTAATTTTTACAAAGTATATATAGTATAAATAATTTTATTTTTAATAGAAAAACAAGCAAAATAAACAAGTATAAAGCTTTTTAGTAACTCTTTCTTGACAAATAGTTACTATATAAAATCAAAAAAGGACTATACAATATAATCCTCTCCAATGATATTTTTATATTCTATTGTTGTTATCTTATTCTT
>NZ_OEZH01000181.1:3877-5547 GCF_900243075.1 Clostridioides difficile
AGTTACTATATAAAATCAAAAAAGGACTATACAATATAATCCTCTCCAATGATATTTTTATATTCTATTGTTGTTATCTTATTCTTTTCTACTGCTGTTTTAACTTGTTCCTTAGTCCATAATTCATCCTCATAGTATTTTTTTATTATTTTATACCACATTTTTTATATCAACTCCTTTTCAATCATTGCAAAAGTTAACGCTGCTGTTTCTTCTCTTAATGCTTTTACTTCTTCGTGTGTAGCTATAGTTGCATTTTTAGAATTTTTTTCTAGTTCCTCATGTGCTTTTATCTCTTCTTCTTGTTTCTTATGCATTTCTAAATATTTTTCTGCTGTTTCTAAAGCTGTCAAACTCTTATCTAGTTTATATATAGATTTAATGGTATTAACTGACTCTATATTTGTAACTCTGTTATAATCATCAAGTATTAAAAATACTTCGCTTGTTTGAAAATCATAATTACCTTTTAAAATTTCTTCTGCTGAAACTCCATTTATTTTTTCTTTTTTATCCCATATCTTTATCATTTTTATTTTCTCCTTTTTATAATTCAGGTATAAAGCATTCATACCTACTATTCTCATAATAATATATAAATTTATCTTTTACCGAAACCGCTTTAATTGAAATATTATTAGGTATTGTTGTCTTAAGGTTATAAGTTTTGGTAGTTATTAATCCATTTTGATTATACGTTTTAACATAAAAAGTTGTATTACTTTTATGTGCTGTATATAACATATTGTTAATTCCTACTGCAAATTCAATATCCCAACTATCTAGTTGTGTAAAACTACCAATGTCTGGTCTATAAACATTTATAGAATGACTCCAATAACCTTCAGGGTCTGTTCCTCCTGTTATGCAAAAATTATAAGTATTTGTTTTTGCACATACAAATAACCTTCTATATCTAGAAGCTATTAAAGTTGATTTAGTTGACCAAGTATTTGTACTAATTTTGTAATATTCACTAATATTACTTGTTGTCGTTGAACTACTTGTATCTATATAACCATACAGTACATGTATTTCATCAGAATAGGAATTTCCACAAGTTCCCCCTCTAGCAGTAATCATATTAGGGATATATGACCAATAATTTGCACTTATATTGTATCTTTGACAACTTGAAATGGCTGAACCATTATTATATCCGCCAATAACATAAATATACCCATCATAATAAATCATTGAAGCTTCTTCACGAAATGTTGGGGCTGCTAGAGAAGTACTAGTATTTGTTAGTGTATCATAACGTTTAAAATACATTACTGAACTAGTATTATCAAGAAAATATACATAATTATCTACAGCTATACAAGGTGGATATGGTTTTAAACTTGAAGAAGCTCCATCTAAAATTATATTTTTAGGTTTATACCAGTTTGGTATGTCTGTATTTCCTAGTTCAATATTATCAACTTTATTTACCATGTTTTGAACTGTTTCATTTGAAGAAGTTGAAACACCTTTTTTGGTTAAATTAGTTGCTAATGTACTCTTGAAAGTTTGTATTTTAGTTCTAGTTGTACTAAACAAATCAGTTGAAATAAAAGGACTTCCTAAAGGAGTCTGGAAATATTTATGTGTATTCTTTAAATAAAAATTTATTTTTTAAGTGATAATTAAACTTTTATTGGTAAGGCTATGGATTTAAAAATCAT
>NZ_OEZH01000073.1 GCF_900243075.1 Clostridioides difficile
GTATGCTCTTTTCAACTTCTTCATCCTCTCTAATCTTTTTCTTGTATTTTCTTAATCCATATATGCGACAACTAAATATTTGTCTTATCCAAATCGAACGAATCTATCTTTATGGGTTACAATAATCGTATTTACCTCATTAGTCATACAACTATCAATTAGTTTATTCCACTTTTTACGATTATAATTTAGTCCACTTCCATAATCTTCAATAACTTCATCTACTATTATTCCTTTAGCATTTCTAAGAAACTCCACTTGATTTTTCAAATCATCTTTTTGATTAGAAGTTGAAACTCTTGTATAAATAACAATTTTTCTATTTACTTGTTCTTTATGTATTCCTTTATATTCTAAATATTGTTCATAAGTGTAATATCTTCTATCTGTTGGAGTTCTAAAAGCCTTTAATTTCCCTTCAACATCCCAACGTTGCAGAGTTCTGACTGAAATATTAATTAACTCTGCAAACTCTTTTGGTTTATAGTTATTGTTTTTCATATAATCACATCTTGACTATAATTTACTATAAATAACTATATTTATCTATGTTTTTATTAATTAAAGATAACCTCCTTTTATGTTAATAATGATATACCTTATAATTTATAGTATCATTTAAAATCATTATATTCTACCAAATATTCTTAATCTTTAAAAAATAATTTAAATTTTTAAATTATTTGGTTTATATTAAAGTTATACAGTTAAATAAACTATATACTTAAATGTCTATGCAATATGTTCATATTTATTTTTATATTCTGTTATTGCTTCATTCCAAGCTTCTTCTACTGAGATACCTTTCTTATTTGCAATTTTTTGTGCTAGTTCTATTATTTTCATAGCTTTTCTTGATATATTCATATATATTCCTCCTTTAAATTATCATAAATTATTTTAAAGTTAAATTTCTATAGTTATGTTGTATATTTATTTACTTATATCTTACTAATTATTTATGTACTAAATATGAACTAGACTAGAAGAAATTTAGAACTTAATAAAACATAAACTTTATACACAATTCATATATATTTGTCATATCACAAGACAAGTGATATAATTTATTATCATTTTATGGGGGTGATATATTATGAAAATAAGAGATGAATACACATGTCCTCTTGAAATTGTACATGACATAATCAAAGGAAAATGGAAAACTATCCTTGTATTTGAATTAAGACAATCTAATAGGACATTTTCTGAATTGGAACATGGTATTTATGGAATAAATCAAAAAATGTTGATTCAACAATTAAAAGAGTTACGTGAATTTGGGATTATTGATAAAATAAGTTCAGTTGGCTATCCATTACATGTTGAATATTTTCTTACTAACCGTGGTAAAAAAATGTTAAAAGCAGTGGAAATAATGCAAGAAATAGGAATCGAATATATGCTTGAACATGGTCAACAAGAAATTCTAGACAGTAGGGGAATTTGCTACAATAAATAATTCTATACATACCAAAAAGTAAGTAATTTACATTTATTATAATATTATTATAATAAAAAATAGATAGGAGGTATGAACATGTCTATAGCTTTAATATTAATTGATATTCAAAATGATTATTTTAATAATGGAAAATGTGAATTATTTCAATCAGAAGAAACAGCTGAAAATGCTAAAAAAATACTACTGTTCTTTAGAGAAAACAACTTACCAGTTATTCATATAAAGCATATATCAACAGATAAAACAGCTTCTTTCTTTCTTCCTCACACTTATGGTTCAGAAATAAATAAAACTGTTTTTCCACTAGATAATGAAGAAATTATAATTAAACACACACCAGACAGTTTCTTTAAAACAGGTTTACAAAACTTCCTTGAGGAAAAAAATATAACTAATCTGGTTATTTGTGGAATGATGAGCCATATGTGTATTGATACAAGTGTAAGATCAGCAAAGAAACTTGGATACGACATAACTCTAATAAGCGATGCATGTACAACAAAAAATTTATCTTGGGATAATATAGAAATTCATGCTGACACTGTACATCAAGTATTCATGGCATCATTACAGAATAGTTTTGCAGATGTAAAAAACACAGATACTTTTTTATCTAGTTGTTATAAATAAAAAATATTCACTATGTTAAAAGAGCAAGCTTAATTTATTTAAGTTTGCTCTTTAATCATTTAAATTTTAGATACTTTCTATCCTTTTTATATACATAATATACTTTTATCTATTTTATATTCATATATAACTATTATATAAATTTTAAACTTTACTATATTCACATAAAAAATGTAGTATTATAGTATATATAATATTATATATAAGGGGGTGCTAGATAAATGAATAATCATATATTGATTCAATTTGGATATATAGCAAGAATCATTACTGCTGGTTTCTGTGGAGCTTTAATTGGATACGAAAGAAAAAACAGACTAAAAGAAGCTGGAATCCGCACTCATTTTATAGTGGCATTAGCTTCAGCACTTATAATCATTGTTTCCAAGTATGGATTTAATGATATAGTAGGTACTCCAGGTATTGGTCTAGACCCAGCCCGTGTTGCAGCACAGGTTGTCAGTGGAATAGGTTTTTTAGGTGCTGGATTAATATTTATTAGAAATCAATCAGTAAGTGGACTTACTACAGCCGCTGGTATATGGGCAACAGCAGGTACAGGGCTTGCCATTGGTTCTGGATTATACTTAGTTGGCATTGTTTCAAGTATCATTATTGTTATTGTACAGATAACACTTCATAGAGATAGGAAATGGATGAGACTCCCTACAGCAGAGCAAGTTTCTCTTAAGATTTCTAATAGCACTGATTCGATAGAATATATTGAAGATAAATTTAAGCAATCTAATATTGAAATTATAAACATGAATATTAAACGTCTTGATGGAGATTGGTTAGAAGTAGTTATATATACTAAATTACCTAAAGGATACAAAAAAACGAATTTATTAAAATTATTTAGCGACAATCCTCTTATAGAAACTTTAGAAATATAATATAAAAAAGGTAAAATACAAGATAATAATATATTTTGATTGGATTTGATTTATTTTCTTTTTATCCTATTTATTATCTAATTTGTTGAATTTTAGTTATTTAGTTATAGGAACTTGAATTTCAGTTGTAAATTATAGTGTTTCCTTTATATTTATTTTAAAACGGTTAAAATATCAATCATTAAATCAACATTTTTACTTTATCTTATTTATATTTATTTATAGTTAATTTTATATAATAAGTTCGGTGGCAAATGGTTGGAAAAAATTTGCCACTCTGTTTTTAAGAGTAAAATAACGTTCATATCCATAAATTTATTCAGTTTTTAAACAAGTATGTTAAATAATAATTCATTTTATTGTAATTTTATAGATACAGGGTCAAATGATTTTATACTAGAATACAGAAAAAATGTAGTAGAATCTTATTTACATTAAGTGATGGTATTAGTAAGTATAATTGGATAGATTTTGTTTGCTAAAACCCTTTTTAGTTTTATCTACTATTTGTATTAATATATAGTACTACAAAACTATTGGGTATATTTTAATCTTAAGAGAAACAAAAAATGTTAACTAAAAAATATAATTAAGTAGACATTTTTATTAATCTATGATACAATAGTATTTGTGGTGATACACA
>NZ_OEZH01000066.1 GCF_900243075.1 Clostridioides difficile
AGTCGGAACCGAAGAAGACTCAAAGCGAACCAAACAGGCAAAAAATTTAGGGTCGGCATCAAAAGCAATATCAGCACCAACAGAAACAACCTGATTAGCGGCGTTGACAGATGTATCCATCTGAATGCAATGAAGAAAACCACCATTACCAGCATTAACCGTCAAACTATCAAAATATAACGTTGACGATGTAGCTTTAGGTGTCTGTAAAACAGGTGCCGAAGAAGCTGGAGTAACAGAAGTGAGAACCAGCTTATCAGAAAAAAAGTTTGAATTATGGCGAGAAATAAAAGTCTGAAACATGATTAAACTCCTAAGCAGAAAACCTACCGCGCTTCGCTTGGTCAACCCCTCAGCGGCAAAAATTAAAATTTTTACCGCTTCGGCGTTATAACCTCACACTCAATCTTTTATCACGAAGTCATGATTGAATCGCGAGTGGTCGGCAGATTGCGATAAACGGTCACATTAAATTTAACCTGACTATTCCACTGCAACAACTGAACGGACTGGAAACACTGGTCATAATCATGGTGGCGAATAAGTACGCGTTCTTGCAAATCACCAGAAGGCGGTTCCTGAATGAATGGGAAGCCTTCAAGAAGGTGATAAGCAGGAGAAACATACGAAGGCGCATAACGATACCACTGACCCTCAGCAATCTTAAACTTCTTAGACGAATCACCAGAACGGAAAACATCCTTCATAGAAATTTCACGCGGCGGCAAGTTGCCATACAAAACAGGGTCGCCAGCAATATCGGTATAAGTCAAAGCACCTTTAGCGTTAAGGTACTGAATCTCTTTAGTCGCAGTAGGCGGAAAACGAACAAGCGCAAGAGTAAACATAGTGCCATGCTCAGGAACAAAGAAACGCGGCACAGAATGTTTATAGGTCTGTTGAACACGACCAGAAAACTGGCCTAACGACGTTTGGTCAGTTCCATCAACATCATAGCCAGATGCCCAGAGATTAGAGCGCATGACAAGTAAAGGACGGTTGTCAGCGTCATAAGAGGTTTTACCTCCAAATGAAGAAATAACATCATGGTAACGCTGCATGAAGTAATCACGTTCTTGGTCAGTATGCAAATTAGCATAAGCAGCTTGCAGACCCATAATGTCAATAGATGTGGTAGAAGTCGTCATTTGGCGAGAAAGCTCAGTCTCAGGAGGAAGCGGAGCAGTCCAAATGTTTTTGAGATGGCAGCAACGGAAACCATAACGAGCATCATCTTGATTAAGCTCATTAGGGTTAGCCTCGGTACGGTCAGGCATCCACGGCGCTTTAAAATAGTTGTTATAGATATTCAAATAACCCTGAAACAAATGCTTAGGGATTTTATTGGTATCAGGGTTAATCGTGCCAAGAAAAGCGGCATGGTCAATATAACCAGTAGTGTTAACAGTCGGGAGAGGAGTGGCATTAACACCATCCTTCATGAACTTAATCCACTGTTCACCATAAACGTGACGATGAGGGACATAAAAAGTAAAAATGTCTACAGTAGAGTCAATAGCAAGGCCACGACGCAATGGAGAAAGACGGAGAGCGCCAACGGCGTCCATCTCGAAGGAGTCGCCAGCGATAACCGGAGTAGTTGAAATGGTAATAAGACGACCAATCTGACCAGCAAGGAAGCCAAGATGGGAAAGGTCATGCGGCATACGCTCGGCGCCAGTTTGAATATTAGACATAATTTATCCTCAAGTAAGGGGCCGAAGCCCCTGCAATTAAAATTGTTGACCACCTACATACCAAAGACGAGCGCCTTTACGCTTGCCTTTAGTACCTCGCAACGGCTGCGGACGACCAGGGCGAGCGCCAGAACGTTTTTTACCTTTAGACATTACATCACTCCTTCTGCACGTAATTTTTGACGCACGTTTTCTTCTGCGTCAGTAAGAACGTCAGTGTTTCCTGCGCGTACACGCAAGGTAAACGCGAACAATTCAGCGGCTTTAACCGGACGCTCGACGCCATTAATAATGTTTTCCGTAAATTCAGCGCCTTCCATGATGAGACAGGCCGTTTGAATGTTGACGGGATGAACATAATAAGCAATGACGGCAGCAATAAACTCAACAGGAGCAGGAAAGCGAGGGTATCCTACAAAGTCCAGCGTACCATAAACGCAAGCCTCAACGCAGCGACGAGCACGAGAGCGGTCAGTAGCAATCCAAACTTTGTTACTCGTCAGAAAATCGAAATCATCTTCGGTTAAATCCAAAACGGCAGAAGCCTGAATGAGCTTAATAGAGGCCAAAGCGGTCTGGAAACGTACGGATTGTTCAGTAACTTGACTCATGATTTCTTACCTATTAGTGGTTGAACAGCATCGGACTCAGATAGTAATCCACGCTCTTTTAAAATGTCAACAAGAGAATCTCTACCATGAACAAAATGTGACTCATATCTAAACCAGTCCTTGACGAACGTGCCAAGCATATTAAGCCACTTCTCCTCATCCAACGCGTCAGTTTTTGACAGAATCGTTAGTTGATGGCGAAAGGTCGCAAAGTAAGAGCTTCTCGAGCTGCGCAAGGATAGGTCGAATTTTCTCATTTTCCGCCAGCAGTCCACTTCGATTTAATTCGTAAACAAGCAGTAGTAATTCCTGCTTTATCAAGATAATTTTTCGACTCATCAGAAATATCCGAAAGTGTTAACTTCTGCGTCATGGAAGCGATAAAACTCTGCAGGTTGGATACGCCAATCATTTTTATCGAAGCGCGCATAAATTTGAGCAGATTTGTCGTCACAGGTTGCGCCGCCAAAACGTCGGCTACAGTAACTTTTCCCAGCCTCAATCTCATCTCTCTTTTTGCGTTCTGCTTCAATATCTGGTTGAACGGCGTCGCGTCGTAACCCAGCTTGGTAAGTTGGATTAAGCACTCCGTGGACAGATTTGTCATTGTGAGCATTTTCATCCCGAAGTTGCGGCTCATTCTGATTCTGAACAGCTTCTTGGGAAGTAGCGACAGCTTGGTTTTTAGTGAGTTGTTCCATTCTTTAGCTCCTAGACCTTTAGCAGCAAGGTCCATATCTGACTTTTTGTTAACGTATTTAGCCACATAGAAACCAACAGCCATATAACTGGTAGCTTTAAGCGGCTCACCTTTAGCATCAACAGGCCACAACCAACCAGAACGTGAAAAAGCGTCCTGCGTGTAGCGAACTGCGATGGGCATACTGTAACCATAAGGCCACGTATTTTGCAAGCTATTTAACTGGCGGCGATTGCGTACCCGACGACCAAAATTAGGGTCAACGCTACCTGTAGGAAGTGTCCGCATAAAGTGCACCGCATGGAAATGAAGACGGCCATTAGCTGTACCATACTCAGGCACACAAAAATACTGATAGCAGTCGGCGTGTGAATCATTAGCCTTGCGACCCTCGGCAGCAAGAACCATACGACCAATATCACGAAAATAGTCACGCAAAGCATTGGGATTATCATAAAACGCCTCTAATCGGTCGTCAGCCAACGTGAGAGTGTCAAAAACGATAAACCAACCATCAGCATGAGCCTGTCGCATTGCATTCATCAAACGCTGAATAGCAAAGCCTCTACGCGATTTCATAGTGGAGGCCTCCAGCAATCTTGAACACTCATCCTTAATACCTTTCTTTTTGGGGTAATTATACTCATCGCGAATATCCTTAAGAGGGCGTTCAGCAGCCAGCTTGCGGCAAAACTGCGTAACCGTCTTCTCGTTCTCTAAAAACCATTTTTCGTCCCCTTCGGGGCGGTGGTCTATAGTGTTATTAATATCAAGTTGGGGGAGCACATTGTAGCATTGTGCCAATTCATCCATTAACTTCTCAGTAACAGATACAAACTCATCACGAACGTCAGAAGCAGCCTTATGGCCGTCAACATACATATCACCATTATCGAACTCAACGCCCTGCATACGAAAAGACAGAATCTCTTCCAAGAGCTTGATGCGGTTATCCATCTGCTTATGGAAGCCAAGCATTGGGGATTGAGAAAGAGTAGAAATGCCACAAGCCTCAATAGCAGGTTTAAGAGCCTCGATACGCTCAAAGTCAAAATAATCAGCGTGACATTCAGAAGGGTAATAAGAACGAACCATAAAAAAGCCTCCAAGATTTGGAGGCATGAAAACATACAATTGGGAGGGTGTCAATCCTGACGGTTATTTCCTAGACAAATTAGAGCCAATACCATCAGCTTTACCGTCTTTCCAGAAATTGTTCCAAGTATCGGCAACAGCTTTATCAATACCATGAAAAATATCAACCACACCAGAAGCAGCATCAGTGACGACATTAGAAATATCCTTTGCAGTAGCGCCAATATGAGAAGAGCCATACCGCTGATTCTGCGTTTGCTGATGAACTAAGTCAACCTCAGCACTAACCTTGCGAGTCATTTCTTTGATTTGGTCATTGGTAAAATACTGACCAGCCGTTTGAGCTTGAGTAAGCATTTGGCGCATAATCTCGGAAACCTGCTGTTGCTTGGAAAGATTGGTGTTTTCCATAATAGACGCAACGCGAGCAGTAGACTCCTTCTGTTGATAAGCAAGCATCTCATTTTGTGCATATACCTGGTCTTTCGTATTCTGGCGTGAAGTCGCCGACTGAATGCCAGCAATCTCTTTTTGAGTCTCATTTTGCATCTCGGCAATCTCTTTCTGATTGTCCAGTTGCATTTTAGTAAGCTCTTTTTGATTCTCAAATCCGGCGTCAACCATACCAGCAGAGGAAGCATCAGCACCAGCACGCTCCCAAGCATTAAGCTCAGGAAATGCAGCAGCAAGATAATCACGAGTATCCTTTCCTTTATCAGCGGCAGACTTGCCACCAAGTCCAACCAAATCAAGCAACTTATCAGAAACGGCAGAAGTGCCAGCCTGCAACGTACCTTCAAGAAGTCCTTTACCAGCTTTAGCCATAGCACCAGAAACAAAACTAGGGACGGCCTCATCAGGGTTAGGAACATTAGAGCCTTGAATGGCAGATTTAATACCAGCATCACCCATGCCTACAGTATTGTTATCGGTAGCAAGCACATCACCTTGAATGCCACCGGAGGCGGCTTTTTGACCGCCTCCAAACAATTTAGACATGGCGCCACCAGCAAGAGCAGAAGCAATACCGCCAGCAATAGCACCAAACATAAATCACCTCACTTAAGTGGCTGGAGACAAATAATCTCTTTAATAACCTGATTCAGCGAAACCAATCCGCGGCATTTAGTAGCGGTAAAGTTAGACCAAACCATGAAACCAACATAAACATTATTGCCCGGCGTACGGGGAAGGACGTCAATAGTCACACAGTCCTTGACGGTATAATAACCACCATCATGGCGACCATCCAAAGGATAAACATCATAGGCAGTCGGGAGGGTAGTCGGAACCGAAGAAGACTCAAAGCGAACCAAACAGGCAAAAAATTTAGGGTCGGCATCAAAAGCAATATCAGCACCAACAGAAACAACCTGATTAG
>NZ_OEZH01000151.1 GCF_900243075.1 Clostridioides difficile
TCTTACATTACATTTTTTAATCAAAAAAATCACCCCACTTAGTAGAATTTTACAGTATCTTGTTTACTGTGTCTACTAAATAGGGTGCTGTTCAGTTTATAGTACTATCTTCTTTTTTATTTAGTATATATATCATTTAAATCTATTACAAGGTATCAATGTAATGACAATAGGTATATTTCTAGGTTATTTATACTATAGAACTTATTCAATTAACTTATGTATCCTATTACATTTTATCAATAATTTTATTAACTTTATTATTTTAACGATCTTTATTATATAAATTTAATATATTATTTTCAAAAAAATTATATTTGACCCATATTATATATGAAAGTAAATAATGCATTTTTTTATGCAAATAAAAATAAGCTACTTGAAAGCATAGTAATAAAGGAGAGAGGTTAAATGTACAATAAAAACGAGATTTACTTAGATGATGCAATGCATTATTTTTACAAATTTTTAGATGATGGTGATTATCCACCTTATATATTCAAATGAATACATAGAGAAATTTAAAGAATACTTTTTAAATCATTATTTAGGAGATATTCCAATAGTAATGTTTGTAGGAGAAATGCTACTTAGTGAATTAAAACTTAAATAGGCATTTAAGTAAAAGAGAATATAAATATACTTAATAGGAGATAGTGATATGAATGAAAGTAAGATAAATATAATAGATGAATTAGCTAAAAAAATAATGTTAGAAGATAATCATGTAAACATAAATGAGTATATTTATTTAGAAAAAACGTGGGATTGGAAAACAATCAATAGCATTTGTATTACTTTATATGATTACACTAATATACATATGAAAATAAATGGTGATTATAAATATACTAGTATGGATAGTTGTCAATATGGATCTTGGGAAAATTACGATATAGAAGCTATTTATGAATATGAAGATACCATAATTAAATGTTTAATACATTATTTGAGTTAAAACAATTTAAAAGTGTCAAAAGTTAGTTTCTTTCTATAAGCAACTCTTAAAATATGATAGAATGAAAATATATAATATAGAGATTACAAGAAATCGTAAGTAATCTTTAATAATAAAATAATAAAAATATAGATTGAGGTGGTAATATGGACAATCAGTTTTTAGATAAATTACTTGAAACTAGAGAAATTAAAAATTCACTATATGGTGTATTAAAACATAACTTTCTGTACCATTCTAATAAGATAGAAGGAAGTACTTTTACTACTGAAGCATTAGCTTTACTACTTGATAAGAATGTTGTTACAGGAAGACATACATTAGATGATGTGCAAGAAACAGTTAATTCTAGCTATGTTTTTGATATGACAATTGATTCATTAGGAGAAAAAATAACACATAGTTTCTTGAAAAAATTACATTCAAGTTTAATGTTCAATACAACCTTATATTCTAGAAGTCTGGCTGGTATATATAAAACTATACCAAACATGATACTAGGGACTAATGCAGATATAGCACAGCCATTTGAGGTAGAACCAAAACTTGATGAATTGATTGAATGGTACTATAATCAGAAAGAGATAACAATGAGCTCCATAGCTGAATTTCATTATAGATTTGAACTAATACATCCATTCCAAGATGGAAATGGTCGTATTGGCAGATTTCTTATGTTAAAACAAATGTTAGAGAATAATCTTCCTATAAAAATAGTATCTTGGGATAATGAAGATTTATATAGAAATTCCTTAAGTTTATGTAGTATAGAAGATTATACTCATTTAACTTTATACTTAGAAAGCTTAGAAGATTTTAGAGAATCATATAAAATGTTATGGAGATAATTATCCAAAGCAATAATAAATGATATTATTATTTATTATTGCTTTAATGTTTAGAATGGAAATTTTATAAGTAGCTCTAAATATAAATTAGGTTGTTTAATCTGATATTCTTTCCACTTTATATCCCATTGGTTCTATATAATTTATACATATTTCAGGGCATGTTACCCCAAAATGCACATCACCTTTTATAATTTTAATGCCTTTTAATTTATAAATCTTTCCATCATTAGTTATCCATAAACCTTCAGAGGTTTCTCTCAATCCTACCATCTTTGATAATTTAGCTTTTACTCTATTTAATTCATGTTCAACTACATTTTCCAACGCTCTTTTCCTATTAAATCTATTCTTTTCATAATCATAGGTATCTGCACTCTCAGCTTTTTTATTTCTACATTCTATTTCATAAGCTTCTTTTTGAATTTTAGAATATAAACATCTTGTATAAAAGTTACTATGTCTATTAATCTTTGTTTCAATGGCAGAATTTATACATGGTTCATCTTTATTAAAAACAATTACTGTTACATTATACTTGCTCTAAATATCAGCATTTTCATTTCTTATATTTATTTCATTTTCACATAACATACAAAATAAAGTCTGGCCTCTATCAGTCCTTAATCTGCAGATAAATTCCTCTCTATCACATTCATACACTCCTTCTATTTTACGTTGTCTATATCCAAACTCAATCGGTTTTTTATTTTCAATTACTATTGTATAACAACTTGGTATTGATATTTCAAATCCTCTTTGTATTTCACTCTTGAGCATAAAAATAACACTTTTTTTGGTGAATTCCTTACTGTTATAAAAATCATTTACCATTTTACTAAAGCCACTAATGACTTTCTGCTTAAATATACAGTTCTCATTATGTTTATAGTTAGATTTATGTTTTACAAAAAATCTAACTATAGTACCATTTTGTTTTTCATATGTACGATTTATTGTGAGTTGTTGTAAACAATATGGACAAATTAAATTATCAAGTGTAGTAACCAAATCAGAATCAGTATGTACAAAATAAAACTTACCATTTCGATTTGTTAATACATAGTTTAAATGATGTGCACTGTTGTTTAATATTCTATGTTCTACTAATAAATCTATTTTATTAGTTATATCTGATTTGACTTCTATTAATACTAGTGATTTAGATTCTATTGATTCCATAAGCATTTAATCTCCTTTTAAGTATAATAATCTATTAACCATTCATCCATAAAAAATAAATTATAATAAATATCTACATCACATTTAATACAAGTTCTCAAAATATCCTATACTCAAATATAAAGCAGCATAGATATAAAGATTGCCAGGGGACTACTATAAAAATACAATACCATTATTCGTAAAAATGTCAATTTCAGCATCCTATTGTATGATATTAAACTTATCAAATGTAATTATTCTTCTTAATTATATATTTTATATTAATAAAATATATTTACATCTACCTTCAATTGTAATTGTAGAATTACAATTTTGATATTTTTTTTGTTAAACTCAAGAAAGAATGTAATTTTAGAATTACAAATAAAAAAGGGGAGGAGAAATAATGGCACAATGGCTTTATTAGGATTATACTATAGGAAGTGCCTTGAAAAAATTGCGTAAAAAATCAGGATTATCACAAGAACAAGTATCTTCAAAATTACAAACAATGGGATGTAATGTCTCTAGAGCAATGTATGCTCAAATGGAAACAGGTACATATGGTATTAGAATAAGTGTACTAATTGCACTTAAACAGATTAACTGTAAAATTACAAATGGAGGTGTATACTAAGTGAATGAAGAGAATAGTAGGCTAACAAAATGGGCAGCTGAGCATATATATGAATGGGAAATTATATGTGGTATTAGAGCAACAGGAATTAAAAATAATAAGAGAATCTTATCAATGCTGACAGAGGCTGGTTTTCATGAACTAAGTAATATGATTTCTTGTAGAGTATATCAGTTATATTGTGATGATGGTGAAGTAGATGTAATTTAGGAAAGATTAAAATAATAGACTTGCCTTAAAGTCTCATGTATTATTTATATTTAGAATTAGTCATTACAGATTAAAATCCACTCAAAAGAGTGGTTTTTAATCTTTTCAAAAACATTTTATTTCATAAATATCCAAAGAATTTGATACACTGCCATATATGTTATATTGTACTCTCTGAATTGTATATTTCTATTTTATCAGAATCTTTAGGAATTTTACCGATTTTCTTCATAAAGTTTTCTTACATCCTCTGGTGCTGTCGCATATGTATAATCTGTAGTATCAAAGCTAAATCCAGGACTTGGTGTAACAATCTCTTCACTAGATAGAATTTTTTTCTTCATTGGTGCTTGTGCATTTATATCAATAAAAGAAAAACATGAACCTATAAATATTAAAATAGCAAGGATTATTCCACGTCTGCCTCTTCTTTTTCCTAGACTTTCTATTCTTATCTAAATTTGTTTTTGTAAACTCTGTTACCAACATGCCCATATTATTTAGATTACTTAGCTTGATTGTGTGTAAAATAGTCAATGCATATTCTTTCTTCTGTTTTGGTGAACATTCATTAGTAACACTTTCATCACAACATAGTTCACAGTCAGAATTTATTTTCTTACTTATAATATAAACAAAAGGATTACACCAATAAATAGATTTTACAAAAACCACTATGAATTTTATTAAGATATCTCTATGTTTAAAATGTGTCAACTCATGTTTTAATATATATGGTTTAAATAATCCTATACCTGCTGGACTGACCAATTCATCTGTATACATTAGAGGTATATCTCTTTTTATATTTAATTCAGTTAATAATTTTTTATAAGTATAATTTATATTTTCATCTTCAACCTCAAAAGAAGTATCAACAATGAGATCCTTAAATCTTACATATTTAATTAATATACGAGATAAGTAAAATATAACTCCGATTATCCAAATACATACAAATAAAAATGTAAGGCTTTTATTTGCATGATGATTATTATTAAAATTAGTTATATTATCAATTAGAGTATAACTTTCTTCTGTTTTTGTAGTAAATTCAATTGAACAAGATATTGGGAAAAGTAGCATTCTAAAAATAATAATTAACCAAATATAATAATTAAATTTTTTACTAAACATTTTAAATAGACATGTTTTTAGAATTATTAATATACAAATATTTAAACTACTTACAACTGGTGTTTTTAATAAATTTTTAAATAAAGCATTCATTTATTCATCCAGATCCTTTACTATTTCTATAAGATGTTTAAATTTTTCTTTTTCCAATAAAATTTTCAATTTTAAAGTTTAAGTACTCTCTCTTTCTAACTACAATTTTATAATATGTGTATCTATCAATTTTTTTTAGCTAATAAAAATTCTTTTTTAACCAACTCTTATAATAAGGTAAGTGTTGTAGATGTTTTCCAATTGTATTTATTTTCCATAATATCCATGACTTCTTTAGAAATCACTTCATCATTTTTTACCAAATAAATTTCATTACCTTTAACTCTGCTTGTGATATTATTATTAATAAGACACCCCTCTAGAATATATTGCAATTTTATACTTACAAAATGAAAATAAGTTATATTAATAAAAAATCTTGTCTATTAAGATAATTTTACATGAATAATTAAGAATATTCTATATAAAGTTCGATATCAGTCACTACAAAAATACTGACCTCTTAAAAGCCTGTAAGAAATGAATATTTTTTATTGCTTTATAATTTATCCTATGCTAGATTACATCGTCTTAAAATCGAAATTTGTTTTCAGTTATTAAATCATAATTAATATCATAGAATATTTAATTCTATGATATTTTTTATAATATATTGATATTAATAGGTTATACTATTTATTTATTTATAAATTTCAGTTATAACTCAGTGAAATCATATTTTTATTTAGTTTTTAATGGTATGATTAACATATAAAGTTTTTTAAGAAAGGTGATTTTTTATGACTGGTTTTATAAGAATTGTAAATAAAAAGTATATAGTCTACTTAGAATATAAGGATGAACTTACTGGAAAGAAAAAACAAAAGAACATGGGTTCTTTTACTAAAAAAAGAGAAGCTAATAAAAGGCTCGCAGAAGTAAAAGATAGTATGTATAAAAATAATATACTAATTCCAAATAATATTTTATTTAAACATTTTTTAAAAGCATTCATAGAAGAATATAAATCTAGATGGTCAATAACTACTTATAGTAAATATATCAATATATGCAATAAATACATAATAACACATCTTGGTAAAATGAGATTACAAGATATTGATACAATACATATACAAAATTACATAAATACCTTGTCGAATACTCTAAGTTCTAAAACTTTAAAAATACATATTAATATAATGAAACTTGCATTTGAAAGTGCATTTGCTTTAAGAATAATTGATAAGAATCCAACTAAAGGAATAGATTTAATTAAATCAAAGAAGTTTAAAAATGAAATTTATAATGAAGAACAAATAATAAGATTATTAGAAGCTTGTAAAAATACTACTTTAGAGCTACATATAAATTTAGGTGTTGGTCTTGGTATGAGAATATCTGAAATATTAGGTCTTTCATGGGAAAATGTAGATTTCGAGAGAAAAATAATTTCAATAGAGAAAATTACTGCAAAAGTTAATGGAGAAGTTATACTAAAAGATACTAAAACTGAAAGTTCAATCAGAAAGATATCTACTCCAGATGAGATAATGAATCTCTTGTTGAAGCATAAATTAGAGCAAGAAAGAGAGTTACTAAATAGCAGTATTAAAAATAACTATAATCTATTGTTCATTAATAAGAAAGGGAATCCTATAGATGAAAGTGTTATAAGTCATAGATTTAGAAGATTCCTGGAGTATGAGCAACTTCCTCATATTAGGTTTCATGATTTAAGACATTCACATGTTACATTACTTATGAACTCACATATACCTATAAAGGTTATTTCAGAAAGAGTTGGACATTCAAATGTTAATACCACTCTTAATATATATTCTCATGTACTTGATAAAATGGATAGAGAAGCTTCTGATAAAATAGCAAGTAAATTATACAAGGATGAATCATAAGGCGGATTTTTTCAAAGCTCTATAAATCGAAAATAAAGCTTCACTTTTAAAATATTAAATTATAAATAATAGTCAAAATTATATTTAGAAAAAATATTATCTCAATATCAAGTTAAATTAAAAAAAGTATCTTAGGAGTTCATTCTAATTACATTCAGTGCCAATATTTCTTTATAACTTGAAAACTTTGTTTATAAAGTGTGAGAGTATTTCTATTTCAAGTTTAATACTATATATTTTTTATTAAAGTTTTCTATAAGAGATTTATAATTAGCATATATTATATTTTACTTTAAATATTCATTTAGACTTTCAACATAAGCCTTGCTATTAAGTAATCTTTATCTTTCCGCCTAATGCTTGTTTCAATTTACTTATTTACATTATATAGTTTAAATATAAAAATATTATCATCTTTTCATGATTTATATACTTCTCTGCTTTAATTAGCCTTTTTCTGTACAAAATATACTATTTTAATAAAAATTAAGATTTATAAGCAATAAAAATAGATTTTCAGGAATTATAAATATTCAGTATATTATATACATATAATTAATAAAAAAAGAAGTATAATATATAAAATTTTATACTTCTTTTTTTATTAATTATATGATAATGTTTTCTTTTATTTTAAGTAGTTTTCTTATATCTTTCAAAGATTTATCAGATATAGAGCATTTATCTCCATTAGACATTTTCACAAACTTTCCTTTTATATTTAACGAAAGTATATGCTGATTATTAACTATAAAGGATTTATGTATACGAGATAAGCAAGGATCTAAACATTCTATACTTTTTAAAGTCTTATAAACATAAATTTCATCTTTTGTGGTTACAATTCTTACTTGATGAGATTTAGAGCATGTACTAATATAGATTATCTCACTCAATGGAATTCTCCAAACTTCAAAATCTTTATGAATAGTAAAAAATTTTTCTTTATAATTTATCTCTTTAAAATACCTTTCATGAGAAGTTTTAATACAAGCTCTTATTTTTCCTTCAGCAGTATCCATATTATGTTTAGATATAAAGTCCATAGCTTCAAGCATATAATTAAAAATACTCATACCTATTTCTACATAATTTGAAAGAAATATAATAGGGCTAACATAGTCATTTTTTCTAATTTGTTGAGCCAACCATAAGCCATCACAAATATCTTCATTTAGTTTATATTCAAAATCAACTCCAATAAAAAATATTCTTACTTTATTTTTCTCATTAATATCTCTTAAAAATAAATCTGCATTACGATATAATTTTACAATATCATTATCAAATCCATCTTTGATTAGTATCTTATTTATACAATCTTTTAACTTTCTTCCAAAAGCAACATCGTTATCAAATAATAATATATCCAATATAATTCCTCCTGCAATAAAAAACTGAAAATTCAAAAAAAAGATTTTTTTATACATCATCATGCAGTATTTTTAAAAATATACTACATTAATAAAGTATTTTACTTTTATAATATATCATAAATCAAAAATATTCAACCTATTTATTAAGTATATTTAAATATTATTCTAGTTTTATTATTTAAATTAATATTTTATCAAGTATTTTCTGTCTAATATTGCAACTTTATTATTTTTTGTTTCATAAAAGTTGTCAAATCTCTAAAAATATAATCATTATAAATATAGAGGGAGATGATTTTATGCAAAAGTCTTTTTATGAATTAATTATTTTATCAAGAAGCGACTCAGTAGATGACTTGCAAGAAATTTTAGTTATGTTTAAGCCATTAATAAAAAAACTTAGTAAATTTTTAAATTATGAAGAGGGAGAAACAGACTTGATAATATTTTTTATTGATTTAATAAAAAATATTAATTTAAAAAAAATAACAAATAAAAGCGATGCTATTATAGTCAAGTATATTCATAAATCACTATTAAATAAAATGTTTCAGTTGTCTAAAAGATATTCCAAAATGAAGTTTCAATTTGTAGAATTTGATGAAAAACTACTAAATATGAAAACTGATTATCAAAATAAGTGTACTTTTGAAGAAGATATTTGCTTCATTGACTATATTTTTGGCGAATTATCTGGTATTCAAAGAAAAGTAATTTTTTATAAATATTTAAAGGGATATTCTGATAAAGAAATATCAGTGAAATTAAAAATATCAAGACAGGCTGTTAATAAAGCTAAAAATAGAGCCTTTAAAAAAATAAAAAAAGACTATGAAAATTTTTTAAATTTATAATTAATATTGATATAAAATATATTGATCCTATGCAGAAATAACTTAATTTTTATATTATAGTTACAAAAAGGTTTACATATTTATCTTAAGCAACATCTTTATCTAATAGAAGAGCAAATTAATCATATGAGCATCTTCAATTTAAAATGTTAGGAAGTGAATGTATATGAAAACTTAAATTAATATTAATATACTCTGCAGATAGAAAGAAGAATATGTAATAAACCTTCACCATTTATATTGATACAAAATATATTGATCCTATGCAGAAATAACTTAATTTTTATATTATAGTTACAAAAAGGTTTACATATTTATCTTAAACAACATCTTTATCTAGTAGAAGAGCAAATTAATCAGATGAGCATCTTCAATTTAAAATGTTAGGAAGTGAATATATATGAAAACTTAAATTAATATTAATATACTCTGCAGATAGAAGGAAGAATATGTAATAAACTTTCACCATTTATGTACTTAGTTCCAATAAAAATATAATAGTAAAGGAGAAATTTTTATGAGCTTAGTTAACAGAAAGCAGTTAGAAAAAATGGCAAATGTAAAATTTCGTACTCAAGAAGATGAATATGTAGCAATATTAGATGCTTTGGAAGAGTATCATAATATGTCAGAAAATACCGTAGTTGAAAAATATTTAAAATTAAAAGATATAAATAGTTTAACAGATGCTTATATAGATACATATAAAAAGTCTGGAAGAAATAAAGCCTTAAAAAAATTTAAAGAATACTTAACTACAGAAGTAATAGAACTGAAGAATAGTAATTTAACTCCAGTTGAGAAAAATTTACACTTCGTTTGGATTGGAGGTCAAATAAGTGATACTGCAATTAATTATATAAATCAATGGAAAGATGTAAACAGTGATTATAATACTAATGTTTTTTATGATAGTAATGCATTTTTGATAAACACATTGAAAAAAACTATAGTGGAAGCAACAACAAATGATACACTTGAATCATTTAGTGAAAATTTAAATGACCCTAGATTTGACCATAATAATTTTTATAGAAAACGTATGGAAATGATTTATGATAAACAGAAAAATTTCATAAATTACTATAAAGCTCAAAGAGAAGAGAATCCTGAACTTATAATTGATGATATTGTAAAGACGTATCTTTCAAATGAGTATTCAAAGGAGATAGATGAACTTAATGCCTATATTGAAGAATCTTTAAATAAAATTACACAGAATAGTGGAAATGATGTTAGAAACTTTGAAGAATTTAAAAATGGAGAGTCATTCAAATTATATGAACAAGAGTTGGTAGAAAGATGGAATTTAGCTGCTGCTTCTGACATATTAAGAATATCTGCATTAAAAGAAATTGGTGGTGTGTATTTAGATGTTGATATGTTACCAGGAATACAACCAGACTTATTTGAGTCTATAGAGAAACCTAGTTCAGTAACAGTGGATTTTTGGGAAATGACAAAGTTAGAAGCTATAATGAAATACAAAGAATATATACCAGGATATACTTCAGAACATTTTGATATGTTAGATGAAGAAGTTCAAAGTAGTTTTGAATCTGCTCTAGCTTCTAAGTCAGATAAATCAGAAATATTCTCATCACTTGGCGATATGGAGGCATCACCACTAGAAGTTAAAATTGCATTTAATAGTAAGGGTATTATAAATCAAGGGCTAATTTCTGTGAAAGACTCATATTGTAGCAATTTAATAGTAAAACAAATCGAGAACAGGTATAAAATATTGAATAATAGTTTAAATCCAGCTATTAGCGAGGATAATGATTTTAATACTACAACGAATACTTTTATTGATAGTATAATGGCTGAAGCTAATGCAGATAATGGTAGATTTATGATGGAACTAGGAAAGTATTTAAGAGTTGGTTTCTTCCCAGATGTTAAAACTACTATTAACTTAAGTGGCCCTGAGGCATATGCGGCAGCTTATCAAGATTTATTAATGTTTAAAGAAGACAGTATGAATATCCATTTGATAGAAGCTGACTTAAGAAACTTTGAAATCTCTAAAACTAATATTTCTCAATCAACTGAACAAGAAATGGCTAGCTTATGGTCATTTGACGATGCAAGAGCTAAAGCTCAATTTGAAGAATATAAAAGGAATTATTTTGAAGGGGCACTTGGAGAAGATGACAATCTTGACTTTTCTCAAAATACAGTAGTTGACAAGGAGTATCTTTTAGAAAAAATATCTTCATTGGCAAGAAGCTCAGAGAGAGGATATATACACTACATTGTTCAGTTACAGGGAGATAAAATTAGTTATGAAGCAGCATGTAACTTATTTGCAAAGACTCCTTATGATAGTATACTGTTTCAGAAAAATATAGAGGATTCAGAAATTGCATATTATTATAATCCTGGAGATGATGAAATACAAGAAATAGACAAGTATAGAATTCCAAGTATAATTTCTGATAGACCTAAGATTAAATTAACATTTATTGGTCATGGTAAAGATGAGTTTAATACTGATATATTTGCAGGCCTTGATGTAGATTCATTATCCACAGAAATAGAAACAGTAATAGATTTAGCTAAAGAGGATATTTCTCCTAAGGCAATAGAAATAAATTTATTAGGATGTAATATGTTTAGCTACTCTATCAATATAGAAGAGACTTATCCTGGAAAATTATTGCTTAAAGTTAAAGATAAAATATCAGAATTAATGCCATCTATAAGTCAAGACTCTATTATAGTAAGTGCAAATCAATATGAAGTTAGAATAAATAGTGAAGGAAGAAGAGAATTATTAGATCATTCTGGTGAATGGATAAATAAAGAAGAAAGTATTATAAAGGATATTTCATCAAAAGAATATATATCATTTAATTCTAAAGAAAATAAAATTATAGTAAAATCTAAAAATTTACCTGAGCTGTCTACATTATTACAAGAAATTAGAAATAATTCTAATTCAAGTGATATTGAACTAGAAGAAAAAGTAATGTTAGCAGAGTGTGAGATAAATGTTATTTCAAATATAGATACACAAATTGTTGAGGAAAGGATTGAAGAAGCTAAGAATTTAACTTCTGACTCTATTAATTATATAAAAAATGAATTTAAACTAATAGAATCTATTTCTGATGCACTATGCGACTTAAAACAACAGAATGAATTAGAAGATTCTCATTTTATATCTTTTGAGGACATATCAGAGACTGATGAGGGATTTAGTATAAGATTTATTAATAAAGAAACTGGAGAATCTATATTTGTAGAAACTGAAAAGACAATATTCTCTGAATATGCTAATCATATAACTGAAGAGATTTCTAAGGTAAAAGATACTATATTTGATACTGTAAATGGTAAGTTAGTAAAAAAAGTAAATTTAGATACTACACATGAAGTAAATACTTTAAATGCTGCATTTTTTATACAATCATTAATAGAATATAATAGTTCTAAAGAATCTCTTAGTAATTTAAGTGTAGCAATGAAAGTTCAAGTTTATGCTCAATTATTTAGTACTGGTTTAAATACTATTACAGATGCAGCCAAAGTTGTTGAATTAGTATCAACTGCATTAGATGAAACTATAGACTTACTTCCTACATTATCTGAAGGATTACCTGTAATTGCAACTATCATAGATGGTGTAAGTTTAGGTTCAGCAATCAAAGAGCTAAGTGAAACGAGTGACCCATTATTAAGACAAGAAATAGAAGCTAAGATAGGTATAATGGCAGTAAATTTAACAGCAGCTACAACTGCAATCATTACTTCAGCCCTAGGAATAGCTAGTGGATTTAGTATACTTTTAGTTCCTTTAGCAGGAATTTCAGCAGGTATACCAAGTTTGGTAAACAATGAGCTTATACTTAGAGATAAGGCAACAAAGGTTGTAGATTATTTTAAGCATATTTCATTAGCTGAAACTGAGGGAGCATTTACTTTATTAGATGATAAAATAATAATGCCACAAGACGATTTAGTAATATCAGAAATAGATTTTAATAATAATTCAATAACTCTAGGTAAATGTGAAATATGGAGAATGGAAGGAGGTTCAGGTCATACAGTAACAGACGATATAGATCACTTCTTTTCATCACCATCAATAACATATAGAGAGCCATACTTATCTATATATGATGTATTGGAAGTACAAAAAGAAGAACTTGATTTGTCAAAAGATTTAATGGTATTACCTAATGCCCCAAATAGAGTATTTGCTTGGGAAACAGGATGGACACCAGGTTTAAGAAGTTTAGAAAATGATGGTACAAAACTGTTAGACCGTATAAGAAATCACTATGAAGGTGAGTTTTATTGGAGATATTTCGCTTTTATAGCTGATGCTTTAATAACAACATTAAAACCAAGATATGAAGATACTAATATAAGAATAAATTTAGATAGTAATACTAGAAGTTTTGTAGTTCCAGTAATAACTACAGAATATATAAGAGAAAACTTATCATATTCTTTCTATGGTTCAGGAGGAACTTATGCATTGTCTCTTTCTCAATATAATATGGGTATAAATATAGAATTAAGTGAAAGTGATGTTTGGATTATAGATGTTGATAATGTTGTGAGAGATGTAACTATAGAATCTGATAAAATTAAAAAAGGTGATTTAATAGAAGGTATTTTATCTACACTAAGTATTGAAGATAATAAAATCATTTTAAATAGCCATGAACTTAATTTTTCTGGAGATGTAAATGGCAGTAATGGATTTGTTTCTTTAACATTTTCAATTTTAGAAGGAATAAATGCAATTATAGAGGTTGATTTATTATCAAAATCATATAAATTACTTCTTTCTGGCGAATTAAAAACATTAATGTCAAATTCAAATTATATTCAACAGAAAATAGATTATATAGGATTCAATAGTGAATTGCAGAAAAATATACCTTATAGCTTCGTAGATGCTGAAGGAAAAAAGAATGGTTTTATTAATGTTTCAACAAAAGAAGGTTTATTTGCATCTGAATTATCTGATGTAGTTCTTATAAGTAAGGTTTATATGGATAATAGTAAACCTTCATTTGGACATTATAGTGACATTTTGAAAGATGTTAAAGTTATAACTAAAGATGACATTAATATATTAACAGGTTATTATCTTAAGGATGATATAAAAATATCACTTTCTTTTACTCTACAGGATGAACACACTATAAAATTAAATGGAGTACATTTAGATGAAAAAGGAGTAGCTGAGATTTTAACGTTTATGAATAAAAAGGTTGGTACAAATACTTCAGATTCTTTAATGAGCTTTTTAAAAAGTATGAATATAAACAATGTTTTCAGCCACTCATTACAAGATAAGGTTAATTTAGTGTTAGAGACTAATTTTATAATAAGTGGTATGACTTCTATTGGTCAGTTCGAGTTTATTTGTGATGAAAATGATAATATACAACCATATTTCATTAAGTTTAATGCTCTAGATACTAAATATACTTTATATTTAGGAAATAGACAAAATATGATAGTAGAACCAAATTATGATTTAGATGATTCTGGAAATATATCTTCAACTGTTATTAATTTCTCTCAAAAGCATCTTTATGGAATAGACAGTTTTATTAACAAAGTTATAATTTCACCAAATTTATATACAGATGAAATAAATATAACACCTGTACATGAAACAAATAATACTTATCCAGAAGTTATTGTATTAGATGCAAATTATATAAGTGAAAAAATAAAGGTTAATATCAACGATTTATCTATACGATATATATGGAGTAATGATGGTAATGATTTTATTCTCATGTCAACTATTGGAGAAGATAAAGCATCACAAGTTAAAATAAGATTCGCTAATGTTTTTAAAGGTAATACCTTAGCAAATAAGCTATCTTTTAACTTTAGTGATAAGCAAGATGTATCTTTAAGTGAAATAATCTCAGCATTTACACCTTCAAAGTATGAGGATGGATTTAGTAGCTATAAATTGGGTCTGATTTCTTTCTATAATGAGAAATTTTATATTAATAACTTTGGAATGAAAGTATCTGGATTAATATATATTAATGATTCATTGTATTATTTCAAACCACCAGTAAATAATTTGATAACTGGATTCACGACTGTAGGTGATGATAAATACTACTTTAATCCAACTAATGGTGGAGCTGCTTCAATTGGAGATACAATAATTGATGACAAAAATTATTATTTCAACCAAATTGGAGTGTTACAAACAGGTGTATTTAGTACAGAAGATGGATTTAAATATTTTGCTCCAGCTAATACACTTGATGAAAACCTAGAAGGAGAAGCAATTGATTTTACTGGAAAATTAATTATTGACGAAAATATTTATTATTTTGAAGATAATTATAGAGGAGCTGTAGAATGGAAAGAATTAGATGGTGAAATGTACTATTTTAGCCCAGAAACAGGTAAAGCTTTTAAAGGTTTAAATCAAATAGGTGATGATAAATACTATTTCAATTCTGATGGAATTATGCAAAAAGGATTTGTTAGTATAAATGATAAGAAACACTATTTTGATGATTCTGGTGTTATGAAAGTAGGTTATACTGAAATAGATGGCAAGTATTTCTACTTTGCTGAAAACGGAGAAATGCAAATAGGAGTATTTAATACATCAGATGGATTTAAATATTTTGCTCATTATAATGAAGATTTAGGGAATGAAGAAGGTGAAGCACTTTCATATTCTGGTATATTAAATTTCAATAATAAAATTTACTATTTTGATGATTCATTTACAGCTGTAGTTGGATGGAGAAATTTAGATGATGGTTCAAAGTATTACTTTGATGAAAACACAGCAGAAGCATTTATAGGTTTTTCATTAATTAATGATGAGCAATATTACTTTAATGAAGATGGAATTATGCAAGTTGGATTTGTCACTATAAATGATAGGGTCTTTTACTTCTCTGATTCTGGAATTATAGAATCTGGAGTACAAAATATAGATGATAATTATTTCTATATAGATGAGAAGGGTATAGTTCAAATTGGTGTATTTGATACTTCAGATGGATATAAATACTTTGCGCCTCCTAATACTGTAAATGAAAATATTTATGGACAAGCAGTTGAATACAGTGGTTTAGTTAAAGTTAATGAAGATGTATATTATTTTGGAGAAACATATCTAATTGAGACTGGATGGATCTATGATATGGAAAATGAAAGTGATAAATATTATTTCGATCCAGAAACTAAAAAAGCATATAAAGGTATTAATGTAATTAATGATACAAAATATTATTTTGATGAGAATGGTATAATGAGAACAGGCCTTATATCATTTGAAAATAATCATTATTATTTTAATGAAGATGGTGTTATGCAATCTGGTTATATAAATATAGAAGATAAGATGTTCTATTTTAGTGAAGATGGAATTATGCAGATTGGAGTATTTAATACACCAGATGGATTTAAATATTTTGCACATCAAAATACTCTAGATGATAATTTTGAAGGAGAATCAATAAACTATACTGGTTGGTTAGATTTCAATGAAAAAAGATATTATTTTACAGATGAATATATTGCTGCAACTGGTTCAGTTACTATTGATGATGAGGAGTATTATTTTGATCCTGATACAGCTGAATTAGTGCTCAGTGAATAAAGGTTAAATATATCCCCCTATATTTAAATATATCAAAATAAACTAAATGATACACTGTATAAAGTGTTCTATCTAATATTAAGATTTACCAATAAAAAGGTGAGCTACAATGAATACACAGTAGTTCACCTTTTTATATTGTAATAGTACAAAATATTTTTTTAATATAAAGCTAGGAGGCGTTATTAATATGACAATATCTTTTTTATCAGAAAATATATTTATAAAGTTAGTAATTTTAACTATATCATTTGATACATTATTAGGATGCTTAAGTGCAATAAAAAACCGTAAATTTAATTCTAGTCTTGGAATAGATGGAGGAATAAGAAAAGTAGCAATGATAGCATGTATATTTTTTTTATCTGTAGTTGACATTCTTACAAAGTTTAACTTTTTATTTATGTTCCCACAAGAATTGATTGATTTTTTAAAATTAAATCATCTTGGAATATCTGAATTTTTTTCTATTCTATTCATTTTATATGAAAGTGTAAGTATATTAAAAAATATGTATTTATGTGGATTACCAGTACCTAAGAAATTAAAGGATAAAATAGTGGATTTACTAGATGCAATGACAGATGAATTGAATGTTAAGGAGGAAAAATAATGGTAGATATAATAAAAATGCTAACAAAGAAAAAATGTTATACAAATAAGAATAATCCTAGATTTATTGTCATTCATGAAACTGATAATGAGGATAAGGGAGTAGACCTAAAAGACATGCACAAGCATTAAATGCAGGTAATTTAGAAGCGAGTGTTCATTACTACGTTGATGATAAAGTAATATATCAAACACTAAATCATGCCGACGGAGCGTGGGCAATTGGTAAGAACTATGGTACTACACTAGTTGCAGGAGTAACAAACTATAATAGTATTAATATAGAAATATGTGTAAATCGCGATGGAAATTATACAAAAGCAAGACAAAATGCAATAGACTTAACTAGAAAGTTAATAAAGGATTTAAATATTAGTACAGATAAAGTAATTAGACATTATGATGCTAAGAGAAAATATTGTCCTCGTAAGATGCTTGATAATCCTTCTTTATGGATAGATTTTAAGAATCAAATAAAAAACATTGGAAGTGAAGATAAATTGATAAAATATACAATTGTTTATGATGGTGAAGTTGACAAAATATCAGCTGAAGTAATTAGTTGGAATTATAATAAAAAAGAATGTATGGTGTGTGATATAAAAAATTATATTCCAGGAAGAACAGAAAATTTATATATTGTAGGTGGAAAAGCATGTAATAAGATAAGGTCCATAACTAAAGAAAAATATACAGAAATAAATGGCACTAATAGATTTGATACTTTACATAAAGCATTGCAGTTTATATGTGAGTAATATCAAGAAAATACAAATAAATTATAATACAAAAAAATAAGGGAATTAGCAGGTACATATTCTAATTTTAACAAAAAGTAGTAACTCAAAATACCCTAAATGGTAGTGGCTTGTGGAAAACTACAAGTTAATTAAATATCTAAGTTTTAACTACATTATATAAATTACTTGCTAAAGATTAAAATAAAAGCTACAAGACAAGAAAGTATGTAGCTTTAAAGGGTCTTTAAAATAAAGTGTGTATTCTTCTAAAAAGTGGTGATAATTAAAATATTAAATATCACTATATAAAGGAAGGTGCACACTTTTTATG
>NZ_OEZH01000043.1 GCF_900243075.1 Clostridioides difficile
GAAGATTTAAATGTTACTGGAATGATGAAAAATAAGCATTTATCAAAGGCTATATCAAGTCAAAAGTTTTTTGAATTTAGAACTAAACTAACTGCTAAATGCAAACAAAATAATATAGAACTTAGAGTAGTTGATAGATGGTATCCATCATCAAAGACTTGTAGCCAATGTGGAGAGATTAATAAAGGTTTAAAACTTAAAGATAGAGTGTACAAATGTGAATGTGGATTATCTATTGATAGAGATTTAAATGCAAGTATTAATCTTAAAAATGCTAAAAAATATAAGATGGCTTAAAAGCACTTATATATGTACGGAGGGCTAACTTCGGAATTTAAGCCTTTGGAGAACTATACCAAATCGTAGTAGCTTAGGCAAGGCGAGGTTCAATGAAGAAGGAAAAATCTCGATATGGATATATTTGACCATATTTTGAGTAGCAGGGGTAAGTATGAAAAATCAATTAAATGAAAGTCAGAAAAGGGTTGTATTTTTTGGAGTAGGTGCTGTAGGAGCTACTTTTGCAGAACAATTTTTAAACTCTAAATATGATTTTAAAATTCTTTGTGATAAGGAAAGAAAGAAACGATATCTAGAAGATGGATTTATAATAAATGGAAAAAGGTATGATTTTGATTATGTAACTAGAGATGAGTATAAACAAGAGGCTGATTTTATAATTATAGGTTTAAAATATAATCATTTAAGAGAAAACATAAAAGAATTAGACGGACTAGTTGGAAAAAATACAGTGATAATGTCTTTGTTAAATGGAGTGGATAGCGAAGAGATAATAGGGGAAAGATTTGGAATTGAAAAAATGGTATATTCATATGTTACCAATATAGATGCTAAGAAAATTAATAATAATATTATACATACTACTAATGGAATAATTGTATTTGGCAACAAAGATAATAGTGAAGATAGAAAAACTAATATAATAACCGAAATCTTTGATAGTGTAAATATAGAATATGTTTTATCAAAGGATATTCAACGAGATATATGGTGGAAGTACATGGTTAATATTGGTGTAAATCAAACTTCAGCTATACTTGGTGCACCTTATGGAGTATTTCAAAGTTCTGAGCATTTAAGAGAACTAGCAAAATCTGCAATGAGGGAAGTTGTTTTTATAGCTCAGGCAAAAGGTATACGTCTTACAGAAGATGATGTAGAAAATTCATTACATAGAATACTAGAACATTCAAAAGAAGGAAGAACATCAATGCTTCAAGATGTAGAAGCACATAGACCTACAGAAGTAGATATGTTTTCTAAGAATATTTGCAAACTTGGAAAAAAATATAGCATACCTACTCCTATAAATCAGACTTTTTTTTATATGATAAAAGTAATTGAAAGCAGATTTTAAAGGGTCTTTGTAAAAAACTATAATAATTATTGCTTTTAAATTTTATTGATGTTATATACTATTTAAATTACTAAATATTTTTAACTCTTCAATAAAAATAGTTGCTGCTTTTGATAAAGTTATATCTTTTGGAAATATATATGAGAAATGTCTGTTGTAGCTGCTTCCAAGCTCTATGACAGACAGCTCATTGTTTAAAACAGGTAAGCTTGTCACTAGATTAGAGACTATTGTAATTCCCAAATTATTTCTAACAGATTCTTTGACAGCATAGTTACTTCCAAAAACCATCATACTTTTTGGAATAATTTCTTTAACACTTAAAAACATATCTAAGTAATCTCTAGTCCCAGAGCCATCTTCTCTGACTATCCATTTTTGGTCCTGAAGTTTATTAAAACTGAAATCTTTTAACAAAGAGCTATTATATGGAAGTGCTAGAACCATCTTGTCTTCAAAAAAATATTCTTGAATAAATGAAGGTGAAGAGCAAGTACCTTCAATAAGACCAATGTCTAGAATATAATCCTTAACATGAGAACACACAATTGATGTATTTTTTATAAAAATTTCTACATCTATGTCAGGATACTTTTGAGAAAAGAGTGCTAGAAAATTAGGTAGAATATATTCTCCAATAGTCAAACTTGCACCAATCTTTAAGTGCCCAGTTATAGCATCTGAAACTTGACTTACATCATGATAAGTAATATTCAAAAGATTTAATATTTCCTTAGCTCTTTTATACAATATTTGTCCACTTTCTGTTATAAAAATAGTCTTTTGCTTAATAGACCTATTTATAAGCACAACTTTAAAATAATTTTCTAGATTTTTAATATGTTTACTTACACTTGGTTGTGATAGATTTAAGTATTCTCCAGCTTTAGTAAAATTTTTATATTCAACAACAGCTACAAATGTTTTTAATTCTTCAAACAATTTTTTGTCTCCTTTACATAATGAAATTTTACATTTTTTATATACTTTCTACAAATAATTATACTACATGTAATAACCATTAAAAATATTAATCATTACTATATTATATATTTATTTTACTTATGGTTATTACAATTATATACTATTGCTATAAAGAAAACTATATTAATTATAAGGTAGGTATATTATGTTAAAGAATAAAAGCAATTTGACATCAAAAAATGTAAAAGAAATATTACCTGGATTGTTTGTATCAGTATTAGTAGGTTATATTAGTATATTTATTTCTACTCTAATTCCTAAAGTAGGAGCAGCATCAATTTCTATATTTTTAGGCATGTTTGTAGGAAATTTATTCTTAAATCAAAAGGTATTTCAAAAAGGTTATAAATTTTCAGAAACAGATTTATTATCATATTCAATAGTACTATTAGGAGCAACACTCAGTGTATCTACCTTAATAGACTTAAAAGTTTCAGGAATTTTATTTATAATATTACAAATGACAGTAACAATAATAGCAGCACTTTATATAGGGAAAAAATTAGGATTTGAAGAAAATTTTAGATTTCTAATGGCAAGTGGAAACGCAGTATGTGGTTCTTCTGCAATAGGAGCAACAGTTCCAGTAGTTAATGCCACAGATAAAGAAAAAGGAATCGCAGTAACGATTGTAAATGTTACTGGTATATTTCTTATGTTTTTACTTCCAATAATATCTCAGTTTTTATACAGCCATGAAGTTGTAAAAACATCAGCAATGATAGGTGGAACCTTACAATCAATTGGTCAAGTTGTAGCAAGTGGAGCAATTGTTGGAGAAAATGTAAAAGATTTGGCTACTATTTTTAAGATAGTAAGAGTAATATTTCTAGTTGTTGTTGTATTAGTATTTGGACATATGAAAAATCAGTCTAATAGGGAAATTCTTGAAGAAGAAAAGAATGAGATAAAAAAGAAAAAAGTAACCATACCATGGTATGTAATTGGATTCTTTATAACTTGTGCACTTTTTTCAATGAACATTATACCAAAAGAAGTATCTGTGTTGTGCAAAGAAATAAGTAACAAATTTGAAATAATAGCTTTAGCAGCAATTGGCTTAAAGGTTAACGTAAAAGATTTAGTGAAACAAGGGAAAGAAGTTTCTTTATATGGTTTATTTGTAGGTGCAGTACAAGTTATATCAGCTGTAGTTTTAATAAAAATATTTATATAGTACAAAAATAGTACTTGTAATATTAATTTGATTAATTAAAATAATATGATACTAATAATTTATAATATAAATAAAAAATGAATTTCGATAAGTTTAAGTGGGTATAAACTTATAGAAATTCATTTTTTATTTAAGGTAAAAATTTAAAGTAAAATATTATTTTACATAATAATAACCTTATAAATTTTGAAATTACTTATCTTTGTGTTAAAATAAGTAAAATGCACATATTAAAGTTAAGTTTTTAAGTAAATAAATAAAATGAAAATATAAATATTAAGGAGATTTGGTATATGAATGTTTATGAAAATGATAATGGAGTTATACTAGAAGGAGTAACAGATTTTGACCCAGTACATATATTTGAGTGTGGTCAATGTTTTAGATGGCACAAACAAGAAGATGGCTCATACACTGGCGTTGCAAAGGGGAGAATATTAAATGTCAAAAAAGAGAATGATAAAATATATTTAAATAATACAAATTTAAAGGAGTTTAATAGTATTTGGTATAATTACTTTGATTTAGGAACTGATTATACAGAAATAAAGAATAAGCTAAAAAATATGGATGAATATTTAAATAAGGCTACTGAATTTGGATGGGGAATAAGAATATTAAGACAAGATGGATGGGAAATGCTTATATCATTTATAATTTCATCTAATAATAGAATTCCTATGATACAAAGAGCCATAGAAAATTTATCAAGAAAATTTGGTAAGTATATAGGTGAATATGAAGGTAATGAATACTATGCATTCCCAACACCAGAAGAGCTGAATAAGGCCTCACAAGAGGAAATAAGAGCATGTCAAACAGGTTTTAGAGATAAGTACATAAAAAGTACTACACAGGCAGTTATAGAAAATAATGATAAGGTATCTGAATATACAAATTTAAGTACAGATGATTGTAGAAAAGAGCTTTTAAAATTTAATGGAGTAGGACCAAAAGTATGTGATTGTATTGCATTATTTGGAATGCAAAAATATGATTCTTTTCCAGTTGATGTTTGGGTTAAGAGAGTTATGAAAGAATTCTATATAGATGAAGATATGAGTTTACCTAAAATGAGAACTTATGGAATTGATAAATTTAAAGAAATGTCTGGATTTGCTCAACAGTACTTATTTTACTATGCAAGAGAACTCGGTATAGGAAAATAAATTAAGGGGGAGAAATTATGGGAGTAATAGGAACAATATTTCTGTTCTATTTAATTATATCATATCTAGCTGGAGCCATAATTTCTGTGATTATATTACTTGAAAATAGAGACCCTGCAAAAACCATGTCTTGGTTATTGATGTTTATTATATTTCCGGGTATAGGTTTAATTATATATGCTATTTCAGGTAGAAATATTAGAAAACGAAAATTATTTAAGACTCAAAAACTAGCTAATAATATAAAAGAAAAGAAACTCTTTGATACATTAGAAAAGATAACAGAAATAGTTGAACTAGAAAAGGAATCTATAAGGCAAAATAAGCTTTTAAGAGACGAAGAGGATGGTAGTTATAGAAAAAGGGTAATAAATATGTTGTTGAAGACTGGTATGTTTCCCTTTACTAAAAATAATAAGGTGGATGTATTTGTAGATGGAAATGAAAAGTTTAAAAGACTTATAGAAGATATAAGAGAAGCTAAAGACCATATACATTTAGAATACTTTATCATCAAAGATAGTGAAATAGGTAGGGTGTTAAAAGAAGAACTTATAAAAAAAGCCAAAGAAGGCGTTAAAATAAGAATTTTATATGATGATGTAGGATGTTGGAGATTTTGGTTTAATAGAAAATTTTTCCGAGAAATGAGAGAAGTAGGTATAGAAATTGCAGCATTTTTACCTACAAAATTTCCTATAATAGGAGGAAAATTAAACTATAGAAATCATAGAAAAATTGTTGTTATTGATGGAATAATTGGATATACAGGTGGAATAAATATAGGAGATGAATATTTAGGAAAAAATGATAAGTTTGGATATTGGAGAGATACTCACATTAGGATTAAAGGTATTTCTGTATACATGCTTCAAATGACATTCTTGATTGACTGGTATTATACAACAAAAGAAGTCTTGGTGACTAAAAATTACTTTCCAAGTGTAGGGAATATTGGTGAAAGTATGATACAGGTTGTTGCAAGTGGTCCAGATAGTGACTGGGAAGATATTCATTATGCTTATTTTTCTGCAATATGCCAAGCTAGACAAAATGTTTATATAGAAACGCCATATTTTATTCCAGATGAAAGCTTATTAAAAGCTATAAAAAGTGCTGCGCTTAGTGGAGTCGATGTGAGGATAATATTTCCAAAAATTGCAGACCATAAGATAGTAAACATAGCATCTTATTCATATTTTGAAGAAATATTAAGAGCAGGTGGTAAAGTTTATTTGTACAATAAAGGGTTTATCCATTCTAAAGTCGTAATAATAGATGATAAAATTGCTTCTGCAGGTACAGCTAATATGGATTTAAGAAGTTTTATGCTTAACTTTGAAGTAAATGCATTTATTTATGATGAAGAAGTTATTAGAGTAATGACAGATGATTTCTTTGAAGATTTAAGTCACTGTGAAGAACTTAATTTGGAGGTATTTAAGAATAGAAATATCATACAAAAAATCAAAGAATCTGTAGCAAGACTATTTTCACCAATATTATAAAAAATTATTAAAAAAGGTATTGAAAATTATGTGTGATTGGTATATTATAATAATTGTTAGCACTCTATTAGATAGAGTGATAATAAATAAAAAGTATATATATAAATCTACATATAAAAGTAGTATTAATCTAAAAATAACTAAAAACATAGGCGAACTAGTCTATACTTAATATTTTAGGAGGCGTTAATAATGAAAATAAGACCATTAGCTGACAGAGTAGTAATTAAAAAAGTAGAAGCAGAAGAAAAAACTGCAAGTGGAATAGTTTTACCAGGAGCAGCTAAAGAGCAACCTCAAATAGCTGAAGTTGTAGAAGTTGGACCAGGTGGAATAGTTGAAGGGAAAGAAATAAAGATGGAATTGACAGTAGGAGACAAGGTTATATTCCAAAAATATTCTGGAACAGAAGTTAAGATAGAAGGACAAGAGTATACAATACTAAGACAGAGTGATGTATTAGCTGTTATTGAATAAATATAGAATGAATTTATTAGGAGGGGTTTAAAATGGCTAAAGAAATTAAATTTTCAGAAGAAACAAGAAGAGCTTTAGAAGCTGGTGTAAATAAATTAGCAGATACAGTAAAAGTAACATTAGGACCTAAAGGAAGAAATGTTATATTAGATAAAAAATTTGGTTCTCCACTTATAACTAATGATGGTGTAACTATAGCAAAAGAGATAGAGTTAGAAGATAGATTTGAAAATATGGGTGCTCAGTTAGTTAAAGAAGTTGCAACAAAAACTAACGATGTAGCTGGAGATGGTACTACAACTGCTACAGTTTTAGCACAAGCTATAATAAGAGAAGGTTTAAAGAATGTAACAGCAGGGGCTAACCCAATCCTATTAAGAAAAGGAATACAAAAGGCAGTAATACTAGCAGTAGAAGAATTAAAAAATCAATCAAGAATAGTAGAAACACAAGAAGCTATATCTCAGGTTGCTTCTATATCTGCTGGTGATGAAGAAGTTGGAAAATTAATAGCAGAAGCTATGGAAATAGTAGGTAAAGATGGAGTTATAACTGTTGAAGAATCTCAAACTATGAATACTGAATTAGATGCTGTTGAAGGTATGCAATTTGATAGAGGGTTTGTTTCTGCATATATGGTTACAGATGTAGATAAGATGGAAGCAGTTTTAAATGACCCATATATATTAATTACTGATAAAAAAATATCTAACATACAAGAATTGTTACCAGTTCTTGAGCAAATAGTTCAACAAGGTAAAAAGTTATTAATAATAGCTGAAGATGTAGAGGGTGAAGCATTATCTACATTAGTAGTTAATAAATTAAGAGGAACATTTGATGTAGTAGCAGTTAAAGCTCCAGGTTTTGGAGATAGAAGAAAAGAAATGCTTCAAGACATAGCAATACTTACAGGTGCTCAAGTAATATCAGAAGAATTAGGTTATGATTTAAAAGAAGCTGATTTATCTATGTTAGGTAGAGCTTCATCTGTTAAAGTAACTAAAGAAAGTACTACGATAGTAGATGGTTCTGGAGATAAAAAAGCTATAGAAGATAGAGTGACTCAAATTAAACATCAAGTAGAACAAACTACTTCAGATTTTGACAGAGAAAAATTAATGGAAAGATTAGCTAAACTTGCTGGAGGAGTAGCTGTTATCAAAGTTGGAGCTGCTACAGAGGTTGAGTTAAAAGAAAGAAAATTAAGAATAGAAGATGCTCTTAATGCAACTAGAGCGGCTGTAGAAGAAGGTATAGTAGCTGGTGGAGGAACTGCTTTTGTTAGTGTTATACCAGCAATAGGAACACTAGTTGAGAGTTTAGAAGGAGAAGTTAAACTAGGTGCTCAAATAGTTAAAAAAGCATTAGAAGAGCCATTAAGACAAATAGCTATAAATGCTGGTCTTGAAGGTGCTGTAATTGTACAAAATGTTGTTAATGCTGAAGCAGAAACTGGATTTGACGCATTAAATGAAAAATATGTAAATATGATAGAAGCTGGTATAGTTGACCCAACTAAAGTTAGTAGAAGTGCTTTACAAAATGCTGCATCAATAGCAGGTACTTTCTTAACTACTGAAGCTGCTGTTGCTGACCTTCCTGAGAAAGAAGATGCAGGAATGCCAGGAATGGGTGGCGGAATGCCAGGTATGATGTAATTTAAAAATTTTAAAAATATAAATTTTAATATAAAGAACTATTTCGACTTAGATTTTAATGTCTAAGTTGAAATAGTTCTTTTGTATATATCTAAATATATTTAATTTTTTGCGTATTTATAAATTTAATATACATATTCAAATAATTAGTATCTAGATTATAATAATATTTTTAGAGGTGTATTGTTATTTTTTAGGTTATGATGTTAGATACATATTAATTAAGGTATAATTGTTGGTAGAGAATAAATTAAATTTAAAAGGATGCGATAATATGGACTTAAGAAAGTTGCTTGAACAGGTTAAAAATGAAAATATTGATATAGATTTTGCATTAGAGAAATTAAAAGATTTGCCCTATGAAGACCTTGGATATGCAAACATAGACCATCATAGAGAATTAAGAAATGGATACCCAGAGGTTATTTATTGTGAAGGTAAGAGTGATGAGCATATTTTAGGGATTGTTGATAAAATGAATGTAAAAGGTTCTAACATATTGGGGACAAGATGTAGAAAAGAAACATTTCTAAAAATTAAAGAAATCTATAGTCATGCTGAGTATGAAGAATTATCTAAAATTCTAAAGATTCAAAATCATGATGTAGAGAATATAGGAAAAGGTAAAATTGTGATTGTTACAGGGGGAACTTCTGATATACCAGTAGCAGATGAAGCCTATCATACAGCTAAATTTTTAGGCAATGATGTTGATAGAATATATGATGTTGGAGTGGCAGGTATACATAGGCTTTTAAATAAAAGACATAAAATAGATAGTGCCAGAGTAATAGTAGCTGTTGCAGGAATGGAAGGTGCTCTTGCAAGTGTAGTTGGTGGATTGGTTGATGTTCCAGTAATAGCTGTTCCAACTTCTGTTGGATATGGGGCGAATTTTGGAGGGTTAGCAGCATTGTTAGCTATGCTAAATAGTTGTGCATCTGGAATATCTGTTGTAAATATTGACAATGGATTTGGAGCAGGATATTTAGCAGCAATGATAAATAAGCTGTAAATACATTGATATAAATTAAACATAAATTATATAATAAAATCTAATTTCTATTATATTTTTACTATTAAAATTGAGGAGACGTATATGAGTGAAAAAATACTTTATTTTGATATAATAAGCGGTATATCAGGGGATATGACCCTTGCGAGTTTATTAAATTTAGGTGTACCTAAGGAAATTTTTTTGGAGGAAATTCATAAACTAATAATGAGTGATGAATTTAACATAAACATCAGCTCAAAGAATGAGAATGGAATAGTAGGGACAAAAGTAGAAGTAATTACAAAAGAAACACATGCACACAGAAACTTAGTTGATATATTTGAAATTATAGATGAGAGTAATCTAAATGAAAATGTAAAATCTAAAGCAAAAAAAATATTTATGGTAGTTGGGGAAGCAGAAGCAAAAGTTCATGGAACTACAATAGATAAGATACATTTTCATGAGGTAGGGGCTATAGATTCAATTGTAGATATAGTAGGAGCTTGTATATTAGTTGATTTACTTTGTGTAGATAAAGTTTGTGCTAGTACAGTGTCTGTTGGTTCAGGATTTGTAAAATGTGAACATGGAATTATACCTATACCTGCACCTGCAACTATGGAAATTTTAAAAGGTGTACCAATTAAATTAAACAATATAAAAGGAGAATGTACAACTCCAACAGGAGCTGCAATCATAAAAGTCTTGTGTGATGAGTTTGTGGATGAGTTTGAATTTTCTCCAAAACAAATTGGATATGGAATAGGTCATAAGAAGTTTGAAGTACCAAATATGCTAAGAACTGTATTAGGTGAAAAAAAAAAGAAGAATTAATTTATGAAATTAGTGCAAATATTGATGATATGTCTTCAGAAATCTATTCTTATTTGTATGAAAAAATATTAGATGAGAAAGCATTAGATATTTATACAGAGAGTATTTATATGAAGAAGAATAGACCTGCAACAAAAGTATCAATTTTATGTAATAAATCAGACTTAGAAAAATTTATTAAAATATTACTTTTAGAAACTAGCACTTTTGGAGTGCGATATAATGTGTATAATAGAGAGATTCTAGATAGAAAATTTGTAAAATTGGATACAAAATATGGTGTGGTTACAGTAAAATTAGGGTATTATAAAGATGAACTAGTTAAGGCTACTCCAGAATATAATGAATGTAAAACTATAGCAAAAAATGAAGATATTCCTATAAAAAAAGTGTTTGCTGATATAAATTTTAGAATAAAAGAAGAATTTAGTGAAAACTTATTGACATAAGTAATAAATTTTGATAAATTAATATTCAGCCTTATTAAATAAAAGCAAACAGAAAAAAATATATAAAATATAAACTCACTCGTATATGCTCAGAAATATGGTCTGAGAGTCTCTACCAAGATACCGTAAATATCTTGACTATGAGTGAAATTATTATACCAAAAGACCTAGTTAAGTAAATGTGTAGGCCGAGTTGTACTCCCTATGTGTTGGCTATAAGATAGAGGTATTTTGGAAGCCTGTATAGTAATTTCACTTTTGTTAGAAATTATGGAAGTTACTATACAGGTTTTTTGTGTAAAAAGATTTAATATAATTTAGACTGTGTTGTGTTAAAATAAATATATAAAAACTATATTATACAAGGAGAGATGTGAATTTATGAAACATGAATTAGTACTTGTAATAGATTTTGGAGGGCAATATAATCAGTTGATAGCTAGAAGAGTTAGAGAAAACAACGTATATTGTGAAATACTTCCATGTACTGCAAGCATAGAAAGAATAAAAGAAAAAAATCCTAAAGGGATAATATTTACAGGTGGACCAAATAGTGCGTATTTAGAAGATTCTCCAACAATTTCAAAAGAAATATTTGAACTAGGAGTTCCAATACTTGGAATATGCTATGGTATTCAAATAATGTCTCATGTATTGGGTGGAGTTGTAAGAAAAGGTAATAAACAAGAAAAAGAATATGGAAAAACAGCTATAACTTATGGAAAATCATCATTATTTGAAGGTATAACTACAAATAGTGTATGGATGAGTCATACAGATTTAATAGAAAAAGTTCCAGAAGGATTTACTATAGTTGCAAATACTAATGATTGTCCAGTAGCAGCTATGGAAAATGTAGAACGAAACTTATATGGAGTTCAATTCCATCCAGAAGTAGAACACTGTTTAGAAGGGGACAAGATACTTACAAACTTCTTATATAATATTTGTAAAGTAAAAGGTGACTGGACTACAGATTCATTCATAGAAGATAAAATAAAAGAATTGAAAGAAAAAATAGGCGATAAAAAAGCTCTATGTGCTTTAAGTGGAGGAGTTGATTCTTCTGTTGCCGCAGTTCTTATTCATAAAGCAATTGGGGACAACTTAACTTGTATATTTGTTGACCATGGCTTACTTAGAAAAAATGAAGGAAATGATGTAGAAAGAATATTTAGAGAGAAATTTGATATAAATTTAATAAGAGTTAATGCAGAAGATAGATTCTTATCTAAATTAAAAGGAGTTTCTGAACCAGAGGCTAAGAGAAAAATAATAGGTGAAGAATTTATAAGAGTATTTGAAGAAGAATCAAATAAATTAGGAAAAATGGATTTCTTAGTTCAAGGAACAATCTATCCAGATGTTATAGAAAGTGGACATGGAAATGCTGCTACTATAAAATCTCATCATAATGTTGGTGGAATTCCAGAAGATGTAGACTTCCAAGAAATTGTCGAACCATTAAGAGAGTTATTTAAAGATGAAGTTAGAAAAATAGGATTAGAGCTTGGTATAGAAGAAGGATTAATATTTAGACATCCTTTCCCAGGACCAGGTCTAGGAATAAGAGTTATAGGTGATGTAACTAAAGAAAAATGTGATATATTAAGAGAAGCTGATGCTGTTTATATGGACGAGCTTAGAAAAGCAGGTCTATATAGAGAAATATGGCAAGCTTTTGCAACATTACCAGATGTTAAGACTGTTGGAGTTATGGGTGACGAAAGAACATATGCTTATCTAGTTGGTTTAAGAGCAGTTACTTCTTCTGATGGAATGACTTCTGACTGGTATAAGATGCCTTATGATGTATTAGAAAGAATTTCTAATAGAATAATAAATGAAGTTGATGGAGTAAATAGAGTAGTTTATGATATAACTTCTAAGCCACCTGGCACTATTGAGTGGGAGTAATACCTAAAATTTCAAGAAGCCTTGAAATAACAGCGTTTTTTGAACTGTTTTACCCTCTCTGATATTGTTTTGATATTAAAAATTTACATAGACCTTTTCGTTGATTTGTATAAAACGAAAGGGTCTATTTTTTGTTTTAGGAATTTCTCCATTGTACAGATGGTGTGAATTTTCCGCCATCACAAGTGTAAGGAAAGTTTAACTTTCATTGAAAGTATTCCGGATTGGTAATTTGTCCGTTTTTCAGTTCTGTTTTTCGAGTGAGCCATTCTGCTAGAAACTGGTTTACTAAATTGTAGTTGAGAAAAATGCCTACTGGTGCAGGAGCAGACCATTCGTCAGAATTTTTATATTCCAAACCTCTTTTTTGAGCTGCTAAGAGAGAATTTTATGAATTCCAATTACTTCCTAATTTATGAATTAATATTAAAAATATCTATAAAATTTTTTATCATCTTTAATTAAAGATAAGTTTTATCTATCAAAGGAATTTAATATTTTTACTGTCTTTTTTCAAGAGAAATTTTTATTATATACATTACTATACTATAGTTTAAAAATAAAAAATGAAAGAGAAATTTCTAAATTTTTAAAACATATAATATTTATTTCTTACTAAGAATCATATCAAAATTTTATAATATTTCCTATTAAAAAATATTTAAAAAGTAGATATTTAATATCATTTATTACTATTTTACTAATATTTTGTTGGCTGTTACAATAATAATAACAAACAAGTAAATAAATAAAAGAAGTATTATGATATGAATTTTAATAATATACAGAAATCCAATATAATATATTATTATTTTTATTAATATTTTGCTATGTATTACAATAACCAATAAAACCAAGTAGAGAAAGGAGATGCTTTTACATGAATCAAAAAATTGTACAAATGCAGCCTTCTGCATCTGTAATACTTATGGGAAAAGCAAAAGAAATGCAGAAGAAAGATCCATCTGTTATCAGTTTAGCAGGAGGAGAACCAGATTTTGATACTCCAACATCCATTACAATAGGAGCAATAAAAAGTCTTCTGGAAGGAAATACACATTATGTAGTTGGTCCTGGAATACCAGAATTACGAGAAGCTATTCAGAAAAAACTTCAAAAAGAAAATGGAATTTTTTGTGACGTAAATCATATTTTGTTAACCCCTGGTGGAAAAAATGCTATTTATCTGGCAATTCATGCTGTTTTAAATCCAGAAGATGAAGTTTTAGTGCTTGACCCATCATGGGTATCTTATGAACCTATCATTCAAGCAGCAGGAGGGAAATGTGTAAAAGTAAAATTAGATTATAAAACACAATATCGAATTACAAGTGAAAAATTAGAAGAAGCCTGTTCTGAAAAAACAAAAATGATTATTATTAACTATCCTAACAACCCTACAGGATGTATATTGCATGAGGATGAAGCAGATATTTTAGAAGCATTTTTATTGGCACATCCAGACATATATTTATTGGCTGATGAAATATATGAGAAATTAGTATATGACGGTAAAAAAAGTATCAGCATGGCATCAAGAAATTCTATACAAGACCGTGTCATTACTGTAAATGGTTTTTCTAAAAGTGTTGCTATGACAGGTTGGCGAATGGGATATATGGTTTCTAATAAAGAAGTATTTCAGACAGCATATAAATTATATCAGCATAGTCTTTCTTGTATGAGTGGATTTTTGCAAAAAGGTGCTGTATATGCCTTTGAATGTGAAAAAGAAATGGAAGAAATGAGAAAAACTTATGAAGAACGAAGAAATATGTTTATTAGAATACTTAACAGTACTAAAGGTGTGCATTGTAATATGCCAGAAGGTGCATTTTATGCGTGGGTACATTTCGACATAAAAGATATGGATTCTTTTAAAATTTGTGAGTATCTTATGGAAAATGCGGGCGTGGTAGGAATGCCAGGCAGTGCTTATGGAGAAGAAAATGTATGTTGTATGCGATTTTCATTTGCAACAGCAACAGAAGATTTAGAAAAGGCAGCACAAAAAATTAAAAGTGCAATAGAAAAATTGTCATAAAGGAGGGATAATATGAAATTACTTGATTGTACTCTACGAGATGGAGCAAATGTTGTTGGAAATGGGTTTTCTAAAGAATTAACAATTAGTATAATTCAGGCTTTGTTGGATTGTGGAATTAATCAAATTGAGTTGGGAAATGCAAAAGGAATTGGTGCCTATGAAAATGGAGCAAATGCACCATTGACAGATTTAGAATATATGCAGTCTGTTGCACAGTTTTCAAAAAAGGGATGTTTAGGAATGTTTCTACAAGTATATTATGCTTCACCAGAGAGGGTACAAATGGCAGTAGAAAATGGTTTGCAATTTTTACGAGTTGGTGCAGCTGCTGGAGATGGTGAAAAATCTATTCCTGCAATAAAAATGGTAAAAGAAGCAGGACTATATTGCAGATATTCTTTAATGAAGGCATATATTTGTACGCCTGACGCTCTTGCAAAGGAAGCAAAAATGTTACAGGAAGCAGGAGTTGACAACATTACGATTATGGATTCTGCTGGAACAATGTTTCCAGAAGATACAACAGCTTATGTAAAAGCAATGAAAGAGCAAGTGTCAATACCCATTGGTTTTCATGGACATAGTAATTTAGGCATGGCACAAGCAAATGCGTTAGCAGCAATAGAAGCAGGAGCAGAAGAAATTGACTGCGGTTTGTTGGGTATGGCTCGTAGTGCTGGAAACTGTGCAACAGAATTAGCAGTTGCAGCATTTCAGAGAAAAAACAAATTGAAAACAGTTGATTTTTACAAATTATTAGAATATTTGGAACAATATTTAATTCCTGCTATGGCAGTATATAACTATCAGCCGGCTGTAAAACCTCTTGATTTTATTTTAGGTCTTTCAGGGTGTCATTCTTCTTTTATAAAAATGTTTGAAGAAATAGCAAAAGAAGAAAAGGTTTCACTTTATCAACTAATTGTTAAAGTTTCTGAAAAAGATAAGAAAAAGCCAAGTGAAGAACTGATTAGAAAAACAGCAGAAACACTTCGTTGTATTAAATCATAACAAAGGGGGAAAAATGATGGAAGAGAGCAAAAAATTTGAGTTTTATGGAAAATCATTTGGGTCTTGGATTCCTATTTTGTTTATGATTGTTGGGATGGTCATCAGTACCATTACACGTAACGGCGGACTGCAAATGTTTTCTTTGATTACATTTATTGCATTAACAATTGGATTTTTCTTAATGAAAGAAAAAAAGAATTTTGGACAACTTTCTTTAAAAGGATTGCAAAATCCTATGCTAGGAACAATTATTATGGCATTCTTAATGGCAGGTATTCTCTCTCAGCTTTTACGTCAAAGCGGCTTAATTAATTCTCTTATTTTGGTTGTTGCAAAATTAAATTTGAATGTAGGTTTTTTGCCACTGGTAGGTTTTATCACTTGTATGCTGATTTCTACATCTTGTGGTACATCCACAGGCTCTGTAGCAGCAGTAGCTCCTGTATTAGTACCTTTGGCAGCTAGCCTGCAAATAGATGTTGGATTGATGTGCGGTGCATTGATTAGTGGTGCAATTTTTGGAGATAATATAGCTCCTATTTCTGATACAACGATTGGTTCTGCCTTAACACAAGAGGCAAAAGTAACCGATGTAGTGAGAACAAGACTGCCATATGCTGCAACTTCTGCTGTTATTTCTGCCATATTATTTATTATATTTGGGTTAAAAATGGGTTCTGGTACAGCGGCAAATATTGTTTTGGATAATGCAGGTTTTAGACCGCTAGTACTATTGATACTTCCCTTAATGATGATATTCATGATGCGTCAAGGCTGGGATTTGATTGGTACTCTGATTATTTGTAATGTGACAGGTATTTTGTTGAATTTAATTTTAGGATGTATTTCACCTGTTGTAATGCTTAGTGTAGATGGTCCTATTATTGCGGGTATGAGTGGTATGCTCCAATTAGTATTATATGTTATTCTTTTATTTCAAGTATTAGAATTGCTAATCTCCAGTGGTGCTTTTGATGCATTAGGTGACCAACTTTTGAAGGTCTGCAAATCTCCTCGAAGCGGTGAACTAGTTTGTTATGGCGTTGCGTCACTTGGTTCTGCTGCATCTGGAGGCAGTGGCGTTGCCATTATGTTTTTTGGTTCTCTTGTGCGAAAAATAACAAAAACCTTCCATATTGACCGTTGTAGAGGTGCAAATATTTTAGATGGTGTAGCTTGTGGTGCAACAGGACTTTTACCTTATGGAAATCCTGTAATTGTTTCACTTAGTGTAGTATTAACATTAGAAAATTTTAATTCTGATTTTTCTTTTCTTAATATTATGCCATATACTTTTCATTGTTGGGGATTATTGATTATATTTCTCATTAGTATTCTAACAGGTATTGGACGTAAGTTTGAAGAAGATTAAAAATAAAAGTGATGAAAGTTGAAAACAAAACAACTTTCATCATTTTTTATATCTTTTTTGTAAAATATATTTTTCATTGTATACTAACATTTTTTAGAGTATAGTAAAAGAAATAAACCTAAATAATGTAATAAGGATGATGCAGATTGGAATATAAAGATATTGAAACATTTTTAGAAATTGTAAGAACAAGAAATATTACAAAGGCGGCAGAAAATATGTTTTTGTCACAATCTACAATCAGCAACCGCCTAAAACATTTAGAAGATGAGTTGGGGTATTGCTTGCTTCAACGGGCAAAGGGACAAAGGTTAATTCAGTTAACACAGCACGGAAAAGAATTTATTCCTATTGCAGAACGATGGAAAAAATTATTTGAAGAAACTATACTTTTAAAAAAGAAGAATGTACAGATTTTGCGAATTGCCACAAATGAAAGTGCATATTATGAAATTATAGAACCATTTTTGATAGAATTTCTTTGTATTCATATAGACTTAAAGTTATCTATACAAATATGCGATACAGCTTATATCTATGACCTTGCAGAAGCCAATCTGATAGATTATGGTTTTGCCTCTTTTGAATCTGCAAGAAATGAAATCATTAGCCGATGCATCAATACACAGAAAATCTGTATCATTCAATATTGTGAAAATCCTACTCTTTTAAAAAAAATCCATCCAAGTGAATTGGATATTTCAAAGGAAATTCGTTTTACAGGTGGACATTTTGAAACTTTTAACAGTTGGTATAATAAATGGTTTGAAAATCCATATGCATTTCATATGAGTATAAATTCACCTTATGCTGCACTTCCACTTTTAAAGGAGTTTCATGGATGGATGCTGTGTCCTTATTATTTAGCGAGGATATTATCTAAAATTATAAATTTACAAATTTATGAATTGGAGGAAGCACCAAAAGACAGAAAAATTTATATGATTCAGAGAAAAGATAGTGGTTTAAAAAATTTTGATATTGGAAAAATATTTGAAAAAAGTCTTTGGGAGTATCTGGATAAATTAGATTATAGATAAATTTGATGATAAAGTAGACAAGCTTTTATAAATATTAATGTACAGAATAGTAACTGGATGATATGTAAAATATACTTAGAAGTAAAGAATAGATAATATTAAAAATGATTCTAAGTAAAATAGAAAAAGACTAGAGATTGAGTTTTCTAGTCTTTTTCTTATTTTTGTGATAATTTTATGTCTATGAAATATCTTGATGACTTTTATATATTAATATAGTAATATATAAGAGAACTTAGTAGTCAATGATACTAAATCAAATATTTGTAGAAGATGGAGGGATTATGAAAAATAAAATAATTATAGGAATTACTTTTTTATTTACATTGCTAATGTCTGGATGTGTTTCAAAACAAACAGCAGAAATAAATGTATTAGCAACTACTGATTTACATGGAGTTATACCTTATGAGTTAACTTCTTATGTAAAAGAAGAGAGAAAAAAAGATAAAAATCTAACTTTAGTAGATGCAGGAGATTTTTTTGATAGCGGAGAAGTACTTGGTTCTAGCATGGATAGTTATTTTAGTGCTAGATATAAAGATGGTGATAATAATACTGAAAGTTATATTGAGACGCCTATTTCAAAAGATATGAAAGAGGTAGGTTATGATGTTGCAGTTCTTGGGAATCATGAATTTATATCCAACAATAAATTTTATCTGGATAATATGATATCTGATTTTGAGAAGCAAAAAATAAATATTTTATCGGCAAATACGTATAAAAAAAATGGAGACAGTTATACAAAACCATACATAATAAAAAATATTAATACACCTGAAGGAAACGTAAAACTAGGAATTTTAGGGCTTACTATAAAAGAAGTTGGTGAGAAAAAACAGTGGAAAGATGGAAAACTTGTTGATTCCAAATCTTTAGAACTAAAAGACGAAGAAGGTTACAATGGTGAATTATATATGAATGATTTAGTAGAAGATGCTAAAAAGTGGGTTGATATAATGAAAAAAGAGAAGCCTGATATTATAGTAGCTGTTGCACATACAGGTGAGAAACCTAAGAAACCTAGAAACCCAGGAAATAGAATACAAGACTTAGCTCAACAAGTTGATGGAATTGATGCTATAGTTGCAGGTCATAATCATGTTCAAATTGAGCAACATGATTATAAAAATAAATCAGGAGAAAATGTTATAGTTACTGAGCCAGGAAAGCATGGAGAATGTATTTCTAAGATTAATTTTAAATTAGAAAAAAACAATGATAAATGGAATATAGTTGACAAATCTAGTAAATTAATTAAATTTGAAAAAAATCAAGAAAGTGATAAATTTAGAGAATTTATTTCTTCAATTAATAAAGTAAGTAAAGATAAGAAAGAAATAAGATTATCAGAAGTAAAGACTCCTGAATGGGATAAAATATATGTTTTTAAATCTGGAACATCTGCAGATGATATATATAAAACAATAGGATATAAATGGAGAAATATATCATCTCCAAAGGGTGATGACATGGTGCAGATTGTTGTAATGAATAATAATAAGCCTGTTAGCTATGTATATGGTGAAGCTGAAGTTATGCCAATTAATATAAAATGTGATGAATCAGAGTATAAAGATAATGTTGTAACTATTTATCCTAATAAAAATGATAAATTTAAAATTGAAAAAGGTAAACAAGAATATAGTATTAATTTAAAACATATACAATAGAAACTTTTATCTTATTTAAGTTTAGATTGTACTTAAAATAAAGTGTGTATTATTCTAAAAAGTGATGATAATTAAAATCACAACATTAAGGAATAGTACACACTTTTTATGCTAAAAAATAGAATGTTAAAAAATTAAATCTTTAAATTAAAGTACATTGCTTATATTATCCAATATTATTTTCAAAGGTTGTGTAATATTTTTATCCTTATGTAATATTGCCAACATTTTATTTTCCATATCTATCCCATCTAATTCAATTAATCGCAATTTTTTATGTAAGAGTGAATCTAATAATAAATTTTCTGGCAAAATGGTTATACCTAACCCTGCTTCTGCAGCTTTAATAAGTGCAAAAGAATTAACACTTTCCCAAACAGGATAAGCTTTTTGGTTTGAAAGAGATAATACACTGTCCAAAGTATCACGAATAGCACTTCCTTGCTCACGTAACAATAGTGGAAACGTACATAACTGTCGTAGAGATAAGGCTTGTTCAGATAAAGGAAAAGTTGGAGCACATGCAACACATAACTTATAGTAACCTAATAAAATTGTACGGAATGCCCCCTGTGGTTCTATACCTTCCCAAAAACATATATCAGCTTCTCCACTTTTTAAAATATCCATAGCTGAATTAGCACTTTCGACACGTACATTCACTTTAAGAGATGGGAATGAATTTTTTAGTCGACTTAAAATTGGTGGAAGTAAAAAAGAAGCAATTGTAATGCTAGATACAATGTTTATAGGTGTACATTCTTCTAAATGACTGATTCGTTTATCTAAATTGCGACAAGCGGTTAAAATACTCCGTGCTTCTTCTAAAAGAGAAATTCCGCAACGTGTTAGACATACACCTCGTGGTAATCTGTCAAATAGTGCTGTTCCAGCTTGTTGTTCAAGTTCAGCTATAGCATGAGATACCGCAGACTGTGTGATATGTAATTTTTTTGCAGCACCTGTGAAAGTTCCTGTTTGCTCAATTGCTTCTAAAATCTCTAAATATCGTATGTTCATCATAATAAATATCCTCACTAGACATGAATAAAATTAATTAATTCCATTAAATTCTATCATTTTACAGATTGCAAAGCAACAGGTATACTAAATAATATGAAGCAGAAAGAAGGAGGAAGATTTTGAAGCAAAGCAAAAAAACATATTTTTGGCTTTTAATTATCAACTTGTTTATTAGCACATTTACTTTTGGTGGAGGGTATGTAGTTGTACCTATGATTAGACGTTACTTTGTAAAGCAAAAGCAATTCTTTACAGAAGACGATTTAGTGAGTATGGCAGCAGTGGCTCAGTCAACTCCTGGAGCAATTGCAATCAATTTATCTGCTTTGGCAGGTTATCGAGTAGCTGGTACTTTGGGGGCTGTCATTAGTTGTATATCTGCTATAATACCTCCACTTGTTATTCTTGGATTAGTATCAGCATTTTACACAACTTTTATATCTAGTGCTATTGTTGCTGCAGTATTAAAAGGAATGCAAGCTGGTGTTGCCGCACTAATTGTGGATTTGATTATTGACATGTGTTCTATGATACTAAAAGAACGTTCTTTATTTTTATCAGCTATGATACCTATTGCTTTCTTTGCAAACTTTGTGATGGGCATAAATGTAGCTCTTATATTAATTGTTTGTTGCTTTTTTTGTGTAGTGCGAGTATTCTGCAAAAAGAGGGAGGATAAATGAATACAATTTGGAACTTATTTTTTATATTTTTAAAAATAGGCTTGTTTAGTATTGGTGGTGGTTATGCAATTATACCTTTAATTCAAGAGCAAGTAGTAAATCAAACTGGATGGATAAGTGAAAAAATTTTTACAGATATTATAACTATTTCGCAAATGACACCAGGACCACTAGCTGTTAATACTTCTACTTTTGTTGGGCTTCAAATTGGAGGTTTTTGGGGAGCAGTTGCAGCTACCTTAGGTTGTGTATTGTGTGGTGTAGTCATATCTCTATTTTTATATAATTTTTTTCAAAAGAACCATAACTCTACTTATATATTTGAGATATTAAATGGTCTAAAATCAGCTTCATTAGGTCTAATTATCTCAGCTGCGGCTACAATTATAATCCTTGCATTGTTTGGGACAAGTACAGTGTATTTCAATTCTATATTTGAGACATTAGATTGGATTGCACTAATAATATTTTTCATTATGCTACTTATAGTACGTAAATGGAAAATTAATCCCATTGTTATTATGCTAATAAGTGGTATATTGGGAATGTTTTTTTATTTATAAATTGTTGGTAAGTAAATGATATCTATTTTTTATATCTTAGACCCAAATAGCCAATAAAGTAAGGCTATTTGGATATTTAAGAAACTCTGAAAAGATAATCAAAAACCTATACAGTATTTAAATTACATTATTGATTTTCTACAAACCAATCATAAGCTTCTTTACAAAATTTCTCACTATCTAGATAGTAACTATTATGAACGTTATTAATTTCAACAAGCTTCTTTTTACATTTTAATGAATTATAATAGCTATCAAAATATTGGGTTTTAAAATATCTATCATGAAGTGTTTTAAAGACAAGAGTAGGTATGCTAACTCCATTTTTTATTTTACTATCTTGTGCAATAAAGCATTCTAACATTGTATTAATTATTTTTGTACTATTTTTCCAAATATGAGGATTTTTCTTTTCAAATATTTTATAAAATTCATTATCATAGACTTCATTATAACCTTTATATTTAGGCGGTTTTACTGTTATGTGAAAATTAGGAAGAAGCTTTAAAAAAAAGTTTAATAATTTAACAATGGGATAGGGATAGCCTACTCCTGTTGTATTTTTATAGTCAACACAAGCAAACTGGGCAAAACTTTTTAGATTGTTGTGTGAACATGCATAATATTGTGCAAACATACCACCAATCCCTGTATTTCCATATAGATGTATGTTGGAAGAATACTTTTTTTCTATATACATAACGACAGAATCTAAGTCTTTTACAATTGAATTGCGAGAAAAATCTTTTTCATATCCATCACTTTTTCCTGTTCCTGAAAAGTCAAAAGCAAATATATTCACATTATATTTAGTAAGTGGTTCATATGCTTTTTGCATCTCAAGCGTAGTGACAATAGGAGTATGTGTAACAATAATATTCATAGAGGATTTTCCAGTAATAAATGAGTTACAAAAAATCATTGTATCTCCATTTGGTATTTTTATATGTTTCCAACTCATTTGATTTTCCTTTCTTTATTATAAAAATATAATAATTTTTAGGTTCTATTTTATATATTAGTCATATTTTATCACAGTCATATATTAAAGTTAATTCTTTTATTATATGACTATTGCAATACTTTTTCCATAATATAAAATATCCTATAAATTTATATTTAAGTCCATGTGTCTTTAATTGCCTTTATATAAAATTCCCAGTAATACTATTTGGATTTATTCTTATTTCATCAGGAGTTCCAGAAGCGACAATTTCTCCTCCATTTATTCCACTATCTGGACCTATATCTATAACCCAATCAGAAGCACGTATAACTTCTGTATTGTGTTCAATAATTAAAAGTGAATGTTGTTCATTTACAAGTTTTCTAAAAGTAATTAGCAAATTCTCTATATCTCTAAAATGAAGTCCAGTAGTAGGCTCATCTAATATGTATAACATTCTTTTTTTAGTTTTTGTTCCCAATTCTTTTGATAATTTTAACCTTTGAGATTCTCCTCCACTTAATCCTAATGTATTTTGACCCAGTTTTAGATAGCCAAGTCCCACTTCATCTAATAGAGAGAGTTTTCTATATATATCAGAGCAATCACTAAAAAATGCTTTTGCTTCTGTTACTTCCATGTCAAGTATATCTGCAATTGTTTTTCCTTTGTATTGTACAGACAGTACTTCTTTTTGGTATCTCTTACCTTGGCATTCGCTACAAGTTACCCACTGGTCTGCCATATATTGTAGAATAATTTTTGTTTTGCCTAATCCTTGACAGTTTGGGCATTGACCCTTTTTACTATTAAAACTAAAATGACTTTCATCCAATAATTGTTGTTTTGCTTGTGAAGTTTCAGCAAATAGAGAACGAATTTCATCAAAGATATTGATATAAGTAGCAGGTGTAGAACGAATAGATTTTCCAATAGGTGTTTGGTCCATTAAGATAAAATCATCAATAGTATCAAATCCAGTAAGTTCGGTATAATTTTTATTTGGGATAGATTTTTGGTTTAATTTTTCTTCTAGAGCAGGAAGTAAACTGTGAAATACAAGAGAACTCTTACCAGAACCACTAACACCTGTAATAGAGCACATACAGTTTAAAGGAATTTGTACATTAATATTTTTTAAATTATTTGCATGACATCCCTTTAAGTTTAGCCATTTACTTGGTTTAATTTTATTTTGTGAACTTATTTTATTGGATGTACTTAGATATTTGCCTGTTATAGAATTTGGATTTTCTATAATTTCTTGAGTCGTACCTTCTGCAATAATGAATCCTCCTTTTGTACCAGCGTTTGGCCCTACATCAATAATATAATCAGCAGCTAGTATTGTATCCCTATCATGTTCCACGACTATAACAGTATTACCCTTATCTCTTAGTTCTTCTATCGTTTTGATGATTAAATTATGGTCTCTTGGATGTAAACCAATAGATGGTTCATCTAGAATATAGGTCAATCCTATCAATTCGCTTCCTAGCTGACTTGACAATCGTACTCTCTGTAGTTCTCCTCCAGATAAAGTTGGAGCTGTTCTGTCTGTTGATAGATAGCTAAGACCTACTTTTAATAGATAACTAACTCGAATTTTTAATTCTGTTAAGATATCATTTACTAAAGATAGCTCATTTTGTTGAAGTTGATTTGGTAATTCACATAACCAATTCCATAACTGTTCTATTGTCATTTTTGTTAGTTCAGGGAAGCGATAACCTTTGATTGTAGTGAATCTAGCCTCAATACATAGCAATTCACCACCACATGTATGGCAAGGAATTTTGTTCATATATTGATGCAAAGTATTATTTTGAGAACTGGATTCTCTAAAAAGTCTTTGAATGTGGTTGATTGCCCCTGAGGCAGGTCTTTTAATTTTTGATTCCCGACCTTTTGATTCAAAGCTAAATTCATACATCTTATCGCCTGTACCATATAAGATTGAATCTATAAAATTTCTTGGCAATTGATTCCAAGGTATATCTAGGTCGATATTTTTATCTTTTGCTATTGCATATAATTCACCTACCATCCAATTGCCATTTGGCTTTTTCCCCCTCAATTTTCCAAAGTAGTAAGTGGCTCCATCTAATATTGAAATAGTTGGGTCTTTTACAATTAATTGAGGATTAACTTGATAGGTAAAACCCAATCCATTGCAATCATGACAAGCTCCAGTATGGGAATTAGCATTGAAGGTTGAAGTATTTATCTTAGAAAAAATAGTTTGGCAATGTGGGCAATAATTTTTTGTAGTATTCTTTTTTTCTAATGGAATTTTGCAATATGGACAGTAACTTTTTCCAATTGATACAAACAACATTCTTAAGTAATCCCAAATGCTTGTAAGAGTACCAACCGTAGAACGAGGATTTTGGCTTCCTTTTTTCTGTTCAATAGCTATAGTAGGAGTTAATCCTTGAAGTAAATCGAATTCAGGTTTTTGAAGTTGTTCTGAAAGTTTTGCTCCATTACTTAGGTTTTCAAAATAACGTCTTTTCCCTTCTTCATAAATCGTATCGAAAGCTAAAGAGGATTTTCCACTACCACTTACACCTGTAATCACGGTTATTTGATTCTTTGGAATTGTAACCTCAACATCTTTTAAGTTATTTTGCCTTCCTCCTTTTAAATAGATAGAACCTTTATTGTGACAAAGTGAATTTTTAATTGTTTTATTTATTGATTTAGTAAATTTGAATTTCTTTTCTAGTTCAAGAGGATTACCGAATTCTTTTGTTTCCAAAATGCCTAATATTTTTAACTGAGAAAAGATTGATGTCAAATAATCTTTAGGCAATTTTTCTATTAACAAATTGAGGTCTTCTATTTTTATACTGCCACTTGATAATATCTCTGCCATTTCATCTAATAAATTTTTTTCTGCCCTTGTTAATTGATTGTATTTTTTAGAACTTAATTCTGTCCATAAATCCCATGGAAGCAATTCCAAACCAATCATATTATTAAAGTCATGTAGAAGATTACCCTTTATTGAGTGCCAACCTTTCCAATTTTTATTATATCCAAAGTCATCTGGGTGAGTATGACCTTGTCGAGAACTTATCCAGGTTTCTGAGCCAGTTAAAAAACCATCTATTTTTTTGACATCATGAGTGTCAAAATTAATTTTAAAATAATTTTTTTGTATGTTATCTATTTGTGCATCTATTTTTACCCATCTTTTTGTTGTAGTATTATAATATTCTACAAGCCAGTGGTCTTCGTAAGAAAGCTCACTTTCAAAATAATTAGCAAAGCCTGCTCTTATCCTAGCTTCAAAACCTCGATACCTTAGGAAAGATACAAGAAGTAAAGAGTAGTCTCTGCACATACCAACTAATCTCTGTTTTGGCTTTCTTGGAATAGTTAGTGAGTTAGAATCTATTTCAAAGATTTTTTTTAACATTTGAGGAATTGTACGAAGCAATTCTTCATCGGCTTGTTGCCTATTAAAGGCTATACCATATAGTTTTCCTTGGTCTCCATGAATTATTAGATTTTGGACTACTTTTAATAATTCTATTGGAGTATTTGGTAAATTTTGATATTCATTTTCAAATATTTTGGGGTTTGTAATAATACTTTGTTTTTTATAATTGTTTATTTTCATTTAGTGTTCACCTCTCTAATGCATGATATACCCTAACACGATGTCAGATTCAAGGGGAATTTTAATTACATGGAGAATGTCAAATAGATGCTTACTAAAAATAAATAAAGAAACAATAATAATGATGAATTGTAATACAAATATAGCTTGTGTTATATTTCTGGATAAAAACAGAACAAAAATGTAAGCAAGTATTGGCAGATATTTTACCAAATAACTTAGCTTCAAATAATTTGTTGAGAAAAATAGGTTTTGAATTTAGACATTTTGATTCGGTGAATAATGAATTATTGATGAAATACTAAGGTGCTATTCTTGAATATTAAGAAATAGAATACTATAATATAGTGTAAATGGATTCTTAGTAATTAAATTCATAAGTGCTAATATACATTTAAAAAATAGGTTTATAATTTGGAGGACAAAAAATGAAATTATCAAGGTATAAGAAAAATAGTTTAGTTCTGTCTATAATTTTATGTTCACTTATTATTTCAATCCTTGTAATTACTATTTTCAATACTGTAAAACTGCACAATATATCTAATAAACAAACTAAAAACTATTTAAATGATGTATCTACACAAATTGTAATGAATGTTGATTCTAAAATCAAATTTATCTTATCGGACTTAAGACTAATAGCAGATTTTATTAAGCAATATGAAGGGGATAGCCGATATGAGTACTTATCTAAAAGAAAGACTAGTTATAAATATTATGATATTGGAATAATTGATTTAGAAGGAAAGGCTAAGTTTTTAAGTGGAGAAGAGTTTGACTTAAAGAATACTGTTTCATATAAAAAAGGGACAGAAGGTAAAGAGTATTCAGAGGTAATAGAGTCACTAGGAGTCGTTCTTTATAGTGTACCAATATTTGATGATAATCATGAAGTGTCTAGCATTTTAATAGGCGTTTCTAATAAAGAAAGCATGAATGATATTCTTAATATAGATAACTTTAATGGAGAAGGGACTATTGCAATTATTAATAGTAAGGGAAAACATCTTTTCATAGGTAAAAATAGTGAACTAATAAAGAATCTTAGTTACAAATATAAAGATTCTGGAGAGGAGCCTTGGGCTCAAAAGATGCTTAATGATTTTAAAAACGAAAAATCAGGGAATATCACAATAACCTCATCAAAAGATATAAAATGCTTATTGAGTTATTATCCAATTACAAAAGGTCTAAATGATTGGTATTTTGTTCTTATAGTGCCTGAAGACGCTGTACTTGGTGAACTTAATAAGTTAAATTCTTTTACAATAATAATGACACTTATAATTACATGTATTATTGGAATTATAACATGGCTTTTATATATGATAAGAAAAAAACATTTAAATCAAATAGAAAATATTGCGTATTTAGATAGTGTAACAAATGGTATCAACTCAACTAAATTTAGTATGTTAGTCAAACCTTTAATTTCAGAATCACCTGATAGTACTTATGTGATGATAGCAATAAATATAAAGGGTTTTAAGCTAATAAATGATTGTTTTGGCAGTGAAAAAGGAAATATGACACTTAAACATATTTATAATGTTTTGTCTAAAAATATTGATGAAAATGAAGAATTTATATGCCGTCATGATGCAGACCTTTTTTATTTGTTTATGAAGAATAGACCAGTGTTAGAAGTCCTAGAGTTATTATACAAAATAGAAGCGGATATAAATTATTTTAATGAAAATAAAGAAAATCCATACTTTTTAAGAATATCAGCAGGTATTTACACAATTGAAAATCATAATGAAGATTTAATCACAATACAAGACCATGCAAATACAGCAAGAAAAAGCTTTAATAAAGCTCATCAAAGTGATTTTTCTTTTTATAGTGATATAGAAAGAAAACGATTAATATCTGAAAAGGAAATTTCGAATTTAATGGAAAAAGCTCTTGAAGATAAAGAATTTTTTATATGTTTACAACCCAAAATTGATATAAAAAGTGGAAAAATTAGTGGAGCAGAGGCTCTTGTACGTTGGAAAAATCAAGAAAAGGGCATAATTTATCCAAGTGATTTTATTCCTCTTTTTGAGAAAAGTGGTTTTATATGTAAATTAGACTTATATGTACTTGAAGAAACATGTAAATTGATTTCTAAATGGATAAAAAAAGGTAAAGAAATGCTACGAATTTCTGTTAATGTATCAAGACAACATTTAAATGATAAGTCGTTTTTAGAAAAATATGAACTTATATGTAATAAATACAATGTACCAACATATCTAATAGATTTAGAACTTACAGAATCTATTTTCTTGGAAAATCCAGAATCTATAGATGTAATAGATGATATTCATTCTAAGGGATTTAAGTGTTCTATAGACGATTTTGGATTTGGATACTCATCATTAGGAATATTAAAGGCTTTTAAAGTTGATATAATTAAATTAGACCGTTCATTTTTTGTAAGCAGAAATAATATAGACCGTGGGAAGATAGTTATTGAGTCTATTATTGAACTTAGCAAAAGACTGGGTATGAAGGTAATTGCTGAAGGAATTGAAGAATTAGAACAAGTTGAGTTTCTAAAAAATATAGGATGTGATTATATTCAAGGTTATGTTTTTTCTAAACCACTATTAATTTCTGAATTTGAAGAGTTCGCATATTTAGATAATAAAATAAAAAATTTAAAAGTATCTAATGATTAAATATACAAAATAAAAAATTTAGGCAGGTTATATAACTGAAAATATAACTTGTCTTTTTTATTTGGATATCTACTAAAAAATGCAGTTACAGATTTTGTAAAAACAATTTTCAAATGTTGTAAGTTGTGGCTAAAGCTTTATTGTATTATTCTGAATATAGAAAGATAGTTACTGTTTTAGACATAAAAAAACTAAAAGATACAGAATAATATAAAATTTGTGATGTTGATAACTCTAATTATTTTGAAAGGAGGGAAAATATGATAAGTGGAAGAATGTTACTCATTATGAATTTTCTAAAAGGAAAAAGTAAGACAAGTTACAAGGATATTAGCAAACAACTGAATATAGAAGAAAGAAAAGTTAGATATGATATAAATAATTTAAATCTTGTTTTACGTTCATTGAACAAATCAGTAATACAAAAGATGAATAAAGGTGTGTTAATTATTCCTGATGACTTCCAAGTAGTATGTATAAACAACAATGAATATGTATTTTCCTTAACTGAGAGAGTATCTATTATGAAGATTATATCAATGTTTAAAATAGATAACCTAAATTTAGAAAAATTGAGCAAGGAATTCCAGGTTTCTAGAAGTTCAATTAAAAATGACCTTAATGTTTTGTCAAGTGAATTAGAAAGAAACCAAATAACTATTACTTATGATAAAATTTTCAAGATAAGTGGAGATGAAGATACTATATATAAACAAAGATTGAACATATTAAAATCATATTCCTATCTTTTTGGTAAGGAAAAATCTGATTTAAGTGTATTTGAGAAGTATTTAGTGAATGTAATTGAAAAAATATTCAAAGGTATTTCTTTGATTGATATATATAATTGGTCTATAAATTTATTATTTCAAATGGGATGGACTTTAAATGATGAATCTTTTACATGGTATGTATCAAACATTTTCCTTTTTACATGGTATATACATTCAGATGAAAAACATCCTTTAGAATCTTCCTCATTAAGTGAGCCATATTTTGAAAATAAGTTTGACCAAGAGTTTGAAGAAATCATTCAAAAAAAGTTAACCAAAGAACAAATTTTATTGTTAAAGAGTTTTGTATTTTTTACAAATAAATATGCAAGTTTAAATGAAGATATGGATTTGATTAGTACAGAAATGATAGTTCAAGATTTAATTTATAATATGTCAGAGATATTAGAGATTGACTTCAAAGAAGATATGATTCTTTATAAAGGATTACTTAATCATATTGCCCCATTGATAGAGAGAATCAAACAGAATATACAGATTTATGAAGAATTATTTCACGTCATACCAGATAAATACCAATATGTACTTGAAGCTACTAAGAATTCTATTCAAAAAAATAGAGTGTTAAATCAGATAAAGAATGAAAATGAAATAATACTCTTGGCAATACATTTTTTAGGAAGTATACATAGAAATGAGAGAAACAATTATAAAAACATATTGTTAGTTTGTGGATTTGGTTATGGTGTAATTGCTATGTTAAAGGATACTTTAATAAATGATTACCAAATAAATATAGTGGATAGTATTCCATCATATAAGTTACAAGATTATAAAGATTGGGGAAGTATTGACTTTATTATAACAACATCAAAGATAGTAACAGACTTACCTAAAACAATTATTGAGATAAATCCATTTTTGCAAGAAAACGATTATTTGAAGCTTGAAGAAAAAGGGATAAAAAGAAAGAACGTTCTAACTAATTATATGTCAATAAAAAAAAGACTGGGTTTTTTAGAAGAAGATGCACAAAAAAGAGTATTGAGTATTATATGGCAAGAACTTGGATACAGTGATGAGAGAATACTATCTAGACAACTTAATTTAGGTGATTTAATAGGAATTGATACTATAAGTATCATTGATGAAGACATGAAATGGGAAGATGCTGTGAAAATTAGTTCAAATATACTTGCTGATTGCGATTTTGTATCAGCACAATATGCTGATAATATTATAGATATTTTAAAAAATGTAGGTTTTTATGCTGTAAAAGATAATGAATTTGCTCTATTACATGGAAATGATAGTTCGTTAGTCAAAGTAAGTTCAATAAGTCTATTAATATGTAAAGAAGCAATTAGTTTTGGAGATAAAAAGGTTAAAATCATATTTTGTCTAGCAAGTAGAGATAAAAAAGAGCAAATTCCTGCAATAATTAATCTAACTAAAATGGTTTATAAGACTAATTTTATTGCTATGTTAGAAGGTGCAAATACAAAAGAAGAAGCAGAAGGTTTAATTCATAAATATGAGAAGGAGGTCACTGTATGAGTAAATTAGTTAATGTAAAATGTTCATTTAACATACATGCTAATTCAAAAGAAGAAGCCATTATATCATTAGTAGATGTAGTATCAAAAGAAGGGTATCTAAAAGATAAAAATCAATTTTTAGAGGATGTTTTAAAGAGAGAGGAAACATTATCAACTTATATTGGACATGGTATAGGTCTTCCTCATAGTCAAAGTATAGGTGTTAAAAATTCTTGCATTACAATAGGAAAGCTTGATACTCCTATTGCATGGACAGAAGAAGGAGAAAAAGTGGATTTAGTATTTTTGATATCAGTAACAAAAGATAATGAAAATAATCTTCACTTAAAGATTTTGTCAAAACTAGCACGTTTACTGATGCATGAGAGTTTTAGAAATCAAATTAGAAATTCAGATGAACAAACAGTTTATAATCTTATAAAAGAAAAAATAGGGGAGGAAGATTAAAATGAGGATTTTGAAGTTTTTACAGAAACATCTTATGACAGCAACATCGTATATGATTCCATTTGTAGTTGCTGGAGGAATTCTATTTGCTTTATCAGTAACTCTAAGTGGACAAGCTGCTGTTCCTGAAACTGGATGGTTAGCTAAATTGAATCAAATTGGAGCTGCTGGATTAGCTTTATTCATTCCGATATTAGGTGGATATATAGCATTTAGTATGGCAGATAAACCCGGATTAGCTCCTGGTATGATAGGAGCATATTTAGCAAAAGAAGTAAATGCGGGTTTTATAGGTGGTATTATAGCAGGATTCATAGCAGGATTTGTTGTCTTGCAACTAAAGAAAATTAAATTGGCTCCTACAATGAGAACTTTAGGTTCAATATTTATTTATCCTTTGCTTGGTACATTGATTACAGGTGGTATAATTGTATTTTTAATCGGAGAACCTATAGCTTCTTTTATGACATGGATGACCAATTGGTTAAATGGAATGTCTGGTGTTTCTAAAATTCCTTTAGGCGGAATTTTAGGAGGAATGATAGCTTCTGATATGGGTGGACCTATAAATAAAGTTGCTGCAACTTTTGCTCAAACTCAAGTTGACACACTTCCATATTTAATGGGTGGAGTTGGTGTTGCAATTTGTATACCTCCAATTGGGTTAGGATTAGCTACATTATTGTTTCCAAAAAAATTTAGTAAGGAAGAAAGAGATTCAGGGAAAGCATCACTATTGATGGGATGTGTTGGAATTACAGAGGGGGCTATTCCATTTGCAACAGCAGACCCTGTTAGAGTAATCCCTTGTATTATGGCTGGGTCGATTATAGGAAATATTATGGCCTTTTTATTAGGATGTTTAAATCATGCACCTTGGGGAGGTCTGATAGTATTACCAGTAGTTGACAATAGGTTGGGGTATATCGCATCAGTATTAACAGGAGCAGTTGTCGTGGCAGTATTGATGAAATTAGTAAAGAAAGATGTAAAAGAAGATGAAGAAATTGAAGAAGATTTAGATGATTCGATTGAATTAGTATTTGAAGAACTATAGATATAAATGGGAATGATTTACATAAAAAGTAAATATATAGATAAATTTAAAGGAGATGAGGATATGAAAATTGTAGCAGTAACATCTTGTCCTAGTGGAGTAGCACATACTTATATGTCAGCTGAATCACTTGAATTATCAGCAAAAAAATTTGGTATAGAAATAAAGGTTGAGACTCAAGGAAGTTCTGGAATAGATAATGAATTGTCACCTAAAGAGATTGAGGAAGCAACTTGTGTAATACTGACTAATGATGTTGAGATTAGAAATATGGAACGTTTTAAAGGAAAAAAAGTAGTAAGAATGAGTGTGTCTGACATAATTAAGAAATCTGATGCATTGATTAAGAAAATAAAAGATACTTTTCAATAAAGTTTGATTTATTTTACATATAACATAAAGATGTTTTTAATGAATATCTTATTAAAAACATCTTTGAAAACATCTTAAAAATAGAATAAAAGGAGATATAGTCATGAAAAAGTTACCAATAAAGACTGTCGTACAAAGATTACTAGACTTACAAGAAGAAGGGAAAAGTGCAACGCTTTTAGGGATTGGTCCTATGTCACCAAACTTATTACAAGCAAGTTTTGAACTAGCAAAAGATGATGATTTTCCTTTAATGTTTATTGCCAGTAGAAATCAAGTAGATGCAGATGAACTAGGTGGTGGTTATGTAAATGCTTGGAATCAAGAAACTTTTACAAAGGATATTAAGAAGATAGCTGACAAAGTTGGATTCAATGGATTGTATTACTTATGTAGAGACCATGGTGGTCCATGGCAAAGAGATAAAGAAAGAAATGACCATTTACCTGTTGATGAGGCAATGGAGTTAGGAAAAAAATCTTATTTAGCTGACATTGAGGCAGGTTTTGACCTATTAATGATTGACCCTACAAAAGACCCAGTTGAGATGGGAAAGGTAATTCCATTAGATGTAGTATTAGAGAGAACTGTAGAATTGATTGAATATTGTGAGAATGAAAGGAAAAGACTTAATTTACCAGAAATAGGATATGAGGTTGGAACAGAAGAAACAAATGGAGGTCTAACTTCAACTGAGACGTATGAAACATTTATAACTAGGCTAAAGGTTGAGCTTGATGAAAGAGGTTTGCCAATGCCAACATTTATAGTTGGTCAAACAGGTACTTTAACTAGAAAAACAGAACAAGTAGGAACTTTTAACTTTAGAAATGCTTATGATTTAGCCCAAATGGCTAAGAAGTATGGCGTTGGTTTAAAAGAGCATAATGGTGATTATTTAGATGATGTAACTTTATTAGAGCATATACCATCTCAGATTATTGCTACAAATGTAGCTCCTCAATATGGTACTGAAGAAACCAGAGCATATTTAAAATTAGCAGAAGTTGAACACAAATTAAAAGAAGAGGGTTTAATTGAGAAGACTTCTAATATTAGACATGTTCTTCTTGTTAATGCAATCGAATGTGGACGTTGGAGAAAGTGGGTAATAGGAGAACAAAAAAATCTAACTACTGAAGAAATATTTGAGGATGAAGTTTTATCTAATGAGATATTAGATATTGCAGGGCATTATACATTCAATAATGATGATGTTAAAAAAGAATTAAAAGTGCTTTATGGTAATTTAAGTAAGAATAACATTGATGGTCAAAGATTTGTTGTAGACCATATTAAACGCCCTTTACGTGATTATGCAGAATGTTATAATTTAAAAGGTGTTACTACAAGGATTTTAAATAAATAATGGGACTTATAGTGGTAGGTATTGTTATACTAGGTATTTATAGTTATAATTATACTTACCACTATTAAATTTAGGAGGACTAATATTTTGATTAATTTAGTTTTTGATGTAGATGATACTTTATACAATCAATTGACACCTTTTTATATTGCATATAATAAAGTGTTTTCTTCAATAAAGGATGTTTCTATTGAAGATTTATATATAATTAGTAGAAAGTACAGTGATGAAGTTTTCCATTTGACGGAGAGTGGAGAGATGCCAATTGAGAAAATGCACATATATAGAATAATAAAGGCTTTTGAAGAATTAGAAAATCCTATTTCAGAAAAGGATGCTCAAAATTTTCAAGATGAGTATATATATCAACAATCACAAATCACTTTAATTCCAGAAATGGAGCGAGTTTTAAATTTTGCCAAAGAAAAAAATATTAATATAGGAATTATAACTAATGGACCATCTTCTCATCAAAGAATGAAGTTAAAGCAGTTGAATATTGAAAACTGGGCTGATAAAAGCAATATTTTTATTTCTAGTGAAGTTGGTTCTTCTAAGCCAGACATCAATATTTTTAGACTAGCTGAGAATGTTATGAATTTAGATAGAGAAAATACATATTATATAGGCGATTCTTATAAAAATGATGTAGTAGGTGCTAAAAAAGCTGGTTGGAAGAGTATATGGATTAATCATAGGGGACATAGGATAGAAGATTTAATTTATAAGCCAGATTATGTAATTTTGGAATATAAAGATTTATTATCTTTAATTATAAAAGTATGTAGTAAAAAAAGTGTTAATAATAGAATTATCTAAAATAATTAAGAATAGCTATATAAAATTATATATTTAAATTTTGGATAATCTATTTTATATTAAGAAATAGATTATTTAGAAAAAGGGGATGTCTTAAAATAAAAATTTGAGTATCCCCTTTTTATTATCTAGTTAAAATGGAATAATTAAAAATACATTTTATTTAGTTTAATCAATAACATTTTGGGATTCCTTATAGGCACATGTTAACTGTTGAATAGGTTTATCGTATGGCTTAACCCATCCTTTATTAATACTTAATTCTGTAAGTGCTGTATGACCTTCAACCATTTGAGTTAATGAAGCTGAATATATAGCTCTTAATTCAGGTGTACTACTTGTCAATGCAGAATTAAGATACATATTGGCAGATGCTTTAGCAGATGAAAGCATACTTAATATTATTACTTTATCGTCTATATAAGTATTGTTTTTAATTAGATTTTCTATCATATTTCTCATATTATTTATACCTCCTCAGAAATTAGTATTTCATTTTCAACTATAAATTGTTGTATAGCTTTAATTCTTCCCTCTGTTGCCAGTATACTAGATTCTGATTGTCTTTTTAGGTCTTCATCTGATATTAACATATTTATTGCTCTTTGCATAAGTAATCCATCAGATTCCATTTTTATAACTGCTGCTAAAGATATTTTTTCAGTTTCTGAAAGTATTCTCATTTAATCATCTCCTATATTGTAATTTATGCTTTAATAGTATGTCTTTCTTTTCAACGAAATAACCATAACACTTTTTTACAGTATTTTATATTTTCTTTATATCAAAGTTTAGTCAACTCATATACTAATAAAACTTTGTAGGAGAGTTATTATTGAATACTTGTAAGATAAATTATTTAAATATCCATTAGACAAAATTTATTTGTATGTACTTCTTAAAGAGTTAATATGAATTTTAAAAATAAAACCGAAGTTTTAAGTTTATGTTTAATATTAATTCCAATGATATTTACAGGGTGTATTAATTTTAAAAGTGAGAAAACAACTAAAATCAATATATTAGCAACTACAGACTTACATGGAGAAGTTACATATAACATAGCTGAAAAAATAAATGAAGAAAGAAAAAAAGCCCTTAATATAACATTAGTAGATGCAGGAGATTTTTATAAATTCTAACATACAGATTCTCCTTTAAATAAAATTATATCTACTTATATAATATCATTACTTTAAATTTTAGATATAGTTTCTGATATAAAAGAATAAATAGCTTTATTCAAGTATGGGAGAGGTTTCAGTTTTACAAAACAAGACTACAAATTTAATATATTAATTAAAAAAGAAGTGATAAAAAACAACATATAAAAATTTAAAAAGGAGTTGAGCTTAAATTTTGATTAGAAAAAATCAATTTTGAGACAGCTCCTTTTTTATTTTTACAAAAAAATATGAATAATGTTCGACAGGTGGCGAATGAAAAAATTACAAGTAATATTTTTTTTAAAAAATTTCAAAAAAGAGTTGATAATATATGTATATTAATATAAAATTTAATATATATAATTCGTATAATTATACGAATGATTTAGAGTGTAAAATAACTTATAAACGGAGAGGGGAAGTCTAATGAAAGTAGCAGTAGTTATGGGTTCAAAATCAGATTATCCAAAATTAGAAGAAGGGATAAAACTGCTTGAAAAATATGGAATAGAAGTTGTAGCAAGAGCATTATCTGCTCATAGAACACCAGAACAACTTTCAATATTCCTAAAAGAAATAGAAGATGATACAGATGTAATAATAGCAGCAGCAGGAAAAGCAGCACACCTTCCAGGTGTAATAGCTTCACAAACATTAATTCCTGTAATAGGATTACCTATTAAATCATCAACTATGGATGGACTAGACTCACTTTTATCAATAGTTCAAATGCCAAAAGGAATACCAGTTGCAACAGTTACAATAGACTTAGGTTTAAACGCAGCTTTATTGGCATTACAAATAATGACTTTAAAATACCCAAAATTAAAAGAGGATTTGAAATCATATAGAGAAGAGATGGCACAAAAGGTGCTAGAAGATGACAAGAATTTAAGGGGGTAACAGAAATGTTATTATATGAAGGAAAAGCAAAACAAGTATATTCTACAGATAATGAAAATGAATATGTTGTTTATTATAAAGATGATGCGACAGCATTTAATGGAGAAAAAAAAGCAGAAATATCTTCAAAAGGTATACTAAATAATAAGATATCAACAATAATCTTTGAAATGTTAAAAGAAAATAATATAAATACACACTTTATAAAAAGTTTATCAGATAGAGAAATGTTAGTTAAAAAGGTAGACATTTTACCATTAGAAGTAATAGTAAGAAATATTGCTGCTGGTTCTATTTGTAAAAGAGTTGGTCTTGAAGAAGGTGTGGTTTTCGACGAGCCAATTTTTGAGATAAGCTACAAAAATGATGCTTATGGTGACCCAATGCTAAATGACGATTATGCAGTAGCAATGAAGTTAGCAACTAGGGAAGAATTAAAATTCTTAAGAGAAGAAACTTTAAAAATAAATGAGTTACTAAAAGCATTTTTCTTAAAATTAAACCTAAAGTTAGTTGACTTTAAAATAGAATTTGGTAAAGATTCTCAAGGAAATATAATATTGGCAGATGAAGTATCACCAGACACTTGTAGACTTTGGGATGTAAATACAAATGAAAAGTTAGATAAGGACAGATTTAGAAAAGACCTTGGAGACCTTGTAGAAGGTTATACGGAAGTACTTTCAAGAATGAATAATAAATAGGAGGCAAATGTATGTGTGGAGTTTTAGGGATTTACTCTAATAAAGATGTAACTAAAGAACTGTATTATTCTTTATATTCTATGCAACACAGGGGGCAAGAAAGCTGTGGTTTAGCTCTTTTAGATGATGGAGAAATTAAGTACAAAAAAGATATGGGATTAGTTGGAGATGTTTTTAAGGAAAGTGAATTATCTAAGTTAAAAGGAAACATAGGGATTGGACATGTTAGATATTCAACAGCTGGAGGAAGTCATGTTTCTAATTGTCAACCTTTAGTTGGAAGCTGTAGAAAAAGACAATTAGCCATAGCTCATAATGGAAATCTAGTCAATGCAAATTATTTAAAAGACATGCTAGAAGAAGATGGATATATGTTCCAAACTAATTCAGATACAGAAGTGATTTTATATATACTTGCAAGATATTACAAAGGGGATATAGTAGAAAGCTTAAAAGTGACAATGGATTATATAAAAGGTGCATATGCTCTTGTAATAATGAGTCAAGAAGAATTGGTTGCAGTTAGAGACCCACATGGATTCAGACCTCTTGTACTTGGTAAAAAGGGTGATGAATATATATTTGCATCAGAGAATTGTGCAATAGATATACTTGGCGGAGAAGTTATAAGAGATGTAGAGCCAGGAGAAATAATAGTAGTTAAAGATGGAGAATTAAAATCATATTTTTATTCAGAAAATTATAAGCCAGTTAAGAAGAGTTGTATATTTGAACACATATACTTTGCAAGAAATGATGCAACTATAGACAATGTAAATGCGTATGAATTCAGAATTAAATGTGGTGAAAGATTAGCTCAGAATGAAACTGTAAAAGCAGATATGGTAGTTCCAGTTCCAGATTCAGGTTGGCCAGGAGCTATTGGTTATGCAAATGCTAGTGGATTAAAAATAAGTGAAGGCTTAGTTAAAAATAGATATGTAGGAAGAACATTTATAAAACCTACACAAGAAGAAAGAGAAATAGCAGTAAAAATAAAATTAAATCCTCTTTCAACAATAATAAAAGGAAAGTCTATAATTTTAGTAGATGACTCAATTGTAAGAGGAACTACATCTAAACAATTAGTAAAATCTTTAAGAGAAGCAGGAGCAAAAGAAATTCATCTTAGAATAACATCTCCTCCAGTAGCTTACTCTTGTTACTATGGAATAGATACTCCAAATCGCTCTAAGTTAATTGCATCAAGTAACAACGTAGAAGAAATGAGAGAATATATTGGATGTGATAGTTTAAAATTCCTAGATATAGAAGGAATGTTAGATGCAACAGAACATAAGTCTACTTTCTGTAAAGCTTGTTTTGATGGAGAATACCCAGTTAAGAAAATTGATAAGGAGGAACTACTTTCATGTTAACATATAAAGAATCAGGTGTAGATATAGATGAAGGAAATAGAGCAGTAGACCTTATAAAAGGTAAAATAAAAGGAACTTATGATGGAAATGTAGTTGGAGATTTAGGTAACTTCAGTGGATTATACAGTTTAAAAGATTTTGTAGGTATGAAAGAACCAGTTTTGCTTGCATCTACAGATGGTGTTGGGACTAAATTAAAAATAGCTCAAATGATGGACAAGCATGATACTGTTGGAATAGATTTAGTTGCAATGTGCGTAAATGATTTGATTTGTCAAGGAGCAAAACCATTATTTTTCCTTGATTATATAGCTCTTGGGAAATTAGTTCCTGAGCATATAGAAAAAATAGTTGGTGGAATTGCAGATGGTTGTAAAATGTCTGGTTGTGCACTAATTGGTGGAGAAACTGCTGAAATGCCTGGAATGTATGGAGAAGATGACTATGATTTAGCAGGATTCTCTGTAGGAATAGCAGACAAAGAAAAGATTGTTTCTGGAAACAATGTTAAATCAGGAGATGTATTGGTTGGTATATCTTCAAGTGGAGTACACAGTAATGGATTTTCTTTTATAAGAAAGATATTTTTAGAAACTTACAATTATAAAATGGAACAATATGTTGAAGAACTAGGAATGACAGTTGGAGAAGCACTTTTAACACCAACTAAAATATATGTTAAATTAGCTTTAGATGTACTAGCGAAACATGACATAAAAGCTATAGCTCACATAACTGGTGGAGGGCTTATAGAAAACATAACAAGAGTTATACCTAAAGGGTTAGGATTAGATATCAATAAAAAATCTTGGGAGAAGCCTCCTATATTCAAAATGATAGAAGGTTTTAATGCTGTTGATGAGAGAGAACTTCATAAGAGTTTCAACATGGGTATTGGTCTAGTTTTAATAGTAGATAAAGAAAATGCTGACGATGTTGTAAACTTTATAAATAATAGAGAAAATGACAATGCTGCTTATGTAGATAAAAAATACAGTGAATTACTAGAAGATAAAGCTTATATAATTGGTGAAGTAGTAGATAGTCATGAAGGTGTAGAATTATGCTAAATATAGGAGTTTTAATATCTGGTGGAGGAACAAATTTACAAGCAGTTATAGATGGCACTGAGTCTGGAGAAATAAAAGGTCAGGTTAAAGTAGTTATCTCAAGTAAGCAAGATGCTTATGGATTAGAGAGAGCTAAAAATCATAACATAAAGGCAATTTGTGAAACTGATGAAGACAAGATAATAGAAATTCTTAAAGAAAATAAAATAGATTTAGTAGTATTGGCTGGTTATTTAAAAATAATCAGCCCAAAGCTGGTTAATGAGTTTAGAAACAAAATGATAAACATACATCCATCATTAATTCCTTCATTCTGTGGAGCTGGATTCTATGGAGAAAAGGTTCATCAAGGTGTGATAGATTATGGAGCTAAAGTAACTGGTGCTACAGTTCATTTTGTTGATGAAGGTGCTGATACTGGACCAATCATAATGCAAGATGTAGTTAAAGTGAATCAAGATGATGATGCAAAAACACTTGCAAAAAGAGTGTTAGAAGTTGAACATAGGATTTTAAAAGAAAGTATAAGTCTTTTTTGTGAAAATAAATTAAAACTTCAAGGTAGGAGAGTGTTTATAAATGAGTAAGAGAGCTTTAATAAGTGTAACTGACAAGACAGGTGTAGTGGAATTTGCTAAAGAGTTAAATAAGCTAGATTATGAAATTATATCTACAGGAAATACTTTTAAGACATTAAAAGAAAATGGAGTTAATGTAATGCAAGTTGAAGATGTTACAAACTTTCCAGAAATATTAGATGGAAGAGTAAAAACATTAAATCCATATATACATGGTGGTATACTTTATAAAAGAGATAAAGAATCTCATGTAGAAACTGTAAATGAACACAAAATACATTCAATAGATTTAGTAGCTGTAAATCTATATGATTTTGAAGGAACTTTAAAAGCTGGAAAAAGCCATGATGAAATGATAGAAAATATAGATATTGGTGGACCATCTATGATACGTTCTGCTGCTAAAAACTATAAAGATGTAATAGTAGTAGTAGATATAAAAGATTATGATTCTATAATAGAAAAATTAAAAACAGACACAATGACATTAGAAGACCGAAAAAAATTATCATATAAAGCTTTCTCAACTACAGGAAGATATGATGCGTTAATATCTAGTTATTTTGCTGGAGAAGTTGGAGATACGTATCCTGACATATTAAATTTAACTTTCCAAAAAGAACAAACTTTAAGATATGGAGAAAATCCACATCAAAATGGTTTCTTATATTCACAATCAAATGCAAAAAATCCAATCTTAAATTATGAGCAATTAGGCGGTAAAGAACTTTCTTTTAACAACTTAAACGATTTACATGGATGTTTAGAAGTAATGAGAGAATTTAAAGATAGTGAAGAAGTAGTTTCAGTAGCTATAAAACATGCTAATTCATGTGGAGTAGGGCTAGGAAAAGATGCTTTTGAAGCATATACAAAATGTTATGAAGCAGATAAAGTTTCAATATTTGGTGGAATAGTAGGAATAACTTCTACTATAGATAAAGCTACAGCAGAGAAATTAAATGAAATATTCCTAGAAATAGTAGTAGCATATGATTTTGAACCAGAAGCTTTAGAGATACTTAAGCAAAAGAAAAATCTAAGAATATTAAAATTAGCTAAGATAGAAAATAGTTTACAACCATATGAAATGAAATATTTAGATGGAAAATTATTAATACAAGATAGAAATAATATATTAGCAGAAAAAAGTGAAAATGTAACAAAAGCAAAACCAACAGATGAACAACTTAAGGACATGGAATTTGGTATGAGAGTAGTAAAAAATATGAAATCAAATGCAATTGCAATAGTAAAAAATGGACAAACTCTAGCTTTAGGTTGTGGACAAACATCAAGAATTTGGGCATTAAAAAATGCTCTTGAAAATAACAAAGATAAAGATTTTAAAGGAGCTGTTTTAGCATCAGATGCGTTTTTCCCATTTGATGATTGTGTAACATTAGCTCATGAATATGGAATATCAGCAGTAGTTCAACCAGGTGGTTCTATAAAAGATAAAGATTCAATAGAAGCTTGTGATAAGTATGATATGGTTATGGTATTTACAGGAATAAGACACTTCAAACACTAAGGAGGATATTATGAAGATATTGGTTGTAGGCGGTGGCGGAAGAGAGCATGCTATATGTTGGAAACTAAGCAAAGAAAAGAATGTAGAAAAAATTTATTGCGCGCCAGGTAATGCAGGAATTGCAAATGTAGCAGAATGTTTAAATATAGGTGATACTAATATAGAAGAACTTTTAAAATTTGCCAAAGAAAATAAAATAGGTCTGACAATAGTAGGACCAGAAGTACCACTAGTTATGGGAATAGTAGATGAGTTTGAAAAAGAAGGGTTAAGAGTATTTGGACCTAATAAAAAATGTGCTCAACTTGAAGGAAGTAAAGCTTTTTCAAAAGATTTTATGATAAAACATAACATACCTACTGCAAAATATAAAGAATATACAAACTTAGAAGAAGCTATATCAGAAATAGACAGCTTTGGATATCCGGTAGTAATAAAAGCAGACGGATTAGCTGCTGGAAAAGGTGTTGTAATACCTGAAAATAGAGAAGATGCTATAGCAACTTTAAAAGAAATGATGTCAGATAAGAAGTTTGGAGCTGCTGGAGATAAAATAGTAATTGAAGAGTTTTTAAAAGGAATAGAAACTTCAATTTTGGCATTTGTAGACAATGATACAATAGTTCCTATGGCAAGTGCAAAAGACCATAAGAAAGTAAACAATTATGAACAAGGGCCAAACACTGGTGGAATGGGAACTTTTTCACCTAGTGAAATATATACAGAAGAACTAGCAAATAAAGTAAAAGAGACAGTATTAGAAAAAACTTTAGAAGGATTCAAAAAAGATGGACTTAACTTTAAAGGTATTTTATTTGTTGGTCTTATGATAACTGAAGATGGAGAGAAAGTACTTGAATATAATGTAAGATTTGGAGACCCTGAGACACAATCTGTTTTATTTAGATTAGAAACAGATTTACATGAGATAATGGAAGCTATATTGGATAATAAATTAAAAGATATAGAAATAAATTATAGTGATGATGAAGCTGTATGTGTTATGCTTACATCAGGAGGGTATCCAGACAGTTATGAAAAAGGGAAAATTATAACTGGTCTTGAAAACTTGGATGATGATATAGTAGTATTCCACAGTGGTACTAAGATGCTTGATGGTAATTTAGTTACCAATGGAGGAAGAGTAATTGGTATAACTGCAAAATCAGCTACAGTTAAAGATGCAGCAGAAAAAGTTTATGAAAATATAAAGAAAGTAAACTTTGAAGGGATGCACTATAGAACAGACATAGGAAGATAATTTTTCTAAAATGGAGGATAAGGTATGTTGAATACTGAAAATAAAGACTCAATGGTTAGAAGAGTACTAGTTGAAAAAAGAGAAGGTTTTGACCTTGAGGCTAAAGCTTTAAAAAAAGACTTGGTGGAAAGTTTACACATAGATAATATAGAAAATTTAAGAATATTAAATAGATATGATGTAGAAGGAATATCAGAAGAAGTTTATGAAAATGCAGCAAAGACAATATTTTCTGAACCAAATCTAGATGTAGTATATTATGAAGAAATACCAGAATTAAATGGTGAAAGAGTGTTTGCAATAGAATTTCTTCCTGGTCAATATGACCAAAGAGGTGATTGGGCAGCTCAATGTGTCCAAATCGTAAATCAAGGGATAAGACCTGCTATTAATACAGCAAAAGTCTATATATTATCAGGTAAAATAACTGATGAAGAGTTTTCTAAAATAAAAGATTACTGTATAAATCCAGTAGATAGTAGAGAAGCATCTTTAGAAAAACCAGAAACATTAAAAATGGAAACTGAGATACCAACAACAGTTGAAGTATTAGATGTATTTATAGATTTAGATGAAGATGGATTAAGAACATTTGTAAGTGAAAAAGGGTTAGCAATGACTTTAGGAGATTTACAACATGTTCAAAAATACTTTAAAGATACAGAAAAGAGAAATCCAACTATAACAGAAATAAAAGTTCTAGATACTTATTGGTCTGATCATTGTAGACATACTACTTTTATGACTGAAATAGAAAATGTAAAGATAGAAGATGGTAAGTTTAATGATATAGTAAAAGAAGCGTATCAAATGTATCTTAACTCAAGAGACAATGTATATGTAAGCAAACATAAAGATATATGTTTAATGGATATAGCCACTGTTGCAGTAAAAGAATTAAAGAAAAATGGAAAATTAAATGACCTAGATGAAAGTGAAGAAATAAATGCTTGTAGTATAAATGTAGATGTTGAAGTTGATGGTAAGATGGAAAAATATCTAGTAATGTTTAAAAATGAAACTCACAACCATCCAACTGAAATAGAACCATTTGGTGGAGCAGCTACTTGTTTAGGTGGAGCTATAAGAGACCCATTATCAGGAAGAAGTTATGTTTATCAAGCAATGCGTGTTACAGGAAGTGCTGACCCAAGAACAACTTTAGAGGATACTTTGCCTGGAAAACTTATGCAAAGAAAAATAACTACAGAAGCAGCTCATGGATATAGTTCATATGGTAACCAGATAGGTCTTACAACTGGGCAAGTTGCAGAAGTATATGATGAAAACTTTGTTGCAAAGAGAATGGAAATAGGTGCTGTTATAGCAGCAGCGCCAAAAGAGAATGTAGTAAGAGAAAGACCTGAAGCAGGAGATGTAATAGTTCTTCTTGGTGGAAAAACAGGAAGAGATGGTTGTGGAGGAGCAACTGGTTCATCTAAAGAACATAGTGAAGAATCAATCTTAACTTGTAGTGCAGAAGTTCAAAAAGGAGATGCTCCTAACGAAAGAAAAATACAAAGATTCTTTAGAAATAAAGAAGTTGCTCAAATGATAAAGAGATGTAATGATTTTGGAGCAGGTGGAGTTTGTGTTGCTATAGGAGAGATTGCTGATAGTTTAGATATAAACTTAGATTTAGTGCCTAAAAAATATGATGGACTTGATGGAACTGAACTTGCAATTTCAGAGTCACAAGAGCGTATGGCAGTAGCTATAAAAAAAGAAGATAAAGATAAATTTATACAATTAGCAGTAGAAGAAAACTTAGAAGCTACACATGTAGCTACAGTAACAGATACGGGATATTTAAGAATGTTCTGGAATGGAAAAGCAATTGTAGATATAAATAGAGAGTTCTTGGATACAAATGGAGTAAAACAAACTACTGATGTTCATGTTACTAAAGTAGATGAAGAAAATACATTCTTTAATTCTAATGAAATAATAAAAGATGTTAAGTGTGCAAGTATGAAAGACAAGTTTACAAAAGTATTATCTGACCTTAATGTTTGTTCTCAAAAAGGATTAGTTGAGATGTTCGATAATACAATTGGTGGTAATACAGTGCTTATGCCATTTGGAGGAAAGTATCAAGCTACTCCAACTCAAGGTATGGTTGCTAAGATACCAGTACTTGGAGGAGAAACTAATACTTCTACAATAATGACTTATGGATACAATCCAAAGGTAGGAAAATGGAGCCCATTCCATGGTGCTTTATATGCAGTAGTAGAATCTGTGTGTAAATTGGTTGCTATTGGAGGAAATTACAGTACAACAAGACTTACATTCCAAGAGTATTTTGAGAAACTTGGTAACAATCCAGAAAAATGGGGTAAACCATTCTCAGCACTTTTAGGAGCATTTTATGCACAAAGTAAATTTGAGATACCTGCTATAGGTGGAAAAGACAGTATGTCTGGTACATTTAAAGATATTGAAGTTCCACCAACATTGGTTTCATTTGCTGTTGACACAGTAGATGCGAAGAAAGTAGTATCTCCAGAATTTAAAAAAGCAGACTCAAAAGTAGTAATGTTATGTGTAAACAAGGCAGAAAATGATGTTGTAGATTTTGAGGAATTAAAGAGAAACTTAGATAAAGTAAGAGAACTTATACATGGAAATAAAGTTTTATCAACATATGCATTAGGATTTGCAGGTGTAGGTGAAGCAATAAGTAAAATGGCTTTTGGTAATAAAATAGGATTTAAGTTTAGTGAAGAAGCTGAAAAAGCATTTACAGATGATAAATTATTTGAGGCTAGTTATGGAAATATAGTACTTGAATTAGCAAATGATGATTTAAGTATGTTAGAAGGATACAATTATGTTGTGCTTGGAAGTACAGTTAAAGAAACTAGTATATTTATCAAAGGTGAAGAACTTGCATTAGATGAATTATATAAAGCACATTGTAGTACTTTAGAGCCTATATTCCCAACTAAAACAGAAGAAGTAAAATCAAAGATAGAAACTATAAGTTATATATCACAAGGAGAAGCTAAAAAATCATCATTAAGTATAGCTACTCCAAGAGTATTTATACCAGCATTCCCTGGAACAAACTGTGAATATGACTCTGCAAGAGCATTTGAAAGAGCAGGAGCTAATGCAAGTATAAGAGTATTTAAGAATTTAACTTATAAAGACATAGAAGATTCTATAGATACAATAGTAAACGAAATAAAATCTTCTCAAATAATAATGTTACCAGGTGGATTTAGTGCTGGTGATGAGCCAGATGGTTCTGGTAAATTTATAGCTACTGTATTTAGAAATCCTAGAGTACAAGAAGCTATAAATGAGTTTTTAACTCAAAAAGATGGTCTAATGCTAGGTATCTGTAATGGATTCCAAGTACTAATTAAATTAGGATTAGTTCCATATGGAGAAATAAGAGTTCCAAGCGAAAATGCACCAACACTTACTTACAACAATATCGGTCGTCATCAAGCTAAGATTGCTAGAACTAGAATTTCATCTAATAAATCTCCTTGGTTAGCTCAAGCTAATGTTGGAGATATTCATAATATAGCGATTTCTCATGGAGAAGGTAAATTTGTTGCTAGTGAAGATGTTATGAGAGAATTAATTGCTAATGGACAAGTAGCAACTCAATATGTTGACTTTAATAATGAAGCTACTTATGATATTGAATTTAATCCAAATGGTTCATTCTATGCTGTTGAAGGTATAACTAGTGCTGATGGTAGAGTGTTTGGTAAAATGGGACATTCTGAGAGAATCGGAGAGGAAGTATTTAAGAATATCATAGGTGAAAAAGACCAAAAGATATTTGAATCTGGAGTTAAGTATTTTAGATAAAGCTCTGATGATTAATTGTTAGTTACAATATATATTTAGATATTTAGATTTGAAGAGATGTAATAATGTGATGATAATCATTTAATATTACATCTCTTTTTTATTTATATAAGAAATAATAAGTTCAACCTAAGTTAAAATATAAGCTATGTTATAATTAATTATTAAGTAAATTTGAATATTTATTGGAGGGTAACATAATTAATGAAAATATTAATAACAGGGTCTAGTGGTCAATTAGGAAAAGAGTTGGTTAATCAATTAGAAGCAATCAATCAAAGTATAAGCCAACCAAAATATACTATATTAGCTACAACAAGAAATGATTTTGACATATCTAATCAGACTAATGTAGATAATTTTATTTTGTATAATAAACCTGATGTAGTTATAAACTGTGCAGCATACACAAAGGTTGATGCATGTGAAGATAATATAGAAATTGCATACAAAATAAATGCCTTAGGAGCAAGAAATCTAGCGATAGCATCAGAAAAAGTTAATGCTAAACTTATTCACATATCAACTGACTATGTATTTAATGGTTTTTCTAAATATCCATATAGGGAAGACAATAAAACTGAACCCAATTCTGTGTATGGAAAAAGTAAACTTATGGGAGAAAAATTTGTGGAACAATTCTCACATAAACACTTTATATTGAGAACAGCATGGTTATATGGTGATGGGAATAATTTTGTAAAGACTATGATAAAACTTTCTTTAGAAAATAAAGAGGTTAATGTGGTTGATGACCAGTTTGGAAGTCCAACAAGTACAGTAGACTTAGCAAAAATTATAATAAGAATCATGGAAACAGAACACTATGGAGTTTATCATGCTACATGTGAAGGTGAGTGTAGTTGGTATGATTTTGCTAAAAAGATATTTGAATTAAAAAATATAAATATAAGAGTAAATCCAATTAAGAGTAAAGATTTTAAATGTAAGGCTCAAAGACCACTATATTCTGTATTGGACAATTTTATGTTGAAATTAATTGGATTAAATTCTTTTAGAAAGTGGGAAGAATCTATTGAAGAATATTTAGAAAGATATAACATGAGTGAAAAGTAAATGTACTATTTTTAGAAAAGAAAATAAGATATTATAAAAAATATAAATATTTCTTTTATTTATCCGATAATCATAATATGACAAAAACAAATTTAAGGATGGAAAAAGATGAAAGGAATTATTTTAGCAGGAGGGTCTGGTACAAGACTATATCCTATAACAAAATGTATATCAAAACAAACACTTCCAATATATGATAAACCAATGATATATTACCCTATGTCGGTTCTTATGTTGGCAGGGATACAGGATATATTAATAATATCTACACCGAGAGATATAAAAGCATTTGAGGAATTATTTGGAGATGGAAGCTCACTAGGGCTTAAAATAACATATGCAATTCAGGAGAAACCAAATGGGATTGCAGAAGCATTTATAATAGGAGAAGAATTTATAGGAAATGACAGCGTATCGCTTGTATTAGGGGACAATATATTTTATGGGTATGGATTTAGTGAAAGATTAGAGAATGCAGTTAAAAGAAAGGGAGCAACTATATTTGGGTATCATGTAAGCAATCCAAATTCGTTTGGCGTTGTAGAATTTGATAAGGATTTTAATGTATTGTCAATAGAAGAAAAACCTAAGGTTCCTAAATCTAATTATGCTATACCAGGATTATATTTTTATGATAATGATGTTGTAGAGATAGCAAAGCTCGTTGAACCATCAGATAGAGGCGAATTAGAAATAACCTCTATAAACAATGAATATCTAAAACGAGGAAAGCTAAAAGTGGAACTTCTAGGAAGAGGTATGGCTTGGCTTGATACTGGTACACATAAAGGGCTATTGGATGCTTCTAACTACGTCGAAGTGGTTCAAACAAGACAGGGATTATACATAGCATGTTTAGAAGAGATTGCATATACAAAAGGATACATAAGTAGAGAACAATTAATGGAACTAGCCAAGCCACTGATAAAAACTGAATATGGTCAATATCTATTAAAGTTGGCTAGTGAAGATATGTAATATGGTAGATAAAATTTATTATAAATTTTATTAAGGGAGTTTGTTATAATGGGAAAATTTAATTTTATAAAGAGTAAAATAGAAGGATTATATATAGTCGAACCAAATGTGTTTTGTGATGAAAGAGGATATTTTATGGAAAGCTACAATAAAAAGGATTTTATAGAGCAGGGTCTTGATATGTGTTTTATTCAAGATAATGAGTCTAGTTCAAGAAAAGGCGTTCTAAGAGGAATGCACTTTCAGGTTAGATATCCTCAAGGAAAATTAGTCAGAGTTACAGAGGGAGAAGTTTTCGATGTTGCAGTTGATTTAAGAAAAGATTCACAAACATTTGGGGAATGGGAAGGTGTAATACTGTCTGATAAAAATAAAAAACAGTTTTATATTCCAGAAGGGTTTGCACATGGTTTTTTAGTTTTATCAGAAAAAGCAGTATTTAGTTATAAATGTACGAACTATTATTATCCAGAATTTGAGAGTGGTTTTATATGGAATGACAAGCAAATATCTATTGGGTGGCCTTTAGAGGGAATTGAAGAAATATTCTTATCAGAAAAGGATAAAAAACAAAAAAGTTTTAAAGATATTTGTGTAAGACGTTAATAAAAATTTATTAGAATTAACATTTAGGAGAAAAAACATGAAAAAAATACTGATAACTGGAGGAGCAGGATTTATTGGAAGTAATTTTGTACATTATATGCTTAATAAGTATGTAGATTATTTTATTGTTAACCTAGATTTGTTGACTTATGCTGGTAATTTAGAGACATTAATAGAAGTACAAGACAATTCTAATTATAAATTTGTTAAAGGAGATATTTCAAATAGGGAACAGATATATAAGCTATTTGAAGAAGAGAGGTTTGATATAGTTGTTAACTTTGCCGCTGAATCCCATGTGGATAGGTCGGTTGAAAATCCTGAGTTATTTATTAAAACAAACATTATAGGAACTCAAGTACTTTTAGATGCATCCATAAAATATGGAGTTAAAAGGTATCATCAGATTTCTACAGATGAAGTGTATGGTGATTTACCAATTGATAGAAAGGATTTATTCTTTACAGAACTGTCCTCTATCAATCCAAGTTCTCCATATTCAGCCTCTAAAGCATCAGCAGATTTATTGGTGAGTTCTTATTATAGAACATATGGATTGTTAACAACTATATCTAGATGTTCCAACAATTATGGACCATATCATTTTCCTGAAAAATTGATACCTCTTATGATTTTAAATGCTTTGGAAAATAAACAGTTACCAGTATACGGTAATGGGGAAAATATAAGAGATTGGTTACATGTATATGACCATTGTACTGCTATAGACTTAATAATACATAAAGGGAATATAGGTGAGATTTATAATATAGGAGGTCATAATGAAAGAAGTAATCTGGAAGTAGTAAAAACTATATTAAATCTTTTAGGTAAATCTGAGGATTTAATATCCTATGTAAATGATAGACCTGGTCATGATTTAAGATATGCCATTGATGCGTCTAAAATAGAGAATGAGTTAGGTTGGAAAGCAAAATATGATTTTGACTTGGGTATAAAAGAAACTGTTAGGTGGTATATAGAAAATGAATCTTGGTGGAAAGCTGTTTTATCAGTGTAACTTTAAAATTTAGAAAGGGGCGTTTTATATTGAATGAGATAAGTTCACTAATTAATATATTAGCATTGACTCAATTATCTGGTAGTAATACTACAAATCAATGTAACTGTACATATAATAACTCATCTGGATTTGATATGATTATGATGACCTTGTTAAAAGCATTATCACAAAATAATCAACAGACTTCTAATGGCTACAATTTATCGTCTAATTCTGAGAATTTATTTAACGAACTTGGCAACGTAGTAAATAATACAGCTAGTAGATTTATAGATGTTGATACAAAAGATAAAAGTGTAAAGTCAAGAATTGAAAATGCTGTAGAGCAAGCATCAAAAAAATATAATGTGGATGCGAATCTTATAAAAGCAATAATTAAAGTTGAATCGGATTTTAATCCAAATACTGTTTCTTCTGCTGGTGCTAAGGGTCTTATGCAACTTATGCCAGAAAATTGCAAAGATTTGGGTGTTACAGACCCTTTTAATATAGAGCAGAATATAGATGCTGGAACTAGACACATTAAGGAATATATTGATATGTTTGGAGGGAGTATAGAAATGGGATTGATGGCATATAATGGTGGTCCTGGAAGGATGAAAAGTAGAGGAGTAGAATCAATTTCTGACCTGTATAAAATGCCAAAAGAAACACAAAATTATATTCCTAAGGTTATGAAATATTATAGAGGGTAGGCTTTATTATGGGTATAAATATAGATAAGCTAAATGTAAGTACAGGTAGAAGTATTGAAGTTAAAAAAACAAAGGAAAACAATAAGTTTTCTGATAGCTTGAATTTTGTAAAACAATCTTCTTCACTAGAAGATATAAGAAGGAATTTAGAGAGTGTAAAAAAAGCTGGGGAAAGACTTGTACTTACTCAAAATTATGGTGATATTAGTAGATATAAAAATGCAGTAAAAGAATACCTAAAATCTGTTGTAGATAACATGTATTCACTTGATAAAAATAGTAGCTTTTGGGAACATCAGTATTATAAGAATGTAAAGATTGTTGACAATAAACTTGAGGATATGACTAGTAAGTTACTTAGTGAAGAAAAAGAAAACATAGATATTGTTTCTACTGTTGACATGATACAAGGCTTGTTGATAGATATGTATAGATAAGGTTATACAAGGAGAAAAGTTTTATGAATAGCAAAAAAGAGGATATATATGAATTGAATTTTGGGCAACTAATAGAAGAAAAGACTGGAATTATAGAAGAAAATCAAAATGTTTTTAATGCAAAAGTAAATGTAGCTGTTTCTATAGGAAACGCAACAGAAACAATAAAAAATATATTAGATTTAAAAGAAGGCTCTATAATAAAACTAAGTAAGAATGTAGATGAAAAATTAGATATATATGCAAATGATAGATTGTTTGCTTATGGAGAAAGCATTATTACAAATGAGAAATTATCTGTAAGATTATCTAAAATAGAAGATTCAGATATAAATTAGCATTTTAAATAGTATCCCTTTAGGCTACTCTGTATGAGTTTAGCCAAGGGGATATTTTTATAAAAAATTTAAAATATGTGTGAATCATATAAATGTTTTTATTTTCTGAGCGATAATTAGAATATAAGTATGTAATTTTGGAGGTGAAACTATGGATATTAAAAATGTAAGTTCAAATATTGTAGTGAATAATTATTTAAAGAATACATCAGGTGTAAAAAAAGTGGAAGAAATTAAAAAAACTAGTAAAACAGACAAGATAGAGTTATCTAAATTTGCAAAGGAAATGGCAAGTGTATCAAATATGAGTGATGAGACTATTAGAAATAAAAAAGTCGATGAAATAAAAAATGCATTGGAAAATGGAACTTACAAAATAAAACCAGAAGAAATTGCGAAAAAAATGATAGAAGATATGCGAGGATAAAGTCATGATTACAGACTTAAAAGTTATAATATATGAAGAAAAAAATATACTTAGTAATATGATGGAATTATTAAAAGAACAATTTGATTATATAGTTGAAAAAGACTTAGAAAATTTAAATAGGTTAAATCCCAAACTAGAAGATATTAGTAGAGAACTTGCATCTATAGAAATAAAGAGAAGACAGCTTTTTGGTGATGATATTTCAATGAGTGAAGTTGTTGAAAATAGTAATGATGGATATTTAAAAGAAATATATACAGACTTGAAGCGTATTCTTGCTTTAGCTAAAAATCAACAAGAATCAAATGATTCTCTGATAAAGAAGGAGCTTATTTTTACGAAAAAAATGATTAATTTGATAAAACCAGCAGATAAACAAACTACAACTTATAATTCTTATGGAAATATTAGAAAATAAATACTAGGAGGAGAAATATGGCAGGATTATTTTCCATTTTAAATACAGCTAATTCAGGAATGAATTCACATCAAAAAGCAATACAGACAATTTCTCATAATATAAGTAATTTAGATACAGAAGGTTATTCTAGGCAAAGGACTGAGTTTGCTACAAATAGTCCAATGTATATGCCTAGTTTGAGCAATTCAATTGGAAGGGGACAATTAGGGACTGGAGTACATGTAACAGATGTAACAAGAGCTAGAAATAGTTTTTATGATTATCAATTTAGAGCAGAAGCTCATAAATATGGTAATACAGTTTCAAAGTATGACTATTATAATACTATAGAAACTATAATAAATGAACCATCAGACTATGGAATATCTGCAGGTATAGACGACTTTTTTAAAGGGTGGGAATCATTAGCAAAGGATATAAATAGTGATAGTAAAAAAAGTCTAGTTGTAGAAAATGCATCAAATCTAGCAACTTTAATAAGTGAAAGTTATAAGAAGCTTAATAAGTTAAAGGGAGATATAGATGATAATATAAACTCTGAAATAAAACAGATAAATGACATGTTAAAAAGTCTTGAAGATTTGAATAAATCTATTGATGTTATATCTGGTTCTGGCTCTACTCCAAATGATTTGCTTGATGAAAGAGATAGAATATTAGATGACTTAAGTTTTAAATTAGACCTTGAAAATAGCGATGTTAAAAATATGCTTTCAGATGGTAAATTAGAACTTAATGAATTAAAAAATGCAGATGGAACTTGGAAAACAGGTGTATCAGGAACCTTACAAGGCTTGTTTGAAATGCATGGTAAGATTGATACATATAAAAGTGATTTAAAAGACGTATCTGATGGATTAGCTAAACAGATAAATGATGTTTATAATACATCTGCTGGAATAACAGTAACAGATTTTTTTATAACTTCAAATGTAGATGGTGAAGATATCATAAAGGTAAATCCAGCTATAAAGAGTAACCCAAATGAATTAAAGCTTACTGCTGATGAGGCTTCAAATATTGCTAAGTTAAAGGATGAAAAAATAGATATTGGGGTGGCTGGTGGAAAAGTAAGTACAATAAGTGACCACTATAAAGCCTTTGCAGAATCGGTAGGTTTAGATTCTCAAAAAGTGAATCAAGATGAAGTGAATCAACGTAAAATTATAAATAATATTGATAGCTCACGAATGAGTGTTTCAGGTGTATCTTTGGATGAAGAAATGACAGAGCTTATAAAAATACAACGTTCCTATCAAGCTAGTGCAAAAGTTATGTCAACAGCTGTGCAACTACTGGATGTTGTAATAAATGGAATAATTTAATAGAAGGGGGAATTTATAATGAGAGTTAGTACAGGTATGATGTCTAGCAGCTATCTAAACTCACTACAAGATAATCTACAAAGATTAGATAAGGTTAATAGACAAGTTAATACAACAAAAGAAATAAACAAGCTATCAGATAATCCATATAAAGCAATAAAAATATTGAACTCAAAAAGTGAAATAAAAACTATGGAGACTTATGTTGAGAACTGTAAAGATACAGGGAATTGGTTAGAAACTACTGATACTGCATTAGATCAGCTTGGAAAATTATTATCGGACATAAAGAAAACTTTGGTGGCAAGTGGTGATGGTGCATATTCAGATGATGAGCTAAAGACTCTTAGTAATGAAACTAATGAAAAAATGAAAGAAATTGCAAATGCGTTAAATGCAACACATGAAGGGAAGTACATATTTTCAGGTTCAAATACAGGTGTACCACCTGTTGAATGTATAGATAATGCTGATGGTTCAGTGAGTTTAAAGTTTAATTCTAGTCTAAATCTTAATAAATTAAATGACTCTTTGAGTATGGATATAGCTCAAGGAATAAGTGTAGATTATAACGTTAAATTGAGTAGCCTTGGATTTGACCCAACACAGGCTGATCCATTTAAAGAGTTAAATAATATATCAAAAAAATTAGCAAACCCAGATGCTGATGCTATAAAAGAGCTGACAACAACTTGTTTAGGTGACATGGAACAACTAATAGAAAATACAGTAAATGTTAGGTCTATATATGGGACAAAAGCAAATACAGTAGAGGCTATGAAGGAAAAAAATGATGATAGTTTGATACAGTTAAAGGATATTCTGTCACAAAATGAAGAAATAGATTATGGAGAAAAACTCGTTCAATTAAAGGCAGCAGAATTAACTTATCAAGCTTCACTACAAACAGGAGGAAAGTTATTTAATGTATCTATATTAGATTACATATAGTAAAATAACGCAGATATGATGAAGGTTACATTAAAAAAAGGTATATTAGGGTTTGAAAATTTAAAAGAATATGAACTTTTAGATATAGAAGATAATGATTCTTTAAAGGAATTTAATTCTACTGAAGAAGAATGTATAGGATTTGTTGTTGTATCGCCATTTGAGATTATTAATGAATATGAAATAGTTTTAAATCAAGAAACAATAGAAAAACTAGAAGTAAAATCTCCAAAGGATGTTGTGTTATTTAATATAATTACTCTTGGTAAGACGCTTGAAGAATCAACTGTGAACATGAAAGCTCCAATAGTAATAAATATAAAAACTAATTTTGGAATGCAAATAATTTTGCAGGATGATAAATATTCAATAAGGCATCCATTAGTGAGAGGTGATAATGGATGTTAGTAATTTCAAGAAAAAAAGATGAAGCAGTACTTATAGGCGAAAGCATAGAAGTAAAAATTGTAGGGGTAGATGGAAACAATGTTAAACTAGCTATATCAGCTCCTAATAATATAAGTATATTAAGAAAAGAAATATACGAAAAAGTAAAGAGTGAGAATATAAAAGCTACAAATAAAAATATAAAAATTTTAAAGTCATTAAAATAATAAGTTTGGAGGAAGTAATATATGTATGGAGAAAATCCTTATAATTCTTATAAACAAAATGCTGTTTTTATGGCATCAAAGGAACAATTGTTACTTATGCTTGTTGATGGAGCAGTAAAATATACCAAAATAGCCAGAGCAGCTATTTTAGATAAAAATACACAGAAAGCGCATAGAGAGCTTATAAGAGTTCAGGATATATTTACAGAACTAATGGTTACATTAGACCAAAATGCAGGACAATGGGCAAAAGATATGTACAAAGTTTATGATTTTGTAAGATACGAACTTTCAAGAGCCAATATTAGAAAAGACATTCAGATAATAGATAATGTTTTACCTGTAATAGAGCAAATTAAAGATACATGGCATGAAGCTGATAAAAAAAGTAAAGAAGAAAGAAGTAGGTACAAATAATGGAATTAAATTTAGCTGAATTAGATAAGTTATCAAAAGAGGAATTACTATTGGTGCTTGTAGATGGAACGGTAAAATATACCAATATATCCAAAGATGCTCTTTTAAATAATGACTATTTGAAAGCACATAATGAACTTGTAAGAGTTCAAAATATATTTACAGAACTAATGACTACATTAGACCAAGATGCAGGGCAATGGGCAAAGGATATGTATAAAGTTTATGAATTTATAAAATCTGAATTAGCAATAGCTGATGAAAATAAAGATATTAAAATAATTGATGATATATTGCCAATAGTAAAACAAATTAGAGATACGTGGCATGAAGTTTACAATAAACTAAAAATATAATTGGATGGAGGGATAAATGTATGTCAAGTATAAGTCCTATAAGAGTTACAGGTCTTTCAGGAAATTTTGATATGGAAGGCATAATAGAAGCTAGTATGATTAAAGATAAAGAGAAAGTTGATAAAGCAAAACAAGCGCAACAAATAGTTAAATGGAAGCAAGAAATATATAGAAATGTTATACAAGAATCAAAAGATCTTTATGATAAGTATCTAAGCATAGATTCTCCTAATAGTATAATAAGTAAAAACTCATACTCTGCTACAAGAATAACCAGTTCTGATGAAAGTATTATAGTAGCAAAAGGTTCAGCTGGTGCAAATAAAATAAATTATCAATTTGCAGTTTCTCAAATGGCTGAACCAGCAAAATTTACTATTAAATTGAATTCAAGTGACCCTATTGTTCGACAGTTTCCTCCAAATGCTAGTGGAGCTAGTTCTTTAACTATAGGAGATGTAAATATACCAATATCTGAACAAGATACTACAAGTACTATTGTAAGCAAGATAAACTCACTTTGCGCAGATAATGATATAAAGGCTTCTTATAGCGAGATGACAGGTGAATTGATTATTTCGAGAAAACAGACTGGTTCGTCATCAGACATTGATTTAAAAGTAATTGGAAATGACAATTTAGCTCAGCAAATTGCTAATGATAATGGTATTACATTTGCAACTGATGCTGGTGGGAATAAAGTGGCAAGTGTATATGGAAAAAATCTAGAAGCTGATGTAACTGATGAACATGGAAGAGTAACGCATATAAGTAAAGAGCAGAATTCATTTAATATAGATAATATTGACTATAATGTAAATTCAAAAGGAACTGCAAAGTTGACTTCTGTTACTGATACTGAAGAAGCTGTTAAAAATATGAATGCATTTGTGGAGGATTATAATAAATTGATGGACAAGGTCTATGGTTTAGTTACTACTAAAAAACCAAAAGATTATCCACCTCTTACTGATGACCAAAAAGAAGATATGACAACTGAAGAAATAGAAAAATGGGAAAAGAAAGCTAAAGAAGGTATACTTAGAAATGATGATGAGTTAAGAGCTTTTGTTGAAGATATCCAGTCTGCATTTTTTGGAGATGGAAAAAATATTGTTACATTAAGAAAACTAGGCATCAATGAAAGTGAAAATTACAATAAAAAAGGTCAAATATCATTTAATGCAGATGCTTTTTCAAAGGCTCTTATAGATGATAGTGATAAAGTATACAAAACACTAGCGGGTTATTCTTCAAATTATGATGATAAGGGGATGTTTGAAAAGCTAAAAGATATTGTATATGAATATTCTGGAAGTTCAACTTCTAAACTTGCTAAAAAAGCAGGTATGGAAAAGACTGCTTCTGCCAGTGAAAATGTATATTCAAAACAAATTGCAGAGCAAGAAAGAAATATAAGTAGGCTAGTTGAAAAAATGAATGATAAAGAGAAAAGACTTTATGCTAAATATTCGGCTTTGGAATCTTTGTTGAATCAGTATTCTTCCCAAATGAACTACTTCTCACAAGCACAAGGTAATTAGTTATGGATAAATTAAAAGAAAAACTAAATTTATATAAAGACATATCTTTACAAATTATAAATTTGATTGAAAAAGAAGAATATATAAAGATAAGTAGTAAATTAGGTGAAAGACAAGAGATTATAAATAGTGTAAGTGAAATTGATAGAAATGATTTTATACAGCTTTATAATAGAATGGAATTAATTGAAATTGATAATAGAATAAGAGATATTTTACAAGAACAATTATTAGAAGTAAAAAAAGAATTACATGAGTATAAACTTACTAAACAAGTGAACACAATGTATTATAGCTTAAATAGAGAAAAAGTAAATATTTTTAATAAAAAAGTATAAAGTTATATAGTAGCTTGACCGATTATATAAGTGAAGAATTAATAAAAAATGTAAAAAGTAGAAATGACAAGGATGTCAACTATACTAAGGAGGGTAAAATAATGAGAGTTAATACGAATGTAAGTGCTTTGGTAGCAAATAACCAAATGGGTAGAAATGTAAGTGCCCAAAGTAAATCTATGGAGAAGCTATCTTCTGGGGTTAGGATAAAGAGAGCTGCTGACGATGCTGCTGGGCTTGCTATATCTGAGAAAATGAGAGCTCAAATAAAAGGTTTAGACCAAGCAGGAAGAAACGTTCAAGATGGTATATCTGTTGTACAAACAGCAGAAGGTGCATTAGAAGAAACTGGTAACATACTACAGAGAATGAGAACTTTATCAGTACAATCTTCAAATGAAACTAATACTGCTGAAGAAAGACAAAAGATAGCTGATGAGTTGTTACAACTAAAAGATGAAGTTGAAAGAATATCAAGCTCAATTGAGTTTAATGGTAAGAAGTTACTTGATGGAAGTTCTACAGAAATAAGATTACAAGTTGGAGCTAATTATGGAACAAATGTTGCAGGAACATCTAATAATAACAATGAAATAAAAGTTGCTCTAGTAAATACTGCAAGTATAATGAGTGACGCTGGTATAACAAGTTCTACAATAGCAAGCTTGAATGTAGATGGAACTTCTGGAACAGATGCAGCTAAAGGAATGGTATCTAGCTTAGATGTAGCTCTTAAACAATTAAATACATCAAGAGCAAAATTAGGGGCACAACAAAATAGACTAGAATCAACTCAAAACAACTTAAATAATACTATAGAAAATGTTACAGCAGCTGAATCAAGAATAAGAGATACAGATGTTGCTTCAGAAATGGTTAACTTATCGAAAATGAATATATTAGTTCAAGCATCACAGTCAATGCTTGCTCAAGCTAATCAGCAACCACAAGGAGTTTTACAATTATTAGGATAAAATAATTTTGTATATTGGATATAGAAGAAAGGGTAAGGCTTTGCTTTACTCCTTTCTTTTTTTACAAATATACTTTTGAAAGGAAAATATATATGTTACTTAGTATAGTTATGATTGTTAAAAATGAAGAAAAAATACTTGAAAAAACTTTAAAATCATTAACCACATTAAGAAGTTCTATAGAGAGTGAACTTATAATAGTCGATACAGGTTCTACAGATGATACCATAAAAATATCTAAGAAGTACACGGAAAAAGTGTATTTTCACAATTGGAATAATGATTTTTCTAGTATGAGAAATATATCAATATCCTATGCCAAGGGTGAATGGTTACTTATATTAGATGCAGATGAAATACTAATTGATTCTTCAACTATTGTGAAATTTTTTAAAGATGGTCTTGATAAAAAATTTAATTCTGCCTCAATACAATTAAAAAATCTTTACTCATATGATAAAAAATTATATGGATATTGTTCAGTGCTTAGACTTTTTAAAAACGTTGATTTTAGATACCATGGTAAAGTACATGAACAACCAATATACAAAAACCCTATATTTAATAATGCTGCTGATTTTGAACATTATGGATATTTGTTTGAAGATGAAGAAATAAGATTAAATAAAGTAAAGAGAAATGAAAAACTATTATTTGAAGAGTTAAAAGAGAATGAGAATTCTCCATATACAAATTATCAATTAGGGAAAAATTTTATTATATTAGGAAAATATCAGGAGGCTTTATATTATCTTGAGAAATCTTATGAATTATATTCTAAACTAGAATCGGCACCGGGTTACTTGATAACAAGTCTTGTAAAAACATATTTATATTTAGGAAAGCATAAGAAGTGTGAAAAATTGTGTCTAAAGTATATCAAGAAAGATATGAATAATATTGATATATATTATTATATTGCACAAGCACAAGTAGATTTAGGGAAGTATGAAAATAGTATAGATTCGTATAAGAGATATATTTATTTGTTAGATAATTATGAAATAAGTACACAAGCAAATAGTTTATTTTCAGACACTGATACTGTAGGGCTTAGGGATGAGGCTATTATTACACTGATAAAGATTTATTATAAGCTTGAAAAATATGAGTCTGTAATTTCAGAGTACAATAACATTGAAGATATGGAAAAGAAAAAGAATGTGTACTTTAGCTTATTTATGTCCCTATATAAATTGAACAGATTTGAAGATATAAAAGACTATTATAAAGAAGTTTCAAATTCTAAAATTGAAAAAAATAGTTTTTATAAAAATATAGAAGAAGTTATAAATAATATTAAAGATGATGAAAAAGAGTATATATATAAAATCCTTTGTGACATTGAAGGTAATTATGGCATTTTAAATCAGATAAGGATAAATAAATGTGTATCTATAGATAAATGTAAAGAAATACTCAATGAAGAAAAGGAAATAATTTATGCATATATTATAAAAATAGCTTTTGAAGAGAAGATTGATTTACTAGATATTTTTTATGAAATGGAATATGTATGGATAGAGAAATATCTAAAATATCTTTTAGCATTAGAAAGAAGTTTTAATTTAGTACTATATAAGTACATAATCAGTCGTCCTAATACATCAGATATGGAAAAGATAAGAGTATATAAAGCTATATCTAAAGTAGTTTTAGAAAGTATAAGTTTAAGTGATGAAAAATATAAGGAGATTTTTTATCTTTATATAATGTATTCTTATAAGTATGTAAGATATATATATAGCAATTTAAGTGATTTTGAATTAATAAAATTTGTTTGCAATGATTTAGATAAGTTTACTATAGAATTTAAGCATCTACTTGACATTAAAAATAAAGTAAATGATGCTAATGAAAAATTAGAGTATATACATAGTATGAGGAAATTATTAAATGAGTATCCTTTTTATAATAAAATAATAAAAATACTTATAAGTGAATTAGAAGAAAATATAAAAGAAAGTGAAGAATTTAAGGATTTAAAAGATAGCTTTATTATTAGTATAGAAAATATGATTGAAACTGGCAACATAAATGATGCGAAATTATTGATAGATGACTACTCAAAAACATTTATGGATGATGTAAAGATTTTAAATATAAAGGGAATTTTATATATGTTTGAAAATAAGCTTGATAAAGCTGATTTTATGTTAAAAAAGGCATTATCATTAGATGTAGAAAATGAAGATACTATATATAATATAGAATATTTAAAAAGTTTAAGATAACTCAAAAATAGGAGAATTGAAGAATGAATACACCAATAATGGTTAATGAAAAATCTAAAGATATAATAAAAAATTGGCAATATACGTGTATAAATGAAGATATAAAATTTACAAGTATAATAATATTGACGTACAATCAAATAGAATATACTAAATTATGTATTGAAAGTATTAGGAAATTTACCCCAAAGGATAAATATGAAATAATAATAATTGACAATAACTCTTCTGATGGAACAGTTGAGTGGTTAAAGGAACAATCTGATATAAAATCTGTGTATAATAACAAAAACTTAGGATTTCCAAAAGGGTGCAATCAAGGTATTGAGTTGGCTAATGGTGAAAACATATTGTTGTTAAATAATGATGTAATAGTTACTCCAAATTGGCTTTATAATTTGAATAAAGCTTTATGGTCTCAAGAGAATATAGGTGCTGTAGGACCAATTACAAATGCATGTTCGTACTATCAACAAATTGATGTTGATTATAAATCGATTGAGGATATGTTTATGTTTGCAAGCAAAATAAATAAATCTAATATTAACCTATGGAAGTATAGATTGAAGTTAGTTGGATTTTGCATGTTAATAAAAAAATCTGTGCTGGATAATGTAGGGGTTTTAGATGAATTATTCACACCTGGAAATTTTGAAGATGATGATTTATCTTTTAGGATGCTAGAGTCAGGATATAAGCTATTATTATGCCAAGATACTTTTATACACCACTTTGGAAGTATGTCTTTTAAAAAAAATCGTAATAAATATACAGATATAATGTATATTAATAGAAGAAAATTTGAAACTAAGTGGGGATTTAATCCAGAATATAGTGGAATGATAAGAACAGATTTGATTTCTAAAATAGATGATAGTCTAGAGGCAAATATTAATGTTTTAGAAATAGGATGCGGTATAGGGGCCACTCTTTTAGAAATAAAAAATATATATAAAAATGCATCAATATATGGAATAGAAATTAGTGAGTCAGCAGGTAAACTTGCAAAGTATAGTGCAGATGTACTGATAGCAGATATAGAAAAAGTAAAATTGGATTATAAAAAAGGTTTTTTTGATTATATAATATTGGGAGATGTACTTGAACATTTAATTGACCCATGGAAGATAGTCAATGAATTGAAACAATATCTAAAGAAGGATGGTTATTTGGTATCTAGTATACCAAATGTTATGCATGTTTCTGTTTTAAGAAATCTTGTGTTAGGTAATTTTACATATGAAGATTCAGGAATTCTGGACAAGACTCATTTAAGGTTTTTTACATTAAATGAGATAACAAAAATGTTTAATGATAGTAATTACATAATAAATAGTGTTACAGCTACTAGTATATCACTTTCAGAAATTGATAATAGATTTATTGATACAATGTGTAAGGAAAGTTGTAAAGAAATGAGACAACAGTACGAATCTTATCAATATATAGTAAAAGCCACTAAAAGCATAGATACCAAAAGATATTCTAGTATTAGTATGGTTAATTTAAAATACGCTTTAATGAGAATTGATAATGGATTAGATGTAGATAGTAATTTACATTATATATTTGATAATTATAATATAACTGAACCATGTTTTGTTGATGATATTGAATATCTAATTGATACGTTTGTGATAAATAAAGCAACTCTATTAAATAGATTAGGAGTTGAGGCATTTAACAGAGGTCTAGGAGATTTTAGTATAAACATGTTTATGACAGTATTAGAGATGGATAGAGATGATATTGACTCAATATATAATATAACGAGTGTATTATGTGAATTAGAAGAATTTGATACTGCTTACAACTTAATTAAAAATAGTAGCGAAAAAGTACAGAGTGAAAGTGACATACAAGAGATACTTTATTTTATTGAGGGGAAGAGATATGAATAATGATAAGATATGTTTTATAACCTGTGTAAATGATGAAAGACTTTATGAGGAATGTCTTGTATATATAAATAGCCTAGACATTCCTAAAAACTTTAGTATAGAAACAGTAGCTTTAAGAGGAGCCGATTCTATTGCATCTGCTTATAACAAAGCTATGAGAGAAACAGATTCTAAGTATAAGGTATATTTGCATCAAGATACTTTTATAATTAATAAAAATTTCATATATGACATTTTAGATATATTTAAAAAAAATATAGATGTAGGAATGATTGGTGTAGCTGGAGTAAAGGATATACCTGTGAATGGAATTTGGTGGGATTCTGATAAAAAAATAGGGAAAGTATATGATAGCCATACAGGTAAAATGGATATTTATGAATTTAGCAACTTTGAAGAATGTTTTAATGAAGTTATGGCTATAGATGGATTAATTATGATTACTCAATATGATGTATTCTGGAGAGAGGATAAGTTTGATGGGTGGCATTTTTATGATTTATCACAGAGTATGGAGTTTAGAAAAAATAAATACAAGGTTATTGTGCCAAAACAAAATAAGCCTTGGTGTATGCATGATTCTGGAGTAGCAACTATAAATAATGGCTATGATGAATATAGGATAAAATTTGTAAAAGAGTACATAAAGCTTGATTTAGATAGAGAAAATTTTTATGAATTTGATAGGAATAAAGCAAGTACCATACTTAAGAGTAATAAGCATGTAATGGATTGTATGAAAGAGGAGCTTACAGAACAATTAAGATTAAAGAATTATAAGGATGTTTTAGATATTGTTTCTAAAATTGCTCGTTTTTCTGTTTTTAATCATACTGGCTTGTATTCTTGTGAAAAATGTGAGAGAGCGTTGCTAGAATGTGCTAATAATTTACCAGAAATAGAAAATACGAAATTATTTACAAAAAAAGATTTAAAAAGAAGAAAAGTACTACATGTTTTGAGTGAAGGATATTCAACAGGAGGTCATACAAGACTAGTTAAAAATTGGATTGAGATTGACAAAGATTCTGTTCATTCAGTGGTAACTACATGGCAATCAGACACACTGCCAGATTGGCTATTAAAAACAATAGATGAGAGTGGTGGCGAAATTATATCTTTGGATTTAATTTCAGATGATTATTTAAAAAGAGCCATGGCTTTAAGGAAAATAGCTTATGACTGGGCTGATATAGTTATTTTATATGTTCATATGTTTGATACAATACCTGTTGTTGCTTTTGGGGTTGATGGGAAAATACCTATTTTACATGTTAATCACTGTGACAGTAATTTTTGGTTAGGAGCAAGTATTGCAGATATTGTCATTGATTTTAGCGAAGTTAGTCAACTAATTACATTGAATAAAAGAGGCATAGATAAATCTGAAATATTACCAATTCCATTAAAAGAAAAAGAAGTATTTTCAAAATCTGAAGTTAGAAAACGATATAATTTGGAGGATGATGTGACAATAGTGTTGACTATTGCTAATGAAAGAAAATACAATAGTGTAAATGATATTAATTACTTTAAAATTACTAAAACATTGATTGAAAATACAGATAATACAATTATTGTTGTTGTAGGAGTTGATGCAGAGAATCTCTATTGGAAAACTCTAAGTAATGTTACAGATAATAGAGTTATATGTTTTGGAGCGACAGCAAATATAGACGATTTTTACAAGATTTCGGATATATATCTAGAATCTTTCATGGTAGGAAGTCATACTTCAAAATTAGATGCAATTTTATATGATTTAATTCCTGTTAAGTTTAAAAATGAAGTTTCACCAATTTTTACAAACATGTGGAATTTTATAGACAAGTTTGATTATAAGAATATAAAAGAGGTTATAGACATGATAAAAAGGTACAATACTAGTGAATTTGACAGGAATGAGATAAAAGAAAAACAATCAGAAATAAAACATTTTGTTATAGATAAACACTGTATTGAAATAAAAAACTATATAGACAAAATATATAATGAGGCTAATCATCATAAAGTTAAGTATGATTTACATAAAAATGATGAAATCGAGGACTATCAGCTTTTTGTAGCATTATATGGTTATATGGTAAAAAATAAAAACATGTCATAGGTGGTAAAATGAACAATATTCATATCAATAAATTTGAAAAAAGCTGTGAAAAAAACTGGGATTATTTTGTAGAAAATAAATCTATAAATGGTACATTTCTGCAAACTAGAAATTTCCTTAATTATCATGAAGAGGGAAAATTCACTGACCACTCATTAATAATATATAAAGGTGAAGAAATACTAGCAGTTGTGCCTGCATGTGAAGTTTATGAAAATGGTGAAAGAATATTTTTTTCTCATTTAGGAAGCACTTTTGGTGGTATTATAATAGGGAGTGGTTTTAATGATATTAGGCATGTAAATGCCATTACAAATAACTTAGAAATGTATTTACAGGAACAAAATTTTAATAAAGTATATTTAAAAAATACATCAAGAATATTTTGTAAGGAGGATACTTCATTACTAGAGTATTTTCTATTTAAGAATAATTACATGTTTTATGATGAATTAAGTATGTTTTTAGAACTAAGTAAGTATAAAGAAGATATATTAGCCAATTTTAGATATAGTAAAAGAAGAGATTTTAAATATTCTTTGAAGAGCAATCTTATCTTTAAAAGACTGTACAGTGATGAAGATATAGTTTGCTTTTTTGATTTACTTTCTAATTGTTTAGATAGTAAAGGAGCTAAAGTAATACATTCAATAGAAGAACTTTTGGAGTTTAAAAATAATAGATTAAGAGATATTGTAGAATTTTATGCAGTATATATTGATGATATTATGATTTGCGGGAGTATGGTATTTAACTTTCAAGAAAGAGTTTATCATACTCAATATCTAGCATCAAATTCGACATATAATAGATATTATCCAATGGTATTTTTATACTATAATCTAATAAAAAATGCTTTAGAGCGAAATTTTAAGTATCTTTCTTTTGGAACTAGCACTCTAAATAAAGGCAGATACTTAGACGAGGGTTTAGCTACATTTAAAGAAGGTTTTGGCTCAAATGCAATTTGTAACAGAACATACTATAAAAATATAAATAAGTGATAATCATGTTTTATAGAGTTTCTAGAATATAGTAAATATCTAGTACTCTAATCTTACATAAAAATAATTAGTTTATAAAGAAGGTTTGTATATGAAAAGATTAATGATTTTAGGCTCAATTAAGTATTTTGAGAATATTGTTATGTCAGCTAAAAAAGAAGGAATATACACAATTGTTTGTGATAATAGAATTGATACTCCTGCGAAAAAGATTTGTGACGAAGCAATAGATGTTGATGTATTTGATTTTGATAAAATAAAAAATATAGCTATAGATAAAGAGATAGATGGAATTCTAACTGGATTTACAGATTCTTTAATGAAACCATATGTTTATATTGCAAATGAACTAAATTTACCATGTGTGATTTCTTGCAATCAACTTGAATCTGTAACTAATAAGGCTGTTATGAAAAAATATTTTAAAAATAATGGAATACCTACAACTGATTATTGTGTTATTGAAAGTCTAAAAGATTTAAAAAAAATACAAGGATTAAATTTTCCACTTGTAATAAAACCTGTTGATGGTTATGGTTCAAGAGGTGTATATTTTGTATCAAATATAGAAGAGTTAATAGAGAAATTTGAATATTCTAAGGAAGTCTCACAAGATGGACAAGTAATAATTGAGGAATTTTATGAAAGTGAGGAAATACAAGGACTAGCTTGGGTTCATAATGGAGAGTCACATGTATTTTATATTGGAGATAGAGAGCTTGTAAATATACATACAGGAAGAGCTGGAAAACCAGATAGGTTACTTTATCCATCAAAGTATTGTTTTCAATATGAGGAAGAAATAAAATCTATATATCAAAATATAACACAGGCTTTTGATATAAAAAATGGACCTCTTTATGTACAAATGTTAGTGGGAGCATATGGAATAAAAGTATCTGAAGTGATGCCAAGATTACCCGGAGGTTGTGATTATATGGCTATTTCTCAGATAACAGATTTAGACATAGGAAGTTTGTTTGCAAACTTTAGTGTGAATAATGAAGTAAATTTTGATGAAATAAAGAAGCATAATATGCATTTATCAAAATGTGTATATGCATTACCAATATACATAAGACCTGGAACAATAAAAAAGATAAATAATGTAGATAAAATAGAAAGCTTAGATTATGTCACTCAATTTCTATTACTAGTAAAAGAAGGGGATACAATAGGATTATATGAGGATGAGAGACAGGATTGTGGAAGAGTTTATGGAATAGCAAATAATATATTTGATGCAAATATAAAGAAGAAATGTATTCATGAAATGATAGAAATATTTGATGAAAATGATGAAAATATGATAGAAAATTTTTAAATAAGGGAGTATTATAGATATGAAACTAATAACTCATGAACAAATTATATCATTAAACATTTCTCAGAAACAAGGATATGAGTGGATAAAAGAATCCTTTTTAACAAAGAAAGATTGTCAATTACCACCTAAAATAAGCATGGTAGAAGAAGGTCATGTATTTTACAATGTAATGCCATCATTAAATCATAACCATATGATTGGTGGAATAAAAATGGTTACAAGATTGCCAGGGAGAAATCCAAGTTTAAATTCAGATATATTTCTATATAATATGAAAGATGCTAAATTAAAGGCTATTTTGGATGGTAATTATATTACAGCCTTTAGAACTGCTGCTGTGGCTGCTTTAGCGATTGATACTTTTGCTAAAAAAGACTTTAATACTATTGCTATTATGGGGTTAGGAGTAACTGCTTCTTCTATAATGAATATGCTTTTATATACCCTTAAGTATAGAAATATAAATATAAAGTTGCTTAGATATAAAGACCAGGCAGAGTCATTTATGCAAAAGTATGAAAATAATGGACAGTTTAGTTTTGAAATATGTGATACACATAAAGAACTTATTGTAGATTCAGATGTAGTTATTTCTACTGTGACATATACAGATGAATATTTATCAGAATTTAAATGGTTTAAAAAAGGTGTTTTATTATTACCTGTACATGTTATGGGATTTGGAAATGTTGATTATCTATTTGACAAGGTATATTTCGATGATTATAATCATTTGAAACATCTAGAAAATATAGACAGATATAAGTATTCTTGTGAATTTCATGATGTTTTAAGTAAACAAGCTAAAGGAAGAGAAAATGATGATGAGAGAATAATATCTTACAATATAGGCTTGTCAATACATGATATATTATTTGCAAATAAAATTTACGAATTGTGTGAAACACTAAATTGTGATGAAATAGAATTAAAAGAACCAAAAGAAAAATATTGGATGTAGTTTATTTCCTTCATATTGACAATAATTTATTGTAAGTTAGAATATGAAGTAATATATTATTATAAAATTAGTATAAATAGGGTAGATAAATTTATGGATAAGTATAATTTAATTAAGTTCGTATCTATTGGAAATGAAGATATAGGAAGTTTAGTTGCATTAGAATCAAATAAAGCAATACCTTTCGATATAAAGAGAGTTTATTATATATACGATGTACCAGACAATGTAAAGAGAGGATTTCATGCACACAAAAACTTGGAACAAGTACTAGTTTGCCTAAATGGAAGTGTGAAGATAAAATGTTATGATGGTGCAAAAGAGACTATATTCACTTTAAATAAAAATGATGTTGGATTGTATGTAGGAACAGGAGTATGGCATGAGATGTTTGATTTTGATGAAAAAACTGTTTTAATTTCTATAGCATCTGAATATTATAATGAAGAAGATTACATTAGAGACTATGAAGAATTTTTAAAATATCTAAATAATATGTAGTTATTGTACATCTAGGGATGTATTTTATTAATTAAATAGAGTTAACATAGCTATATGGAGAATAAATAGATGAGGATGTGACTTTATTGTTGGTTAAATTTAATAATTTATTAAAACAGTTCCATATTCATAAAGAAGAATATGAACAGAAGATTAAGGATGTAATGGAAAGTGGATATTATATCCTTGGAAATGAAGTAAAGTATTTTGAAGAAGAATTTGCTAGATATGTAGGTAGCAAATATTGTGTTGGTTTAGCCAGTGGTTTAGATGCACTGATAATTGCTTTTAGAGCATTAGGAATAAGTGAAGATGATGAAGTAATAGTGCAATCAAATACATATATTGCCAGTGTTATGGGAATAAGTATAAATGGAGCAAAACCAGTATTTGTAGAACCAAACGAGTATTATAATATAGATTCATCGAAGATAGAAAGAAAGATAAATAGTAAAACAAAAGCTATACTAGTAGTACATTTATATGGTCAGGCAAGTAAAATGAAAGAGATACAAGAGTTATGTGAGAAATATAATTTGTATTTAATTGAAGATTGTGCCCAATCTCATGGAGCTAAATATGATGGAAAAATGACGGGAACATTTGGTGATATAGGTTGTTTTAGTTTTTATCCAAGTAAAAATTTGGGTGCATTTGGAGATGCAGGGGCTATAGTAACTAGTAATGAGGAAATAGCTGATAAAGTGAAAATTCTTAGAAATTATGGGTCAGAAAAGCGATATTATAATAAATTTGTCGGATATAATTCAAGATTGGACGAAATTCAGGCAGGTTTATTAAGAGTAAAACTTAAATATCTAAATGAAATTGAAATTGAAAAATCAAAAATCGCAGATAGATACCTTAATGAAATTAACAATCCAAAAGTTATACTTCCAAAGATAGAAAAGAATTGTACTCATGTATGGCATTTATTTGTTTTACAAGTTGAAAAACGAGATACATTTATGGAATACTTAAAGAAAAATGGTATAGAGTCTATAATACATTATCCAATACCACCACATTTATCTGAAGCATATGCATATTTGGGATATAAAAAGAGGAGTTTTAATATAGCTGAGAATTATTCAGATAAAGTTGTCAGTATACCTTTATTCGTTGGTATGAAAGATGAAGAAATTAGCTATGTAATTAAGATTATAAATGAATATTAAACGAATTATAATAACATTATAAATAATTTTTTATATATAGTTTATTTAAAAATTATTAATTAATATTTTTAGATATTGATATATTATACAAATAAAATTGAAATATATGGAAAAATATAGAAAAATAATTTATTGTAAAATTGTAGAATATAGTATTTATAATCTGTATAATTAATAATAACTAACTTTTAAAAACAAAATATTTAAGTATACATAAAAAATTATTTAAAAAATTTGTTATTTATTGTATACTTAAGGTAAACTGAATAGGCAAAACTAGAGAAATCTAGTGACGCAAAGCTATAGGGACTAAGGTTTGTATACACAAGCTATGTCAGCCAGTTGCCAAAAAGAGTTTTAAGTATATTGTATACATAGAATTAGTCGAAAATGACTGCCTTTTTGGCAGTCATTTTGTTGCGAAAGTTTACTTTATTACAGTAGAAAATATAAATGATAACATATTTTACTAATTATAAGTAAAAATAAAGATAAATTATTTAAAAAAGTTGCTATTTTACAAAAAAAGAGCAACTTTACGAAGAAATATTTAAATACATATTAAAATTTTTTTTATTTTCATTGGGGTTTATTACAAAAAAGATTTGTTTTCTTACTAAAAGAATAAATTATTATATTAATACAATAGAAATGTAATAAATTTAGAGAGGTAAAGAAGTCATTTTTTTGTAATATAGCAACTTCAACTTTAATCACTAAATATAGTAAATAAATATATTTTGAGGAGGAGTGAGTATGAATACATATGATATTATAAAAATGGGATTAGATGCAACTAATCTAAGAAGTCAGACAATAGCGAATAATATAGCAAACATAAATACTGAAGGCTACAAAAAACATTACATAACTTTTGAAGAAACATTAAATGATGCCATGCCAAAAATAGAAGAAAAAACAGACAATTCTAAAGGTTTAAGAGTGGATGGCAATAATGTTGATATAGAAGAAGAAAAAGTAAATCAAGCAATGACAACATTACAATATAATGCTTTGATAGGTTTTGCAAATGGTAAAATAGCAATGACCAAATCAATAATAAGTGGGAGGTAATTAGAAGATGAGTGTGTTCAGTGGGATGAGAATCTCTGCTAGTGGATTAACAGCAGAAAGTTTGAAAATGGATATCATATCATCCAATGTAGCTAATATAAATGCTACAAGAGGTCCAAATGGAGAAGCATACAGACGAAAAGTCGTTTCATTTGAAGAAAACTATGACAATAAATTAGGAATGTTAGGAGTAAAAGTCACATCTGTTGAAGATGACAAATCACCTCTTAAAGAAGTATATAACCCAGCTCATCCAGATGCGAAGCCAAACGGATATGTAGAGTATCCAAATGTAAATATATTGGTTGAAATGACAGATTTAATAACAGCTTCACGAGCATATGAATCTAACATAGATACATTAAACGCTCAGAAGTCTATGATATCAAAAGCTTTGGAAATAGGAAAGTAGGGATAAATTATGCCAATCACACAAATTAACAATTTGATACAAGGTGCAAAGTTAGATAATTTAACTGGAGAAACTAAATCATTAAACCTTAATAATGAAGAAGAAAAAAAGAACTTTGAAGATGTAATAAAAGACACTATAGATAAAGTTAATTTTCAACAAGTGACAGCAGACAATATGAAAGAAAAATTTATAAAAGGCGAAGATGTTTCTATGCATGAAGTTATGTTAATAGGTCAAGAAGCACAACTATCTATGCAATATTTAATAGAAGTTAGAAATAAGATTCATGATGCATATCAAGAAATGAATAAAGTACAAATTTAGCCTTTTGAACAGGAGTAATAATCAATGATAGCCAGTTTTAAAAATAAGATTAAGGAGCAAGTTGCTAAATCTAGGACAAAGATAAGTTCTCTAAAAAAGGGAACTAAGATAGCATTAGGTATAGGGATTATTGCTATATGTTTAGCACTAGTATTTACAGCAATATCTGCAAGTAAAAATAAGTATGCAGTCTTATTTTCAGAACTAGATGTTCAAGATGCTGCAGATATATCAGCAGAGTTAGAGTCTAGAAAGATAGATACTAAGGTAAAGGGAAGTACAATCTATGTACCTAGAACAGAAGTTGATAAGTTAAGACTGGAGTTAGCACCAAGTCTTACCGGTGGTTCTAAAGGATTTGCACTAATGGATGATAGTTCATCAATAGGGCTTACTGATGAAGAGTTTCAAATTAAGAAACAAAGAATGATGCAAGGTGAAATAGAAAAAACAATCAAGAGTTTTCCACAAGTGGAAGATACTAGAGTACATATAACATTTGGAGAGTCATCAGTATTTGAGAAGGAAGCTGTTCCAGGAAGTGCAGCAGTTTATTTGATGTTAAAGCCAGGAACAACTTTAGAGAAAAATCAAATAAAATCGGTTATGGCACTTATATCAGGAAGTGTCACAAATATACCAGAGAAAAATGTTCAGGTCATTGATAACAAAATGAATTTATTATCTGAAGGTATTTTAGATGATGAAGAAGTTGATGCAAATAATCAACCAATAAATAGTGGTATTAGTGTTGATAAAAATAAGGCGTCTGAACAAGCATTAAATAAAGAACTAGAAAAGTCTATTTTAGAAATGCTAGAGCCAATATTTGGTACAGGAAAAGTAAAAGCCACAGTAAATGCTGATTTAAGTTTTAATACAGCTGAAAAAACTGAAATAAAAATTGACCCTGATAAAGTTGCTATAAAGGAAACTAGGTCGAAAAATTCATCTAAATCTGCTACAAATAATGTTCAAGGTGTAGATGCTAACATGAATAACCAAGGAAATAACAATGGTACTAATACAGAAGATAGTTTAGATGAGAGTTTTGAGTATGAAACAGGTAAGATTGAAACTCATACTATAGTTGCGCCTGGAGAACTTAACAGACTGACAGCTTCTGTTGCGATAGATGGAAAAATAGCTAAAGGTGTTCAAGCTGATGTAGAAGATATTGTTAATAATGCTATAGGTATGGATGGAGCGAGGGGAGATACTCTTAGTGTTGTTTCAATGGTATTTGACCCAAAAGGGAAGGCAGAAGCTAAACAAGAGCTGGAAGAGATTAAGAAAGATGGATTTAAAAAGAACATAATAAAAGCAGTTATTGGAGTAGTGGCAGTGGTAGCAGTTGGTACTATTGGATACTTAATATATAAGAAGAGAAGTGAACAAGAAGATATGGATTATGAAGATGAAGAGTATAGTTCTAAATCTGATTCTATTGATAGGAAAGATAATCCTCTATTAGGAGATGACCCAGAATTGACATTAGAGGAAGCTGTTAAAATGTATGCAGAAGAAAAGCCAGACCAAGTAACAGAGATAATAAAGACTTGGTTAAATGAGTAAGGGGGATAGAACGTGTCCACGGAAATTACAAATGTTAATGCGTTTGACTTAAGTGATATAAGTGAAAGTGATAAGAATGAGAAGGTAGAAGGTGAGGGTTTAAAAAAAGCTGCTGTATTATTAATGACATTAGGTCCAACTGTGTCTAGTGATATAATAAAAAGTCTACCTGATAAACAAGTTCAAAAAATAGGTTTGGAAATTGCAAATATTTCTTCAATAGCTTCAAAAGAAAGAAGAGAAATCTTAAAAGAGTTTGTAGAAATAAATAGAGCAAAAGATTATGTTATAGAAGGTGGGCTTGAATATGCAAGAGAGTTGTTAAGTAATGCTTTGGGAAATTCTAAAGCAAATAAATTACTTGAAGGTATATCAATAAATACAAGTACAAAGCCTTTTAAACATATTATAAAACTAGATGTAAAGAAAATATTAGAAATACTTAGAGATGAAAGTGCACAAACTATAGCCGTTTTACTTGCACATATGGAGCCAGAAAATGGGGCAGAAGTTTTATCATATTTAGATTTTGATTTACAAAATGAAGTAGCTATGAGAATAAGTTCAATGGGTTCAATATCTCCAGAAGTGATAAAAGTAATTGAAAGTTCATTAGAAGATAAATTACATTCAATAAGTGGTGATGATTTTAAAGATTATGGGGGAGTATCTACTTTAGTCCAAATATTGATTAACTCTGATAGAAAAACAGAAAAGAATATTTTGGGAACTATTGAAGAACAAGACCCAGCTTTAGCAGCTCAAATTAAATCTCACATATTTGTCTTTGAAGATATTGTTAAGCTGGATGATATAAGTATACAAAAAGTGCTAAAAGAAGTAACTATGAAGGATTTAGTATATGCATTAAAAGGTGTGGATGATGAGATTTCAGATGCCATATATAGAAATCAATCTTCTAGAGCAGCAGATGCACTTAAAGAAGAAATGGAAATGGTTGGTGTCATAAAGGTTACACAGGTTGAGGCTGCTCAACAAAAGATAGTAAATAGTGTAAGAAAACTTGAAAGAGAAGGTGCTATAACTATTGTAAGGAATTTTGGTGATGACTTTGTTGAGTAATAAGATTATTAAAAATAAAAAAGCATCATATAAAGGAGTGCTAGATTTAACCATAATAGATAAAGCTAGAGTGGGAGAATCAAACATAAATAAAGAAAAAGATTGTAGATTTAGGGATGAGGTAATAAAAGAAGCTATAGAATCTGCTGAGATAAAAAAGAATGAGATATTAGAAGAAGCAAGAACAAATGCACAAAATATAGAAAAACAAGCATATGAAAAAGGGTATAGTCAAGGTCAAAAAAATGGATATGAGGATGGATATAAAGAGTCATATGATGAATATACCCAAAAAGCTAAAGATGAAGCAGATTTTATAAAAAATCAGGCAAATTTAATCTTATTACAAGCTAATGAGAAGATGACTGAGTACATAAAAGAAAAAAATAAAGAGATTATAAGACTTGCTATTAATATGGCAAGTTCTGTTCTAAAAAAGCACTTTGAAGATGAAGAATCTATGAGTGATTTATTAAAGCAAATTATTCAAGATTATGAAGGAAGTAGTTCATTTATAGTAAGATGTAATTCTTTCTATAAAGATAATATAGAAAAAGAATTTGAATTATTTAAGGAAGAAACATCATTAAAATCAAGTGTATTTGTTATTGCAGATGATAGCATAGATAAAGGGAATGCTATTATACAAAAGGAAAATGGAAGAATAATAGTTGGTATCGATTGTGCTATAGAAAAACTAAAAGAAGAATTGCTTGGTGAATAAAGTATGTATAAAACTGATATATCTATAGATTTTGACAAAATAAATAAGAAAATAGAAAACTTAGAACTCACTATATCGGAAGGTAGAGTTAAGAAAATAATAGGACTTACTGTAGAAGTTGAAGGCATAAAAGCTTTTGTTGGAGAGCTATGTGTTATATACAATCAAGTCAATAAACCAGTGAATTGTGAAGTAGTAGGTTTTAAAGATAAAGAAGTAATATTAATGGCATTAGGAGAGTTAACATTGATAGCACCTGGTTGTAAAGTTATTTCTAAGGGGATACCTTTAAGTGTTATGTGTAGTGATAATTTACTAGGTAAAGTACTTGATGGTCTTGGAAATCCTATAGATAACTCAGAAGTTGTTTTAGGAGATAGATACAACTTGAATAATGAACCTCCTGACCCAATGAAGAGAAAAAAGATACGAAATATAATGGAAACAGGTGTAAGAGCAATAGATGCATTTACTACTTGTGGTGAAGGGCAGAGAATAGGAATATTTGCAGGAAGTGGAGTCGGTAAGAGTACAACTCTAGGTATGATTGCTAGAAATGCAAAAGCAGATGTAAATGTAATTGCCCTTGTTGGAGAAAGAGGGAGAGAAGTACTAGATTTTATTGATAAAGATTTAGGTGAAGAGGGAATGAAAAAATCTGTTGTTGTATGTGCAACATCGGATAAAGCCCCTTTGGTTAGGTTAAAAGGTGCTCTTACTGCTACTGCAATAGCAGAGTATTTCAGAGACCAGGGCAAAAAAGTAATACTTATGATGGACTCAGTAACTAGATTTGCTATGGCACAAAGAGAAGTTGGTATAGCAATAGGAGAGCCACCAGCTCAAAAAGGATATACACCATCTGTATTTGCCCTTTTGCCAAAACTTATGGAGAGAACAGGGACATCAGATAAAGGTTCTATAACTGCATTTTATACAGTATTAGTTGATGGAGATGACTTTAATGAACCAATAGCAGATACCACAAGAGGGATACTTGATGGTCATATAGTTTTATCTAGAGATTTGGCAAATAAGAATCATTATCCTTCTATAGACGTATTGAATAGTTTAAGCAGACTTATGAATGAGATTGCTTCAAAAGAAGATATAAAAATAGCATCATTTGCAAGAGATATGCTTTCTGAGTATAGAGAAGCAGAAGATTTGATAAATATAGGTGCATATGCTTCAGGTACAAATAAAAAAATAGATGAAGCAATCTATTATCATGAGCATATTATTAATTTTTTAAAACAAGGGATAAATGAAAAGAGTTCTTTTAATGAAACTATAAGTAGTTTGAGAAGAATCTTTGAATAAATAATTTAAAAAAATATTTGAATAGGTTGTGATGGAATTGGATAAAAATTTTAAGTTTAGATTACAAAAAGTTTTAGACTTGAAAATGAAAGATGAAGAAGAAATAAAAATGGAATTTGCTAAGATTCAACAAAAAAAAATAGATATAGAGACTAATTTAGAAAACTTAGAAAATAATTATAGCAAATATTCGATAAGTAAAAATAACGATAGTATTCAAAATCAAAAAATAACTATTAACTATTTGTTAGCTTTAAACAACTCTATAATGGATTTATCAGAAGAGTTGGATAAGTCAACAAATGAACTTGAAAAAGCTAGAAAGCAGCTTATAAACAAACAGATAGAAAGAAAATCATTAGAAAAATTAAAGGAAAAAAAGTATGGACAGTATTATAAAGAAGAAAATTTAAAAGAACAAAACACTAATGATGAGTTTGCAAGTATGAGTTATTTGAGAAATAGACAAGTTCTATAAGAATAGTAGGAAGTGAGGATATTATTGTATGAAGATACAAGCAGATTCTTATAATGTTATTAAAGATATTGTGGATAAAAAAAGTTCATCTAAGAGTAAAGATGTAAAAAAGAATAAATTTGAAGATAATTTGTATAAGATAAAAGACAATAAACAAGTTAAAGATAGAAAAGAAACAAGCAAGCAAAATGTGAGCTCAAATAAACCAGAAAATGATGATAATGAGTGTCATTTAGACGAAGATAAAAGTAATCACCTAGAAGATGAAAGTACATATGAAAAAGATTGCAGTAATGAGATTTTACAACAATTACTGAATCTTTTAAATAATGACAAAAAAGGTAAAGACATAAACTCTATATTGAATAATAAAGACATAAACTCTATATTGAATAATATAGAAAAACTAAATATATCACATGAATTAAAACAAGAACTTAAACTTAATAAAGATATATTGAATAAGATTGCAAATCAAAATTCGGAACTAAACAAGGCTAATACAAATAACTCTGATGATATGCAAAATTTAGACATAATGAAGTTAAGAGAGCTTTTAGATAATAATGATAATGAAAATTTTGCAGTAATTAGTAAAACTACAGAAGATGATACTAAAAGTATAGACTTGTATAATTTTGATAGTAATAGAATCGGTAATCTTAACTCAAATAAGCAAAGAGATGATAGTTCTGATATTTTGGAAAAACTAGCAGGAACCAATGGAAATAAGAGCGGGAATTTTGGTCAAGTAATAAATAAAAGCGTTGATATGAATAAAGTTAAAAGTGATAATATCAATTTAAAACAGATAGAATCAAATGTAATGGACGATTCTATAAAAGCTATTAAGCATATGAAAACAAATGATATACAAGAATTAACAATTAAATTAAGACCAAAAGAATTAGGAGATATGAACATACAATTGCTAAAAGATGGTGAAAGTATGAGAGCTGTTGTGACTGTTTTCAATAAAGATGTCTTTGACTCAATAAATAAAAATATAACAGATTTAAAGCAACATCTTGAACTTACAAATGTAAATATAAAAGATGTATCAGTGCAAATGCATAGTGATAATAGAAATACATCAGACACTTTTGATAAAGCATTTGAACAACAGAATAGACAAAATAACCAAGAAAACATGAGTAAGCAGAATACAAACAATAAGCGTAACAATGTAGTCATAGAAGATGAGATTAAAGAAAACATTATTGATGATGATAGAGTAGATTTACTAGCTTAGTAAGGGGGAAGTATTGTATGTACGGAATAGCAACGGCTTTGGCAGGAACTCAGGGCAATTATAGGTCAAATAACTTAAGCCAACTTGAAAGAAATATTAATGATATTGCCAATAAACAAGTTAGAAGTAAAGGAAATCAGACAGTAACAGATAATGGGACTCCAATTATAGGACAAGGTGATGATGCTGATAAAGACTTGTTTATGAAGATACTTGTAGCACAGATGGGTAATCAAGACCCAATGAATCCACAAGACCCAACGGAGTATGTATCACAATTAGCGCAGTTTGCAACTTTAGAAAAAATGTCAGCTATGAATGATAAGCTAGATGTACTTTTAGCCTTAAGTAACTCTACTCTAATAAACTCTGCGTTGAGTATGGCAACATCATTAATTGGTAAAGAAGTAGAAGTATCTGGGGAAGAGAAAGAAGATGAAAACATTATAGGTGTAGTAAAGTCCACATACATAAAAGATGGAGAAGTACACTTAGAATTAAAGGTAGAAGGTAGCGACAAAACTGTAGATGTTAAATATGAAAAATTACTTAAAATAGGAGAAGCAAATACAAGTTCAGATGAAGAAGAAAGCTCTCCAGAAGAAGCATAATATTAAATAGGAAAAGAGGTAAAGTCATGATAAAAGCAATGTATTCAGGTGTAAGTGGAATGAAAGCAAATCAAACAAAACTAGATGTAATAGGTAACAATGTAGCCAATGCTGGGACTACTTCTTTTAAGAAAAGTTCAGCTAGAATAACAGATTCATTTTATCAAACTGTACTATATGCAAGTGCCCCAACAGCGGCATTAGGGGGAACAAACTTAGGACAAGTAGGTGTAGGTAGTAAGATATCAAGCATAAATAAAGATATGACACAAGGAAATGTACAGCCAACTAATAGACCATCAGATTTAATGATAGATGGAGATGGGTATCTTCCAGTGGTAAGACAAGGTACAGTTATGTATACAAGAGATGGTTCTTTTAATTTAGATACAGGATTTAAAGCAGCAGCAGGACCTTTGAAAGATATTAAAGGTGGAAGACTTGTAAATGGTGATGGGTATATGTTACAAGGTGAGGTTTATGATGGTGAATATAATGCTACTACTGGTGAATTTACTAAAAAAGGTGATGCTAAAGGAAAAGAACCTATTATAATACCTCTTCAAAGTATAAGTCCTAAAGATGGTTCTGTCCAAAATGTACTGGAGTACAATATATCAAAAGATGGAACAGTAGAATTTTTATTGAGTGATGGTCAAAGAACTCAGTTTGTGTATAATATTCCTGATGGTGCTAAGGTAGGAGATAAACCTGCTGGAATAGATAAGTTAAAAGGGACTATCCAAAAAGTTCAAACATATGCATTCCAAAACCCAGCAGGACTAGATGCAGAAGGAGGAAACCTATTTAAGCCATCAGCAAACTCAGGAGACCCACAAATAGCAGGAGCTACAGGAAACATAATACAAGGAGCAATAGAAGCTTCCAATGTAGATATAGCAGAAGAATTTACAGAAATGATAATAGCAAGTAGGTCTTTCCAAGCAAACAGTAAAATAATATCGACATCAGATGAAATACTTCAAGAAATAATAAATCTTAAAAGATAGTAGGTACATATTATGATAAGAGTAACAGATTTAAATGGAAGAAGTTACATATTAAACTCAGACCTTATAGTAAGAATTGACTCCGTGCCAGAAAGTAGAATTCTTCTTACAACAGGAGAAAAAAATCTTGTAAAAGAGTCAGTAGATGAGATAGTAAATAAAGTAATAAAGTATAAAAGAAAAATAAATGTAGGTTATATTAGGAGCGAAAAATAATGAAAAAAACAGATTCACTGACATTTATTGGACTAATATTATCTACAGTATTAGTTTTAGTTGGTGCAGCAAAAGGAAGTAGTTCAGGGTTAAAGAATTTTTTTGATGTTTCATCAATATTAATCACAGTGCTTGGGTCATTTGGAGCTCTAATGATTACATTTACTATAGATGATATAAAACTTATAAAAAATGCATTACAGTACTCATTTAAAACAATGAGTGTATCAAAATTAGATTTACTAGAACAATTTAAAACCCTTTCTAAAAAAGCTAGAAAAGAAGGTCTTTTATCAATAGAAAGCGATGTAATGAAAATACAAGACCCATTTATGAAGAAAGGATTAGAGTTATGTATTGATGGATTGGAAATCAATGAGATAAGGTCTATCTTAGAATTAGAGATAGATTCTATTGAAGATACAAATAACAGATATTCGAAACTATTTAAAACTTGGGGTACTTTCGCACCTGCATTTGGGATGTTGGGGACACTAATAGGTCTAATACAAATGCTATCTGACCTTACATCTCCAGACTTAATAGCATCTGGTATGGGAAAGGCATTAATTACGACATTTTATGGTTCTTTACTTGCCAATATCGCTTTGAACCCAATTGCATATAATATAGATGAGAAGACTGAAAAAGAAATTTATGTAAAAGAAATGATGATGGAAGGTATAATAAGCATACAATCTGGAGAAAGCAGTATAGTTGTTGAAGAACGTTTAGCGACATACCTTTCAAACAATGAGAAGTTACAAGTTATGAAATCCACTAAAAATACAGAAAGAGCAATGAGTAATGGCGCGTAAAAAAAATAAGAAAAAGGATGAGATAAATCCAGATGCATGGTTGGCTACTTATGCAGATACAATAACACTGATTCTTACATTTTTCGTATTATTGTATGCCACATCAGTTGTAGATATGGAAAAATTCAAAAATATAGCAGATGCCTTAAAAGGTCAGTTTTCTGGGACAAGTATGTTTAGTACAGGCTCAAGCACAAGTGAGAAATCTCCAATAGATAGTGTTTTAGTCGATAAAAATGATAAATCAAATTTAGAACAGGATTTAAAAGATAAAGTTAATAATTCTAACTTACAAAATAGTGTAACAGTTAAAGATGATAGTAGAGGGATTTTACTAGAGTTAGATGATTCAATTTTATTTGACTCTGGGATTTCTGAATTAAAATTAGATAGTAAAGCTACTCTCAATAAAGTATATGACATGATAAAAATGATGAAAAATAAGATAGTTATAGAAGGCCATACTGATAATGTACCTGTAAAATCAAGTACACATGAATCCAATTGGGATTTATCTTCTAGTAGAGCAGTAAGTGTTGTAAGATACTTTGTAGAAGAAAAGGGCATGGACCCTAGACTATTTTCGGCAACAGGATGTGGAGAGTATCAACCTTTGGTGTCAAATGAAACATCAAAGGGAAGGGCTGAGAATAGAAGAGTTAATATACTTATAACTATTGACTAGGAGGAATAGGTTTGTTCAAAAATAAAAAAATTATTCTAATTATTTTGATACTGATTATTTTCTCAGCAGGAGCAGGGTTTTTTATATTAGGTGAAGGTGGAAATAAACAAGTTGACAAGATTATAGGTTTGTTTATTCCAACAGGAAAAAGTAAGGATGAAGTAAAGACAGAAAATCTTGACTTAGAAGAAATGGTATTGAAACTAGCTGATGAAGGTGTAAGATATTTAAAAGTATCAATAACTGTATCTTATGATTCTTCATATAAAGATATAGAAAAAAATACACCTTTAATTAGGGATAATATTATAAATTGCCTTATGGCAAAAAGAGCAGATGATTTTACTGCTGAAAATTTAAATAACATAAAAGAAGAAATAAAAAATACATTAAATATACAACTAGGTGAAAATGTAATTCAAAATATATATTTCACAAATATAGTAGTGCAATAAAAGGATGGTAAGACATGATACTTTATTTATTAAAGATATTAATATGTATCCCAATAATTTTAATATTGATAGTCTTATCTTTAAAAATTAGCCAAGGAACCTTATTAAAAAAATACAATGATAAATATGTAAAAATATTAGATATTGTAAATATAAGTAAAAACAATAGCATAATAATTTTAAAAATAGGTGAAGAAGGATGCATTATGGCATCTTCTTCCTCTAGTATGAATAAAATAAAAGATTTGACCAAAGAAGAAATATTAAAAATAGAAGATGACATTAAAGAAAGAAATTTTAAAATTCAAGATTTTAAAATGGAAAGAATCAAAAAGAAATATGATTTCAGTAGATATATTGGAAAATTTACAAAAAAGGAAGATAAGTAAATGGAACTATTATCAAAATTACCTTTGGCTGATGTACCATATACAAGTTCAATGCAATTGTTTTTATTTCTAACTGCATTAATGTTTTTACCATTTGTAATGTTCATGATGACAAGCTTTGTCAGAATAGTTATAAGTTTATCATTTTTGAAATCAGCATTAGGAGCACAGCAAGCAATTCCAAGTCAAGTTTTGGTAGGGCTTGCAATAGTATTGACAATATTTATAATGAGACCAGTATTAAATGAGATAAACGAAAAAGCATTACAACCGTATATGAAAGAAGAAGTCACTATGGAAGAAGCTATGAAGGAAGCAGAAGGACCTATCAAAGAGTTTTTATTGAAGCAAACTAGACAAACGGATTTAGATTTATTTGTAGAACAAGCTGGTTTAAAAGAAAAGAAATTAACTCGTGAAAATATACCATTATCTGTTGTAGTTCCAGCATTTGCTATAAGTGAACTAAAAACTGCTTTTCAAATAGGTTTTTTAATATACATACCATTTTTGATAATAGACCTTGTCGTGGCAAGTGTTTTGATGTCTATGGGTATGTTTATGTTGCCTCCAGTTATGATATCATTGCCATTTAAGCTATTGTTATTTGTAATGGTGGATGGATGGAACTTGATAGTAAAAACATTGATATTGGGATTTGGATAGGAGAAAAATAATATGAGTGAATTTATGATAATGAGTGTTCTTAAAAATGGTATGTTTACAGGGGCTATGATTGCAGCTCCAGTACTCATTGTTTCTCTTGTAGTTGGGCTTTTAATAAGTGTATTTCAAGCTACAACTCAAATCCAAGAGCAAACATTGACCTTTGTACCAAAACTAATAGCGATTCTTTTAGTGGTAGCTATCGGTGGAAGCTGGATGTTACATACTCTTACTAGTTTTACTTCTGAGATATTCAATATGATATCTCTTATAACTAGATAAGTAGGATACATATGATTTTTGTATTTATTAGAATAGTAGCTTTCTTTGGAACACTAAGAATACTATTTCCAGCTGGTACACCTGCTTTATTTAAGTCACTCTTTGCAATTGTTATATCAATACTAATTTCAAGTACTATGCAAATTGAATATGCGATAAATGTAGATAACATTGTGTTATTTACATTATATGGTATAAATGAGACTATAACAGGGATTATACTTGGATATATAACCAATCTATGTTTTTATAGTATCAGAATGGCAGGTTCTATGATGGACCAACAGATGGGATTATCAATGATTAATATGTTTGACCCAAATTCAATGACTCAAACGACTTTAATTGATAATCTTATGAATTGGACAGCACTTATGATATTTTTTAACATGGATGGTCATCATGTTTTAATTCGGGGTATAAGATATAGTTTTGAGTTAATTCCAATAGGAAAATCATTTGTAGATAATAATATAGATTATATAATAAACATATTTATACAGTGTTTTATAACTGGATTCAAAATAGCAATACCTATTGTACTTTGTCTGCTTATGGCAGATTTTATCTTGGGGCTTATATCAAGAAGTGTGCCTCAATTAAATGTAATGATAGTTGGTATGCCATTAAAAATATTGGTTGGGATTGCATTATTTATAATATCAATACCTTTAATTGTCAACCAAATAAGTCATTTATTAAGTCAAATACCAAAGATGTATGAGGGAACTTTTGCATTAGCTCCTATGTTTTTTATGGGTTCAGCAGATAAAACAGAAGAAGCTACTCCAAAGAAAAAGGGAGAACAAAGAAAGAAAGGTAATATAGCAAAGAGTAGAGAATTACCCGTTGCAATGACTCTATTTGCATTTACCTTATTAGTACCTACATTATTTTCATATGTAGTGGATACACTTAAATCTTCACTTAATTATTTTTTGAGTCTGGATTTTTATATGAATATAAATTATTCAAATCTAGAGAAATTAGTTATAGTAGGATTAATGGATTTTTTTAAGATATTTTTGCCAATAGCTATTCCATTCTTAGTTTTAGGTATAGTAGCTAACCTATTTCAAGTGGGAATATTGTTTACTGGTGAAACTTTAAAACCAAATTTATCAAAATTAAATCCAGTTAGCGGATTCAAAAACATGTTTTCTATGAGAAGTTTATCAACTTTAATAAAGGATACAGCGATTATATCTGTTTTAGCTTACATAGGGTATAAATTCTTTCAAGATAATTATTTAGATATATTAAAGTTAGGTAATATATATCTACCAACCTTAATGTACACAATTAAAGATTTAGTATATTCCATATTAAGTAAAATTTGTATAGCTATGATAGTTATAGCAGTTGCAGATTATTTTTATCAAAGATATAGCCATAAAAAGCAACTGAGAATGACAAAGCAAGAAGTTAAAGATGAATATAAAAACTCAGAAGGAGACCCAGAAATAAAAGCTAAGATAAAGCAAAAACAAAGACAAATTTCATCTCAAAGAACCATGCAAGCAGTACCAAGTGCTACTGTAATAGTAACCAATCCAACTCACTTGTCTATAGCAGTAAGATATGAAAAAGGGGAGGACCAAGCTCCAGTAGTAGTGGCGAAAGGTGCAGATTATTTAGCTTTTAAAATAAGAGAAATTGCAAAGGGAAATAATATCCCTATAATAGAAAATAAACCTATTGCTAGGTTGTTATACAAGCAAGTAGAAATAGACCAAGAAATTCCAGAGGACATGTATCAAGCTTTTGCAGAGATACTAGTAGCAGTATATAAAATAAAAAATAGATACAAAGTCCCCAAAAGGTAGGATAAGTAATGAATAAGTTTAATTTAAAGGAAAATATGGACGTAGTAGTGGCTTTTGGTGTTGTAGGGATTGTTCTTATGATGATAGTGCCACTACCTACATTTATATTAGATATTTTACTGGCAATTAACATAAGTTTATCTGTGCTAATTTTACTAATGACATTATTTACAACGAATGTACTTGATTTATCTATATTTCCAACAGTGTTACTTGTAACAACACTATTTAGATTGGGATTAAATCTTTCATCAACTAGATTGATTCTAACTCAAGGATATGCAGGTGAAGTTATAGAGGCATTTGGAAGTTTTGTTGTAGGTGGAAATTACGTAGTAGGAATAATTATATTCCTAATTATATTAATTGTTCAATTTGTTGTTATAACCAATGGTTCTGGAAGAGTATCTGAAGTAACAGCTAGATTTACGTTAGATGCCATGCCAGGTAAGCAGATGAGTATAGATGCAGATTTAAATGCAGGAGTTATAGATGACAAAACTGCTAGAAAAAGAAGAAAAGAACTTCAACAAGAAGCAGACTTTTATGGTTCTATGGATGGAGCAAATAAGTTTGTAAAAGGAGATGCTATAGCAGGTCTTATAGTAACAGCAATAAACATAATAGGTGGAATTGTAATAGGAGCTGTAATGCTAAATATGACTCTTATGGGTGCAGCACAGACATATGTAAGACTTACTATAGGGGATGGGCTTGTAAGCCAGATACCAGCTCTATTAATCTCTACATCAGCAGGTATAATCGTAACAAGAGCTTCTACTGATGAAAACTTTGGTGGATTAGTAGGTAAGCAATTAACAGCAATACCAAAAGCAATAATGATGACTGGATGTGTTTTAATTGTGCTTGGTATGATGCCTGGATTACCTAAACCAGCGTTTTTTTCACTAGGTATAGGTGCAATAGCAGCAGGTTACTTTTTAGGAAGAGAGAAGAAAGATACTTTAGAAGATTTAGAGTTTGAAAAACCTGATATGGTAAATCCAGATAAAAATGAAGTAGAAGATGTAACAAATTTAATAAATGTAGAAGCTATAGAAGTAGAAATTGGATATGGTTTAATATCTTTAGCGGATGAATCAGCAGGAGGAGATTTACTTCAGAGAATAGCATCAATAAGAAGACAATGTGCAATAGACATGGGTATAGTTGTACAACCTATAAGAATAAGAGATAATTTACAATTAAATCCAAACCAATACAATATAAAGATAAAAGGTAATGTAGTTGGTGGGTATGAGATAATGCCTAATATGGTTTTATGCATGGACCCTATGAATCAAGGATTTAATATATTTGGAATAAAGACAATCGAGCCTACTTTTGGAATAGAGGCACTTTGGATAGAAAGTGACAAGGTAGAAGATGCAGAGTTAAAAGGTTATACAGTTGTAGATTCATCTACAATACTTATAACCCACTTACTAGATATAATAAAATCCAATGCACATGAATTACTGGGAAGACAGGAAGTTAAGACTATTATAGATGCAGCAAGAGAAAATTATAGTGCTGTAGTAGATGAATTGATACCAGATTTAATGACACTTGGTGAAGTTCAAAAAGTACTTAAAAATCTGTTAAGAGAAAAAGTGAATATAAAGGATAGGGTTACAATTCTTGAAACACTTGCAGACCAGTCTAGAAACACAAAAGATATAGAATTACTTACTGAATATGTAAGAATAGCTTTGGCTAGAAGTATTTGTACTAATTTAGTAGATGAAGATAAAGTAATTGTAGTGGCAACATTATCTCCAGAAACTGAGGAATTGGTATCTAATAATTTACAAAGGTCTGTAAATGGAACATATCCAGCTGTTGACCCAGAAAACACAAACAAAATCTTTGAGAGTATACAAGATGTAATAAGTAATGTATATTTCAATCATAATATACCAGTAATAGTAGTATCACCAAAGATAAGAGCGCCATTTAGAAAACTAGTTGAGATTGTATATCCTAATTTGACTGTATTATCATTAAATGAAATACCTAACGATGTTAAAATCAAAGCAGAAGGTGTGGTGAGTATATATGATGACGAAAAAGTATACAGCTAATACAATTCAAGATGCTATGAATTTAGCCAAAATGGAATTGGGTGACAACATTACATTAATAGATAAAAAAGAAGTAAGAAAATCTGGAATACGAGGTATTTTTTCAAAGAAAGATATCGAATTAACGATTGGATGGGAAAAGAGAGAAAATATAGAACAAAAAGATTTAAAACGAGAGATAGAACAATTAAAGTCAATTATAAGTAATATGGGGTTTGATAATAAGAGCGATAATGATATAGATAAAATATGTAAGAATCTGCTAAGTCTAGAATTAAATGAAGAGATTGTAGAATCTATAAGAAGCGATTTGCAAGAAATGAAGTTCAATGGAATTGATACAAGTAAAAATTTAGTAGAAAGTTTAAAGAAAAAGATTAAAATAGAAAATCAAACGATAAATGGTAAAGTCGCTCTAGTTGGTCCACCAGGAGTAGGTAAAACAACCACAATAGCAAAGCTAGCTGCAAAATTGGTATTTGAGGAAAATAAAAAAGTGGGAGTAATAACTATAGATACCTATAGGATTGGTGCTGTAGAACAGTTAAAGATATATACAGACATAATGAATATTCCTTTTAAGGGAGTAATAAACCCTGATGAGATGGAGTTAGCACTTGATGAGATGAAAGATTGTGATGTTGTATTAATAGATACAACAGGTAGAGGGTATAAAAATTCTATGCAAATACTAGAAATCAAAAATCTCATAGATAAAGCTGAAACTGATAATATACATTTAGTTTTGAATTGTACAACAAGAGAAAGTGATACAAAAGCAATTATAGATTCATATACAAATGTGAATTTTAAAAGCCTAATAATTACAAAACTAGATGAAACAATAACATATGGCTCAATATTTAACATAATAAATTATTCACAAAAACCAATATCATATATTACAACAGGACAAAATGTTCCTGATGATATTATAAAACCTAATGAAGATAAAATTATAAGACTACTATTAGGAGTTGAAAGTATATGATAGACCAAGCTCAAATCTTGAGAAAAATGGCAATAGAAAAAAGAGGACTTGATGAATTTATAGTAGATGATGAGAATACACCTAAGATAATTACAATAGCTTCTGGCAAAGGTGGAGTTGGAAAGAGCAATCTCGCTACAAATTTGTCTATATGCTTGAGCAAACTTAATAAAAAAGTTCTTATATTAGATGCAGATATAGGAATGTCTAATATAGATATAATAATGGGAGTGAATGTAAAAGGGACTATAATTGATGTAATTAATGGCGAAAAAAATATAGAAGATATAATTTCACAGACTAAGTATGGAGTAAATATAATCTCTGGAGGTTCTGCCCTTAATCATATAGAAGACTTTACAGAAGTTCAAAGAAATAAGTTTATACATAGCATAGAACAGATTCATGATGTGGATTTTATAATAATTGATACAGGAGCTGGTATGAGCAAAAGCCTATTGTCATTTATATATTGTAGTACTGAATTTTTCTTAATAACAACCCCAGAACCGACGGCATTGACTGATGCATATAGCTTATTAAAGGCTATAAGTAATTTTGGTATAAAGAGAAGTGCAAATATAATAATCAATAGGGTAATTAGTTTAGAAGAGGCAAAATCTACATACAACAGAATAAAGATGGTTGTGGATAAATTTTTAAACCTTAATTTAGAATTGTATGGATATATAATAGATGATAAAAAAGTGGGTGTATGTGTAAAAAAACAGATACCATTCATTTTAGAATATCCTACAAGTGTTGCATCAAAATGTATTATAGCTATAGCAAAGAGAATGGTAAGTCAGTCAAAAGAAGATATTATTGATAATAAAGGTTTGCTAAGAAAGATGTTTAGTATATTTAAAAGCTAAGGAGGCGTAGTTAATGAATAGAGAAGAATTAATAAAAGAGAATATGCCTCTTGTGAAGAGTATAGCAAGAAAATTTTTTATACCAGGGAAAGGCTTTGAGTATCAAGATTTAGTAAATAGTGGAGTTATTGGGTTGATTGATGCAATAAATAAATTTGATAGTGAAAAAGGAGCAAAATTTTCTAGTTATTCTTACATAAAGATAAAATCTGCCATATTAGATGAAATCAGAAATCAAAGTCCAATTTCTAAACATAACTTAACCAAAGTAAATAAGTATAATAGAGTGGTAGAAAAATTGCAATCTGAATTATTAAGAGAGCCAACTTCTCATGAAATTGCAAACGAATTAAATATTTCAGAAAAAGAGCTTCATGATATCGAAAGTAATATAGATATGCTAAACATTGTGTCATTAAACCATGTAATCTTTGAAGATACAAATGAAACTGTACAAGATGTAATAAGTGATAGAGAAGAAGAGATTCCAGCAAATGTAATAGAAGAAGAAGAAAAGCTAGGGATTCTATCTAAAGCAATTAGTAATTTAAAGGAAAAGGAAAAATTAATACTTTCACTGTACTATTATGAAGATTTAAATTTAAAGGAGATAGGGAAAGTACTAGGTGTTTCAGAATCGAGAGTTTCACAACTCCACAGAAAGTCAATAAGAAACCTAAGAAACAAAATAAAAGAACTTAAATATTCTATATAGATGGTGATTGGTGTGATGATACAAATTATATTAATAGTAGTGTCTATTTTAATAATAGTAACTATAGTTGCAAATTTACATAAAGAATCAAAAAATAAGGATAACAGCTACTTTGATAAGATATTTGAACAGGAATATGAAGCAAATGATAGATTGATAGTTGCGGAAAAAAGAAGGTTTTTTTTAGATAAAGTGCTTGCTGAAATAAGAAGTAATGATAATGTAAAAGTTTATGAAAATTATAACTTAATAAAGACTAATGAAGAAAAAAAAGAAAATATCTTTATAGAATCAAAAAAGGAAGTAAAACAAGAAAATGAGCTATCTCTTAAAGTGAAACATCTTATAAATTCAGGTTATGATGATGTAGAAATATGCAAGATGCTAGGTATTGGAAAGGGGGAGCTGTCATTAATAAGGAGTTGTTACAAAATATAAGAATATTATTATTTGATAAAAAAGTACTCTTAGGAATAGGGATTGGTATATTAATATCAACTTTATGTATAATGCTTTTTAGTAATAATGATATGAGTAAAGCAGAGATAGAAAAAAAGGCTAGAGCGTTAGGTATGAAATATGCAAGTGAGATGAAAGTTTTAGAATAGATGATACTGTTTAAACATTTACAAAAGAAGGAGGTCATGATGTGATAAGAGGATTATATACAGCAGTTTCTGCTATGATAACTAATCAACAAAAGCAAAATGTTGTTGTCAATAACTTAGCTAATATGGATACAAATGGCTATAAAAGTAAACAACTTCTGACTAAGAGTTTTGATGAATTAAAGTTAGAAGGTTACAATAATTATGCAAATGGAACTAAACAAAAGCAAGCTATAGGTAATATAAGTCCAGGTATTTCTATGGATGAAGCTATCACTAATTTTAATCAAGGGCCTATAAAAACTACTGATAATAAAATGGATGTAGCTATTCAAGGTAAGGGATTTTTTCTAGTTAGTGATGTAGCAGGAAATCAATTTTATACTAGAAATGGGAACTTTAGAACAGATAATCAAGGTGACCTCATAACAAGTGAAGGATATTATGTACTTGGGACAAACACTGCAACTGGTGCTGTAGGCCATATAAATGTAGGCAATCAAAAATTTGAAGTAGCAAAAGATAATACAATATCATTGGACGGGAATGCTATGTACAAATTTAATATTGTAGATTTTAATGACTATAATAAGTTAAAAAAAGAAGGAGATAACTTGTATTCTGGAGGAGGAGCTGTAAAAGTAAATGATGCACTTACAATACAAAGTGCTATAGAGTCTTCTAATGTAGATATGGTATCTGAAATTAATAATATGATGACAATATCGAGAGAATATGAGGCAAACCAAAAAATAATTCAAGCTATGGATTCTAAATTAGCAAAAATAGCAAGTGAAATTGGTTCAGTAAGATAGGCAATAGGAGGTGAATTTTTATGTACACAATGTTTTATACTAGTAAAACAGCTTTATCAGCAAATCAAAGTAAACTGGATATAATATCTAACAATATAGCTAATACTGATTCAACAGGATACAAAAAAATAAATATGGGGTATTCTGATTTAGTGGATGAAGTACTAAACAGACCATCATATCCTACAAATGGTAATGATATATCGACTGGAACAGGAGCTAAGGCATCAGCTCCCATGAGAATTTATGAACAAGGTGCATTGGCTCCTACAGATAGTAAGAGTGATTTGGCTATAGATGGAGAAGGATTCTTTAGAGTGATAAGAAAAGATGGTACATACGCATATACAAGAAATGGTGGATTTAATGTAGATGCTTTAGGTAAGATTGTAGATGATAATGGAAATACATTAGATGTTCAATTTGATGCAGGATATAACTATAATAATACGAATATAGATAACACAAATTTAACCGTTTCAAGAAATGGAGATTTGTTCGTAGATAATAAGAAAATAGGCAAAATCAATTTATATCAACCTATAGGAACTCAAAATTTTATATCTGAAGGAGATAGTCTATTTGTTGCAACTGATGCAGCACAGATTAAACAAGTTGCAAAAGTAGATATAGTTCAAGGCTATAGGGAGAGGTCAAATGTTTCTTTACAAGAAGAATTCGTTGACTTAATAGCCACTCAAAGAGCATTTCAAATGAATTCAAAAGGGATAAAGACAGCAGATGAAATGTGGCAAATAGCTAATAATTTAAGAGCTAAATAATTATGTAAGGTGAGGAATATTCATGTATGATATGAAAGAGTATGATTTCGGCAAACCTCAGAGTTATTCAAGAGAAAATTTAACTTGTTTAAATTTTTTATTAGCTGAATTCTGTAAAAAGTATAAAAATTATATAGTTTATGAACTTAAGTGTAATTCTAGTATGATTGTTGATAGTATAGACCAAGTAAATTATCAAACTTTTTTAGATAAAGTGACATCTTCATGTGTAGTAGTACAAAATTCAATGGAACCTATTATGAAAAACTTTTCTTTTAGAATAGATAGAAGTGTAGCTGATATGTGGATTGATGTAACAGCTGGAGGGAGTGGGGTTGTAAGAGATAATGATAGAGAGTTTACAGAACTTGACAAGAAAGTGCTTTTACATCTTATGGAAGATTTGGTAAGAAATATGCATTTATTTGAGGGTTTTGAAAACATACAAGTATTAGATACACATACGCATATTAATCTGCCACAATTGTGTTCCCCAACTGCTCCCGTATGTGTTGTAGATTTAAAAGTGATGAATGATAATAAGCATGTTGGTAATGTTTCTCTTTGTTTCCCATACAATGGTTTGGAGGCTATGCTGGAAAGTATCTCTGTTGTAGAATTTTTAGATAGTGATGTAGGAGACGATTCAGAAGAATTTGCACAAAAAATTTACAATAGCGTATCTAATATAGAATTATCAGTTATTGCAGAGATAGGTAAAGTATCAATTAATGTTGAAGATTTACTTAAACTAGAGGTTGGAGATGTAATAGTAACCAATAAAAAAATAAATGATTATATAGATGTATTTGTAGAAAATTCAAAATCATATACAGCAACACCAGGGTTTATATCAAGTAAAAAAGGTGTAAAAATAAATGATGCTGTTGGAAAAGAGGTGTAGTTATGGACAATAGTAATCTTATTTCAGATGAAGAAGCAAAGATGTTGTTAAATGATAAAGTTGGAAGTGAAATTGATGGAGATGACGAATTAGCTTTAGATGTCTCTGAAGCTAATCGAAATAATATACAGAGGATACTTGACCTTAAGTTGGAGTTATCTGTAGTTATAGGAAGAACTAAGATGAGTTTGAGAGATATTTTGAATCTACATAAAGGTTCTCTTATTGAACTGGATACTTTAGCAGACCAAGATGTAGAGATACTAATAGACAATAAAGTATTGGCTTATGGAAAAGTAGTGGTAGTAGATTTAAACTTTGGTGTAAAAGTAACAAGTATAGTAAGTGAAGAAGATATGGTAAACTCTCTTGTTTAGAAATAACATTAATTAATACTTAAGGCATGAGGTGGTATTTATTTTAAACTTAAATGATATAAAAAAAGATATATTAAAATTCAATAAAAAAGACTCATGTTCTCTATATAATGAATCTATTAATAATATAAATAATAATTGTATATCAAGTGGATTGAAGTTTTTAAAAGAAGCAAGAGATTTAAACCCAGATGATATTGATATATTAAATCTCACAGGTCTTGTAAACTTACTAAAATGTAATTTTGATGAGGCTGTAGAGAGTTTCTATAAGAGTTTAATTTGTGAAAAAACTGCTCTGTGTGAAAAGTATATAAACATGCTTACATCTGAGGAGTTTTTAATTTTCTTTGAAAGGTACAATCAACTTATAAGGTTAATAAACAAAGGAATGTATAAAGAAGCTATACAAGGTTTTAAACTTATAACTGAGCAATACTGTGATTTAATAGAACCGTATGAGCTTCTTGCTTTACTTTATGATAAGGAAGAAGAATATATAAAATTTGATGAATGTCTAGAAATATTGAAGACTATTGATAAAGAAAATTATTTATTAAATCAAGAACATAGTGCATTAGATATATATAATAGTGCTAATATACAAATTAAAAACAATGCAAATGTAGATAATTATAAGAATGGGTTTTTACACAAAAGTAGTAATAGTTCTAAAATTGATGGAACTAAGAACCTGCCTAAAGGAAAGAGTACAGGTAAAAATCAGAAAAGTTCAGGTTCTAGTGAGAAAAAAAGTGTTAAAAAAAATAAGTACCTATATATAGCAATAATATTAGGTGTATTATTAATAGGACAAAATATATATAGTTCTTATAAGATGAATAATTTAACAAATAAAATATCTGAAAATAATGAACCTAAAGGCGAAGAACCAATAGATTCTAGTTTGGATAATAAAAAAAACAATAAAGAAGAAAATGAGAATATTGATAAGACTTCTAATATCGACAAGAGTAATAAAAACATTAATAAAGAAGATGTAAAACCTAAAAAAAATATTGTAGAAAATGATGAAGATTTTGATTTATTTACAGAGGATGAACTGATGTCTAAGGCGAATACTTTAAAATCAGAAAAGAAAACAAAATCTTCCATACAACTATATAAGAAAGTTGCAGATATAGGTGAAAATAAAGGAAATACATCAGAAGCAACTTATCAAGTTGCTGTTCTTAGTGAAAGGTTAAAAGACTATGAAACTGCTGAAGAATATTATAAAATGTATGTAGAAAATTACTCAGAAAAAGATGCTTACTTTGATGAATCTTACTATAACTTAGGTATGATGTATTATAACAAAGGTGATGTAAAAAGCTCTAAATTGACATTAAAAAAATTAGTTAATAAGGTGCCTAATAGCATGTATAATAACTCAAAAGTGAAAGAAATTTTAAAAGAAGAATAATTAAATTAGATAAGAAAAATAAATTATTTTATTTTAAAATAATATGCTTATAATATATTGACATACTATTTTAAAAAAATTAAAATAGTAATTATAAAATGAGGAGGGATAAAAATGGAGTTTGAAAAAGGGAGTATTTCAATTCATACAGAAAATATTTTTCCTATAATTAAAAAATGGTTATATTCTGATAAAGACATATTTATAAGAGAGCTTATAAGTAATGGATGTGATGCAGTAAGCAAACATAAAAGACTTGTATCATTAGGAGAAATATCAGAAGATGAGTCATCAGATTATAAAATTACAGTATCTGTAAATAAAGGAGAAGGTACACTTAAATTTATCGATAATGGAATTGGTATGACTGAAGAAGAGATAAAAAAATACATAAATCAAGTTGCTTTTTCAGGTGCTGAAGATTTCTTTAATAAATATAAGGATAAGATGGAAGAATCAAATGACATAATAGGTCACTTTGGACTAGGATTTTATTCTGCATTTATGGTGTCTAAAAAGGTTCAAATAGATACACTTTCATATACAGAAGGGGCAACTCCTGTAAGATGGATATCTGAAGGTGGTACAGAATATGAAATATCTGAATCAGATACTAGACAGGAGAGAGGAACTACTATAACACTATTTATTGATGATGATAGTAAGGAGTTTTTAGATGAATTTACTGTAAGGGGGATAATAGATAAATACTGTTCTTTCCTACCAGTAGAAATATATTTAGAAGATGTTGAAAGATTAGAAAGAGAAGCTAAGGAAGCAGAAGAAAAAGCTAAAAAACAAAAGGAAGATGGAAAAGAAGAAGAAGTTGTAGATGCAAAGGTAATTGAGCCTTTAAATGACACTAATCCTCTATGGTTAAAATCTCCAAAAGACTGTACTGATGAGGAATATAAAGAGTTTTATAGAAAAGTGTTCCATGTATTTGATGAACCTTTATTCTGGATACATCTAAATGTAGATTATCCTTTTAATCTAAAGGGTATACTTTACTTCCCTAAATTAAAAAATGAGTTTGAATTGACTGAAGGAAAAGTAAAATTATACAACAATCAAGTGTTTGTGGCTGACAATATAAAAGAAGTTATACCAGAATTTTTACTTTTATTAAAAGGTGTTATAGACTGCCCAGATTTACCATTAAATGTATCTAGAAGTTTCTTACAAAATGATAGAGATGTAAGTAAAATTTCTAAACATATAATTAAAAAAGTAGCAGATAAGTTAAAATCTCTTTGTAAAAATGAAAGAGAAGAATACAATAAGTTCTGGGATGACATACAAATATTTATTAAATACGGTTGCTTAAAAGATGAAAGTTTCTACGAAAAAGTAAAGGAATGTATATTATTTAAAACTATTGATGATGAGTATATAACATTGCAAGATTATCTAGAAAAATGTAAGGATAAACATGAAAATAAAGTATTTTATGTAAGTGATAAGGAACAGCAATCGCAATACATTAAATTATTTAAAGAATACGACTTAAATGCTGTTGTGTTAAACTCATCAATAGATACTCATTTTATTTCATTTATGGAATATAAAGAAAATGGAGTTAAGTTTAATAGAATAGATGCAGACCTTTCTGATGTATTAAAAGATAAAAATGAAAACAAAGATAGTGAAGAGAATAAAGAAGAGGTAGCTAAGATAGAAGGTTTATTTAAAGAAGCTGTTGGAGAAAGAGTGAAGAATTATTCTGTAGAAGGATTAAAAAATGAAGGTACTCCAGCTATGGTGTTAGTATCTGAACAATCTATTAGAATGGCAGAAATGCAGTCAAGATTTGCTGGAATGGATTTAGGAATGAACTTCGAGGAAGAAAAGACTCTTGTGATAAATGAAAACAGTCCAATCATTAAAAAATTAGTTTCTCTTAAAGATAATGAGGAAAAGAAAGATAAAGTTGCACTTATTTGTAATCAGATAGCAGACTTAGCTTTACTTTCTAATAAAGAATTAAAACCAGATGAGTTAGATTCATTTGTTCAAAGAAGTAATAAACTTATGAGTATGTTGATAGAATTATAAGTCTAAATTTGAATGTATTGAAGTAAATTTGTAAAAAGTATTTAATATCAACGATAAAAATGAGGTGTCTCAAAATGAACTTTTTAGTTCATGAGGCACTCTTTTTGTATGAAATCAAATATATCTTCATCATTTCAACAATGAAAAAGAAACTTATCTCTATTTTTAGACAGACCATTTTTTATTTTTTATCTTTGGTTAAGTTTTAAATATTCAAGTAGGTTCTAATAAAAAGCTCTACTTAGTTAAATATAGTTAACTTGATATAAAATAAGATAATACATATAATTAAGTAAAAGATTGTTTTGTAGTTTATGTTTAAATACATAATTACACTTTGTTAAAAAATAAAATTATTACTAAAGTAGAAATAGGAGGTCTTAGCATGAAATTTAATTATAGTTTGCCAGTAAATATCTTATTTGGGAGAGGTAGAATTAATGATGTAGGAAAAGAAGTATCTAAATATGGCAAAAAAGTGCTGATAGTAACAGGTAAAAATAGCACAAAGAAAACTGGGTTACTTGATAAAACAATAGATTTACTAAAAGACTCTAAAATAGAATATGAAGTTTTTGATAGAGTAGAGCAAAATCCTCTTATAACTACTATATATTCAGGAGTAGAAATTATAAAAGCAACTGGATGTGATTGTGTTTTAGGGCTTGGTGGTGGAAGTATTATGGATGCTGCTAAGAGTATAGCTTTTTCTTATAAAAACCCAGGAGATTTAAATGATTATATATTTGGAATCAGACAAGGTGAAGAGGCTTTACCTATAATCCTAGTTCCAACTACATCAGGTACAGGTAGCGAAGGAAATTGTTTTGCAGTACTTACAAATTCAGAAACTAAAGATAAAAAATCTATAAAGAAGAATAGTATGTATGCAAAAGCATCAATAATTGACCCAGAACTCATGGTTACAATGTCAAAGCATATAATTGCATCAGTTGGATTTGATGCACTTGCTCATAATATAGAAGCATATCTTTCTAATGGAAGAAACCCTCTTGCAGACGTACAAGCTATTTACGGGATTGAACTTATATCAAAAAACCTAGTAAAGGTATACAATAATGCTGATGATTTAGAAGCATGGGAGAAAATAACACTTGCAAGTACTATTGGAGGGATGACGATTGGTACAGCAGGCACAGCCTTGCCACATGGAATGGAGCATCCTGTAAGTGGTCTTAGGGATGTAATGCATGGAAAAGGACTTGCAGCTTTGACTCCTACTATTATAGAAAGTTCATGGGATAGTGATATTGAAAGATTTGGGAATATTTCAAAGATATTAGGAGGAACTTGTGCAGAAGATTGTTCAGATGCAGTTAGAAATTTCCTTAAAAAAATAGATTTAGATATAAAACTAAGTGACTTAGGTATTGAAAAATCAGATATAGATTGGTTAACTGATAATTGTATGAAAATATCAGCTGCAAATATTAAGAGACATCCAAAGTATTTTAATAAGGAACAAATAAAGGAAATGTACCATAAGTCTATATAGTTTCACTTTACATTTAATTTTAGATAAAAATTATTTATTAATGATAAAAAACTTATAAATAATTAATAGTAAAAAATTTATGAATAGTAGTATATATAAAACTTGTCTTAAACTTTAATTTTACTTTCTAATAAATAAAGGGGTTTAAAAAAGGGAAGATTAATTAAGTAATATTTTATAAAAATCTTCGATTTAAAAACTTTAAGTAGAGGTGAAATAAATGTTTAATCCTAAAAGAATAATATTCGAAAAAGGAACCTTAGACACTGATGTAGGTAAAAATATATACGATAAATTTAAAGACAATAAAGATGTAGAGATAATTAAGATATCATCAAATAGAATTAAGGAACATATTCCAGGTGAAAATCTATATGAACAATATAGGAGTGGAAAACAAACTATGGTAGTTGGGATTAGAAAAAGTCTAAAGTTTCAAACATGTAAACCTTCTGCTAATTATCAATTACCACTTGTTAGTGGATGTATGGGAAGATGTGAATATTGTTATTTAAATACACAATTAGGTGATAAACCATTTATAAGAGTGTTTGTAAATATAGATGAAATACTTGAACAAACAAAGAAATATATTGAAGATAGAAAGCCACAAATAACTATATTTGAAGGTGCGGCTACATCAGACCCAGTTCCAGTAGAACCATATACTAATTCGTTGAAAAAAACAATAGAGTTTTTTGGAAGAGAGGAAAAAGGAAGATTTAGATTTGTTACTAAATACAGTGATGTGGATAGCTTATTGGATGCTGAACATAATAATCATACGGAAATACGATTTAGTATAAACACACCTAGAATTATAGATAGACATGAGCATTATACAGCCTCTGCCAAGAAAAGAATAGAATCAGCTGTAAAACTTGCTAAAGCTGGATATCAGATTGGTTTTATAATAGCACCTGTATTTTTATATGAAGGTTGGAAAGAAGAATATAAAAGTTTGATTAAAAGTATAAAAGAAGCTTTACCAAAGGATTTTGATAAAAAAATTATATTTGAAGTTATATCTCATAGATATACAACTAAAGCAAAGAATAGAATATTAGAAATTTATCCAGATACACTATTGCCAATGGAAAATGAGGATAGAAAGTTTAAATACGGTCAATTTGGATATGGTAAGTACGTGTATGATAAAGAACAATTAGATGATATGAAAGAGTTCTTTCATAAGGAAATCAATGGAGTATTTAAAAATAGTTTAATAAAATATATAATATAGCAAATCTTATCTAAAGATTTGCTATATTTTATTTTTATATATTTTATGTTTATAATAAAGCGATGAGATTTAGTGCTATAATATAAGAAAATTAAAAAGGGCACTATCTATCAAGAACATTTTTTCTAGTTTTGATACTATAAAGGATAAGAGTAACAAAAATATCAGGAGGAGTTATAATATGCATGCATGGGAGTCTATTCAAATTACATTGGATTTAATAGAAGCAAATTTATCAGAAGAAATATCAATTAATGAATTAGCAAATAAAGCAAATTTATCACCATTTTACTATCAAAGACTATTTAAAAGATTGGTAAATAAGACTGTAATGGAGTATATAAAGCTTCGTCGTCTTGCAAGAGCTTCTGAATACTTAGCAGAACATAAGAATCGTATACTTGATGTAGCTTTAAATTTTGGATTTGCTAGTCATGAGACATTTACACGTTCCTTTAAAAAAGCATATGGATTAACTCCAGAAAAATATAGAGCAAATCCAGTAAAACTCAATCACTTTATTAAGCCAGAATTAATTTTAAATTATGCTATGGTGGATGAAGGTGTTCCACTGATTGCAGATGATATAGTGATTGAAGTCACTCGTAAGACATTGAGTAATCCAAGGACGTTTGTTGGAATAGAAATAGAAGTACCTATTTGCCAGTTGGTGGGTGGTGAAACAACTGGCATTGCAATAGTAGAAGAATTATGGATGAAACTTGGAAGTCAAAGACATAATATACCAAATCAAATTCCAGGTGGAAATGAATTTGCTGCTCTTTATATGGGAAATGCAAAAGAAGGAAATTGTATGTATATGGCAGGCGTAGAGGTAGAGCCGGGTACATCAGTAGAAGGATATAGTACTTTTGAGTTGCCAGCTAAAGAGTATTTAGTATGTGGGTTTGAAGCAGAAAATTTTAATGAATTAGTTGATTCAGCTGTTTTTAAAGCGGATAAATTTATGGAAAGATGGATGAAGAAGCATAATTTAACAACTACTGATTTTGCAATCGAGATGTATTATCCTACTACACCAGAAGCAGCATATCTGGAGCATTGGATTGTTCCAGTTCCTATTGAACAATAGAAAGGATGATGAATATGAATTGGCAAGATGCGTTTTTTCAAGATACTAAACCGACGTTTGAACAAATTAATGAATTTATTAATAATCCATTATGGGATAAGTTAAATAAAACTTTGGTTTCTACTTATAATGTAGAACCTAAGCTTGAATATAGTAAATGTTCAATGCAAAGAGGTTGGAATGTAAAATACAAAAAAAGAGGGAAATCATTGTGTACTTTATATCCACAAGAGGGTTCTTTTAAGGCTTTGGTTATTGTAAATGAGAGTAATAGAGTAGAGGTTGATTTATTTATTAATACTTGTTGTGATTATATCAAACAAATATATAATGAAGTAAATTTTTTTAATGGAAGTAAATGGTTAATGATTCAAATAGATAGTTTATTGGTATTAAATGATACGCTTGAACTAATTAAATTTAGAGCTTAACATATAAAAGGGGCTGTCGCACTAGAAAATAGTGCTACTCCCTGTTTTTGTATAAAAAAATAAATACCAAGTTCAAAAGAGCTTGGGATTCTTGTATAATAATTGTATGTAAAAACAGAATACTATACAAGTGGATTATGCTACTTATGGTGATAATTATCAATTTAAATTACCACTAAATATTGATTATATGATTCCAAAAGATGATTCTGTAAGGTTATTAAGTCAAATTATTGAGGAGATGAATTTAGAAAAATTATATAAGACTTATTCTCGAATTAGAGGAAATATAGAGTCATCTGCCAATAGATATACTTTTGTTTGGAAAAAATCTATAAATAAAAATATGGTTAAAATGATGAATAATATATCTGACTTCATATTAAAATGTGAGATTGATTTTGGCATTAAAATAATTTATAAATATAAAATCAAAATCTATCATTTAAAGAAACTTTTAAAGAAACTAAAAAAATATCAAAAGAATCAAATATAACATTTGTTTATAGAAAAGGAAAGAAAATTTAAAGAGAATTATAAGCCCGTAGGGGTGTCAACTTAGAATGAATAGAAGTATACAAGCAGAAGAAGATTTCGCTCAAGTAAAACAAAATATGAAATTTAGAAGATTTTTAACCCGAGGTAAAGAAAATGTTCTATCAGAATGTATTATTGTAGCGATAGCTCATAACATTTCTAGACTACACAATAAAATAATAAAAAATAAATGTGGAATATATCCTCATCATTTGAAAGAATTATTCTAAATTTATTAATTTATAATTAAATATTATCTGAAAAAATGGTATTTTTATGCTTTTATTTGTAATGCATAATTTTACTTAGAACATAAACTTTATATAAAACAATTAAAAATATATCTATTAAGATAAGTAAAAAAAGAGTTGTCACAGAACAAAGTTAATTTGCTCATGCGACAGCTCCTTTTTATATTCAATCAGATAAACTAAGATATAAGCTATAATACGAATAATTTAGCAAACTTAAATTTATTTTATTTTTCTACATTCTTTGCAATTAAGTCCACATTTATTTTTTTCTTGCATATTAGTAGCTCCCCAATTAGCAAATTGTTGTAAAATAGGTACAATACTTTTACCTTTACTTGTCAATGTATATTCGACTTTTGGAGGGATTTCATTATATTGTTTGCGATGAACAATACCATCAGACTCTAAATCTTTTAATGATTGAGCTAGCATAGTATTTGTAACGCCGTCTAGTTTTCTTTTTATGCTACTATATCTAATTGGATTTTCAACTGCTAGCATACATATAATAGGTAATTTCCACTTACCACCAACAATATCTAATGCATAACGTATTGGACAGGTTAATTCTTCAACATTTGTAGTCATATTTTTTTCATTATCTAGATTCATTATATTTACTCCTCACTTATAGTAGTATCTTTTTTATACTTTATCAGAAAAAACTGCATACTTGTTTTTTTTGTATTTTATATTAAAATTATATCAAAGGATAATCCTTAATACAAGTATTTAAAAGGGGTGTAAAAACTATGAAAGTATTAGAATTTTTAAACAAAGCAGGAGTTTATTATTTAGCAACAGCCGATGACAAGAACCAGGCACATGTGCGTCCTCTAGGATTCGTTATGGAATACGATGGGAAACTTACATTTTGCACATCTAACCAAAAGGATATGTTTAAGCAACTTATTTTTAATCCAAAGGTTGAGATTTGCTGTATAGACCAAAAACTTAATGCTCTACGTATTTTAGGTGAAGCAGTATTTGTTACATCAAAAGAAACACAAGCTAAGGCTCTTGAAATAATGCCAAGCTTAAGTCAGATGTACTCTGTAGGAGATGGCAAATTTGAAATATTTTCTATTGATAATGCAAAAATTAGTTGCTGTTCAATGAGTGGTAAAAAGATTGATGTAGAGCTTTAATTATAGCTGAATTGACATTCATGACGAAAGTTAAGAAAACGTTACTACTAAGATATTAGAGATTTAAACCTAGACACAATAAAAAGATTTTTAAGCAGTAAATGTGTAAAAATTTTTAGTTATTAGATTTGTATTCCAACAAATACATATTGTTTTGAATAATTCATAACAAAAATAAGAATAATTAAAGTTTATTTTATGATGGAGTGTAATTCCTTTTAAAAATATTTTAACTGTAAATGATTGCAAGTAAATTTTATTTAATATGAAGAAAATATGATGATTATAAAAAATTGTTGCTTATTATTTATATATTTTTGTATGTAAATAATAAGTAGCATGACTTTATAAATTAATAGTGATAGAATATAAATTAATAGATAAGATATAATTTTAAAAGGAGTGATATAAAATGAGTAAATATAGTTCTTTGTGGGAATATGTTAAGAAAAATGGTACTTCATCATTTAAATTAACTTTTGAAGAAATAAAAAATATTGCTGGAATAGAGATAGACCATTCTTTTTTGAAGTATAAAAAAGAAGTAAATGAATATGGATATCAAGTTGGAAAAATTTCTTTAAAAGAGAAGACTGTTATTTTTAATAAAATTGATTAAAAAATAGCTACGCACACTTGTGACTTTAGTCATGAGTTAGTAGCTAAAATAGTCAGCATATAGGGAAACTTATATGTAGAGATAGGATA
>NZ_OEZH01000034.1 GCF_900243075.1 Clostridioides difficile
GGATTTAACTACTTTTAATTTGAAATTAAAATCGTATTTAGCCATATAAAAACACCCCAATCATTAGATTTTTGGTCCAACAATTGGGGTGCAGTACAGGAGAATAAAGGAAGCTACCCTTATTTCTATAGCAGTAGTTGGAGGTAGTATAGGTTCTATAATTGGAATGTATTCTTTTAGACATAAAACTAAACATATTAAATTTACATTTGGGATACCTTTTATAATATTTCTACAATTATTACTAGTGTATTTTTATATTTTAAATTGATTTAAAATATAAAATTTTGTTTTTTCAATAAATTAAGGTGTATAAAATATTTTATTTTATACACCTTTTTCTAGCAATTCATAAAAAACACTAAATTAAATTAATGACCTTTATGCTTGGATTTTCTCTTTTCTTGTTTCAAATTAAAAAGTCTTTCTTTTTCTTCTTCTTTTCTATTTTTAGCTAGATTTTTTTTATCCTGTTTTCTTTCTTCATATTGAAGCTTAATAGCATTTTGAGCTTTAGTTCCTACAGTTTCTTTTTCTTGTTCTTTTTTTATTTTTCTCTGCATTCTTTTGTATCCAATCTTGTCTTTGGTTACATTCTTTTCTAACTTAATACTACCAAAATCTAATGAGAAAAATCTTTCAAGTATAAATTCATATACTTCTACTTCTTTAGGCTCTGCTCCAAAGACTACTTTACATGCTTCATATTTTTTGCCATCTTGTCTTTCAAATACTCCTATCCAAAATGGTTCTTCAAATAAGACTGTCAATTTTCCACTAATTTTGTCCATTGCTAGTTCCTCCTATTTAGTTACTTTCTAAAGAATGGACAACCAAGGAGGCAGGTTACTGACAGCAATTGCTGCGTCTGGACTACCAACCAGACTGTGTTTTTATCTTTATAAATTAGATACTATATTTTTTAATGATACTTGTCAATATTAGTATCAACTTATATTACTTTAAATTCTTTCATTCTGCTTTATTATAAATAACTCTAATATAAATTAATTATTTTCATAGTAAATTAAATTGTAAATTAGTTATTACATTTCTTTAAATGTCAATCTTTATTGTTCCCTGCATAAATAAAACTGCTTCACCAGAAATTTTTACAGTATTATCCTTCAATAATTCACACTGAATTATACCACCACGATTAGAAAGTTGTGCTGCTATCATTTTGCATTTTCCCAACTTTTCAGACCAATATGGAATAAGATTACAATGTGATGAACCAGTAACAGGGTCTTCTGAATCCAATTCTGGACAAAAATATCTTGAAACAAAATCTGTATTACTTCCTTTTGCTGTAATTATTATACCTAACCAATCTGTCAATTTACGCAACTGTGCATAATTAGGTTTATAATTTATAACTTCCTGTTCACTATTTAGTAATAAGATTAAATCTCTTGAAGAATAAACGGCACTTGGTATACAACCTATCAAATTAGTTTGTTGTGGTGATAGTTCTATTTCAGTAGGCATTATTTCTGGAAATATCATTTCATATAGATTTCCATTTCGTGTAACTTCAAGATTTCCATTTTGAGTAAGAAAATCTATCTTTTGAACATTAATATCAATAAAATTTGATATTACATAAGCTGCTGCTAAAGTTGCGTGACCACATAAATCAATTTCTGCTTTAGGAGTGAACCATCGTAATTCATAATTTCCTTCATTTTTTATTATAAATGCCGTTTCTGGTAAATTGTTTTCTTCAGCTATTTTCTGCATTAACTCCAAAGGTAATCTTCTTTCAAGAACACAAACTCCAGCAGGATTTCCTTTAAATAATTTAGTTGCAAATGAATCAACTATGTAGTATTCCATTCTTTTACCTCTCTTTCTAATATAAAGTATATACCATATACATTTAGTAAAATTTAAAATTTCTTACATGTATTTCTCGATATTACTCTGTTCAACAACCTTTTTACCTAATAATGTAATTGCTTGTTTTGTACAATTATTTACACAACGATAACACATTGTACATTGACCATTTGAAACAATCATATCATTTTTAATTACTAAATTCTTCATTGGACATAAATCAATACATTTACCACATACAACACACTCCTCAGCATTGATTTTTAGTTTGTCTGTATACACATTTGTTTTATTGATAAAGTATAATCTTTGTCCAAATAACCCTACAATATGACTCAAAAAACCTAATCCTTCTTTTGGTGGAACCCCATATTTCAATTTTTTGGCGGCCTCAGTTATTTTCTTTTCTGCTTTTATTACCAGCTTTCTATTATACTCCAAAGAATGTTTTAGTATCTTTTCATCTCCTATACTATCTGGCATCCTTACATGTAATCCACCAATAGTTGTAGCACCATATTTTTTTAACGTTCTAGATAACATACCAGAACCATCCCCACTGAACAGAGCCATAGTTGCAATAATAAAAATACGTTTACCATTCCATAAGGTTGAATGCTTGATTATAAAATCTTTCAATATTTTAGGTACATTACTATATTGTACAGGATAGCCAAAAATAATATCCTCATGATTGTGGATGTTTTGTAAAAGTTCACTATTTTCAATAGAATAAGAGTTTGCTGTTATATCATATTTTTGTAAAAATTTTTCTACACAATATCTTGAATTTCCTGTTCCACTAAAATATATTCCTATCATAGTACTTCTCCTAATAATTAAAATTATATAACTCTATTCTTAAAATTTTGACTTTTTTATTATCTAAATTAAGTAATTTATTTAAATAATATAAATATAATTCAACAACTTACCTAATCAATTTATTAGCCGATTATCTAATTCTTTTCTTTACTATTTTAAAATAGATTCTAATAATATTAGTAATCTATATTTCCTTAAACATATATTTTTTCTCTAAAACAAAATTATTAATAGCAATTCCATCATATAACCTGATTATAAATTTAGTAAGTTCATCACATCTTATACCCTTATTTCTCAATTGACAAGTTCCCTAAAAAAGATTTAAAAATTTAACTCTATAATAAAAAACTTTTGACTGCCTAATATCTATAAGTAAGGAGTACTATTTTTATAGTACTCCTTATATTTTACCCTATAACATTGATACTTTGATATTATTTTGATTTTAATTATTATTAATTTGATTTAAAATTATAAATAGGTTTCAATATTTTAATTATGTCAACTGTATCGCTTATATTTTCAATAATCTCATCAATTGGTTTGTATGCTTGAGGTGCTTCATCAATAGTATTAATATTTACACTTGTTGTAAATATATTTTTCATAGAATCTTCATAATCTTTCATATTTATACTTCTTTTAGCTTCTCCTCTTGAAAGTATACGTCCAGCACCATGAGGTGCAGAGTTAATCCAATCTAAATTGCCTTTACCTACTCCCAATATAATACCATCTCTCATATTTATAGGAATTAATAATTTTCTACCTTCATATGCTGCTATAGCTCCTTTTCTTAATATCCGATTTTCAATTTCTATATAATTATGTATAGTTTGAAAATGGTCTAAATCATTAAATTTAAGACCTATACAATCTTCAATTATTCTCTTAGCCATTGTACCTCTATTTAATTCAGCATATTTTTGTATAATATCCATATCATGAAGATAGTCTTCCATTAATTTCCCTTCTAAATAACACAAATCTTTTGGTACTTTAGGAGTAAAACTATGTTCTTCTTTAAGCTTCACCAATGCATCTTGAATCTCATCTTCTCTATTTTCCCTTTTATACTTTTCTATGAGTTTTTTACTATCTTCCTCAAATTCATTGTTAGCTCTGATATAATAGTCATAAGCTTTCTTTTGATAGTATTTAGCCACTCTATTTCCAAGATTTCTACTACCTGAGTGTATTATTAAATACTTATTTTTTTCATCATCTTCATCTAATTCAATGAAATGATTTCCCCCTCCAAGACTTCCAATTGCTCGATTATATTCTTCAGTTGCTTTTCCTATACCTTTTATGCAGTACAATGATTCTATTTCTTTTTTGTAATTTGCCTTACTGTATTTATTTATATTAAATCCATGAGGTATTTTTTCTCTTATAAAATCATCTATTTTTTTTAAATCTAAATCAATTTTGCCTAAGTTTACACATAAAACACCACATCCTATATCAACTCCAACAAGATTTGGGACAATTTTATCTTGTATTGTCATGACAGTACCTATTACACATCCAGCACCTGCATGGCAATCTGGCATTATTCTTATCTTAGACTTTGTTGTAAATTCTTGATTACATAATTCTATTATCTGACTTATGGTTGTGCTATCTACATTATCTGTAAATATCTTTGCTTTATTACATTTTCCTTGAACCTCTAACATTAATATCACATCCTTTTTAGCTATATATTTTTAACTACATATTAATTTTAATAACATTGATTATTTAGAAAAATATACTCTAGATAAATTTCACCTAGAAATAACTATTCAAACATTGATTTTTATATAATCAAATTTGTAATGTATTAAAACTAACATAAAAGTTTGTATTTTTCAATATATAAGCTTTTCTTATGTTATTTTATTATTATAGGTTTCAAGTTTTTATTTATTCATTTAAAAGAATTTATTATTTTTGTAAAACTAACCCCATAGTCATACTATCATCAGAATATGCTTCACCTTTAACATTATTAAAAAACTCAACAGATTTAAATCCAATGCCTTCAATTTCTAATAAGAAGCTTTCTTTTGAAAAATAGTGATTCCAAATATAAAATACATTTTCATCTTTTTCTGTTATTACAAGAGTTTGCTCCAATGTATTATAATCACTGTATTTACAATTATCTTGTAGACACATATATCTTTCATTACTCCAAAAGCCTCCATCTTCATTTATTTCCCAGTATTTAATCTCTTCAAAATCATTGTATTTATTTATTGTAAATACATCTAGTATCAATTTTCCTCCAGGTTTTAAACTATCATAAATTTTCTCCATTAACAACCTTCTGTTTTCAGTTGATAAAGCTCCATAATCACAATAAATTAAAGTAGCTAAATCAAATTCCTCATTATAATTCATACTTAAATAACTTATGTTTAAATAACTTATGTTTAAATTAGTCTCTTTATTTCTATTTTGTGCATAGTTAATAGAACGTTTTGAGAAATCAATTCCAGTTACCTTATAACCTTTTTGTGCAAATTTCTCTGCATATAACCCTGGACCACATCCTAAATCAAGTAATTTAGGATACTTGTCTGGATTTGCAACTGTAACTATCCAATTTACAGAATCATTGATAAAGTTAAAATTTCTACTTGCTCCTTCAAAGTCACTATCTAAGTGTGCTTTTAATAATTGCTTTGAAATATACTCATCATCCCAAAAATTAATTTCACTTTTTTTGTAAAGCTCTGGTCTTTCTAAATACATACATAATTTGTTTAACAAAACATACCACTCCTTAAAATTTATTTTTAAAATAAAAAAACCACAGAATTTACTCTGTGGTTTAACTTCAAAAAGATGAGTTTAAATAAGAGTAAAATAGAACCAAATATTTTTAAGCACAACAATAAAACTATAGTTTCACTTTGTTTGCTTATTAAATTTGATTTTATTTACTCTTTTCCAGCAATACTTATATCAACGATTTTATGATATCAAATATCACCGAACAACATCATCCTTTCATATTTTTATTTTATGAATTAATTATATATTTGATTTTTATATTTGTCAATAAATTTTAATTTTAATAAATTTTAATCATTATAGTAAAAAAATTTTTTTTATCTAAAATTAATCAAAAAAAGATATCTGTACATCTCCTGAGTTTTTTAACTTTTCCTTCATTACCTTAGAGTAACTACTTGATAGAGAATATTTATTCCTAAGTTCATTAACCATTTTATATAATTGATTTTTATACTCTTTATTAGCTGAACCTGTAGTATATAGTGTTGATAATTTATTAAATAATTCAGGAAAGTCTTTTTTAACAAAGTCAAAAAAAACACCTCTAGTCATACCTCTTAAGTATAGAGTTCCAGGCAAAACATAATGTACATTACATTCTTTTGCATGTCTAAATAACGAATTTATATTATCAAAACCATCTGTAATATATGGTATAATTGGCATAATATGTAGTCCAACTGATGCGTTAGTTTTTCTAAATTCTTTTAATATTTTAAATCTTTTCATTGAATCTACACCATTTGGCTCAATAAGTTTTTGTATATCTTCATTTACTGTTGTAATTGTAGATGCTACATTGATATATGTAATCCTAGACAGCTTATCAATCAAATCATAATCTCTTAATATTAAATCCGATTTTGTGGAAATAATAGCTGGTGTCTTATACTTTATCAGTAGATTTAATATTTCTGGCATAATTTTATAATCAGCTTCTATTGGTTGATAGCTATCTGTAACTCCCCCTATATTAATTACTTCTTTGTTCCATTTATTACTTTTAAGTTGCTTCTCAAGTTTTTCTACTATATTTGTTTTTACATAAATCTCTTTAAAATAATTACTGGAATTAATGTACTTATGAGAATAAATAGCATAGCAGTATTTACATCCATGCTCACATCCACGATAAATATTTAAATCCCACTTATATGGCATACTTCTTTTTAATTTATTACAAGCTACTTCACAATTTATTGGAATATATTTCACTTTATTATACAAATAATCACCTCTTTATATACAATAATATCACAATGTTAATTTATAGTAATTAAAGCAGGCTGTTTCCAGACCATAATTCGTAATCCTCACCATATTTACAAAGTAATATATTCCACTCATTCATAGGTATTCCTCCACACATTGCTTTTTCTTCTAAATTATATAAACACTGTTTTAAATATGTTCTATTGTGCCAACCAGTATATAAATTTTCTAAATTTAAACTATGCCCATTAGATATATCATTTGAGAAATTGCTATTTTTCCATTTTAATATACTCGTATATTTAAATTCATTGGGCTTATAATTTCTTTTTAACATTTCATTATGTATAGTTTTTGTATAAAATTTAAATTCATCTATACTATAATTCAATACTTTATTTACTAATAGATGATTTGGAGTACCTTTTTTATCTATAGAACCTTTTATAGCAAGTAGCTCTCTCCATTGACTCACTAATTGATTTTTAGGTAGTACATCAATTAAATCCTTATGCCATAATCTCATAATTTAACTCCTTACTATAAAATATTTTCTAAATTTAGTGCTTACTAATTTATCTTATAATTTTACATGTTCAATAATCTTATCTGTAAAAACTATACCCTCTAAATGGTCTATCTCATGACAAAGACATTTTGCCATAAGACCTGAATCTTTAATTTCTATTTTCTCACCATATTCATTTAAAGCTTGCACTGTAACCTTTTTGGGTCTTTTTAATTTTCCCCATGTTTCAGGAAAACTTAAACAGCCTTCAACAACAATTTGTTCTCCTTCTTCTTTAATAATTTCAGGATTAACAAGCTTAATAAGACCTTCTCCTAAATCTATAACAACTAGTCGTTTTAGTACTCCTACTTGGCATGCAGCTAATCCTCCACCGTTTGGTGTATTATACATAGTTTCTGCCATGTCATTTAATATCTCTCTTATCTTATTATCTACACTTTCTACATACTTACTCTTTTTTCTTAAAATTTCATCATCAAATGTTCTAATCTTTCTTAGAGCCATAATATTCCCTCCTACTTACCTGTGCTCTTGATTTTCTTTCACTTTCTTCAAATAAAAAGACACTTTCAATTGGTTCATTAAAAACTCTTGAAATATCGTATGCCAACCATATTGAAGGTTCATTTTTACCAGTTTCTATGGCATTTATAGCCTGTCTAGATGTTCCAACTAATCTTCCCAATTGTTCTTGTGTCAGCCCTAATTTTTCTCTTAATATCTTTATTTTATTTTTCATATATACTCCATTCATGTAATGTTAACCTTACATTATAAATGTAACATTTTTAAAAATCAATGTCAAGTTAACCTTACAATTATTTAATAAATTATCTCACTTGACTATTTTTTCATTAAATTTTTTAAGTAGTAGTAAAATCCACACTAGTGATATAACAAATGAAATAAACATATACATATAATTATTTTCCTCAAACGTCTTTGTCAACCAAAATGTTGGTAAGAAAAATAAGATATACTGTGTTTTATTTAAAATAAAAAATGGTGCTAAAATACCCATTATAAAAACACCTGATAATTTAGTAATAGCCATTCCCTCTAATTTATTTGATGATAAAGAAATCACTAATGTTGATATAATAATTCCTTGCAACAAAGCTATTAAAGAGATTAATAAATTTGACAATAAAGAAATTTTAGTTAGAGAAAAAGTTAGTAGTAAAATTACTGTGATAATAAACGCTAGAATAGCTGGTATTCCAAGTCGTGAAATGAGATAACCAGTTTTACCAAGCGGAGTTACTATCAAGTACCTTGAAATATTGTCATCAATTTCTCCCAATACCACCATTGTGGAAGCAAAAAAGAACATAAAAGGTGTAATAAAGGCTAAAAGTAAATCAAATAGCAAGAAATATGGTTCCAAATTTAATTCATAGTAAAATTTATCAGTCAATATATCCTGTATTAATGGTATTCCAAACTTTATAAACACTCCACATAATATTGGAGAAACACATACTATAAAAAGTATAGCGTCTCTTTTAATTTGCTCAAACTCTTGTTTGAAAGCATTCATAATTTTTATCATAGTTTTACTCCACCTACCTCTTTCCAACTCTTACAAACAAAATAATGGGTTATAAAATAGGTTATTATTATCATTGATGTTAAAATTAAAATTTTAATTACTATAAAATTTTTATCTCCACTAATAAGAGAAATACATAAATTAAAAGGATATAAATCCATATGTGATTTTGTTTCAATAAGTATATTGAGTATTGGTGGAATAAAACATGCAATCTCAATAGGAATAGTTAAAGCAATAAACTGATTCAAGCTAGATGCTTTACTTGCAAGTATCAACCCAAGTAAAGAAAATATCACAGATGAAAAAAAAGTACCTATAATTGATATTATAATATTATCTAAATTTAATGTAATAGCAATAAACATAACTACCATACTAGATATTATTCCTAGTGAAATCACCTTTGATAAAATATATTCAGATACTTTTATTGGAGATACAGCTAAGGAATTTAAAACTCTTTGACTTTTCTCAAGAAGTACAATAGCTCCCATAAAAAACAACCCCATTGCTGCTGGGTCAGAATAAATCATGATTATAGCTATTTTTTCTCTCATAAAAATTGGAAATACATTTATAACACAAATATACATAATACTTAAAACAAAATATAAAAAATAAAAACCATATTTGAATTGAAACTTTATATCTCCTAAGATAAGATTTTTTAATCTCATTGTAAATTCCTCCCTGTGATTTCAATAAAAATATCATTTAATGTAGGCTCACTACTATGTATTGATAAAAGTTTATTTTTCTCAATAAGCATATTCAATTTCTTATCATTACTAGTATTATTCAGAAAACATTCAGAAGTTTTTTCTCCATTATCAATATAAGTATATCTGATTTTAATAGCTCCTTTTGACATAATAAGGTTATGTGGAGTATCTAGTGCAGGTATTTTCCCACTTACAATAAAAGCCACCCTGTCACAAAGTTCCGTTGCATCTAACATATTATGAGTTGTCAAAATAATGGTTTTACCCTTAGATTTTTCTGATAAAATTATGTCTTTCATAATCTTGCTATTTGATGGGTCAAGACCACTTGTTGGTTCATCTAAAAATAAAATATCTGGATTATGTAATAGAGCTTTTATAAAATTTAATCTGGACTTCATACCTTTTGAATACTCAGATATCTTTTTATTTGCTTCATTTTCTAAGCCTACTGATTTTAATAATTCATCAATAGACAGTAATTTTTTAGAGTATAAAGAGCCAAAATATTTTAGATTTTCTATTGCAGTCAATTTTTCATATAAACTAGGAAATTCAAAATCAACTCCTATATTTTCATAAAATTTATTCGAATGTCTTTTACTCTCCACTCCGTTTACAAGTACACTTCCTTTATAACTAGTTATCATGCCAATTAGAATCTTTTGTAATGTCGATTTTCCTGAACCAGACGGACCTAGGAATCCTAGTATTTCTCCTTTCCCTACTTCAAAATTAATATTTTGCAAAAAATCTTTATCTGTATAACTAAATGATAAATTATCAACTTTAATCATTTCATACCACCCTTTCAACATTTTGATTATTTTCATTATATAGTCAATAAAAGATAATTTTTTTGTTTATTAATAATTTTTAATAAAAATTATTAGCAAACAAAATTTAAACTCTATTGCATAAGTTGTATAACCAATCCATTAATCATTAATCTTAAAGCATCTTCAAAACAATTACTTCCAACCTCACGCTTATATAACATAGTAAGAAAAGCTGCTCTAAATGCTCCACTAAAACTTTCTATATCTTTATTTTTTGCATTTGGTATGTAAGATATAATCTCTCCAATTTCAAAATCATCACGTTTAAAATGTTCTTCAATTATAGAATCTGGTAACTTTCTTACTAATAACTCAAATTCTCCATTTACTATAAGATTTAAAATTGAAGTGCTATCAAGCAACCTATAAAATTTCATAAATATATCTGTCAATTGTTCACATGTAATACTTTCATGTAGTCTTTCTATTTCATACAAAATTTCTTTCTGTATAGAATCATGTATCTCTCTCAATACCTCAAAAAAGAGAAATTCCTTTGATTGAAAAAATAAATAAAAAGTTCCTTTTGGTATTTTTACTCGTTTTACAAGTTCATCAACAGTAGTCTTTCTGATACCATACTTATCCATACACAATCTTGCTTCTTCTTTAAGTCTTTTTATTATATACTCTCTTTCTTTATCAGAATATGATTTAGGCATCTTTTCTCCTCCAGTTTGACTAAAATACTTTATATAGTCAATATATTACTTTTTTTATTTAATGTCAATAGCTTTATTAGTATATTTAAAAATAAGCTTAAAAGCTTTCGAAAATTCTGAATTTTATATAGCATTTTTTATTATATAGTGTTATAATTGAGATATAAATAATATATTATTCTAATTTTCATATCTATTTGCTTATTTTTTAACTTAGTTTCTAATAGAAGTAATCATATTCATCTTTTTAAAAGTTTCAGTTTTAATAAAAAATAAAGGAGTTGATTTTATGACTACTACTACAAAGAACCGTTTTTACGATTATGTTCAAGAAAACTTAAATAAATATGTCGAAGTGCATTCTTACTTTAGCAGTTGTCCTCTATATGGTGAAATTATAGAAGCAGACAGCTTATCAATCACACTTTGCTCAAGATATATAGACGAATCTAATCCAACTTTAAATGAAACTTACACATTATATTTACCATTAAGCTCAATAATATCTATTAGAACACTATAAAAAGTTAATTAAATATGGGTTATTTATATATAAAATGTAAGATTTTCTATATAAAATAACCCTTTTTATTTACGTTTTTAAACCTATAATACACAAATTTAAAGCTGAAAATAAAACTTTACAATCATTGACTATCTTATTTATCAATAATCTAAAGTAATTATTTTCAGCTTTTCTTAAGATAAGTTACTAATACATACTTATATACACTAATACTTAAGTATCTTATTTAGCACTCTTTAATTTTACTAACTCTTTAAACGCCTTTTGATTTGCTCCTCCACCAACTTGAGTTACTTTTTCTAAAGTCTTATTTTTAAGAACTTCTTTTTGGCTATCAGCTAATTTATCACCAACTAAAATTATTGGTGACCCAGTTTTTGCTCCTAGAGGACCAACTGCCAATCCATCTATTAAATCATTTTGACTTTTAATTCCATTTTTAACTACAAATGCATTTTTTAAAGTATCTTTTTTATAAAAATTATCTATTATCTTTGAGTTAGTTTCATCTCTACTACTACCAGATAATCTAGTTGGATTTTTCAACTTACTTTCTAGATTATTTGATAGGGATGCTGTTCCTCCAATGATATAAGATTTCTCTATGTTTAATGAGTTTAAAAATTCATCAGCTCCTTGCAATTCGCTTTTTTCATTTGCAAGTATAATTGGTATATTATTTTCTGCTGCTGCTGCACCTACACTAATTGCATCGGCTAATCCTTTCACTCCATTTACAACGGCTATTTGAGATATATTTTTTATGCTATTTAATTTTTGGGCTAGTAATAAACTTGTCTTATATCTATCACTTCCTGATATTCTCTCTGTCGATATGTTTAAGCTTTTTAATTGTTGTTCAGTTTCTTTACTTATAGAATTTTCTCCACCTATTAAGTATACTTTCTTAGCACCTAATCTCTGTATTTCAGATTTAGTTTTTGAATTTAAAGATTCTTTTTGTGTCAATAATATTGGTGAATTTATAGCAGATGTAAAAGGAGTTGCTGCCAATGCATCTACTATCGAACCTCCATTTACTAAAACTACATTTTCTGAAGAATTAAAACCATTTTGACTAACTTTAATAGCAGTTTCATATCTATCACTTCCAATTAAAGATTCATTTGGAATACTCTGACCAGAAGACTTTTCTGTAACAGCTTTTATAGTAAAATTACATGGATAAAAGCTACTATCTCTATTTATATCAAAGAATTTTCCAGTGCTATCTATAATATAACTTTCACCTAAGTTAGCTTTTGCTTTAAATGTATCATATCCTGGTACATTTGACTCAGAGCCTATAGTTGACTCTCCATTTTTTGCTTCTATACTTACTACAATTGCACCTTTTCCTTTTGGTATATCAAAAGAATCAATTGGAACTGTTATGTATCCTGAATATTGGGTAGTACCTTCTTTTAATTTTTTCATATTATTTTCTTGAGGTATACTATTTACTACTGGAGCATAATACACTTCATATTTAGCTCCTATACTTTCAGTTAAGAACATTACAGATTTTAGAGTCTCATCACCTCTATTGAAATCAAATACATTTGCTGCTGTTATTTTATTTGAGATTAAAGGAACAATGCTTGCATAGTCATGTTGATACATTTTCTCATCATTATTTGGTTTTTGACCTCCTTTGATTGAAAAATTATCTATATCAGACATAAGTGTCTTATCTTCATAAGATATCCAGAAATATCCATCCTCGGAATTATAATCTCCCCAACTATTTTTTATTAGCCAAGCACCATTTTTTGACGGTTTAATATTTGCATTAAAATTGTCTTTAGAATAGTTATCATCCCAACCTACAATTGAAATAGCATGGTTGGTATTAAAACTTTTTGTTGGGCAATAATATGAATTTTGGTCCTCACTTTGATATTTAATATCTTCATAATAACCAGATGTTACTGCTCCAAATTGTAATATAGCATTTTTTGTAGAATTCATGTCATTACTTACACACACAGCATCTGTCACATTAAAAACAGTCGATGCTGTATTCATATTAGTTGGTTTTGTCGCTCCTTGTGCTTTAGATACTTTGCCATTGTATGGAATATCTTTTTCCAATTTAGGACCTGACCAAGATGTTAAATATCCCATAGCTTCATAATTTAAAGCACCATTCATGTCATTTACAGACCATCCATATTCGCCATCTGAAGCCCACCATCTTAAGTGTTCTTCTGATAAATCGTAGTCTCCATAATTATTTAATTTCAAGAAACTTTCTAAAGTTGCCATTGCAGCAAAATCCCAGCATATTCCTAAATTTTCTTGATTTTTTACGGATGTCATAAGACCCAATTTTCTAGGGTCATAAGATGTTGGAGCTGTTCTTCCTTTACTTTGAATTTGAGTACCTTCCAGTTGATATGGATTTGGTATAATCCCATTATATTTTTCTGTACGTCCATTTTTAGCATCATTTAGATATTGTTTATAGTTTTCACTGTATTCTGCTTTTTTTACCTGATTCAATGTATTGCTATTGTCAGCTGATACAGGAATTGTTGATATTACTAAAATAGATATTAAAAATAGTGCAACAAACCTTGCTACTTTTTTTGAAATAAATTTTTTCACGTTTTCTCCCCCTTGCTTCGAGCTAATTTTTTAAATTTTAATGTTATATATGGCTAAATATCAAGTATTTACAAATATACAATCATTTAAATCAATTATACCAAAGTTTTCCTTTAGAAATAAACAAAATAAAATAAAAAACTGAACTTATTTAAGATAAATTCAGTTTCTTATTTTATTTTTTATATATTTTTATCTGAACCCTATTACAGCAGCTCCTAACGCTCCTATTATTTGAGTATCTTCTGCAATAAAAATTTTTTTACCCAGTATTTCTTCTATCATTTTTACTAGTTCTTTACTTTTTGCAAGCCCTCCAGTAAATGCAACTTCATCTATTATTTCGCATCTTGCCAGCATAGATGTAGATTTATTTGCAATAGATTTTAGTATTCCTGCTGCTACCTCTCCAGTAGAAATATTTTGAGCTAGAAGACTTACAATTTCAGACTCAGCAAAAACTGTACACATACTAGATATATTAACTGGCTCATGACCTTGAGCTAATGTATCAATATTTTCTATATCACTTCCTAAAAGATTAGAAGTAATCTCTAAAAATCGACCAGTTCCTGCAGCACATTTATCATTCATTATAAAATTAAATACATTTCCATCCCTATCTAAATTTATAACTTTACTATCTTGACCACCTACATCTAAAATTGTCCTTATGTTATTATTTAAAAAGTAAATACCTCTAGTATGACAAGTTATTTCTGTTACTTTCTTATCAACAAAATCCATTACTCCTCTTCCATACCCTGTACCTACCACTTTTTTTATATCTTTCTTATCAATTTCGCTACTTAATAACTCATAAACTTGTTTAGATGTACTTTTAGGGCTCCATCCAGTTGGTATAATTATTTTCTTAATAATTTTTTCACCATCGAATAATACACCTTTTGTTGCCACTGACCCTGAATCTACTCCTATACTAAACATAGTTCCTCCTACTTTTATTTATTCCTACAACATCTCCACAAACGCTTCAAATCTAGTTCTCAATTGTTCAATATCTGATTTTGAGTAATCAGTCTCAAGAGACATAAATGGTTTATTTTTTTCTTTTGTAACAAACTCTCTTATTCTATAACTTTCTATATTAAATGTATGACAGGCTTGTAAAACTACATCTATTACAGCATCTACATTATATTCATCTATTATTCTATCTAATAATTCAATACGATTATCATTGTTCATCATACAAGAACACCCTATGTTTATATACTTTTGTGTCAAAGCGTCATATACATCTTCTATTTCTTCATCAACCAACAAATCGTTTGACCTAATCGCTCCACAAAGTTCATATGCTACAACTGATGCTCCTGCATCTTCTAAAGTTTTAACTATTTTTTCGCTTATCCCACCAATAGGAGAACCTGTTATTAGTATCCTTGGCTTATCTTTTTTAACTGGACATTCTCCTTTTTCATATCTTTCTTTCATATCATCTATAACTTTTCTTAAAGACTGCTTAAGTTCTGTACGGTCAAATTTAAAACCTGCTTGATATAAAACATTATGTAACTCAAGACCTGTAAGTGCAGATGGTTGTAATTTGCCAAGTGCATAGAACTCTTTTAAAAGTTCTCTTTCTTCATTTTTGTCTTTTATAGCAGCTCTTATATCATCTTCTGTTATAGTCACACCTAAAGATTTCTCAACCTCATCCTTTAATCTTATCATTTCATCTTTCCAAAGTTTATAAGCAAATTCTCCTTTTGAGGTATTTGGCAAATGCATTACATATGTTGGCTTAACTTTTGCAAGCTCTTCATACATTTTTTTCTTACCATCACAAGTAGTTTCCCCTATCAATAAATCAGAGAAATAGAAATATGGACAGGTATCTGTTATTGCATGTCCATAGCTTGATTTTATCAAAGGGCAAAGATTTCTTGGAAGTACTCTTTCTGCATCAGGTATTGGTTCTTCACTAACACCACATACACCTACTACAGTTGCTCCAGCTGCCATTGGAATTTCAACTGGAGTAAATGTACAGAAAACTCCAACCATCTTTTTACCGCTTTCCTTAAGTTCTTTTGCATTTATAAATCCTTTTTGTCTAGCCTCATTGAAGCTATCAAATTGTTTTGGCAAATTTGTCATGAAAATATTCCTCCCACTTACTTCTCTTCATAATTCAATTTGTATTTTAAACAATAAAAACTAAATATTTCCATTAAAATACAAACCTCTACATTAGATTCTATCATGCTTTAGCTTTTATCTATAATTGTTTTTATCAATACAAAATCAAATGTATATAGATATATTGTATAACTAATTTTTATGTTATAACTTCTTTTATAACTTAAGCTCTCTAATCCTCAATCTATAAGCAGACACAGCAGTTTCACATAATTTATCAATTAATTTCCCATTTACATAAAATCCTACAAATGCTCCTATTCCAGGCATTAGTTGTAAAAACTTAGCTAAATCTAAATAATCTCTATACTCTTGTTGAAATGTTCTCCAATTAAAATCATTGATGTCTTCTGGTAGACTCTTTACATATTCATCCCAATTATTCATCAATTTAAAAGTTTCATTTATATGCTGTTGACTAGAAAAAGCCAGTTGTAATATATTTAATATATAAATCCTTTCTCTGTAGTCTTTAACATCATATCCATATATTGAAGCTACATCATATAAAAATTTCACTTTAATACCTAAGAGCAAAGGAAAATCGGATAAACCTAAGAGAATTCCTCCTGCCCCTGTTCCTGCCCCTTCAATCATTGCTGTAGTCTTGTAAGTTTTGGCTTTTTCTAAAACTAATTTTTCTCTTTCTTCTAATGACATATTTCTAAGTGGTGGCTTTGTAGCATATTTATATCCAAACAATACGGTTTTTGTCATCACTTTTATAGAAGAAGTAATTATTTCATGGTATTTATCTGGCAATACTCCATTAAATTTATTCTGTATTCCCTTTGATGCTTTGTCAAATATAGATGGTTTCTTTAATATATTTTTCTTCCATTCTTCAAGTTCTTTTTTGGCTAATTTAATATAAGTAACGTCTTCATAACATTTCACACTTTTTCTCCTACTCTAATGTATTATTGTTGATTTAATTAATTAGATTTAAAGTTTAAATAGTTTAATCTATTAAATTAAACTATTCAAGTACTTTTTAGTTTCTTTATCTGCAAAACTCGCTTCTACTGTATTTCTATAAATTATTTTATAATCTTCTAATCCTAATTTAAAAGTATCAAATATAACATTTAGTTCTGAATTTAAACTTATATCTGATACAGTTCTATTATCAGTATTTATACTTACATGTAAATTATCTTTGTAAAAATTATAAAATGGATGTGTTTTATAGGAATCTACTGTCTTAGTTTGTACATTACTAGTTGGGCATAACTCAAGCAATATTTTTTTATATTTAACTAAATTATAGGCCTTTTTATGTTCATTAATTTTTACACCATGACCAATCCTATCAGCCTTTAAAATATTTATAGCTTCTAATACATTTTCTCCACTTGCGGCTTCTCCTGCATGTACTGTAATTTTATATCCATATTCTCTTGCTAATTTAAAAGTATCTTCATATTCTTTGCAAAATCCCTCTTTCTCTGGACCACATAAGTCTACTGCTACAACACCTTTATTTACAAATGATTTTCCTTCTTCAATTACTAATAATGCCTCTTTTGAAGTCATTGTTCTCATACAACCTAATATTAAATTACCTTTTATATCATAAATACTTTCGGCTTCTCTAATTCCTTCAATTATACCCTCAATTATACTTTTAATACTCATACCTTTTTTGGTATGAAGTAATGGTGCAAATCTAATTTCAATATATTTTACATTTTCTCTACTTGCATCTTCCAAAAGTTCAAAAGCAATTCTTTTTAAATTTTCTTTAGATTGCATTACTTTTAAAGGCAAATCAAATTTTTCTAGATATTCATCAAGCGAAGTACAATTAAAAGAAACTTTTGCTAATTTTTTTATTTCATCAATATTATTTGAAGGTAAGTCTATTTTCTCTTTAATAGCTATATCAAGCATAGTTTCTACTCTAACACTTCCATCCAAATGGCAATGTAAATCTATCTTAGGTAAATTTTCAAACATTTTATCCTCCTACTATACTTATAAATAATATTCTCAACAGATTTTTAAGTCTTATTTCTATTATATCAATATACTACAGTTTTTCATGCTAAAAAAGTTACAACTCATTAAAATATTTTAATTTAATTTATGATTATCTAATTATATCTACTGACTTTTTTTAATATACATTTATTAATATACATTTGATAATAAAATTCCAATACATAAGAATTTAAGTTATACAATTAAAACTTTGAATTACAAAGGAGGATTTATTTTGCTTACCTTAACTTTTGATATGGTACAAACCTTGACACTATCTATATTATTTTTTTTAATTGGTAATTTGTTAAAGAATAAAATTAGCTTTTTAAACAATTTCTGTATACCTGCACCAGTAATAGGAGGTCTATTATTTTGTTTTCTAAATTTATTTCTTAAATATTTTAATATAGTAGATATATCTGTAAGTGGGAACTTAATGCCAAATTTTATAACTTTCTTTTTTACGACAATAGGACTTGAAATAAGCATAAATCTTATAAAAAAGGGGGGGAGTGTATTATTTAGATATTGGATTTTGTGTGGAGTATTGGCATTTTGCCAAAATATCTTAGCTATTACAATATCAAAGATTATAAAACTTGAACCTCTCTTAGGTCTTATGTGTGGCAATGTATCTATGGAAGGTGGTCATGGTTATTCTGCTGCATTTGGACTTACAATAGAAAAACTTGGTATAGATGGAGCAGTTGGAGTTGGTCTATCTGCTGCAACAATAGGGCTTATTATGGGTGGTATATTGGGATGTCCTGTAGCTAGATTCCTAATAAATAGATATAAATTAAAACCGTCATCAAATATAGACTTATCGAGTCCTAAGTATAATAGAAATCTAAAGGGATTAGGAAATAAGTTTTTTAGAAATAAGAATAGAATAAAAAACAATGATTTCTCTCACCCAATAACACCTGCTGTATTTTTGGAACAAGTTCTTCTCATATTTATTTGTATAAATACAGGAGAAATCATAAGTAGAACCTTCTATATAATGTTTAATATCTTATTACCTTCTGTTGTAACTTGTATGTTTTCGGCTGTTATTTCTAGAAATTTAAATGATAAGATAAGTATACTAGAATTAAATTTTAAACTTATAGACTTTTTAAAAGAACTTTCATTAGGAATTTTTTTAACTTTATCGCTTATGAATATAGATTTATTTGAATTATCTACATTATTACCTCCTATTCTCTTAATAGTAACTTTCCAAGTAATCTTTATAATCCTATTTTCAATATTTATTTGCTTTAGAGTACTTGGAAAAAATTTTGATTCTGCCATCATAATAAGTGGTTTAATTGGACATGGAATAGGAGCTACTCCAAACGCTTTAGCAAATATGAGCTCTTTGACACAAAAATATGGAGATTCCCCAAAAGCCTTTTTAGTCGTACCATTAGTAAGTGGTTTTTTGCTAGATGCTATTAGTATCCCATGTATACTATTTTTTATAAACATACTAACTTAGTATGTTTATTTTTTTGTTATATATTGACAATTTGCTCTTTTTATTATATATTATAAATATAAAGTTTGATAATGATTTTCATTAGGAGGTGTTAATAATGACTGTTTACAATTTGAAACTTGGACAAAAGGGAATTATAGACAATATAGCTGGGAATGAAAAACTTATGAAGAGACTTCTAGCCTTAGGATTAATAGATGGCACTGAAGTTGAAGTGAAAAAGATAGCTCCTCTTAATGACCCTATAGTGATTAGATTTAGAGGGTTTGACTTAGCTATTAGAAAATCTGATGCAAAAAATATAAATTTAAAAAATAATTAATAAATAAAAAAAAGATTTTAAAATCTCTTTTTAGGCCATCGACATTCTATGTGTTGATGGCCTTTTGAATTCAATTATGTTATAATACAGATAATCATTAGTCGGATAATGTGCAGTATAGAAAATTTATATTAGATTTTGGGGGTATAGTTATGTTATTGACTCATATTTACTTTAATGGACAGTGCAAACAAGCGATAGAACTGTATAAGCAAGCGTTTAATGCTACTGTTAAAACATTGATTGAAGATTCAAGTCATTTGCTTGTTGTTCATGCTGAAATAGTTATTCATAATGAGTTGTTAATTTTAAACGATTTTGGAAACAAAGATGGTATTTCAATACCAGGAGGATATCAGCTTTGTGTTCAGTTTGATAATGAAGCTTCCCTACTAAAAGCATACGATATAATGCAAAATGGTAGTATTACAATTGAGCCAATACAGTCTACTGATTACAGTTCATGTGTTGTTAGATTTATTGACATGTTCGATGTAAGATGGGCGTTTTGGGTTTAGTCTATAGTAGGTTATAAATATTTTCTACATTTGAGAGAAACACAAAACACCATAGATGTTCAGCATATACATCAACAAAATATGCTATAATGGTATTGATGATGTATGATGATGGGCAAAAATAATCCAATAGATAAATCTAAATAAGTATTTAAGCATTATATACTATATAAAAGTTATCAATATAGACTTGTAAATAATAGTTATAAAACCACATATAAATGTACTAACTGTAAATAAATATGTGGTTCTTTAAAATATCAACTATTTTTAGAGTCTGGATATATTTATGTGTATTCTTTAAATAAAAATTTATTTTTTAAGTGATAATTAAACTTTTATTGGTAAGGCTATGGATTTAAAAATCATAG
>NZ_OEZH01000033.1 GCF_900243075.1 Clostridioides difficile
TAAACATAAAAAGTGTGCACCTTCCTTTATATAGTGATATTTAATATTTTAATTATCACCACTTTTTAGAAGAATACACACTTTATTTTAAAGACCCACTCACCATCTTTCTTATAATCCTATTTGTAAATATTTTAATTAAAGAACATAAGCAACCAAGTAACAATTGAACTTATTATGCTAAAATAAAACATACGTTTATTATAGTCAATTTTATTTATCTGATTTTTTGTTTTAGATTTATTATTTTGCTTATTTTTCATTTTATAACTTTTCTTACAACTATTTAATTGTTTAGTATTCTTACTCATGTTGTTACTTTCCATATATTTATTTAATTGTTTAGTATTCTTACTCATGTTGTTACCTCCTATATGTTTATCTAATTGTTTAGTATTCTTACTCATGTTGTTACTTTCCATATGTTTATTTAATTGTTTAGTATTCTTACTCATGTTGTTACCTCCCATATGTTTATCTAATTGTTTAGTATTCTTACTCATGTTATTACCTCCCACATGCTTATCTAATTGTTTAGTATTCTTACTGGTACTTTCACCTCCCATATGTTTATCTAATAGGATATTTTTAAATTATTTTCTATTTACAAAGATAAGTTTTGTATATCTATTTAATATAGAATATCTTTTAGATATTATTATTTTTGTCTGTATAACCATATAAATTATTTATAATTATTTGATGTAAAATATCTTTTAATTATTTTCTATTTACAAAGATAAGTTTTGTATATCTATTTAATATAGAATATCTTTTAGATATTATTATTTTTATCTATATAACCATATAAATTATTTATAATTATTTGATGTAAAATATCTTTTAACTATTTTCCATTTATAAATATAAGTTTTATATATCTATTTAATATAGAATATCTTTTAGATATTATTATTTTTATCTGTATAACTATATAAATTATTTATAATTGTTTGATGTAAAACATCTTCTAACTATTTCCTATTTACATATATAAGTGTTATGTATTTATTTAATATAGAATATTTTTTGTTTATTACTATTCTTATTTGTATAACTATACAAATTTTTTCTTTATATTAATATGGTTCAATTTTTCATTAATTTTGAATTTTATTATAATATTTCATGAAAAATTTTAAGAAAAGTAAAAGGAGGATTCTTTTTTGATATAAAAAAAGAATCCTCTTAAAATTTTAGAGAATTCTTTTAGGTATGACAAAAGTGTAATTGTTTACATAAGAAACAATGATACATTTGTACTTATTTAAATTTAGATATAACTATAACTTGTATAAAGATTTAAAATTTCCATATATGAAATTATACTTCTATTTTTTCTATATCAGGATATAAAATTTGATGTTTGATAAAAGTGGTATCTTTATTAGTAGATTTAAATATTTTCATAATAGATAGCCTTATTAGGATAGATTTGTGCTTATTTCTACCTCTAGAGAGCCAGATATTTATAGACTAGTTAGAAATTTCATCAGAGTTATTAGTTTTGTACTCTTTAGTGAACAAGAATGGTAAAAACAATATAGCATCAACTAGAATACTCCATAATAGTGATTCTAATGTAAATATAGACTCAATACTTCCTTCAAGTATAATAGAAACAGTGTTATTTACTAAGTGGATTAATATTGGTGCCCAAAGGTTTTTGGTCTTCATATAGGTATATCCTAAAAATATTCCTATAAAGGTACAATATGCTATCTGAGAAATAACACAATAAAATGGGGTTTCGGGACTGTACAAAGTGACACAAAGAGGCAAATGCCAAATTCCCCATATAAAACCTAAAATTAATACACCAAATTTTTTGCCATAAATCTTTTGTAGTCTAGGTTGAAGAAAGTATCTTCATCCAAATTCTTCTCCAAAAAATAAATTAAAACCAAAACATAAATTTATAATTATATTTATAAATACTGTGACAAATTTATTTACAACATTAATTGATAAACCTTCTTTATCAATAATATTTCTAACTATAATTAATATTAAGAATATTAATAGAAGGCCTAAAACTTTTTTGAAATTTTTACTTAAAGATAAATTTAAAACTTCAAATTGAAATTCATTGTAAAGAACAACCGCTAAAAGATAAAAAGATGTTAATGTATCTATTGTTGAAGAAATAATACTACTATGCATTAAAAATGTTTCAGCTATAGATATTACTATTCTCACAATTGTAGTTATAGCAAAAAACTTTAAAAATTTATCCACTGTTGAATCAAACTTGTAATTAGAAACTTTTTTTAGGACAACAATTGCTGAAAATGCAGGAATATACATAAATAATACAGAGAAGCTTGATATAAGTTCACTATTATTTGGTTTTGATATTGACAAAAATAAAAATATTGATGTAAAAGCAATCAGTAAAAAATTTATTAATAAGAAATAGTTTATTTCTTTTTTTATTATTTTAATATTATTTGACATATTAATTCCCCTTATTTTAAATTTTTAAATTATATATATATAATAACAGATTTTATATAGAAATAAATATATATATCAAATATTGAAAACTAACAAAAATATTTTTATATATTATAAAGAACTAAGAAAAAGTTTGTAATGATTCTATATTATATGATTAGAAAAAAAATAAATAATAAGAAGGATTCTATATAAAAATGTAGAATTTTTTTATATAGTGAAAGGAAATTTATGTAAATTAATACAGGATTATTTGTAAATCACTACAAGAAACATATAACATACTAAAAAATAAGGGGGAAATAGATATAATGCCAAAATATGATGATTTTAACTTAGATTTAAATAAGGTTGTGAGTAATGAAAAGAATGATAATGCTAAAGATGTTTCTTCTAAAATTGTAACTAATACTATAAAATTAAGTATAAAGCTTTGTGATAAAACAACAGAAGGTAAAGGATGCCATCCATCATACACTAAGATTAGTCCTTGCAATAGAACATATATGGAATAAATTAAGTAATAGAACATATATAAAATAAATTAAACAGTATGTTATATGTTTTTGTAATGGTTTATAAATACACTATACTATAAAAAAGTATTACACATATAGGAAGTATATTAAACAGTTTAATTATTTGTATATAAAATTAAAATATAAGTCAAAAGGAGTGATCACTATATATAAATCATCTGATTATTTTATTGTAAGAGCACCAAGTTTGCCAATAAATGTATGCTTTGATTTATTAGAATATAAAGGAAACCTTATAACATACATGAAGGATAAAAATATATATAATTTAGTAAAAAATATGTTGATGGTATCTAGTAAAAGTATGTATAATATGCTTTTAGATATAGAATGTGAAAAAGTTAAGTATAATGATACCTTTGCATTTGGACTAAAAAATTACTTAATAAGAGCTTCTATAAGGGCAACTCCGTTTGGAATATATGCTGGTGTAGGAGTAGGAAGTTTTAATGAAGGTACTAATCTATCTATAGATAATAAATACTTAATAGAGATAAAAGTTGATAATAAATGGATTTGTAATATAGTGCATCTACTAGAGAATAAGGAGAATGTACTTGATAGACTATCATTAAAGTTTAATAAAAATACTTACATTTCTGGTGATAGATTAAAGAATACACAAATTTCTTTACATGGAGCTGAAAGTGAAAATAGATTTAATGAATATAGTATAAGAAATACATATTTAATAGAACTTATAAAAGAATTTAATGAGAACTATAAAACATTTAATGAAACATTAAATGTTATTGAGAAATCATATCCAGAGGTGGATAAAACAATTATAGTAAGCACTATAAAAAATCTTTTAGATAATGAATTTTTAATTACTAATTTGAAACAGCCATCGTATTGTTCAAATAGTTTAGAATGTTTGATATCAACATTAAAATCTCTTAATTTAGAAAAAGAAATTAAAATATATGAAGAAATTTTAATTTTAATTGATAAATTACAAAATAATTTAACAATTGATAGTAATATTAATTCTGAAAAAGCAAGTTCTATATATTGTGAACTTGTTGATAAAATGAGCTCTGTATTTGAAGCAGACAATTACATCTACATCAATAAAGGTATTAGTTTAAACAATAGAAATTTAGATATTCATATAAAAAAAGATTTAGAAAATTTTATAAGTAAGATTAGCAAATTGTCTTTCAAGAATAATGTGTGTGAAAATATGTTTTGTGAAAAAGTATCTGAAGTCTATGGCTATGACACTCTAATTCCATTGACAGATATTATTGATACTAACAAACTTAATATATTGAATACTATAGATCAACAAAAAAATTATAATGATGAAAATGATGAAAAAATAAAAAATATTATAGACTTTAAAATTTTACAAGCTATCGAAGAATGTAAAGATGAAGTTGAGCTAACGGAAGATAATTTTAAAAAAATTATTGAGTCTAAAGAAGACACTAGAACTATAGATCTGATTAAATCTTTTGATTTAAACATAATGATTAAAAAAATATCTGAAAGTGAAAATTATCAATGCTTTGTTACAAGTAATCCCGGATCGGATAGATCAACTTCAATTTATAATAGATTTTATGAAATTTTGAAATCTGAGAATGGATACTTAAATGTATTAGATACACTTAAAAGACAAGATTATGATTATGAATATAACAATGATTGTATCTATGCTGAAATTAGAGAGTTATTACCAGATTCAAGGTCAATAAATGTTAGAAATAATATCAGAATAAATAATACAAATTTATCATTTTCACTTTGTGAAAATAATAGCGATACATATATATATATTAGAGATTTATATATAAGAATAAATAAAAATAATACAATAGATATTATTAACTTAAAATTAGGTAAAAAAATTATATTTATTAAAAATGATATGCTTAACAAATATGGTCACAGCAAATTAGCTAATTTACTTTATAATATCAGCAAAAGAAATCAATCTAATCCTATAAACAGATTATACGATTTATTTAATAATAAGTACATATTTACTCCAAGAATAAAGTTTGAAAATGTTATCATAACACCTAAGCAGTGGTGTATATATGAAGAAATGTTTAGTAATATAAAAGATTACTCTTTATTTATACAAGAATTTGATAATATCAAAAATATATTTAAAATCGATAGATATGTATATTTGGCAAATTCAGATAATAGGATATTAATTGATTTGAGTAATAAAGATTTTTATGAACATATATATAAATATATTAAGAAATTTTCATATATAAAACTAGAAGAATTTGAGTTTATTTCTAATGACGAATTTATACTTAAAGATCAATATAGCAATAAATATATATCTGAATACTCACTTTCTTTTTTTAAAGCAGATGTTAATAATGTTAAAGAAATAGAAATAGATGAAACTTACAAGGAAAATATTATTACTGATAGTAGCTCATTTATTTTACCATTTGAGAACAACTGGCTATATTACAAATTATATGGAATTAATGGAAGGGAAAATGAAGTTATTAGACAGGTAGAGGATTTATTTAGCTCTTTGGAAGAAGCATCTATAAAGTTTTTTATAAGATATTATGATGAAGGAGGAAAAAATTTAAGGGTTAGATTTAGATTTGAAAATAGTAAGGATTTAATGAATAACCTTATATATATCAATAACTTTTTTTACAAATTAAGAGATCAAGGTATGATATATACAGCCTCAATTGATACATATTTACCTGAAATATCTAGATATGGTGGTAATGAATTGATTGATTATGTTGAACGTTTTTTTTCAATTGATAGTAAATTTGTTATGAGTCTATTAAAAAAAGTAAACTTATCTGAATCAAGTGATGTTGAATTTTATTATTTTTTAGGTATATTATCAATATTAAAAACAATATATTCTTCTGAAGAAGAAGTCATGGAAGCTTTAAATAAATATACACGTAAAGGTAAGTGGAGAGATGAGTATAAAAGTAATAAACAAAGATATATACATTTCTCAGAAATAATTTTTTATAATGATGTTTTTAGCATAGAGAAAGTTAAGTATTTATATCCATTATTAGAAAAAAGAAATAGTCTCTTAAAAGAAGTTAAAAATAAGCTTGATAGAAATATTAATGTTACTAATATAGACAGTATAATTTTCTCAATAATTCATATGTTTTGTAATAGGTTTAAAGGAAACCCAGGGGAAGAAGAAAAAATAACTCATTTTATTAGATATTCAATGAGAGATGTTTATAATAGAAAAAAATATTATAAATAGTTCAAATTAATTTGTTTATATAAAAAAATTTTAATATATTAGAAAGGTAAAAGATGTTATTAGAGGAAATAGAAATAATAGAATGTACAAAATATAATGAAAAAATAACTGAGATTATATTTTGGTACTTAGAAAAAATATATGATAAATTTGAAAATAATTTGATAGAGATGAATGACTGTGAAGATTTTTTAATTGGCATTTCTAATTTATTACCTATAATACCAGATTCACAAAAAGAAAAGTATATTTATATTGGATATGAGTTAGTAAAAATATTAAAGGATAAAATAGAAAGTAATATTTTTAAAAAATTTTATCCTCTTTTTTTTCAAGGACTTGGATATTCTGCGTATTCAATTTATTCCTTTAATAGAAGTACAGGATTATTATCTAATTTTCTTAACGATATAAATAAATTATTGCTAAATGAAGGCTACAATAAATCTAAGCAACTTATAGACTATTACGAGAACAATACTAATACATTTGATTATGATGCCATATATGGTATGTCAGGTATATTAAATTATTTACTTGAATTTGAATGGACAAAAGATGAAAGTTACAAGATAGAATTTATGATTGCGTATTTAGTAACTCTTTCAGAAGAAATCAATTATAATGAATACACTGTTCCAAAAATATTCATTTCCAATGTAAATTCTACAGAAAGTGAAAGAGGACAATTTTTATTTGGAAATATAAACTTAGGACTATCTCATGGTATAGCTGCTCCACTTAAAGTCCTTACAATTGCTAAAAGTAAAAAATATAATGTAGAGGGTATAGATGATGCTATTTCAACATTTTTTGATATATACAATGATTTTGAAATAGAAAAAGACAATACTATAACGTGGCCTCCAATGATTGGCTTAGAAGAATATAATTGTAGAACTTTAAAAGACCGTGATTATAGTCTAGACTTTAACAAGTGGTGCTATGGATCTTTAAGTTTATCTCTAGTTTTAGCAGATGCATCAATAGATGAAAAACAATATTTAAAGTATTATAATAACTGTAAACAAATTGCTAAACAATATTTTAAGGAATACTGTTTCTTTACACCAAATATTTGTCATGGTTATGCTAGTATGTTAGCTATGCAAATATTTGCGTATAAAAAAAGCAAAGATAAAATTATGTTAACAAATTTAGATTACTCAATTGGAAATATTTTAAAATGTTTTGATGAATATAGCGAGTATGGATTTAAAATATGTTCAGATATTGACTTAGAACATGAATTTAAAAATTATGAGATTAACTCGTATGATTTTTTAGAGGGAACAACAGGCATAGTTTTAGCATTATCTCTTATATTTAATAATGATTATGATTTTAATAAATTGTTATTTTTTAGCTAGCAGATTAAGACTTAAATGAGGAGATGATATTATAAAAGCTTTAAAATTAACACTAAAATTTGTATTTAAAGTAGATAAAAAATATATTTTTTTATCTCTAATATCTACTTTAATAGCAACAATTATTCCTATTGTTAGCATGTTGGTTATGCAAGAGATTATTAACAATATACAATTAGGACTGAGTACATTTAATATTATAATACGAAATATTATTTTTTATATTACTATTGATACAGTATTGATTTTTCAAAAAAATATTTTTGATGTATATCAAAGTAAGTTTATTAAAAATTTTCATTTAAAATTAAAGGCATGTTTGTTAGAAAAATGTAATTCACTAAATTTGTGCGATTTTGAAGATAGTAAAGTTTATGATATGATTCAGAGATCTGAAGAAGATGGAATTAACAATACAGTTAACTTTATTGATAATTTTATCACTCTATTGAGAGTATCAATAAATCTTGTATCTTATTCCTTTATTCTTTTTTCATTTAACTTAGCTTTAGTTATTCCAATAGTTATAATACCAATTGCTAAATATTTTATAACTAAAAATTATAACTTAAAAGAATATATTATTATAAAAAATAGAACCAATGAATCTAGAAAGGCATGGTATTTAAGCTATATTTTAACAAGAGAGGATTTTTTTAAAGAAATTAAACTAAACAATGTAGGGAATTTCTTTATAAATAAATATAAGACATTGTATAATAAGTTTATTTTGCAAGATATTACTCTTATTAAAAAATATTATGTATCTTTGACTATAGTCTCAATAGCTGAACAGATTGTAGATGGAGCGATATTCATATATATAATATATTGTGGATATATTAAAACTATTCTTATTGGGAATGTAATGACTTATATAAACTCTTTAAATAAAGTTAAAGATAGTTTACAAAGTATGTTAGATATTGTAGCCAAAATAAAGAAAGAAAGTTTGTATATTGATTTATTATATGATTTTTTTAATTATAATACTAATGATAAAAATGGCTCAATAAAAATTGATTCAATAAAAACTATAGAAATAAAAAATTTATCCTTTAAATATGAAAATAGTAGTAACTATGTATTAAATAATATAAATTTAACGTTTGAATCAAATAAAATGTATACAATATTAGGTACAAATGGATCAGGAAAAACGACACTTATAAAGATTCTTATGGGGTTTTATCCTAATTATGAAGGTGAAATATTTATAAATGGGATAAATTTAAAAAAAATAGATAAAGAGAGATATATGAATCTTATTGGAACCCTTTTTCAAGATTTTTCAAAATATGAAGCATCGTATTATGATAATATAGCTTATGGAAATATAGATAAAATTGATGATGATGAATACATAAAATACATATCAGAGAAGTTTTCAATAGATAAAATATTAAATAAAAACTCAGATAAAATTGATTCTCAAATTGGTTTTTGGTTTGATAATGGAAGACAAATATCTATGGGTCAATGGCAAAAAATCGCCACAGCAAGAGCTTTTGCAAAGAATGCAGATATGTATATATTAGATGAACCTAATGCATCATTAGATGTTATTACTGAAAGAGAAATAGAAGATATGTATATGGAAATATTTAAGAATAAAATAGGTATTATAATAGCACATAGATTTAACAACTTAATAAAAAAATCATCAAATATTGTATTACTTAACAATGGAGAAGTCATGGAACAAGGAGATCATGAATATTTAATATTAAATTGTGATTTGTATAAAGAAATGTTTTTTAACAATCTAGATGCATGTAGTCTATAATGATATTAGTATGATATAAAAAATTAGTATAAAGTAATTAATAGAATAAAACTAAATAGAATGATTTCTTATGGCAAAATAAATATATATAGTGGTGGTGATTTTAATGAATATTAATAAAGTCGTAAAATTTGTAATAGGGTTATTTATAGATATAGGAATTAGTTTGATTTTAGAATTTGGACCTATACTAACAACTATATTCGCTTTATTATATATAATGTTTTATATACCTGATATATATAAGTATATAAAAAATAATTGAATAAGCCTAACTTTATAGGCTTATTCAATTTATCAAATTATATAGACCAAAATTCGCAAAGTAAGATTTAGACTAATAAGTATTTAAAATTTAATAGTCAAGGCATTTGTTTTATATTGTTTATTTGAATATATATTTCGTATTTTATTGTATGGTTGTAATAAAATATTTTGATTAAAAGGAAGGTAGCATATGAAGAAGATAGTTGCATATATAGGCAGTAGAAAAGGTACAAAATCAAATACATATAAATTTATTAGTCAAATTTTAGAGGTAACAAAACAAAAATTTAATTCTATAGAGTATGAGATAATAACTTCAAATCAGTTAAACATACAACCATGCAATGGTTGTGATACATGTTTTGAAACAGCAGAATGTCCTTATGATAAATATGATGATATGGGAAAGTTAAGACAAAAGATAATAAATTCTGATTTTGTTATATTTGGGAGCCCTGTATATGCACATAATGTATCTGGAGATCTAAAAATATTTTTTGATAGATCATCATCATGGATGCATACTATGAGATTACATGGTAAAGGTAGTATGGTTTGTACCACAACAAGTACAAGTGGTCATACAACATCACTTGACTATATGAGTAAGATAATGAACCATTATGGTTCAAATTTGGTAGCTAAATATAACTGTTCTGTAGACTATCCAGAAGAACTTTATAATGAAGATTGGATGGGAAATACAACTGAATTGCTATCAGAGGAAATAATCAAGTCAATAAGTAATCCCCAAAAATCCAATAGTAATCTAGAATATATTTTTAAGTCATTGAAGGAGATTATGTCTAAATGTAAAGATAATAATATTGAAAATGGGGAACTAGAATATTGGAAGGAATCAAGATTAATTGACTATAATACTTTTCAAGATTTCCTAGATAATGAATATAATAAAAATTAAAAAGTAGAGTTGTTTTTTTATTGAACTGAAGATTTAATATTTAAATTAATTTGTCAAAAAGCTTTGCTAAGTACAAATTTTTTTGGCTAATGCTCTTAGGCTAAAAAATTTATACTGGTTTTGACAAAATAAAAAAATATGATAAGCTGTTGCGATAAAAAAACGACTAAAAATATTTACATTACTTAACTTATTTTGAGAGTTTAATGATTTTGATTTTAAATAAATACATTATATTCATAAAAGTTCTTAGATTGGCTTGTAGAGTTTTTTAGATTGTGAAAGTATAATTACATTACTTATTGCATTTATAGGGCTTGAAATTGAAATAAATAGATTTATATTATAAGAACTATAGTTATTAATTTCCAAAACTTTATGATATAATTATATAAGCAAGAAGATTAAAACTATATTTTAAGAGTGGAGCTCATACTAAAGATAAAAACCAACTTCCTAAAAGGAAGGAGGTGGAAGTATGAACGAGTTTTTACTTAGTGTTTTAGCAAGTTTAGCAGCTAGTGTAATAATTTACTTAATTAGTAAGTTAAACAAAAAAGTAAAAAGCCACTCTGTGCGATGAACTATACCCACTGTTTTATACAGTAAAAAAATGTAAAAGTAGTTATAAAGTACTAGTGTCACTCATTAGTACTTTTTTATTATATTAATATAAT